>JAOATL010000011.1 GCA_030158125.1 Limnohabitans sp. | reverse complement strand
AAGCTACTGGTCACGATCTGTCAAATTGAGTGGTCACGATCGCTGGAATACGCAGTCTTTCGCTTCAACAGGCGAACATCCAGCTTTCGTGGCTTGCTTTTTTATCGCCTACTGCAGCAGTCTATGCAGACTGATCCCTATACATATCGAGACATGGTTAAAACAAGCTAATATGCTGGACATTCATCCAGTGGTTTGATGCTTATGGAGCTAAAAGGATACCCCTTACAAATGCACAGTATTCTGCGGCGATTGTTTGGGTACGCAAAGCACAAGGCCCGAACCGTCGCCAGTTCGGGCCTTGTCAGGGTAGCTTGGCTGCGGACTTACTTGCGCGCAGGCGGCACATCCGTGCAGCTGCCATGCGCCACTTCCGCCGCCATGCCGATGCTCTCGCCCAGCGTCGGATGCGGGTGGATGGTCTTGCCGATGTCGACAGCGTCCGCACCCATCTCGATGGCCAGGGCGATCTCGCCGATTATGTCGCCCGCATGCGTGCCGACCATGCCGCCGCCCAGGATCTTGCCGTGGCCCCGGCCAGCATGGCCGTCTCCTGATCCTGCTTCGGGGCTGTCGTCGAACAGCAGCTTGGTGAAGCCTTCGTCGCGGCCGTTGGCGATGGCGCGGCCGGAGGCGGTCCAGGGGAACAGGCCCTTCTTGACCTTGATGCCCTGGGCCTTGGCCTGGTCTTCGGTGAGCCCCACCCAGGCCACTTCGGGGTCGGTGTAGGCCACGCTGGGGATGAGCTGGACGATGTGAGCCCGGCCATGCTGGAAGGCTTCGCCGCCGCCAAGGTACTGGTCGAAGGCCTGCGCCGCGCGGCGCCCCGCATCACACGGGCCAGCCTGCACCAGGCGCTGGACACCCTGGGGCGCTACGACCTGGGTGGTCTGGCGCTGGAGTACACCCCGGCCCGGCATTCGGGACTAGAGTACGCCGACCTGTCCATTGTCGCGGCGAACGGCAAGTTCAGGCGTTGATGCTTTTAAATTGATAGCTGCCAGCGCTTTCTGGATAAGCGCTGGCAGCTTATTTTCTTTAAAGATCAGCCGACGCTGATGGCCTTGCTGGCGCTCGCCGTCTGGCCTGTGTCGTCCTTCCAGTGCAGGCGCAGCTCGCCGCTCTCGCGTGCGAGAAAGGTGAACTCGATGTAGGGGTTCTGCGAGATGGAAATGCCTGGCTCCCAGGCGAACAGCAGGGCCGTGCCCAGGTGTGCCTCGAAGCGCGTGACGATGTTGCGCGGGCGGATCTTGCCGGCCTCGTCTTGGCGCAGACCGCTTTCCATCACGTGTTCGATCTGCGCGCGCACGCGCAGCACCTCGCCCTTCTTGGGGCTGGCGTTGCTGATCCAGACGCGGGGTGGTTTCTGGTTCATGGGGTCGTCCTCACATGCAGCAGCCGCTGGCGGCCACCGTCACTGCATGGCTGGCCGCGAGCAGCTTGCCGCTTTTCATGCGCGCCAGCGCGTGCACCGTCTGCGACTGCGACAGGCGCACGCGCACGGCGGCCTCGGCCGTACCGGCTGCCGCCGTGAACTGCAACAACGCCTGCGTAAGGCACATCCACGCGCCCATAGCGGCGCACGCGGATGTTGGTCTTTTCGCCGTGGGCGATCTTCTCGATCGCCTCCGAACTCAGCCGGAAACTTTCCGTCGAACTTCTCGGAGTAGTCACGGACTGCGGCGTAACCGCTGGGAGTCGGTGAGATTTGGTGTTGCGTCGCTGTCGGGAAGCAGGGCGACTTCGTCCAGCTCGAGGTGTCGGCGGTCCGGAGCAAACGACACCGCGACCATCGCGACCAGCGTCGTGGCAATCGCGAACACCGTCACCATCCACAGGCTGCCGTTGCTCCATAAGACCATCGCGGCCGCCAGCGCCGGAGTGAAGCTCGCGAGGATGATCGAGGCCATCTGGTAGCCGACGGAGATGCCGGTGTAGCGGACGGCCGTCGGGAACATCTCGCAGTACAGCGCGGGCAGCGGTGCGTAGACCATCGCATGCCCCAGGGCCATGAACAGCGTGACGCCGGCGACCACGGCCCAGAGTTGACCGGTGCCTACCAGAGCGAAGATCGGCCAGGCGGTGACGGCGATCAAGGTCGCGCCGATCAGGAAGATCTTGGGCCGGCCGATGCGGTCGGACAGCCTTCCGAAGATCGGGATCATGATGATGTTGGCGGCGGCGCCGACCATCGAGGCGGCTAGGCCGTAGCTGCGCGGAGCACCGAGAGTCGTTGTCACGAAAGACAATACGAACGTGGTGAACAGGTAGTAGTTCCCGGCCTCGGCGAACCGCGCGAAGATGGCGATCAGCAACGGCTTCTTGTAGTCGCGGAACAACACGACGGCGGGCGCCTTGCGATGTTCCAGCTCGGCCTCCATCTTCGCCTTCTCGGCGAGGAAGGCCGGGCTCTCGGTCGCACGCAACCGGATGTACATGCCGATCAACGCCAGCGGAATCGCGAACAGGAACGGGACACGCCAACCCCAGGTGTCAAAGGCGTCACCCGAGATCCACGAGGAGAGTGACACCATCACCGTGCCGAGCAGCAGCCCGGCGGAGACACCGGTCTGCGGCCAGGAGCCGAAAAATCCCCGCTTCTCTCGGGGGGCGTTCTCGACGGCTACGATCGCGGCGCCACCCCACTCCCCACCGACGGCGAAGCCCTGGGCGAGCCGCAGCGCGCATAGCAGCAACGGTGCGGCCACACCGATCGTGGTGTATGTCGGCAGAAATCCGATCAGCGCGGTCGCAACGGTCATGATCGTGAATGTCATGATCAGGGTCGACTTTCGGCCGATCTTGTCGCCAAGGTGGCCCGCGACGAAGGCGCCGACCGGACGGGCGAGGAAGCCGACGCCGAAGGTAGCCAGCGCCACGATCTGACCGACCGCTCCAGGCAGGTTCGGAAAGAACAGGTGCCCGAAGACGAGCGCGGCGGTCGTCCCGTAGATGGTGTATTCGTACCACTCGACAATGGCGCCGATCGTCCCGGATTTCAGGGAATTTCGACGGACTTGGTCTGGTGTCATTGCGTTGTCGCTCATGACGGTCTCCTTCGTTGGGTATAGCGGGCAGGCGTGGTTGCGCTCAACAGAGCGCCAGGACGCAGCCAGCGTTTGGTGTTAGCGCCTTCCCGTTGCGCGGAGAAGGCTTGCAGTGGTCACGTTTCGGTCGCGCTTGGCGGACAAGGGTTGGGCACGCTGGCAGGCCCTCAGTCCCGCAGTTTGGCGCGTGCTTCTTTTTTCTTTTCTCGTTGCCGATGGTTGGTGACAACCACCGGTCTCCAGGGCATCAGCGCTGTTCGGCCACGCCTGCGTAGGGCACGTCCACCCCGCCGTAGCGGCGCACGCGGATGTTGGCCTGCTCACCGTGGGCGATCATCCCTTCGATGGCGCACAGACGCGAGCAGTAGGAGCCGATCAGGGCGCTGGCTTCGTCGGTCAGCACGCGCTGGTAGGTACAGGTCTTGATAAACTTGCCAACCCACAGGCCGCCGGTGTATTGGGCGGCCTTGCCCGTGGGCAGGGTGTGGTTGGTGCCGATGACCTTGTCGCCATAGGCCACGTTAGTGCGTGCGCCCAAGAACAGTGCGCCGTAGTTGCGCATGTTGTTGAGAAAGTAGTCTGGGTCGCGCGTCATCACCTGTACATGCTCGGAGGCGATGCGGTCAGCCTCCTGCACCATTTCCTCCAGCGTGTCGCAGACGATCACCTCGCCGTAGTCACGCCAGGACACGCTGGCCGTCGCCGCCGTGGGCAGGATTTGCAGGATGCGCTCGATCTCCTTGATCGTGCCTTCGGCCAGCGCGCGGGAGTTGGTCAGCAGCACGGCGGGCGTGTTGTAGCCGTGCTCGGCCTGACCCAGCAGGTCGGTGGCGCACAGTTCGGCGTCCACGCTGTCGTCGGCAATCACCAGGGTTTCGGAAGGCCCGGCGATCAGGTCAATGCCGATGCGGCCAAACAACTGGCGCTTGGCTTCGGCCACATAGGCGTTGCCGGGGCCGACGACCATGGCGACAGGGTCAATAGTCTGGGTGCCCAGGGCCATGGCCGCAATGGCCTGCACGCCGCCGAAGGTGTAGATCTCGTCCGCGCCACCCAGGTGCATGGCGCTGACCACGGCGGGGTGGGGCTTGCCGTTGACGGGGGGCGAGGCGGCCAGAATGCGCGGCACACCTGCCACCTTGGCCGTCACCACACCCATGTGGGCCGAGGCCACCAGCGGAAACTTGCCGCCGGGCACATAGCAGGCCACGCTGGAGACAGGCATGTTCTTGTGGCCCAGCACCACCCCGGGCAGGGTTTCGACTTCCACGTCGTGCATGGAGTCGCGCTGGATTTGCGCAAAGCGGCGCACCTGGGCCTGGGCAAACTCGATGTCCGAGCGTTGGCCGTCGGACAGAGTGCGCAGGCAGGCCTGGATTTCGTCCTGGGACAGGCGAAAGCTCTCGGGCTCCCAGTTGTCGAACTTTTTGGACAGTTCGGCTACGGCGGCATCGCCGCGCTGCGCCACGGCTTCCAGGATGCCGGTAACGGTATCCCGCACTTGCACGGCATCGCTGGTTTTCTGCTCGACGCTGCGGCCACGCTTGAGGTAGGTAATCATGCTTGCTTCCTTTCGATTGCGGCCTGCCCGGAGTCGAACCACCGAACTCCCGAAATGTCTGTCAGACCGAAGCCATGACTGTGCTGCAAATATTTATGCAACGTTTGCGCAAATGCTAGTGGGAATCCCTAGGATTACTACTTGCTTTTCCTCTGATAATGGCAATAATTCAATGCAAATAATATGCAACAAAAACCAAAAATTCGCCCTAAACAAAGCAGAACCGGGGTGACGCTGCGGGAGATTGCGGACCGCCTGGGGGTCTCTGTTTCCACCGTATCCCGCGCGTTGGCCGGGCACCCGGCCATCAGTGCGCAGACGCGTGAGCAAATCATCACCACCGCTGCCGAGGCGGGCTACCGCGTTCCCTCGCAGGGGCGGGCGCGGGTGGTGGGGACAAAAATGGTCGGCGTGGTCGTCGGCGCGCTGCACAACCGCTTCATGACATTGCTGTTGCAGCATCTGCACGACGCCTTGGACGCAGCCGGCTATCAGGTCATCCTGCTAATCGACCCGATGACCGACGCCAACAAGCTACTGGCCTTCCGCCCACTGATTGACGGCTATCTCGACGGACTGATATTTGCCACGGCAACCTTGGATTCACCGGTGGTTCCAGAGCTAAAACGCCGCGGAATTCCCATGGTGCTCGTCGTCCGGTCCGTGGACGATGTCAAGCTCGACATCGTGGAAATCGACAACCTTCAAGCAGGTGTTCAGGCTGCCAAACACCTGTACGAACTTGGCCATCGTCACATAGGGCTCATCATGGGGCCGAGCAACACCTCTACCGGACGTGATCGCGCCGAGGGCGCATTCAACTGGCTCATCCAAGCGGGTGTGAATCCCCAACTCATCGATCGTGTGCACTGCGAGTACACGAGTGAGATGGGTTATTCCAGTGCACTCTCGATGCTGGGCGAGGAACGCGTGACAGGGATCATTGCGGGCAACGACATGATCGCGCTGGGCGTGCTTGAAGCTGCGAAGCGTCAGGGTATTTCAGTACCAAGCGAACTGTCCGTGATCGGATTTGACGACATGCCAATGGCGAGTTCTCCGTTGGTTGGTCTGACGTCAATCCGCCAACCGGTTGAGGCGATGGCCCAACTCGCGGTCAAGCGACTGATTGTCCGCATGAGGGGTGGAAGCATCGCTCCACCATCCAGGGATGTGCTGCCGATTCAATTGCTTCGCAGAGACTCCACAGCATCGCCCCCCATTGCGGACAAATTTGGGGAAAACCCAAGTGCCCTGCCTTCGAATGTGCAGCCAGATTGATTCAGGCTCAACTGATTGAATGCCCATGCTGCCGTCCATTCTCCCAAGACACTCCGCTACCGTGCACCGTCGCGGCGAGCTGCTGCCCCAGCCTCTGTTCGATCACCTGCCGCCACGGCACCAGGCTGAACCCCATGCCGTCATCGAGCATGGCGTAACGCCCACTGGCGAGCATGACGCTGCGCCGGTAGATGCCGACCGCGCGCCGCCCATCGGCCACCGGGCGATGCTCCAAGCCGGTTTCAGCCGCAATGTCCTTGGCGGCCTGCGTCAGTTCCCGGTTGCGCAGCGTGTCCAGCAGGTTGCGGGCGAGGATGACGCGCTGCCCGCGCCGCTCGGCCAGCCCCTGTTCGACCAGGAAGTCGGCGCGCTTCTGCAGCGCATCCTTGACCTCGCGGCCAAGGCCCAGCTCACCCAGCCCCTTGCCGCCGCCAATCAGATGCTGATCCAGCCAAGTCGCGCCGATGATGCGGGTCTGCCGTTCGATGGGCAGGTGCGATTTCAGCTCCACGGCCACGCCGCCCAGGCGCTGCGCGTCGTACTGGCGGCCACGTTCCGGCAGGTCGTCCGGCACCTTCCATAACCCTTCGGCCACGCGCTCCACGATACCGGCACGGCGCAGGGCTTCGAGGCGACGGACATGCGCAGCCACCACTTCCTGCGGGTCGCGCCCGGCCTGGGCCTGACCTTGCGCGATCGCCAGGTGATGGTCGTTGCGGTACAGGCCGCCGCTCGCCAGCGCGGCGATGTTCCGATCGGCCGCGCGCACGTCAGCTGAACCGCGCACCTCCACCACGGCGCCGGTCGAGTAGTTCGCGGATTCGTCGCGCGCATTGAGCGCGACATAGTGGGCCTTGCCATCGGTGCCGTCGATGACCAGATAGGCCCGGTCGCGCAGTTCATCGGCCAGGCCTTTGGCGGCCACGCGGCCGGTGATCGTGCGGCTGTCGTCACCCGGCTCGAACACCGCCAGCTCGCGCGACTGGCCGCTCATGGCCCGCTGCATGGTGCGGATGATGTCGCCGCGCTCGCCCAGGGCGCGCAAGGTCTTCTCTGCGTCGGCATGGACGACCCAAGTGCCCGGCTGCACCTCGTCGGCCAGGCCCAGGCGCTGCAAGCGTTGCAGCCGGCCGATCAGCAGCAGGCGCTGGCGTTGCAGCTTCGGCTCGTTGAAGCGCTCAATCCGCACCTGGCCGTCGTCGCCCAGCTCACGCTTCAAGGTGCGATCCAGGCTCGTCCACCGCTCTTGTTCCACCTCGCGCTGCAAGCTCTGCTGGATCTCCAGTTCGGTGCGCGGCCCCAGCCATTCGGTCGCCAGCTCGGCGGCGCGATGGCGGAAGCCATCGGCGATGTAGTCGCCCGCGATGATGAGGTCTTTACCCGTGTCATCGCGCCCGCGCACGATCAGGTGGGTGTGCGGGTTGTCGGTGTTCCAGTGATCGACCGCCACCCATTCCAGCCGCGTGCCCAGGTCGGCCTCCATGCGGTTCATCAGATGCCGCGTGTAGGTGCGCAGGTCTTCCAGCTCCGCGCCGTCCTCGGGCGAGACGATGAAGCGGAAATGGTGCCGGTCATCCGCGCAGCGTTCCTTGAAGGCGTCTAGGTCGGCGGCATCGGTCTGCGGCCCGTAGGCTTGGCCTGGTTCGCCATCGCGGCCCACCCCGTCGCGCTCGATGTAGCGCAGGTGCATGGCGAGCGACTGCGGGCTGGCCTGGCGCTGGTTGACCAGCAAGGTCTTGATGGTCACGCGCCGCGACAGGGGTGTCAGCTTCGCTCCCGCGAAGCGCGCTGCTGTAACGGATAGGCGTTTTAACCGCATGAGGCCAAGTATCGCACCGCGGAAGCGCCATCAAGCCGGCTGAGACACTCGATTTTCCCGCCTAGGTGTCAGGTTCACCACCAGGGTTTGGCGTTCAGGAGAGTGATTTGCGGCGCTCGGCGTGTACCGGGCGCAGAGCCAGTTCGCGGCAAGTCAAAATCGCCGCTTTGTTCATTCACCAACTGATGCGCTGATCGACCTCAAAGTCCGGTGCCGGTTGCGCCGCTAGGTCCCAGTCTGCTGGCTCGGTTTGCGCCCCGTCATCCATCTGCGCATCACTACAGTCATCCCACAGCGGTGGCCCGCGCGCCGGGGAGATGCGGGGTGGCTCTGAATCTGCCCCGATGTGGTCCAGGATGTGCCGGATGTCAGCGCTGTGCGTAATGAACGCGATGATGCGCATATGCCCGCCACACAGCGGACACAAGAGGGGGAACACCTCGTAGATGCGGGCGATCAGCACCGCCCACAGGTAGTGCGCTGCACGCTTGGGCAGCACCGGCTCGCTCTGGGATGGCAGCGCGCTGCTCATCGGTACCACACCAGGCGCGCACTCCCCCGTGCTGATCGACGCGCCCAGCACGGGAGCGGCTTGCGCCGGTGTCGCCAGCGCCGTCACCGCAGCCCTGAGCGGCGAGTTGGGTGCCAACACGCCAAAATAGCGGTGCCGGTGGGTGCGTGGCGGGGGAACCAGCGCGGCAATGCGGTCGATCAGCTCCAGCGGTGTGAGGTGCAGCTCATCAACCTTGGCACCGCGCTTGTCGCTGGTGGGTTCGCTGCGCTGCTTGCCGCAGCGGTACACCAGTTTGCTTCCCTCTTTGCGCAGCCTGTCCATCGCAAAGGGTGGGCGGGCGCAATAGCGCAAGAGCCGCTCAAGGCCTGGACGGTCGTGGGATTCAATGCACACCCCGACATCCACCGAGAAACCGCTGTGTTTGTACCCCAGCATCTCTTTTGCCTCGAAGTTCTCCAGCAGCCCACGGCCCACAAAGGCGCGCAGGATACGTTTTTGCAGTGTGGTCTGCACTTGTGCCACGGGTGTCGCATCGATGCCGGTGGCAGGGTGGAATACGACACCTGACGCAGAGACTTGCATTGCGGCATCAGCGCTGCCCTCGCCTGCCACCTCCTCAAACACCCCGTCCACCACACAGACGTGGAAGTGGACGTGTTCGTTCAGGCTGAAGCCGAACCTGTGGGTGAAGGCCACTGCGCCGATGTGCAGGCTTTCCTTGTCTGCATTGGCCGCGCCAATGCAGTGCGCCTGCAGGCTTTGCGCAATCACCCGCTTCGAAGATGCGCAGCACCATATTGAGCACTGGCCCGTCGCGCTGCATGAAGTAACGAAGCCGCTTGGGAACCGACAGCACCCACTGGCGCACCGGCAGGCGGGGGAATACGTGATCGTTCAGGTGCGCTG
>JAOATL010000010.1 GCA_030158125.1 Limnohabitans sp. | reverse complement strand
AATTCACTGGTCACGATCTACTGGAATGGGTGGTCACGGTCGATCAAAATACCCATCCTATGACCAATCCAAAAAGAACCAGTAATTGGTATACCCATGAAGCTGTGCTTAAACCTGCATAGGGCGTGGCAAGAATGCCCCAAGTCACAAGGGGCGCAATGGTTGACCATGCTGGTAGTTGTGCTCTAAGTTTCATCGCTAGAAATAATTAAAGCCCCAACAGCTGCGAAACTAGTTAGTTGGTAGATTTGAAAACATCGCCATCAGCAATATCCCGCCACCAATCGCAAGTATCAAGATGAGCCCAGTTTTGTCTTTGGGCTCAGATTTCTTATCTGTTTCAGTTGACTTTTTGGGTGGGGCAGGTAAGCGCAATTTTGATTTCAATTGACGCATAGCAGACTGAACGACTACTTGAAACATATTGGCTCCTTTAAGATGGCTATGAAAATAGATCTACACCACAAGATAGCCTAGATTTACTTTCCACCTTTTGACTTATCTGGCATATCCTTTTGAATTTCTTGGAAATAGCTAATTTTTCTAGATTCGCAGAACTTTTGAATAAAGTTTGGGGTCTAGAAGGATCTAGCCCATTTTTGCCCGCTGCGAATAAATCGTAGCTGCAGGTTTGGTTTCTGCGGGTCTAACGTGCTTGTGGGCTTTGAAGGTGCTTATCATCAGCTTAAGACACGAACGGCAAGCATATGAAAATCATCCGTAGCAAAGAATTTACCGCTGAACGCTCGTGGGGAGCTTTGGATATTGCCAATATGGGTGGCATCACAACACGACTTCATTGGACAGAGCAGCCATACAAATGGCACGTCAATGATGGGCAAGAGGTTTTTGCTGTTTTGGATGGTCGTGTTGAAATGAAATACCGGTTGGATGGCGCAGAGTTATCAACGGTCCTTGAAACGGGAGATGTTTTCTACGCTTCTGTTGGCACTGAACACGTTGCTCATCCAATAGGACCTGCTCGCATTCTTGTCGTTGAAAATGAAGGTAGCGTTTGATAAAACAATAGGCAAGTTTGTTTTCAGAGGGGCTACCGTGCTTGTGGGTTGGAGTGTTTGTGTAGTGTCGTTTTACACAACGGTTGGTTGTGGTGTCTGGTTAGATTAAAGATCAGGCGTATAGCGTTCCAGCATTTCTGCACGAGATTCCACTGGACCCGCACTCTTAGTTTGATCTCGGATGATTTCTCCAAGCGTAGGCATCGCATCAATATTTTGATGGTGTTCAATAGACCAGAGTTTGGAGCGCATCAATGCTTTGGGGCAATGCATATAGGCAGCTTCCACGATCACTTTGATAACCAGCTTGGGGCTGTTCTTCAAAGTATCAAAGTGCTTAAGAAGATCTGAGTCAGTTTGAAGCGTAGCTTTTCCATTCACACGAACGACTTCGTCAATGCCAGGCACAAAAAACAGCAAGCCAACTTGTGATGTTGCAATGATGTTTGTGAGGGTGTCTAACCTGTTATTGCCAATTGAGTCAGGAATTAGGAGTGTTTGCTGATCTAAAACTTTGACAAAACCGGCGTCTCCGCCACGTGGTGAACAATCCATTTGATGATGTTGATCGCCACTGCTGATCGCTAAAAATGGCGACAAAGAGATGAACCTCTTTAGATGAGTATCAATGTGCGTCAATTCTTTTAGAACGGCACGCTCGCTTGGTGCTTTGTAAAGGGCACGCAATTGGTCTGTGGTTTGAATCTGCATAGATAAATTGAAGTTTCCTGAATTTTGGCATAGTCGACGGAAACTTAGATTGTTAGAATTTTTGAGTAAATTTTGTGACCTGTTCATACCTTGCCAAAGAGTCAGACCATCAATGTCTAAGCAATGTCAGCATCGTGCCGTGCCTATGCCGTGCCCAAGTCGCTACTTTGTCGCACACAATCATTCACCTTGCCATTAGAGTTCCTAGCACGGCAAAAGGAGTGATAAATGCTAGTTCAAAAACTAAGACTACAGCGTGGATGGTCTCAACAGCAGTTGGCTGAGTTGAGTGGTTTGAATGTCCGCACCATTCAGCGTATTGAAAAGGGTCAAGAACCAAGTGTGGAATCTTTGAAGTCTTTGGCTGCCGTGTTCAATGTGGAATTCTCAACACTCAAGGAGCCAGGTATGGACAACGTCATCAATGAAAGTCAAAGCGCAGAAGAGATTTTGGCTTTCAATCAAGTTAGAAAACTTAAAGGTTTTTACATTCACTTGGCGCAGTATGTGCTTAGTATTTCTTTACTTAGCTTTATAAATCTCTTTTATGGCAACCGTCAATTGTGGGTTCATTGGGTAATCATCGGTTGGGGTTTTGGCGTATTGTTTCATTGGCTTCAAGTCTCAGATCGGTTTAGCTTTTTTGGCTCAAAGTGGGAGAAAGATCAAGTGGAAAAGCGTTTGGGGCGAAAACTTTGAGATTGATACCTAGAGTCACAGAACTTTTGAATAAAGTTTGGGGTCTAGAAGGATGTCGCCCATTTTTACCCGCAGCGCACAAATCGTTGAGTTAGGTTTTGTTTCTGCGGGTCTACCGTGCTTGTGGGTTGAACTGGTTTTGAAGTGTCGTGTTACACGACGGTTCGAAACGTGGGCCAATGTGTAATTGACGGACTTTATTTTCGAGCAGGAATCGTCATTGTGGCTACACCTATGACCACACAGCCAAGACCCATCCATATTGTTGGTGACAAAGATTCACCTAGAAAAATAGCCCCAATAGCTACACCGATAGGCACGCGAAGATACGCTTGCGATGTCGTTCCGACCGAACCAAGAGTCTGGACTAGTCGGAAATAGATTACAAACGCAATCGCGGTGGAAAATACGGACAACAACAATAAAGCGGCTGTTGAATTAAAAGACGGCTGTAACGCCCACGGCCGATCAAAAATCAAACTGATCGGTATAAGTACTATTGCACCTGCAATTAAGGAACCAGCAGCAGGGACTAAAGGCGATAAGCCTTGAAATGAACGGCCGTATATGGCAGCACCCGCATAGCAAATAGTCGCAGCAACAATCGCCAGCTGCGGAAGCACTTGGTCTCCAAGGCCGTTAAGTGCACTAAATCCGATGATCAGACATATTCCCAATAGCCCTGCAATGACGCCGACTAATTTTCTCGTCGTTACGGCCTCGTGTTTTGTTAAAAACCACGTAACAAAAAAAACAAAGACTGGAGCAGTTGAGTTCAAAATTGTAGCTACGCCGGCTTCAACGTATTGCTCAGCCCAAGCAATCAATGTGAAAGGGATCACGCTATTTAAAAAAGCCTGCACGAATAGTCGCTTCCATATAACCCAACTTCCTGGCATAGCTACACCAGATACTGACATCCACACAATTAAAAGTAAGCCTGCAATCAACGTCCTTGCCGCGATAAGTGTTACAGGAGGAATGGTCTCGACACCTACGCGGATAAAAGTATAAGAGGCACCCCAAAGTGTTGAAAGCACTATAAGCAATAAGATATCAACTGCTTTACTAGTAACCAGCGCCGTTTTTTTAGTTGTTTGCAAAGCGACAACCTTGAATTATTGAAGAAATGGCTTGCTGTCTGACTTCTTTTGAAAGTTCAATAGTCATGTTTGGTGTCTCATTTGATTCGTAGAAGTAGTTTTTACCATCAAGACCAATGCTTGTGTTGTTAGACTTTTGAACAAAGTTTGGGGTCTAGAAGGATGTAGCCCATTTTTGTCACCTAAGTAAAAATCGTTGAGTCAGGTTTGGTTTCTGCGGGTCTACCGTGCTTGTGGGGGCATTTCATAGTTGCTTAGTCATAAACACGCTAAGAGGGTCAAGTTTGTAATCACTGAATGGACCGCAGATTTCAAATCCATTTCTCAAATACATAGCTCTCGCGGCTGCGAAATCATCACTTGAGCCTGTTTCTAAGCTCAAGCGTTTTATTCCTCGTGTGTTTGCTTCTTTAATGATGTGCGACAAAACGGCTTGACCTACGCCTTGTCTCAAAAAATTTGCTCTCGTTCGCATTGATTTGATTTCGCCGTGCTGAGGGTCAAGCATTTGAAGTGCACCACATCCACAAACCGTTTCATCTGTCCACGCAGTCCAAAACGATATTGAAGTCTTGCGAAGTTTTTCTAAAGGCAGAGCGTGAACACTTTCAATTGGCGTGTTAGCAAGCATTCCTGCCATATGCTCTCGCACAATTGATTGCGACTCATTACTTGAAAGGTCATCTATACGAATTTCAATTTTCATTGGATTTATCTCACAAGTAATTTTTGCAAAATATTTGCTTTAGTTTCTTCAAAAATAGTCAGTTGGTCAAATCTTTTACAGCTTTGCTGTGACTGAACGGATCCAACAGCTTCTCTGTTAGATCCTCAGAACTTTTGAATCAAGTTTTGGGTCTTGAAGGATGTTGGGGCGATTGCAAAAGTAAGAAATGCATAGTTAAATTCAAAAATGAAAACATTTTTACCTTCATTGGCAATACTTTTTTTAATTCAATTAACTAGTAAAGCCGCGATTGGACAAGATTTAATTAGCTTACAACGCAAAGATTCAAAGACAGTCTCGGCAATGGTCTACAAGCCCATTGCAAGTGAATGCAAAGGCGTTGCAATTATTTCGCACGGAGCAGGTGGGTCTGAAAAAGGCTATACATATCTTGGATCTGCGATGTCTGATTTTGGTTATCTTGCAGTAACTGTTGGTCATCAAGAAAGTGGGCTTCAAGTTGTTAAAGAGCAAACCAGCGGAACAACACTAAGCGAAGGCTTAGCCAAACTTATTACAGACCCAAAGGCGTACCAAGCTAGATTTATGGACATTGCTGTTGCGAAAGAATGGGCTCAAAGTCAGTGCAATTCAAAAGTGGCTGTTTTGATTGGTCACTCAATGGGTGCAGCGACTGTGATGATGGCTGCAGGTGCACGCAACAAATTAAATATTGCTGAAGTTTCTAATTTCACGGCTTACATCGCAATTTCTCCACAAGGTTCTGGATTGATATTTCCTGAAATGGCGTGGGGCGATATCAATCCACCTGTTTTGATGCTGACGGGTACTCAAGACAAGGAATTGGGTGGGTTATCTTGGGAAACAAGAACCGAGCCATTTAATAATATGAAATCAGGATGCAAGTGGCTTGGCGTCATTGGTGGTGCAACGCATATGAACTTTGCTGGGCGAGGCATATCAAAAAAAACAGAGACATTGACTTCGCACGTCATTCGTGACTTTTTGACAGGTGTCCAAGCCGGTGACTGCAAACTTTTGAATCAGATATCAGGAATGACGATATCAGTTAAGTGATGAAAAGTTGATTCTCATAAATTTTGAATAAAGTTTGGAGTCTAGAAGGATGTCTCCCCATTTTTACCCCCTGCGTACAAATCGTTAAGTCAGGTTTGGCTTCTGCGGGGCTACCGTGCTTTTGATTTGATGTGGTTTGCAAGTGTCGTTTAACACGACATGCAAATCTTTAGTGTTGTGACTATTCCCATTGCTTACGCAAAGTAAGCAGCAATTGATCCCAAGCTTGTGGACCCGTAATGGGATTGCGACCAACGTGAACCCCCTTGCCAGGGTTCACCCCGTTGGGAACATCGGTACGAAGTCTTACTTTTCCAACCGGATTGTCAAAGTCGTGATAACTGTCTGGATAAACAAAATAACTAGCACCAACATTTTTTGCTAACTGAATGCAAGGACCGGGCGCTGTCCAATCATCTAGTTCTGCCAACATCATCACTAAAGGAATTTGAGGGCGGAAGTTAGTTTTTAGTACATCTGAGCAGCCCTGATAGAAGGTTATTGCTGTGCTGGGCTGAAGTTTTCGGGATGCAACTTTCTGTCGATTGGCATCAATACTGCGCAATGCGGTACTTCCACCATGTGACCATCCAAGTAATGCTATTTTGGATGTGTCTGCCCACGGCTGAGTTTCTAGCCAGAGTAAAGCGCCATCAACGTCATCTGACCGATGCGATTGTTTAATTTTTCTACTGCTAAATTTTTGAGAGCACAAACTTGACTCACCTCGAGATGAGAAACTGTCAGGAAACAAAATTGAGTAACCATTGGCAGTAATAAGCTGAGCCATACCAGCATGTCTGGCATTTAATTTACCTTGATTGATACCAGTCGTTGCATAAAGACCACCGCACCCATGTAGTGCAACGATCACTGGGCGGGGTGGGTTGTGACGGTGCTGATTTTTTGAGCAGCGAAATTTGGGGCAATTGGGAGCGCAGTATCTGCGGTCTGAAGGATTTAGGTGGGGTGCGCAGGAAGGGAATGGGGGTGCAGGTTCGAAGGCTCCTTGCGACCCACTGCGGTCCTAGCCACTGATCAATTGGCCGCCTAACAGCGGTCATTAAGTTGCGCTCGAATCTGGGCATGAATGATCAGCCAAAAAGCTGAGACCAAACTTTTCTATCAACAATTGCCCACATCCTCTCCACACATAGCTCCGTCGCCCTGAAACCGAGAGCCACCAAAACTTCTCTGCATCGCCAACACAACATAGGGTTTTCGATAGTTCTGGCGAGAATTAATTGTCGGACAATCCGACTCAATGTCACAAACCACTGTATTTCCGGCACTTCATATCGAAGCCCTGCAAGCCTGGCTACGGCCACGCCTGCCTGAACTGGAAGGTCCCCTAACTGCCCACAAAGTGGACGGCGGCCAGTCCAATCCCACCTGGATTCTGGAAAACGGCCACTGTAAATGGGTGTTGCGCGCCAAACCGGCACCAATGGCTACGCTGATGACTTCGGCCCATGCCATCGAGCGGGAATACCAAGTGCTGGCAGCACTTCAGACTTCCAAGGTACCGGTGCCCCGGGTGCGGGCTCTGTGCGAAGACGAGTCCGTAATTGGCGTAGCCTTTTACGTGATGGACTTTGTGGATGGCCGCGTGCTACGCGATGTCACGCTGCAAGATCTATCAGTCGCAGAACGCGCGCCCTACTTTCACGCCATGTGCGACACACTGGCAGCTCTACACAAGACCGACTCGCGTGCGGCGGGCCTGCAAGACTTCGGCCGGTGGGATGGCTACTTCAGTCGTCTGATACGCCGCTGGGGCCAACAATACCTAGCCAGTGTGCATACGCCTTCAGAACCGATGGACAAACTGATGACATGGCTACCGGCCCATATTCCAAGCGGTGCTGACACCAGCCAGGACACTTGCATTAGCCATGGGGATTTCCGCTTAGAGAACCTGATATTTGATCCCCGCGAAGCCAGGGTCGCATCGGTACTGGACTGGGAACTTTCTACCCTGGGCCATCCGCTGGGTGACCTGGCCTACAACTGCATGACCTGGCACTTGCCGCCCGGCCTGCTGCGCGGATTGGCCGGTACCGACACAGACGCGCTGGGCTTGCCGTCGCAACGCAGCTATGTGCAGCGCTACTGCCAGGCGACCGGTCGGGACTTTGCCGCGTTTGAGGCCGATTGGCCGTTCTATCTGGCATTCAACCTGTTCCGGCTCAGCGCGATTCTTCAGGGCATATTTAAGCGTCATCAGCAAGGCATGGCGGCCAGCGCCAGTGCAGGAGAGGTGGGCGCTATGGCTTTGCCCGTGGCTGAACGCGGCTGGGCCCTTGCCAGTGGTGTCGTGCCGGCATTTATCAACTAGCCGATATCAAAGCGATTTTCAAGGAAAACAGCGATGCACTTTTTCGACGAAACCGAATCCACCCGTGAACTGCGCGAGCGCCTGAAGGCGTTCATGGAAACCCACATCTACCCCAACGAAGAAAAGGTGTGGGCTGAGGCCAGCACCCAAGGCTGGACACCTGCATTGGGCTGGGACATTTGCCCTACAGTCGAGCGCCTCAAAGGCCTGGCGCGCGAACAGGGGTTGTGGAATCTTTTCCTTCCGCACTCGCACCGCGCCCCGCAGGGTTTGTCCAACTTTGAATATGCACCCCTATGCGAAATCATGGGCCGAGTGCACTGGGCCAGCGAAGTTTTCAACTGCAACGCCCCCGACACCGGCAACATGGAAACACTGGAACGCTACGCTACCGAATCACTCAAAGACCGCTGGCTGGAACCGTTGTTGCGTGGTGAAATCCGCTCTGCATTTCTGATGACCGAGCCTGCGGTGGCATCCTCGGACGCGACCAACATCCAGTGCTCCATCGTGCGCGACGGAGACCACTACGTGATCAATGGCCGCAAGTGGTGGTCCACCGGCGCAGGCAGCCGCCACTGCAAGGTGTTCATCGTGATGGGCAAAACCGACGCCGACGCACCACGCCACCAGCAGCAAAGCATGGTGGTAGTGCCTGCGGACACACCCGGTGTACGCGTGCTGCGCCCTGTGCCGGTTTTCGGCTACGACCACGCACCCCACGGACACATGGAAGTACTGCTGGAAAACGTGCGTGTGCCGGTAGAAAACATCCTTCTAGGCGAAGGGCGCGGGTTTGAAATTGCGCAAGGCCGTTTGGGGCCCGGCCGCATTCACCACTGTATGCGTTCCATTGGAGCCGCAGAGCGTGCCCTGGAACTGATGTGCCACCGGCTAGCCAGTCGCACTGCATTCGGCAAAGCCCTGAGCGAGCAGGGTGTGTGGCACGAGCGCATCGCCGAATCCCGTTGCAGTATTGACCAAGCGCGCCTACTGACGCTTAAAGCCGCGTGGATGATGGACAAAGTGGGCAACAAGGCAGCGCAAGGCGAGATTGCCATGATCAAAGTGGTGGCGCCAAACATGGCGTGCAAGGTGATTGACTGGGCGATACAAGCCCACGGGGGGGCGGGTGTTTCACCCGACACACCGCTGGCTTTTTCGTACGCGGACCAGCGCACCCTGCGCCTGGCCGATGGCCCCGACGAAGTACACCGCCAAGCGCTGGCCAAGCTGGAGTTAGCACGCTTGGGCCTGCGCAAGAAAGCACCGTCCATGCCGGTCACTCGCGGTTGCTGACATGAAGCTCGGTGTTGACCCCGTCATCGGCGCGCCGCACGAACGGGTCTGGCCCGCCGGAGTTCCGCATACCCTGACCGTCCCCAACGAATCGTTATGCGCCGGGCTGGAAGCCCGCTATGCGCAAACGCCCGAAGCCGTGGGGTTGGACTTTCTGGGTACTCAATTCACCTGGCGGACGCTGTACACCCAAGCGCAGCACCTTGCAGGCGCGCTGCAACAGCAAGGACTTGCCAGAGGCGAACGTGTGTTGCTGTTCATGCAGAACTGCCCCCAATTCATAATTGCCTTTCATGCCGTGCTGTGGTGCGGCGGCATCGTGGTGCCGGTCAACCCCATGAGCAAGGCGGATGAGCTGGAACACTACCTGCGCGACACGCAGGCCCGCATCGCCATCAGTTCGCTGGATATTGCCGGCGAGCTGGTGCAAGCACATCAGACGCTGGGCGACGAGTCCAGTCTGGCAGACCTGATTGGTTTCCAGCTGGCAGACGCCTTGCCTGCGAACGGCGCGGTGGTGACCACCTGGCCCGCAACCTGGCGCACGTGGCTGTTGACACGCTATCCCACGCCAACAGCTGCAGGACTTACCGTACACCCCTGGGTCGACGTTATGGTGCAGGCGGTGAAGCCTCACGTTGTGGATGTCAAAGGTTCCGATCTGGCACTGCTGCCCTACACCAGCGGCACAACCGGACAACCCAAAGGCTGCATGCACACCCATGCCACGCTTATGCACAACGTACTGGCTTCTGCGCCTTGGCTGGATATGCAACGCGGCGACTCCACGCTCATCGTAGTGCCCATGTTTCACATCACCGGACTGGTAGTGGGAATGTTGTCGTCCATCCGCCACGGCTGCAGCATGGTGTTGCTTCCGCGCTGGGACCGTGCTGTAGCGGGCCGCGCCATTGGCGCACACCGCATCACCCACTGGCCCAACATACCAACCATGGTGATGGACCTACTGGGCGGTACCGATCTGGTTAGCTACGACCTGAGCAGCCTGCGCTACATCGGCGGTGGCGGCGCAGCCATGCCAGACGCAGTGGCTACACAACTTCAAAAAGCCTTCGGGCTAGAGTATCTGGAGGGCTACGGCCTGACCGAAACATCGGCCCCCACCCACACCAATCCGCGAGGCGGCGCGCGCCAGGCGTGCTTGGGCATTCCCTACATCGGAACCGAGGCACACATCATCAACCCCGACACGTTGCAGCCGCTTACTGCAGGTGAGGTTGGCGAAATTGTGGTGCGCGGGCCGCAGGTGTTTATCGGGTATTGGAACCTGCCGGACGCCAGCAGCAGCGCATTCATGCGTCTCGACGGAAAGGAGTTTTTCCGTACTGGCGATCTGGGCCGCATGGATACGGATGGTTACTTCTATATGGCCGACCGCCTCAAACGCATGATTAACGCCAGTGGCTTTAAGGTCTGGCCCGCCGAAGTGGAGGGCCTGTTGCACCGCCACCCTGCGGTACAGGAAGCCTGCGTGATTGCCACACGTGACCCCTACCGGGGCGAGAGTGTGAAAGCACTCATCGTGCTCAAGCAGGGCAGCAAAGGTGCACTTACAACGGAAGAACTGATCGCGTGGGCGCGCGAACACATGTCAGCCTACAAGTACCCGCGCAGCATTGAATTTGTGGACGTGCTCCCGCGCAGCGCCTCCGGCAAGCTGATGTGGCGCATTGCCCAAGCTCAGCAGGACCTGCTAGACAAGACAGATTCCGCCACCTCTTGATTTCCGCCAACCTTCAACGTTTTTATAAACACCACAGGAGACAACCATGAAGTTCAATTCCCGCTACACCCTGAACCGCAGAACCCTTGCAAGCGGCCTGATTGCCAGCGTGCTGGCCGCCAGCGGCACACTGCCCGCCATGGCACAAGAAGGTTCACCCGCAAAAATTCTGGTGGGTTTTCCGGCAGGCGGCTCGTTCGACGCCATTGCCCGCATCTTGGCTGACAAGCTAAAGACCGAACTCAACCGCCCAGTCATTGTGGACAACAAGGCCGGTGCTGGTGGTCGTATTGCGGTGGACGTGCTCAAAGGTTCGCCCGCAGATGGCAGTGTGATGATGCTGGGGCCTGATGCGTTGACCGCGCTGTACCCCTTCACCTTCCAGAAGCTCAGTTACGACCCCAAAAAAGACTTGGTGCCGGTGGTAACCGTGGCCGAGTTTCCGTTTGCGATGGCTGTCGGTACCGAACCCAAAGTCAACACCCTGGCCGAATACGTAGCTTGGGCCAAAAAGAACCCCAACCAGGCCAACTTCGGCATTCCCGCAGTGGGTGCTCCGCACCACTTCTTCGGGCTGGTGCTGGGGGACGCCGTGGGTGTGAAGATGGAGCCCATTCCCTTTCAAGGCAGCGCGCCCATTGCGCTGGCTCTGATCGGTGGCCAGCTCAGTTCCGCCATCGACGTGATGAGCAGCATGACCGAAAACCACAAAGCCGGAAAAATCCGCATGCTGGCCGTGTCCTCCGAGCAGCGCGTACCCCAGGCACCTGAAGTGCCCACCTTTGCCGAAGCAGGCTACCCGGCCATTACCGGCATGGGATCCAATGCCTTGTACGCACCGGCCAACACGCCGGCTGCAGCAGTGAGTGCCTGGAACAAAGCTGTTGCTAAAGTATTAGTGTTGCCGGATGTGAAGGAAAAACTGTACGCCATGGGCTACCTGCCGGTGGGCAAACCCACAGAAGAGCTAGTGGCGCGAAATGAGGCAGCCGCCAAAAAATGGGCTCCGGTGATCAAGGCCTCTGGCTTCAAAGCGGACTGACCTCGCGCCTGCGGACCACTGGCTTACACTGCGGTGGTCCATTCCCTCTACACCATGGAAATCGAAAAACTCAGCCTGCAGCCGGCCTACCGCGTTTTGTCTGAAGCCTTGCGCCAGCGCATTGTGCGGGGCGATGCGCCCGAGGCCAGCGCTCTGCCCACTGAGGGCGAGTTAGCCATCAGCTTTGGCGTGCACCGATCAACTGTGCGTGAAGGATTGCGTCAGTTAGAGCAGGATGGCCTTGTCAAGCGAGTCGGCAAAAAGCTCATCGTCACCATCCCCAGCCACCAGAGCCTAGCACACACCGCTCAGCAGGCATTGCGAATGCACCAGGTCACTTACCGCGACGTGTGGGAAGTAGCATCCACCCTGGAACCTATGTGCGCCCAATTGGCTGCTGAGCGCATCTCCGAGGCCGAACTCGCTGCTCTGCAGGCCAATTTGGATCTCACTGAAAAACTGGTTCTGGATGGCCAGTTGCCCGTGAACCAAACCATTGAATTTCAGTCGCTGGTGGCAGAGGCTACCCACAACCAGGCCCTGCTGCTGGCTCGTGCGCCGGTCAGCATGCTGATGCGGGCTGGATACGCCACCATTGCCCCGGCGTTGCCGCAATCGGGTTCACGCCTATTGGACGCTCACAAGCATGTCTTAGCGGCTCTGCAACGGCACGACGCCCAAGACGCTGTGGCCTGGACCCGAAAACATTTGGCAGATCACAAGCGGGGGCTGGAGTATGCCGGCCTGAACATGGACCTACCCATCCCGGATCACACCTGAGCGCCAATTGCTTCAATTAAATAGGCTTGCCACTTTGTGGTCCACGACCAGGCAGCGATGCATTTTTGCCTGCGGCAGCTATTGGCAAACTACCCTATCGCATACAACGCCTTGCCATCCCTACGCCCTTGAGAGCCAACGAACTATTGCGTAAACCACCACGGCAACCAGCGCCATCGATAGCGGAGAGTGCCTCCAACTTCGACGAATCCTTGGATCTCTGGGTGTCCATAGGCTACCCTGAGACTGCCGGTACCACAGGCAAGAGCATGGAATTCCGACGTTGCCAGTGGCTTTGTCGCCACGGACGTTCATCGATGCGCTCGGTCTGACCTGCCCCCTACCTACCGTACCAAAGTGATGGCGCAAAGATCAGCCAAGCAGGGGTCTTAATTCAACCTTGCGATGACATGCCTTTGATCCTTCAAGAGCCAGTCTTTTTGCTGTTTCATGGTCGTTCGCCTGGATTAGCCAAAATCCACTGTAATTTTCTTTGCTATCGAAAAGCGTTTTTTCTGTTGTCAAGTTGGTGTCGTTTCGATTGTCGATCACATTTGCATGTACTGGGGCTGCTAAACCACCTGCAAAAATCCAATGTCCTTTGGCTCTCAAAGAATCATTGAAGGCATCGATGGCAATCATTTCTGCTGGGGTGCCCGATTCAGACAAATCGCCTATCTTTTTTTCATTTGGTCATACTTACGCCAATACTGAAACGGGTCTTCGTTGACCTCGAGGTCAATTTCCATTACCCGCGTTTGAATTCGCTCTTGAACTTCGGCAACAGCCATGTTGTAAATCACAGGTCCGATTTCATCAACAAAAAAACCAAGCAATGCGCCTGCAGCAATATTGCCAATTTTCTCTTCCATGTTCTCTAGAAAATAGCGCTCGATGGAAGAAATGGCTTGCTGCCTAACTTCTTTGGGTAGTTCAATAGTCATGTTTACAGTTTCATTTGATTCATTGGAGTAGTTTTTACCATCAAGATCAACGCTTAGGATGTGAGAGCTTTTGAACTGCGAGTAAGATGAAACATCAGATTGAAAGGGTACGTCTCAAGACGGCAGGTTCCGTAGCCGAATTGTCACCCTATGACAGAAAAGACCTTTATGCAAATGAGCCCCGTCATTGCCGTTCATCTCACCGCAACTTTGACTGCGTTGCTTATCGGACCCATTGCAATCTGGGCTCGATTGGGTCACACAAAACGACCTTGGCTTCACAGAGCCATTGGGTATGGCTGGGTAACGATGATGATCGCATCTGCCGTTTCAGCCATATTCATTAGAGACTATGGGTTACCCAATATCGGG
The DNA here is from genome assembly GCA_030158125.1 of Limnohabitans sp. Taxonomy (GTDB): domain Bacteria; phylum Pseudomonadota; class Gammaproteobacteria; order Burkholderiales; family Burkholderiaceae_C; genus Limnohabitans_A. The sequence goes on along the minus strand of JAOATL010000010.1, from coordinate 251,518 downwards.
GGCTACACGCCCATTCATTTGTTGGTACCTTTCACAGCCTTTTGGCTTGTGTATGCGTTCAGAGCTTTGGCAAAGAAAGAGATAGAAAAACACCGCAAAGCAATGGCGGGTTTGTATTTTGGCGCTTGTGTTGGCGCGGGAGTCTTTACTTTGCTGCCAAGCCGCTATTTAGGTGGCATTGTTTGGTCGTATTTTGGGCTGATTCATTAGACACCGATCACACACAGATCGATTATGTGAAATCCATTTGCACAAGTTAGTATCGTTCTAATTTAATTGAATGGCTTCACAGATGAAGAGTATTGATTTTCTAGTTAGAAAAGACGACTTGAGCAAAACAGAGCTTCGAGAGGCGCTTTGCAAACCTTTAAGCCATGGGCAGATTCGCCTATCGATTGATCGATTCGCTTTTACATCTAACAACATCAGTTATGCCCAAGCAGGTGATGCGCTCAACTATTGGACGTTTTTTCCGGCACCAGAAGGTTTTGCCAACACCTGGGGTGCTACCACCAAGTGTTGACCTATGAGCAGTTGGCGGAAATGCCAGACGACACAAAATGTGTGTACATAGATTTCGCGGGAAATGCAAAACTTCGTTCGGACATCCACATGCGTTTTAAGCATCTAAAGTATGACTGCGCAGTGGGTGTGACGCATTTTGATCAACAGGGCTCGGCCAAAGGCTTGCCTGGACCAAGAGCTACATTCTTTTTTGCACCAGCGCAGGTTGCAAAGAGAAGCAGTGAATGGGGTAATTCCGTGCTGATGCAGCGCATCGTTGCAGATTGGAAATCATTCAGACACAAGGTTTCAAACCGCCAGGCGCCTTGGCTGTCAGTTGAGACACACCTTGGACCTGCGGCTGTATCAGAAATTTATTCGCAAGTGCTGTCAGGTAAGGTTGATCCAAAAGTTGGCCTGATGTTGTCACTTTCAACGCATAAGTTTTGATAATTTTGGATATGACATAATTTCCACCCATGCAAACCCTAAGAAACGCCAAATTCATCACCCGCCTTGTGCTGGTGTGGTTTGCGTTGTTCCTAGGTTCTGCAATTGCTTCCACCATCGTCAACCCCGGTAGCTTGCAAATGGTTTGCTCTAGCGGCGGCAGTATGAAGCTGGTGGATTCAAATGGCGACAGTGATGCCAAATTAACCGCCAACATGGATTGCCCATTGTGCGCTGCAGTCACTGGTCCGCCCCCCTCAAAGTCTGTTCAGTTCGAAAAACCTTCATCTTTGGCGCATGCACTTCAGCCCCTGGTTGTTGCACACATTGCGTCTGTCACTGCGCCGCCGCTGCCATCACGAGGCCCGCCCTCTACTTTCTGATCCCTCAGTTCTAGGCCGTCATGAGCGCGGTCTGGTCTTTGTCGAAATGAATTGATAGTTTCATTTCGATTGACTTTGTCAGGAGAAGAAAGTGAATTTAACAATTCAAGAAAAAGCGGTCAACACGATCAACATTAAGCGTGGGCAAACGCTCACTTTTGCAGGGGGTATTGGCCCTGTTTGGCGCGTGACGAACGGTGTTTTTAAATTAGTCCGATCAGAAGAGGCTGTTGTAGCCCTTGTTCAACTGGCCAAAGCAGGTGACTTGATTGGCGTGGAATCGCTGTGTCACAAAGCCTATCAATACACAGTTCAAGCCATTATCGATTCAACGGTAGAGGTGCATACGGTGAATCATGCGCTGTCAGACCCCACCACATTGGTACAAGCATTCTTGCAACAGCAGCGCCAAACGTATGACATGTACCGACTTCGCACGGGGCCCATTGGGCAACGCTTGGCATACCTGATTACGTTGTTGGAATTTAGGTTGGACGGACAAGTTGTGCCTATCCAACGCACTGAATTACCCACACTGAAGGACATTGCCAGCACGATCGATTCGACAGTTGAGACAGTTTGCAGAGACCTTAACGTGTTGATTCCTGCAAGACCTCAAGCCAAAGTCAAAAAGAAATTGTCCGCGAATTGGGCTAAGGCTGGGAACTTCGGTTCGTTTCAAACGGCTGCCGCTTGAGTGAGCGTCATGAAAAATTGGTTTAACGCAACGTTGCAATTGATCCGTAAGACGGGCTTTGGCTGGGGTTTCATCCTAGGCGGTTTCTTGGTGGGGGGCATGGCGATGTCGCTCAACAACAAGGCTTACGCGCACGACTTTAAGCAAGGCGATTTGGTCATCGACCACCCTTACGCAACGCCTAGCTTGACGGGGACGCGCAATGGAAGCGTCTATTTCAAAAGTCTACGCAACCGAGGTGGACAAGCCGACAAATTGATTGCCGCTAAGAGCTCAGTGGCCGAGCGTGTTGAGCTTCATCAAATGCAAATGGATGGTCAAGTCATGCGAATGCGTGAAGTGCCAACCATTGATCTGCCAGCCAGAAGTGAAGTCAATCTCAGCCATGGCGGCGCTGGCACCCATCATTTGATGCTACTGAATCTCAAGCAACCCTTGAAAGACGGCGATCGATTTGACCTAGAACTGGTTTTTGAAAAAGCAGGCACTCGCAAAGTCAATGTCTGGGTGCAAGCACCACGCGCTGGCTCGTCATCTTCATCACATCAACACTGAACAAATTAAGGCGAGGTATTTTGAAAGCACTCATCATTTCAGCTTTGGCCCTCACGTTATCCGCTTAAGGGGTGGCTAACGGGCCAAGTCCCATGCGCAGCTCATTGATTTCGGGATTTTCAATCCTCGTCTTGCCAATCCTTGGACTTTGGATTTAAAATTTTCAAATCAAGATTGAAAAGAACCATGCAACCTCATCCTGTCAGCGAGAGTATTTCCAAAAAAAATTCTCATCGCCATTCACTTGTAAAAATGATCAAGTTGCTCATCGCAGGCTTCTTGATCGCCGGATTGATTATTCTGGCGGCACAAGACTTGGCGCCCAATATGTCATATGCCAACTTGTTTGCGTATCTCTTTTGGGGGCTTGCTGTGTTGGCAGTTAGCCTCGTTGGGGTGAGCGTGATTTATCTCACCATTTATCAATGGATCTTGCGCAAAGGTGGCACAGATACCGCTTGGTTTTGGTTCAGCAGTGAGCCCAAAGGCCTGATGGCTTTAAGAGAGAGCTTGCGAAGGGATTGACGCTTTAATTTGCATAAATTCAACCGAGGCAGAGCGATCGAAAAAATCGTATTCAATCAATTCGTTTTGAATAATTTTTGTGTAGGTGCCAGCAAAGTCAAAACCAAAGCTGCCGCCTGGGAATATTTCCGCAAAGGCAACCGCCTTTCATTGTGGGCATGGTGCAGTTCTTTCATTTCATGGGGTATTTTTATAAAAGTTTTCCCATGCTCACGCGTGGTTCAACGGCATAACCAATCGATTTGTAAAATGCGGCCGTGGCTTCATTGGTGTCAAGCAGTTGGAGGTTGACTTTCATGCAACCCAATTCCGCAAGTGCTTTTTCAGCATGGTGAACGAGCGCACTGCCCAATCCATTGAAGCGCTGCTTGGGGTCAACTGCGACAGAATACAACCAACCACGATGACCATCGTAGCCCGCCATGATCGTCCCTGCGATACCCGTATTTTCTACTGCGACAAAAAACAAACCATCTTGGGTTGCGATCTTTTTTGAAATCGCCAAATTGGGTTCGTTGTGAGCGGTCTCGTAGCCAAACACATTTCGCCATAATTCAACCACTTGAATTCGGTCGGTGGTGTCTATGTATTGACGAATTTTTGGCATAAATTTCATTTGATGAAGTTGGATGAAACGGGCGCTTTTTTGAGCGTCAGTGGGTACTGGCGTGCGAGCTTACTTACATTTGTCTTTGACAATATCGTAAATCAAGGGCACGACATTGAACAGGCCTAAGCCATGGTCAGTTTTCATGCAGTCTGGTCTAGCGGCGTTCTTGATTTCAGTGGCAAACTTTTCGTTTTTCTTGGTAGACGATTTGATGGCTTCTTCTTCCACAAGGTGCTTGATGGGTGATTGACGCAACGGACTGATTGATTCACTCGCCTTTGGCGACACCTGCAAGTTCAATGGTTTGGGTTGCACCACTTCAAGTGGCAAAGTCGCTTGTGTTGGTGAAGTCTCATTTGGGTTGCTTTGGTTTGACGCCAGAACAGCACCAGGCAAGGCAACGGCTCTTGGCGCCGAAAATGTGTGCGGCCGGTTTGGCTGCGGCAAGGCTTGTGTCAAATTTTCAAGCAAGCGCATTTCTACAACTTGACGTGCAGCGATTGGTTGATCGAATCGGATCGCGTGATTGGCGAAATAAAGTAAAGGTGCGAAGGTCAACAGCGCAGAAAGCGCCAATGGCACCAACTTGGGGGAGGCCTTAGCCCCCTGATTCATGGCTGCGCATTGGGATGGCCCACCAGCATAGCCTCCACAAGTTCTTGCACGGCCAATGCTTCGTGTGCCGTTGCAAGCTTGTGCGCATGACCGCTAAGCCATCTGCTCACTTCGCTCAATTGGCGCTGTAAGGCACTGGTTCGCGGATCTTCTTGCGTCCAGTCAAGCGCTTCTTGCCATGCGCCGCCGTCAGAGCGCCAGAGTTGATAGAACTCTCTGAACTGGTAGCTCATGCGGCTGCCGCGCACGGTGACCTCTTGACGATCTGGTTGCATGCCGCCGGTTGTACCCAATACAGTGACAGGCAAGCCGCCTGCTGTTGTGAGCCGGGCCAGCATGTCAAGTTCACACAGCTTGGGGTCTTGTGGGTAGCGCGGCGATGCGTGCTGCAGTGTGAGAGGGCCCAAAAAGCGTCCAGCCAAAAACAAGAAATGTGAGATGACCTCTCGGGTGTAGCCACCTTCATGTCGAAAGCGCAGCCAATCTGCTTCCTTTTGCCAAGCGCGGGGCCAGGCGGGGTAATTCACAACGATGTCAATGCCCAACAACTCGCCAAGCTCTTGTGCATGAATGGCACGCGACAACTCTTCAAAGCCACGCGAGGCGGCTTGTGTGAAATTCACCACGCTTGGCAAACGGGCCTTTCCCAATTGCTGCAACAGGTCTCGGCTTTGGGCGTTGTCTGTGCCCAAGGGCTTTTCCATGAAGACGCCTTGTCCATTGGCCGCCGCCTCTAAGGCGTAGGTTTTGCGTGGGCCAGGGGGGCAGGCCAGGTACACCACATCAGCCTCTTGCATGGCTGCTTGGGCACTTGGGGCGATGGGTGCACTGGGCGACACTGAACGTGTTTTGGCCACAGCGTCGGCCGAAGGGTCCCACAGGCCACACACTTCAAACTCGGGGTGGCGCATCACGTTTTCTAGCATGCGCCGCCCCATGATGCCAAGGCCAATGATTGCAAATTTGTGTTTCATTCAAGTCTCCATAGCCAAGCTTGTGGCGTATGTCTTGCAGCTTAATGACTTGTCAGCGCTTGCGGTTTTTTAAATGGCAACAACACATTCCACTTGTCGCTACCTTTGGGAATGCGGTGGGCATTGCGCATCGAGACGAACAAAATGTAGGTCAGCGACAAGCGCCCCATCATGAACAAAGTCGTCAAAGGATCTTGTTGGGCAATGCGTTCGGAGTAGAAGATGGTGATGTCAAACATCATGTTGAACAAACTGCCGACAAACAAAAGGCCAAAAGCCAGGGCGGGGTATTTGGCGTTGTGATAGCACCAAGCACCAACGGCCACAAATGTGAACAACACCCAAGCACGAAAGTACAAGGCTGGCGTGATGAAGTTGCGCAAGACGGGGTCTGCAAACAACTCGGCCGCCATTTCCTGGGTGAACACGGTCATGCGGACAAACCAAATGACAGACAAGACCAAAATGATGAACAGCCGAATGGGGAAGTAGGTGTCTGGCGTGATCTCTGAACTGATGGGCTTGGCGAGCAAGGCATCCAATTCGTGTGCGGTGAGGACAGGTTTCAGCGTCATTGGGTTGTTCTTTGGTGTGAAGTGGCTACGACATTCTAGACAGAATAACCAAACGAGCGAATGATGGCTTTGGCTTTCTCGCCCTTGAGGTAATTGAGCAGGGCCAAAGCGGCTGCATTGTTTTTACCAGCGTTGAGCAACAAGGCATCTTGTTGCAGTGGTTTGTGCAAATTGGACGGCACGGTCCAGGCTGAACCTTGTTTGATCTTGCCCTCTGCGTACACTTGCGACAGCGCCACAAATCCGAGTTGCGCATTTTCAGTCAGGACAAATTGATAGGTCTGTGCAATGTTGTCGCCCTGAACAAGTTTGCCCTGAACCGATTGCAGCAGGCCCAGTTGTACAAGGGTTTCAAGGGCAGCTGCGCCATAAGGTGCCAGTTTGGGGTTGGCAATGGCCAGGCGTTTGTAGGCACCGGTTTGAAGGACCAGTCCTTTGTCGTCAACCCAGTTGGCTTGTTTGCTCCACAGAACCAACTTGCCTGTGGCGTATGTAAAGCGAGATCCCTGGATGCCCCAACCCTCTTGCTCGAGCTTGATGGGCGTTTCATCGTCGGCCGCCAGCAAAATTTGAAATGGCCCACCGTTTCGGATCTGTGCGTAAAAACTGCCAGTAGCGCCCAAAGAAAGAACAGCTTTGTGTCCCGTGTCTTGTTCAAACAAGGGCACAATTTTTTGCATCGGTGCTGCAAAGTTGGCGGCCACGGCCACCAGCACTTCCGCCGCGGTGGCCACCAGTGGTAAGAAAAGGCCCCCCAAAACAGCCGGCCACGAAATGAATTTGGATCTCATGCCGTGACCTTGCGCGTTAGCGTTTTTTGAATGGGAGAAAGATGTTCCATTTGTCGCGTCCCTTGGGAATGCGGTACGAATTGCGCATGGAAACATACAACATATAGGACAAAATAACCCGGACCAAAATGAACATCGTGGTTTTGGGGTCTTGCACGGTTAAGCGTTCAGCGTAAAAAATGCTGAGGTCAAAGACCAAATTGAACACACTGGCCATTAACAAGAGACCAAAAGTGATCGCGTGGTACTTGGAGTGGACATAGGACCAAATGCCAGCTGCGATGAAGGCAAACAGCACCCAAGCCCTGAAATACAGCGCGGGTGTCATGTAGTCCCGTACAGCGGGGTTAGTGAACAGCTCTGTGGCAGCCTCGTTGGTAAAGACGGTGAGGCGGATGAACCACAAGCCAGAGACGACTACCACGATCCACAAGCGCAGGGGGAAGTAGGCGTCAATTTTGACGCCACCTGGATTGGGCTTGGCCAACAGGGCATCTAATTCAGAGGCGGTGACAACGGGTTTGAGGGACAAACTGCATTCCTTCAAGTTTCAACAATGTGTGTTGATACGAATTTTAAACAAATGCGACCTCATTTTTAATACGCCCGAGGGTATTTACCTAAGTCGAATGCCAAAAAAATGGCCTGACACAAGCAATGATGGCGGCTTCAATTGACATCACAGTTTGCCGACAAGTCCCATGCCCAATTCACTACATTCTGCAAGCCAAGGCCTGGTTGTTTTTGCCAAGTCCAAGAAAGTTGTTTCTACTTTTTATCAGCAAACCTTGGGTTTAAAAGTACAAGAGTCTGAGCCAACACACGATCTGCTGGTGAACGCGAGCTATGAGCTGGTGGTGCATGCAATTTCTAAGGCCTATGCTGCCAGCATTGACATTGAATCCCCCCCTGTGCCCAGAGATGAATGCGCCATGAAGCCCACGTTTGTGGTGGATGACTTAGAGCGTGTGCGAGCAGCCGTGAAGCAAACGGGTGGCCACTTAAAACCTTTGAAACAAGCTTGGCGCTTTCGCGGCATGATTGTGCTGGACGGCTGGGACCCTGAGGGCAACATTGTTCAATTCAAGCAGCTTGATCCAGCCGCTTAATCTGGCGCAATGAATTCAACTCACTGCGTGCAAGTACGCGTGCGAGTGGTGGTGCCATCCGAGCTTTGCACTTCGGTCCAAGGTGTGCACGTCGGGTTGACAGGTGGCATGTAGACCGGCTGCTGCTGCACAATGACAGAAGCCTGTGGCACGTAAACCGGCTGTTTGACGGCCTCGTAGACCAACAAGCCGCCAATGACTGCAGGAATACCCCAGCTCCAACCACTGCCATAGCCACGCACCCATTGACCTTGGGAATGGCCGTGTGGGTGGCCATGACGGTGCGCCGGTGGTTGGGCCATGGCCGACAAGCTGAGGGTCATGAGGACAAGGGCGAGTATTTTTTTCATGCTGTGCTCCAGAGGACAGGTGTTCAACGTCTGAACGCGTGGAAAGGTTTACTTCTTGAAGGGTAAAAAAACATTCCACTTGTCTAGGCCTACGGGAATACGGTGCGCCCGTCGCATGGAAATAAAGAGGACGTAGGAGACCAGAAGACGGCCAATGATGACAAAGGTGATGCGTGCGTCTTGGTGGGCCAGTTTTTCCAAGTACAAAATGCTAATGTCGAAGATCAGGTTGAACAGGCTGGCGACAAACATCAGTCCAAACAGAATGGCCGGGTACTTGCTGTTTGTATAAGACCAAACGCCTACCGCCATGAACACAAAGAGAATCCATGCCCTGAAATAAAGGGCTGGCATCATGTAATTTCGCACGTCGGGGTTTGAAAACAAATCGTTGGCCACATCGTGGGTGAACAGGGTGAGTCGCAAAAACCAGACGGCAGAAAAGAAGGTGAGAATGGCCAGCCGTAAAGGAAAGTACGGATCAACACTGATCGTGTCTGCTGTTGGCTTTGACAGTAGCGCCTCTAGTTCGGGGGCCGTGACCAGGGGTTTGCGTGCCAATGTTGTACCTTGCATCTGTCAATTGTTTCTGAGCATTCTAGTCAGATGGGTTAAATTCGGTGAAACTTTACAAGCCATTCATTGAACAGGCCCAATTCATCGAGGTACTTTTGACATGAATCAATTTTTCCACGTCCGCTCACCCTTGTCGCAACGCATGTTTCAAAGAACGCGTTGCATGGCAAAGGCCGTGCTTGTTGTGTGTGGCGTGGCTTTATTGCAGGCATGTGCTTATCTGTCCAACGAATCGGTTTACGAAGGGCTGAGAGGTGCTGACAAAACCAAAACAACCGGAACGACCCAAACGCCTGCCGCATTGCCTTCCTATGACCGCTACGACAAAGCGCGTGATGCGCTGAAGAAATGATGTTTTGGCGCAGGGCCTCGTGGTGGTGTGACGCAGACCACCAAAATGCGTCGGATGTGGCCACCAAACCCAAAGACACGCGTGTGGGGTACATCGGTTTTCGTTGTGTCAAAGATTAAACAGAAGAGGCTTTATGAATTTCTCTCCCATGATTGAGCTCACCCGCAATGGCATTTCTGAATGTCTGCACATGGGGGCTTTGGCTGTGACCGACACACAGGGGCGCGTGCTTGCTCAAGTGGGCAATCCCCACTGGCTTTGCTTCACCCGCTCTACCTTGAAAGCGCTTCAAGCACTGCCCCTGATTCAAAGTGACGGTGCGCAGCAACTGGGTTTGACGTCCAAAGAATTGGCGCTGATGTGTGCCAGCCACAATGGCGAGGACATGCACCTCGAGCAGGTGTCCTCTATCTTGAAGAAAAGCGGCAACACCTATCAACAGCTGCGCTGTGGCTGTCATGTGCCTTACCGGTTTACGTTCAACGACAAGCCTTTGCCCGATGGCTTTGTGGTGGACGAGCGTCATCACAATTGCAGTGGCAAACACAGTGGCTTCTTGGCTTACTGCTCATTGCAGGGTGTCCCCAAAGAAAGCTACACCGAGCTCGATCATCCTTTGCAGCAGCAAGTTCGCAAAGCCGTGGCCGATGTCACGGGGGTGGCCTCAGAAGACATGGGGTGGGGTGTTGACGGATGTTCTGCGCCTAACTTTGCCGTGCCCTTGTCAAATTTGGCCCGCAGTTATGCACGCTTGGCCAGGCCCGAATCAGACGATGTGTATGGCGCCAGCCTGAAGTTGCTGGGCGAAGCCATGACCGCGCACCCCGAGTTGGTGTCGGGCACGGGCCGCAGCGACGCCGACCTGATGCGTGTGGGCCGTGGCGACTGGGTTACCAAGGTGGGGGCCGATGGTGTGCAGGTCATTGGCAGCCGTTCTCGCGGTCAAGCCCTGGCCCTGAAAATTGCCGATGGCAACAAGCCTGCTTTGTTTGCCGCCACCATTGAAGCCTTGGACCAACTGGGATGGCTAGACGCTGTGCAGCGTGAAGCGCTCAAGCCTTGGCGCGCGCAATCCTTGAAGAACATCAAGGGCTTGGAAGTGGGCGAACGCCGCAGTATTTTCAAAATACAAACAGCTTAGGCCCACTACAGTGGGGGCCGGCTACCGTGTACCCCAATGTGGTTGCCCAGACTTGTTATCGCGCCCAGCTGGTTTTCCAAACTGACAAAGCGGTGAGGCCACCATAGCTCACCATGCCCAAAGCAATCAGCATGAACATTTGTTCTGCGGTGCCGTTGTGCTGCGTGAGCCACCAGCCACCAGCAGCCACCAATCCCAAGCGCAAGGTGCCAGCCAGAACTGGGCCCCACAACTTGCCGGCCCCTTGGGACGCAAAATACAAGCACAAGCCCAACGCAAAGAAGCCGTAGCATGGCCCCACCCATTCGAAATATTGGCTGGCGCTGGCCAATACCATCGGGTTGTTGCTGAATAAATTGGCCCACAGACCTGGCCACACCCTCACTACAAAACCAATGCAGCCCACCAAGGCGGCGGCCATCAATGCACCAGACCATGCGATTTGCTTGGCGCGGCTGACCATCTTGGCGCCCAGCGCCATGCCCACCATGGGCAAGCACGCCACGCCAAACGAAAAGGTGATGGGTACCAACAAAAATTCCAGGCGCGTGCCAATGCCATAGCCGGCCAAGGCCTCGGGTCCAAAGTCGGCAATCAATCGTGTGACCACCAAAATGGTGGCCACGGTTTGCAAGGAAGACAGGCTGGACATGCCACCCACTTTGAGAATGTCGACAAACAATTCTTTGGACAATGGGCTGTTGAAGTTCAAGCGCAAAGTGCTGTGGCCCGAACGCAGGTACCAGAACAAATAAAGTGCGCTGGCGGTAAACGCCACCAACGAACCCGTGGCAACACCGGCCATGCCAAAGCTGGGAATGGGCCCAAAGCCCAAGCCTAAAACGCCACTCAAAATAACCTGTGCCAGCGAAGTGAACAGTAAAACTTGAGAAGGCGTTCGCATGTTGCCCGAGCCGCGAATGACGGACGCAAAGGCATTGGTCAGCCAAATGCTGATGGCACCGGCAAATGCAATGTGTGCATAGGCCAAGCAGTGCGCAAGCGCTTCGCCTTGGCCGCCCAATGCTGCAAATATCAACGGGCTGAACAGCGCAAAAAGCAATGTGAAAAACACACCAATGCCCAGACCAATGAGGCTGGCATGCAACACCAACGCATTGGCTTTGTCAGGGTTGTTGGCGCCCATGGCGCGGCTGATGGCCGATGAAATACCCCCACCCACAGAGCCCGCCGACAACATTTGCTGCAGCATGACCAATGGAAAAACCAAGGCCATGCCGGCCAAGGGCAAGATGCCCAATTGGCCCACATACCAAGTCTCGGCAATGCTGACCAAGGCGCTGGCTGTCATGGCCAAACCGTTGGGCAACGCTAAGCGCCAAATCGTGGAAACGATGGGCGCAGTGGTGAGTGCGTGTTGCAAAACGGGCGCTGATCAGCGGTGCGTGAAGTTGGGTGTGCGTTTGTTCAAAAACGCGTCCATGCCTTCCTTTTGGTCATCGGTGGCAAACATGGCGTGGAACAAACGACGCTCAAACATCACGCCGTCGGTCAGGCCACTTTCAAACGCACGATTGACGCTTTCTTTGGCCGCCATCACCGCCAATTGGCCCATGCTGCAAATGAGCAGGGCAGCGCCCAATGTTTCTTCCATCAACTTGTCAGTTGGCACGATACGGCTGACCAACCCGGAGCGCTCAGCTTCGGTGGCATCCATCATGCGGCCCGTGAGGACCAAGTCCATGGCTTTGGATTTGCCAATGGCGCGTGGCAAACGCTGAGTGCCGCCTGCGCCAGGAATGATGCCCAATTTGATTTCGGGTTGACCAAACTTGGCGTTTTCTGCCGCAATGATGAAGTCGCACATCATGGCCAGCTCACAGCCACCGCCCAACGCAAAACCGCTGACGGCGGCAATGACGGGCTTGCGAATGCTGCGAATGGTTTCCCAGTTGCGGGTGATGAAGTCTTCTTTGTAAACGTTGTTGAAGTTGTGTTTGGCCATGGCCGAAATGTCGGCACCTGCAGCAAAGGCTTTTTCGCTGCCGGTCACAATGATGCAACCAATGGCTTCGTCAGCATCAAAGGCCTTCAAAGCGCTGCCCAATTCGTCCATCAAGGGGCCGTTCAAGGCGTTCAAAGCCTTGGGGCGATTGAGGGTGACGATGCCTACTTTGCCGCCTTCGGTGCGGACTTCAATGTTTTCGTATGCCAAAACGTTTCTCCAGTCAGGTTCTCAATGTCATCAGCCCTCACTATAACGGGATGGAAAAAGAGCGCGAATCAAGGGAAAACATTAACCAACCGATCGGTCGGTTAATGGTACATTTCTCTTTTTAGCGTACAAGCAGGGCTTTGCACATGACCCAAGACCACAACCTGGCCGCAACTTTGACAGTGACATTTGAAAAACGCGGCGCCGTGGCCTTGGTCACGCTCAATCGCCCGCAAGCTTTGAACAGTTTCACGCGTCAAATGCACCACGATTTGTGGGCCGCGCTGGACCAAGCTGAAGCGGATGCCGAGATTCGCGCCGTGGTGCTCACGGGGGCTGGCCGCGGTTTCTGTGCAGGTGCCGATTTGTCTGAATTCGATTTCACGCCCGGACCCGACATGGTCAAGCGTGCCGACCCAGGACCTGTCATTGACCAAGCTTTCAACCCCAGCACGCGCCGTATTCAATCGCTGCGCATGCCCATCATTGCGGCTGTCAATGGCGTAGCGGCTGGTGCTGGCGCGTCAGTGGCCATGGCCTGCGACATTACCATTGCGTCACCCCAAGCCAGTTTTATTCAGGCTTTTAGCAAGATTGGCCTCATTCCAGATGCTGGCAGCAGCTGGTTGTTGGTGGAGCGTTTGGGCCTGCCGCGTGCTTTGGCCTTGGCCATGACGGGCGACAAATTGGGCGCAGTGCAAGCCAAGGAGTGGGGCATGATTTGGGACGTGGCCGAAGACCCCCTGGCCGCAGCCTTGGCGCTTGCAGACAAATTGGCCTTGATGCCCACCAAGGCCTTGGTGGCCACGCGCAAACTCATGATGGGCGCACACACGCGCAGCCTTTCTGAGCAACTGGACCAAGAGCGTGATGCCCAATCGGCACTCGGTCAAACACACGATTACATTGAAGGCGTCAAAGCCTTTTTAGAAAAACGTCCCGCGCAATTCAAAGGCGAATGAGCCTTGATAAAAGCCTTCGTATCCTCATGAACACTTCTTCCAATTCCACCACGATGCATTCACAAGCCGCCATTGAGTTGGCCAAACAAGTGGGCGTCTCCATGTTTGAGGTAGACACCGCCACCAAAGACACCATGGGCATGGAACTCTTGGCCTGTGAACCCGGCCGCGCGGTCATTCGCATGACTGTGAAAGAACTGCATTTGAATGGTCACCAAATTTGCCACGGCGGTTTTATTTTTACCTTGGCCGATTCCACCTTTGCGTTTGCCTGCAACAGCTACAACAAGGTGGCTGTAGCGGCGGGTTGCAGCATTGAATTTTTAAAGTCTGGCCAATTGGGCGATGTGCTCACGTGTGTGGGGCAAGAGCAAACACTCAGTGGCCGCCACGGCATTTACGACATGAAAGTGACCAACCAAAAGGGCGAGGTCATTGCCATGTTCCGCGGCAAGAGTGCGCAGATTCCTGGCACCGTGATCCCAGAATAAAGCTGTCAAAAGTTTGGAGAAATAGAGATGAGCAAAGCCTCCCCATTGCCCCTCGAGCCGATTGAAAAAGCCAGCATCGATGAGCTGCGTTCTTTGCAGCTCAAGCGCCTCAAAGCCACGCTGCAACACGCTTACGACAACTCGCCGGTGTACAAAGCCAAGTTTGACAAGGCTGGCGTGCATCCCAGCGATTGCAAGTCTTTGGCCGATTTGGCCAAGTTTCCGTTCACCACCAAAGCCGATTTGCGTGACAGCTATCCCTATGGCATGTTTGCGGTGCCACGCTCAGGTTGCTCACGCATTCATGCCTCCAGTGGCACCACGGGCAAACCCACGGTGGTGGGCTACACCAAACGTGACATTGACACGTGGGCCACCGTGGTGGCGCGCAGCATTCGCGCAGGTGGCGCCAAGCCTGGCGACATGGTGCATGTGAGCTATGGCTATGGCTTGTTCACAGGCGGCTTGGGCGCCCATTACGGTGCAGAAAAACTGGGCCTCACGGTGGTGCCATTTGGCGGTGGTCAAACCGAGCGCCAAGTGCAACTGATTCAAGACTTCAAACCCGAGATCATCATGGTCACGCCCAGCTACATGCTGGCCATTGCAGACGAATTTGAGCGTCAAGGCATTGACCCCCGCAGCAGCTCATTGCGCATTGGTATTTTTGGTGCCGAGCCATGGACCAATGACATGCGGGCGGCCATTGAGGTGCGCATGGGCATTGATGCCGTGGACATTTATGGCTTGTCGGAAGTGATGGGCCCAGGGGTGGCCAGCGAATGCATTGAAACCAAAGATGGCCCCACCATTTGGGAAGATCATTTCTACCCCGAAATCATCAACCCCGAAACTGGCGAGCCAGTGGCCGATGGCGAGATGGGCGAATTGGTGTTTACCAGTTTGACCAAAGAGGCTTTGCCCATCATCCGTTATCGAACGCGCGATTTAACGCGCTTGTTACCAGGCACGGCACGCACCATGCGGCGTATGGAGAAGATCACAGGGCGCAGCGATGACATGATGATCATTCGCGGTGTCAATGTGTTCCCCTCGCAAATTGAAGAATTGATTTTGAAGCGCCCCGAGTTGGCGCCGCACTATCAATGTGTGTTGACGCGCGAAGGCCCCATGGACAATTTGAAGGTGGCGGTTGAAACCCGCCCAGGTACCCCACCCGACAGCATCGAGGCCCGTGCGGCCGCCAAAATGTTGCAACACGAGATCAAGGTTTACATTGGCTCTAGTGTGGAAATTGACTTGCGCGCCGAAGGCGGCGTCGAGCGCAGTCAAGGCAAGGCCAAGCGCGTGCTGGACCTGCGCGGCAAGTAAATCTCAAGCCCCGTCCAGCCAAGCGCTGGAGCGGGTGCTGTGCGCATTGCTGGTGTGGCTTAAACGCCAAGTGTTCACGTCCGTGGGCAGGGTGAGCGGCAGTGCAAACACTTTTTGATCGCGTGTGATGGTGGCCACGGCTTTTTTCTCATTGCCCAACAGCAGTGTCAGATCGTCGAGCTTTTTCAAGCGCCAAGTTTGAGATTTGGCCTTGGGACTGGCCACCGCCCACCATTCATCGCCTGCCGCCATGCCAGCTTTTTCTGCAGCCCCGCCGCGCAGCACCGCTTTGATTTGAACCACACCCTGCGCCTCCGTGACGCGCAACCCCAAGCGCTGCGCCATTTGCGGAGGGTCTTCGTGCACGACCACGCCGTGCGAGGACAACAAGGTTTTAAGCGGCAGGTCTTGGGTGCTGTGGACCCACGATTTGATTTCTTTTTTCCAGCTTCTGCCGGTTTGCGCTTCCAGTTCGGCCAACAGATCGGCTTCACTTAAAGGGCCGCCTTTGCAGCGCAGCCACAAACCACGCATCACGTGGTCTAAGTTGGACGTGCCTTCGGCGCGCATGGTGAGGTCGATGCACAAGGCCACCAGCGCACCCTTGGTGTAGTAGCTGATGGTGGCATTGGGCGTGTTTTCATCTTGGCGGTAATACTTCACCCACGCGTCAAAACTGGCTTGCGCCACACTTTGAACTTGGCGGCCTGGGGCTTGCAGCACCAGGTTAATGGTTTTGTTGAGCAGCTTGAAATATTGCGCATCGTCAATTAATTTGGCGCGGCGCAAGAGCAGGTCGTCGTAATAGCTGGTGAAGCCCTCAAAGAACCACAGCAGTTCGGTGTAGTTTTCTTGGGTGTAGTCGTAGCGCTTGAATTCGGCAGGGCGCAGTTGCTTCACATTCCATGTGTGGAAGTACTCGTGGCTGATGAGGCCTAGCAGCGTGATGTAGCCTTCGGACATTTTTTTCATGGCCATGGCAGGTAAATCACGCCGATTGCAAATGAGGGCCGTGGAGTTGCGGTGCTCCAAGCCACCATACCCCTCTTCCACAGCATTGAGCATGAAAACGTAGCGCTTGTAAGGTGCGTTGGCAGCTGGTTTTTTTTCGTGCCAAAACTTGATTTCGGCTTCGCAAATTTTTTGCGTGTCGGCCAGCAAACGTGCGCCGTCAAACGAGGCCATGGCGCCGGCCACCACAAACTCGTGCGGAATGCCGCAGGCTGTAAATTCACCGCGCCAAAAGTGACCCAGCTCGAACGGGCAATCGACCAGTTCGTCGTAGTGCGCCGCCATGTACTCACCAAAGCCTTGCTTGTTGACCTTGACGGCTGACAAGCCTGTGGCCACAGACCAGGTAGATGCCTTGTCTGCTTTGAGCGTCAGGGCATGGGCGTTGTCTTCTTGGCCGTGCACACGCAAACACACACTGGTGCCATTGAAGAAGCCACGCTGGCTGTCTAGCCATGCGGTACGCACCGAATTGTCAAAGGCATACACCTCGTAAGTTAAATCGAGTGCCGACGTGTTTTTGCAATCGATGCGCCACTGGCTTTTGTGGTCTTGAAAAACGGCCACCGTTTTGCCAGCTTGTTTGGCTTTGAGTTGTTGCAAATTTTTTGAAAACTCACGGACCAAATAACTGCCAGGAATCCACACAGGCAAAGACACCACCTGACCTGCATCGGGCTTGGCAATGTGCAAAGAAATTTGAAACAGGTGGCTGTGGGTTTGGCTGGCGTCGACGGTGTAGTGAATGGCGTTCATTTTCTTTTTCAAACTCAGGTGGCGGCGGCGCCAATCAGGCAGCAGAGGGTGGCCACGACGGTTAAGTGCAGGCGCATGGCCAGCCAGTCTTGCAAGCCCGCTTCCGCGTAGGCTTTGCGATCGACCATGTAGCAAATGACCAAGATCAAGGCCAGTAAGGGCAGCCCTGCATAAGCGGGCATGGTGACGGCAACCCAAGCGAGCAAAGAGGGCACCACGCCCCAGCCGAAATTAAACAGCGGTGCGTTGTGCATGCGCGTCACATTGCGAAAGCCAATGCCCCAGTGAATGCCACCCAAAAACGACACCACTGTTGCGCCATAGCCTGCCATGGCCAGCGCCATGAACGGATGCAAGTCAGCATCGACCAACCACATCAAGATGGCCATTCCGACAAAAGGGATGAGTCCGGCGTAGGCCAGTCGTTTGACGTGCTTTCGGGTTTGATCAGCGTGTGTGTTCATGGCTTGACCGAGTTCAGAAGGGCTTCAATTTGTGCGGATTCAATGGCACCAGGGACACGGGTGCCATCGGCGACAAAAATGGTGGGCGTGCCGGTGATGCGGTTCTTTTTGCCAAATTCGACGATGACCTCAATGTGGTGGTTGTCGCACGCGACAGCAGGCGGTGTCACGCCTTGCAACATCCAGTCGTTCCATGTTTTGGCGCGGTCCTTGGCGCAGGCGATGTTGCGCGATTTGACTTTAGAGTCTTCTCCTAGCACAGGGTACATCAGGTGATAGATGGTGACGTTGTCGATCTTTTGTAAATCACGCTCGAATCTTTTGCAGTAGCCGCAGTTGGGGTCGGCAAACACCACCAGTTTGCGCTTGCCATTGCCTTTCACTTGCGTGAAAGCGTATTTGAGGGGCAGGCTGTCAAATGGGATGGCTGACAATTTGTCGTTGCGCTCTTCGGTCAGGTTGCGTTTTTGCTTGGTATCGATCAAGGCGCCTTGAATCAGAAAGTCACCTTTGGCATCGCTGTAAAAAATCTCGTTGCCTTGCACGCGAATTTCAAACAAACCCGGCATGGGCGTTTTGCTGACCTCTTCAATTTTGGGCAAGGAGGGCAAACGCTCGGCCAAGGTTTTCTTCAAGTTGGCGTCTTGTGCCCACAGGCTGACGCTAGTGACTAGCAAGCATGTGGCGGTGAAAGCTTGAATCAAGCGCATGGGGTCAAATTCCTAATGTGAAAACGTGAGCTGTGTAGCCCACTCAAGAAGCCGATTTCATGGCGTGTTGCGCCATCCATTTCTTGAGGGGACTGAGTCGGTTGAAGCCGGTCATGCCCCAGTTGCGAAGTTTTTGCAATGGCATCGCGGGCTGGGCAAACAAGGTTTGAAGGCCGTCGGTGACACAGCCCATGGCCATCACTTCGGCTTGGCGTGCCCGCTCGTAGCGGCGCAACAATTTGTGATCGCTCAGTGGTCGCCAAAATTCTTTGGCCTGAATGACGCGGGCCAGTTCTGCCACATCGCCCAAACCCACGTTCAAGCCTTGACCCGCCAATGGGTGCATGGCATGCGCGGCGTCGCCAGCCAATGCAAAGGCTTGAGGTTTGCCGCCTTCACGGGTTTGCGGCATTGCGCCAATCCACTTGTGCGCTCTGGCCAATTGCAAAGGCCACACGGCGCGGTTGCTGGTGAGTTGAATATGACCGGCTGCCGTGCTGCATGCGCCTTCGAGTTGCGCGCAAAATTGCGCGGCATCCGTTTGCAAAAGTTCTTGCGCACGTGTCGGCGTGAGGGACCACACCACCGCCCACTCGTGACTGCTTTCGCCCCCAATGGGTAAGAACGCCAAAATTTCGGGGCCGTGTGTGTTTTGAAACCACTGCCGAGCCACTTGGTGGTGGGGAGCCGTGGTTTGAATGCGGCAGGCCAAGGCGTGTTGGGCGTAGTGTTTGACTTCAAAGTTGACACCCAACTCGGCGCGGGTTTGGCTGGCGCGTCCTTCGCAAATGACGGTGAGTGGCGCATCGACAGGCTCTGACATTTCTTCAATGTAAGTTTGATAGCCCACTGCCTGTGCCAATTTGGCTTCTAGCGCCGGCACGTCGATCATCCAGTTCAAGGCTTCAACGCGCTGTTCGGCGGCGTCAAAGCGCAAATCGCCACCGTGGTCGCCTTGAATTTGCATTTGCAAAATAGGTGTACAGGCCGCGCCTTCAGGCCAGCAACGCAAGTCACTCAGCAATTGCTTGGCCGCTGCATTGAGCGAATAGGCGCGCACATCGCTGTGTCCTGTGTCCGATTTGTCCGTAGCGCCTTTGTGGACCAAAGCCACGCGCAACTGCTGTGCAGCCAACAACAAGGCCAAGCTGCGGCCAACGATGCCAGCGCCTCGAATGCAGACGTCAAAAGGGGTGGAGGAGTGCGTCATGGTGTGAATTGTAGAAGGCCATCAAAGCCCTTCGCGCCAGACCAGTTGAATACCGTACTGGGCTTGCAAGGCCGCCAGGTCGTCTGGCGAGTCCATGTCGATGCGGTAATGCACATTGGGTGTGGTCCAAGGGTGAAAGTGCGCGGGGTTGTGTTGACGCCATTCCTTGCCACCGGGCAGGATGGAGGGGTCTGCATGTCCCAAGCGCTGGCCATTCTGCAGTAAATCGGCCATGACGACTTTGCTCAACATCACAGGATTGCCCGGTTGTGGCGTTTGTTCATGTGCCTTGACTTGGGGTTGAAGCATTTGCGTGCCCCGAGGTGCATGTTTAACAGCTGCGACCAAGTCTTGCAGGTCTTGGGTTTCAAGGAGAGGCTGGTCAGCCAGCGCCACCATCAGCCAGTCGGGTCTCAAGGCTTGGGCCTTGGCCAGACCTAGGTGCAAGGAGCTGTTTTGGCCGTCGGTGGGCTGGGGGTTGAGGATGCGGTGAATGGCCATGCGGCTAGGCGCTGAAAGGGCCTGGACGGCATCCAAGTCCTGTGTCACGGCATCTGCATGATGACCCAATACCAGCACGGTTTCGTCAATGCCTGCGGCTTCTAAGCGGTGAAGCAGGCGCTGAAGCAAGGTTTCGCCATCGCGCTGGAGCAGGCATTTGGGCCGTCCCCCCATGCGGGACGCCGTGCCCGCAGCCAGCACAATGGCCACCACACGCAGACGTGGGCAGGGTGTGCCGGGCGGTGCCAGGGTGCATTCAGGGCGGGCTTTGCTCATGGTTGGAAATTAGACCACGCACACCCTTTAAAATCTCGGATTGTTCGAAGAATCCAAGAAAGTCCTCCATGAGCCTCAAATGCGGCATTGTGGGCCTGCCCAACGTTGGCAAGTCCACCCTTTTCAACGCCTTGACCAAAGCTGGCATTGCGGCCGAAAACTATCCTTTCTGCACCATTGAGCCCAATACTGGCGTGGTGGAAGTGCCCGATCCTCGCTTGCAAGAGTTGGCCACCATCATCAACCCCGAGCGCATCGTTCCGGCCATCGTGGAGTTTGTGGACATTGCCGGCTTGGTGGCGGGTGCCAGCACCGGCGAAGGCTTGGGCAACAAATTCTTGGCCCACATCCGCGAAACAGACGCCACCATCAACGTGGTGCGCTGCTTTGAAGACGACAACGTGATTCACGTGGCTGGCCGCGTTGACCCCATTTCTGACATTGAAGTGATTCAAACCGAGTTGTGCTTGGCCGACTTGTCCGCCGTGGAAAAGGGTTTGCACCGCGTCAACAAAACCGCACGCTCTGGTGACAAAGAGTCCATCAAATTGGTGGCCATTTTAGAAAAATGCCAAGCTGCCTTGAACGAGGGCAAGCCTGTTCGCACCATCGACTTCAGCAAAGAAGAGCGCCCTTTGTTGCAACAGTTTTTCTTGATCACCGCCAAGCCCGCCATGTTTGTGGCCAACGTGGCCGAGGATGGTTTTGAGAACAACCCCTTGCTCGACAAACTGAAGGCCTACGCTGCGGCTCAAAACGCGCCTGTGGTGGCCATTTGCGCCAAGATGGAAGCCGAGATGTCGGAAATGGCAGACGAAGACCGTCAGATGTTCTTGGAAGAGTTGGGCCAATCCGAGCCGGGCTTGAACCGTTTGATTCGTTCAGCTTATGCCTTGTTGGGTTTGCAAACCTATTTCACCGCTGGCGTGAAAGAAGTGCGCGCTTGGACCATTCATGTGGGCGACACAGGACCGCAAGCGGCTGGCGTGATTCACACCGACTTCGAAAAAGGCTACATCCGTGCTCAGACCATTTCCTACGAAGACTTCATTGCCTTCAAAGGCGAGCAGGGCGCCAAAGATGCCGGCAAGATGCGCGCTGAGGGCAAGGAATACGTCGTCAAAGATGGCGACGTGATGAACTTCTTGTTCAGCAGTTAAGGTATCGATGGACGCCCGTCCATCTGTGCTTCTTCTTGCGCTAAATTTTCGATCACTTTCAACAGTACCTTGCGCGTTGTGAGCAGCTCGGCTTGGCTGACGCCATGCACTGCAACGTGATTGACGTCGACGGCCAAGGGCACCAAGGCTTTTTTCAAAGCCTTGCCCTTGGGCGTGAGGTGCACGTACATGTTTTTGCGATTGTCGGGTTTTTGTTTGCGCACCACATAACCCAAGGCTTCCATGGCTTGGATGGCGCTGAAGGTGGTGGGCTCCATCACACCTGCTAAGTCACTGAGTTCTTTTTGGGTCAAACCATCCGAGGTCCACAGAATTCGCAAAAATGTCCAATGCCCAAACGACACATTGTATTTTTGCAAACGCACTTGAAGTCGTTTGTTGAAGGCCCTGCCAGCATCACGAACCAAGTGGGCCAGGCGATCATCGGGCACGGATTCGTGCCAGTGTTTCAAAATACTTTGGGTGTTTCCAGGAATCTTAGTGGCCATCTTGCACTCCCACTTGGTGGTGCATCAGTACCGCCTGTTGATGTGTTGCAGCTTGCAAGATGCCCAAACAAACTTCGGTGCTGGCGCGAGACCAGGCACCGCTGTGCGTCAATGCGCCCGAACCTCGGAGGTTTTGAAACAGCTCGTCAATAACCTCTTTGCGCGGATAGGCCGGTTCTGGCAATGCTTCGAAATATTCTTTGTCTGGACCATAGACCCACATACCCAAGGGCGTTAAACGAATGTCGCCTTTGTCACAGCTGACCACAACGGGGCCAAAATGTTGGTAGGCATTGCTGGCAATGGCTGCTGGCGCATACAAAGGACCTCCATAGTTGCGTGCGGCCTTGAGGCTTGATTCTTCTTCCGTGCTATGGGTTGTTTCTAGTCTGCGACGCGCCTGGCCATAACGCTGCGCGCTTTCGTTGGCAGGTTTGGGCTGGCCAATTTCGCCCAAATGGTCCATCCAGACATCGCTGTCAAAGTGGCCGTAACCGTTGTAGGTGACTGTGGCAAAAGCCATGTTTTCAAATTGCAGCAGTGCACTGTAAGCACCCTCCGTGGGACGCGTAGCATCCCATTGGCCAGTGCAAGCTTGTACACTGCGCACTTTGCCGCCACCCAACAAACGCACCACATCGATTTGATGGGCGGCTTGGCTGTGGATCACGCCGCCACCCAATGCGGTGTTCAATTCTTCAGGACGTCTGGGACGGTACAAAAAGTCGGTGTAGTTAAGGGCCGTGATCATGCGAACTTGCCCCAACTCACCTGATGCAATCAGCTCGCGTGCGCGCAACACAGGTGCATTGAAGCTGTGGCTGTGACCTACCATGAGTTGGACGCCTGATTGCTGGCAGGCGTCCATCATGCGGGTGCATTCCTCTAAAGAAATGGCCATGGGTTTTTCGACCCAGCAATGTTTGCCATGTTGGGCGGCCATCTGAACATGCGCAGCGTGGTATTGATGCGGTGTCGCGATGTAGATCACCTCGACGTCGGGCAAGGCACACAAAGCTTCCACGCTGTCGACGGTGATGGCCTGAAAATCTTTTTCAAATTGCGTTCTAGCTGCCGCAATGGGATCGGTGGCTGCCACCAGCTGAATCCGCGAGTCTTGCAAGAATGTCGGCAACATCAAAGTGAAGGCCCGGCCCAAGCCAGCAACGCCTATTTTGATGCTTGAAATGTTGTCGCTTGCCATGTTCACAGGTCAATTTCAATCAAGTCGTTGGGTGAGCTGGCACGTGACACACAGACCATGATGTGGGTCGATTTTTCAGCTTCATTCAACACAAAGTCGCGGTGTTCTACAGTGCCAGATACCAAGTTTGTTTTGCAGCTGCCGCAGGTACCGCTTTCACATGAACTGGGGACACGGTAGCCTGCTTTGCGTAGCGCTTCCAAAATGCTTTCGGTTTCGGCAACGGGCAATACTGTTTGCGATTGCGATAACTTAATGCTGAAGGGACTGTTGACAGCTTGAGACGAAGCGCTGGCCCCAAAGCTTTCAAAATGCACGCGGCCTTGTGGCCAGTGGCCGCTCATGTCTCGCACGGCATCCATCAAGCCCTGCGGTCCGCAGCAGTAAATGTGAGCTTGACTGGGTTTTTCCAGCAGTGGCCAAAAGTCCAAGCCTGCGTCGGGGTTGCCGCCGTCAAAGTGAAAACTGACTTGCCCCGCGCTTTCTAGGGCCTGCAACTCAGGCATGAAAGCGGCGCCTTCTGCGTCGCGTGCGCAGTAATAAAACCGAAAGTGGCCTTGCCCACTGTCTGCCTTCACTCTGGCCATTTGCCTGGCCATCGACAACAAGGGCGTGACACCAATGCCACCTGCAATGAAGATCACCTCATTGGCGTTGTCGAGCAACTCAAAATCATTTCGGGGTGACGAGACGCTGAGCAGATCGCCAGCTTGAACTTGGTCCACCAAGCTTTGCGAGCCACCCCGTCCGTTTCTTTCCAGCTTGATGGCGATCTCGCAAAAACTTGTTTCCGCTGGATCATTGCAAAGCGAGTAATTGCGGCGTTGACCTGCGGGGGTTTGCACGGTAATGTGCGCGCCTGCTTTGAAGGAGGGCAACGCTTGGCCTTGGGGGTGAACCAGCTTGAAGTGCCAAATGTCTTTGGCCACTTGGCTTTTGTGCTGCACCAGCAAAGAAGAAAATTCTGGGTCAATCGCTTGGGTCATTGAGAGTGCTGTGGTGAGTCTTGGCCAAAGATCAGTTGAATAAAGGGTCTGTCAAATGTAAAACTTGACATAGATCATGTTTTTCCATTATCTTAGAGCCCTAAGAATAATTTCGCAAGTGTCAAACAGCTTGAACTTGCGCTCTGAATGCCCAAACCATGATCACGCCTGAAGAAAATGACTTGCTGTGCCGCGTTGAAGGCCAAGCGCCCATGGGGCAACTCATGCGCCGTCAATGGATTGCCATTTGCTTGATAGAAGAAGTGTCTGAACCCGATGGCACGCCCATCAAGGCCAGAATTTTGGGCGAAGACTTGGTGGTCTTCAGAGACACCAAAGGTCGCGTTGGCGTGATGGACGAATATTGTCCGCACCGCAAAGCTTCCTTGGTCTATGGCCGCAACGAAGACTGCGGCTTGCGTTGTCTCTACCATGGCTGGAAGATGGATGTGGCGGGCAATGTCGTGGACATGTCTTCCGAGCCTGCGGGCAGTGGCTTGGTTGAAAAAGTCAAACACCGCGCGTATCCTACACACGAGTGGGGCGGTTTTGTTTGGGCTTACATGGGGCCACCCGAGCACCAACCCGAGTTCACGCCACCCCCTTGGGCGCCCAATGCCGAGTCGCGTTTGGCTGTGGCCAAGATCATCATTCCTTGCAATTGGGCGCAGATCTTGGAAGGTCAAATTGATTCTGCGCACAGTTCCAGCTTGCATTCCTCCGACATGGTGCCTGCGCGTGTTGATGGCGCTAAGGCCACCAACACCCAATGGCTGCGACCTTCTACCGACAAATCGCCGCGCATGCAAGTTGAGCGCACGCCCTATGGCTTCAGGTATGCCGCCATTCGCAGGCCGATCAAGGATGCGCAAACGCACGATTACATCCGCAGCACCGTGTTTGTGGCACCAGCCTCCGCGCTCATTCCGCCCAATGATCAGTACAACGTGGCCAACATGAATGTGCCCATCGACGATCACCACACAGCCTTTCACTTCATGGCATGGGGCTCTCCCGATACAACGCCCGATCATGAAACTTGGCGTGTTTTTTTGCATGCCCAAGTGGGCCCAGATTTAGATCCGCAATACCATCCCAAGCGCACGCACGAGAATCGATTTGGTCAAGACCGCGCCGCCATGAAGGCGGGCAATTTCACTGGCATTCAAGGCATTCCCAATCAAGACATGGCCATGTGGGTGTCGATGGGCCCCATTGTGGACAGAACCCATGATCGATTGGGTGCATCCGATTTGGCCATTGTGGAATTTCGGCAAAGAATGCTGCAAGCCGTGCGCAGTTTCATGGCCGGTGAAACGCCCATTGGCACAGGTGAGAACCACATTCCTGCGCAGGTTTGCGCATATCAATCCATCATTCCTAAAACCACAGACTGGCGTGAATTTGACGCCCAGCCCGTCTGATCCATTGAACCCTTGGAGACTTTTATGAAACGTCGCGATCTGTTGGCTGCTTCTGCAGCCCCTTGGTTGGCCGGCCTGCAAATGCCAGCTTGGAGTCAAAGTTCATTTACTTTTACCAAGGCCGTCAAATTCATCGTGCCTTATGCCCCAGGAGGCTTGCCAGATACCGTTGCGCGCGTGTTTGCCCAACGCATTGGTGAACGAATTGGCCAAGGGGTTGTGATTGAAAACAAACCAGGTGGTAACGGCGTGGTTTCTGCGCAAGCTTTGGCCAGCAGTCCCAACGATGGGCATACTTTTTTGGTGACAGATGGGTCCATGTTTTCCATCAACCCACTCATTTACAAAAGCTTGGCCTATGATTTAAAACGCGACTTTGCGCCAGTGACTTTGCTAGCGCGCTCTCCCTTGTATTTAGCTGTGCATCCCAAAGTACCTGTGAACACTTTGCAAGAGTTTGTGCAGTACGTTAAAGCTCGGCCGGAGCAACTCAATTACGGTTCTTCCGGCATTGGTAGCAGCCACCACCTCACCATGGAGGCCATGAAGTCGGCTTTGGGCATTGACATTCGCCATGTGCCTTTCAGAGGCTCAGGTCAATCCGTGCCAGCCTTGGTGGGTGGTCAGGTTGAATGCTTGTTTTCGGCTTTGCCTTCTTTGGCTGGGTTTGCCAAAAACAACCAGGTCAAAATTTTGGGCAGCAATGCAGGTCAACGCTCATCCTTGATGCCGCAAGTGCCGAGCATTTCCGAAATCATTCCCGGCTTTGATTTTGCCGTCATTATCGGTGCGCTCGCGCCTGCCAATGCGCCAGCAGGTGCCATTGCGCGTTTGAGCGCAGAAGCCGCAGCGGTCAAAAATCATCCTGAACTGTTGACCACCTTGGGCACCGCAGGCATTGATGCCGTGGGCAGCACAGCCGCTGACTATGGCAAAGCCATTCAGTCCGAAAACGAACGATTGTCCAAAGCAGTCGCTTTGGCTGGCTTGAAACCAGAATAAGGAAACACAATCATGGCCAAACTCCCCCTTAGCTTTGCTTGCTGGAACTACGATCGCACCCGCGCCCTCATGGATGGCAGCGTGCAGGTGGACGGCATCGATTTAAATTACCTGAACTTGCCCGTGGAAGAAACTTTCTTCCGCATGGCGCGTTTCCGCGAGTTCGATGTCTGCGAAATGTCGCTCTCATCGTATTGCGTGTCTTTGCACAAACCCGATCGCCCCTTCATTGCGATTCCGGTGTTTCCCTCACGCTTTTTCCGCCACTCTTGCATCTATGTGAATGCTAACTCGGGCATCAACGAGCCCAAAGATTTGATTGGCAAACGCATTGCCAGCCCCGAGTACCAAATGACCGCGCCCGTGTGGATTCGCGGTATTTTGCAAGACCACTATGGTGTGCCTGTGGATGCGCAGCCTTATTTGTTTGGCGGCGAAGAAGAAACGGGCCGCATTGAGAAGCAAAAGCTCAGTTTGCCACCCAACATTCAAGTGCACCCCATTCAGCCGCATCAAACCCTGTCGCAAATGCTGCATGAAGGTGAACTCGATGCGCTGTACACGGCCCGCATGCCGTCTTCGTTTCTGAAGGGCGATGGCAAGGTCAAGCGATTGTTTGAAAACTACGTCGACATTGAGCGCGCCTACTATCGTCAAACCAAAATTTTTCCCATCATGCACACCGTGGTCATTCGCCGCGAAGTGTACGAAGCCAATCGCTGGATTGCGCAGTCACTCACCAAAGCCTTCATTGAAGCGCAGCGCCGAACTTACGAAGACCTGTACGAAACAGCGGCCCTCAAGGCCATGTTGCCTTGGCTGACCGCCCACGTGGAAGATGCACGCCGTGAGTTTGGCAACGACTGGTGGTCGTATGGTTTGGAAAACAACCTGAACGTGCTGGAAACTTTCACGCGTTATCACCAAGAGCAAGGTTTGTCGCCACGCAAACTCAGCCCGCAGGAATTGTTTGCGCCAGAGTCTTTGGAAGCGTTCAAGATCTAAACCCTTCGCGCGGCGTCAGCAGGCTCGCGCGAACTTCACAAGGCTTACCACATGGAATTTTTGTTCAACACCGACACGGTGTTGATCGTTGCAGCCTGCGCTGCTGCGATCCTGTTTGGCGGCATTGTCAAAGGCACATTGGGCGTGGGTTTGCCCCTGTTTGCGGTGCCCATCATGTCGCTCATGATTGGCAGCACCCAAGCCATCGCCTTGGTGGCCGTGCCCGTGTTGGTTTCCAATGTGTGGCAAGCATGGCAAGAGGCCAGTTGGAAAGCCAGCCTGCAGCGCTTTTGGCCCTTGATGCTGACGCAAGCCATCATGACGGTGTTTGCCGTGCACTGGACGCTGTCCTTCAGCGTCAAACAACTCAACATGTTGGTCGCCTTTGCTGTGGTGCTGGCCGTTGTCTCCATGCTGTTCAAACCCAGCTTCAAAATTCCACCTCAAAAAGAGCGCTGGGTGGGCGCCTTGGTGGGCACGCTGTCAGGCATGTTGGGGGGTGTGTCATCTCTGATGGGCCCTATCCTGATCAGCTACATGATGTCTTTGAAACTAAAGCGCGATGAGTTTGTAGGTTGCATCAGCGTCATTTACCTGAATGCCGCTTGGCCTTTGTACTTGGCCATGTATGGCTTTGGCCGCATGGAACTGATAGACCTGGGCTATTCCTTCTTGGCCCTGGTGCCCATGGCCTTGGGCTTGAAGACGGGCCAGAAGATGCGCCATCGTCTGAGTGAAGATGCCTTCAGAAAAGTCTTGCTGGCCTTTTTGGTGCTGGTGGCTACTTTGTTGGTGTTTCGTTAATCAGTGTGTGCTGCTAAAAAACCCACAGCAGCAAAGACGTCATCACCACATAGCGCAGCAATTTGCCAATGGCCATGTAAATGGCGCAGGGCAGCAGGGGCATTTTGAGCCAACCGGCCACCGCACACAGGGGATCGCCCACACCCGGTAGCCAGGAGAGCAAGCACGCCTTGGGACCCAGTTTTTCGAGCCAGACCAACGCATGGCCATGCATTTTGTCGCCCAAGCTGCTGCTGGCAGGGTCGGTGTGCTGTTTGCGCTTTCGCACCAAGTCGAGCGCTTGATGTGCGCCATAGCCCATCCACCAACTGACAATGCCGCCCAGCGTATTGCCCGCGGTGGCCACCAAAATGGCCGACCAGAACAAATCGGGGTTGAGTTTGATCAGCCCAAAAACGGCAGGCTCGGAGCCTAAAGGCAACAAGGTCGCCGAAATGAACGAGATCAGGAACACGGTGGACAAACCGTGTTCGGGGAACGCCAGCCAAGTTAAAAGCTGCGTGAGATGAGGGGTGAGCCAATCTGCCATGTTCTGCAGAGTGTAGCCAAAGGTTTCAATTTTGAAATTTCTTTGAAAATAATTCCCTTGCTCAAAATTTAAGCAATTACAATCGTGCCTCCTTTTTAAGCACCTCCCCACTTTTTACCGCTTCATCCGTCCATGCAAATCGGACCTTATGTCTTGCCCAATGCTGTGTTTGTGGCGCCAATGGCTGGCGTCACCGACAGGCCTTTTCGCCAACTGTGCAGACAGTTTGGTGCGGGCTATGCCGTGAGTGAGATGGTCACGTCGCGCAAAGATTTGTGGAAAAGTTTGAAGACCTCGCGCCGTGCCAACCACGAGGGTGAGCCAGGCCCCATTGCCGTGCAGATTGCCGGCACCGATGCGCCCATGATGGCCGAAGCCGCCGCCTACAACATCGATCAGGGTGCGCAGATCATTGACATCAACATGGGTTGCCCTGCCAAAAAGGTGTGCAACAAGTGGGCGGGTTCTGCGCTCATGCAAAACGAAAGCTTGGCAATCGAAATTGCCCAAGCGGTGGTGGCTGCCTGCGCGCCGCGCGGTGTACCTGTGACATTGAAGATGCGTACGGGTTGGTGTGACACCGAAAAAAATGCCTTGGTCTTGGCCAGGGCCTTTGAAAGCGTGGGCATTCAGATGGTCACGGTGCATGGTCGCACCCGCGAGCAAGGCTACAAAGGCTTTGCTGAATACGATACCGTGGCAGCGGTCAAAGCCGCTCTGAAAATTCCCGTGGTGGCCAATGGCGACATTGATTCACCCGAAAAAGCCTTGCACGTTTTAAAGTACACCGGTGCCGATGCCCTCATGGTGGGCCGTGCTGCGCAAGGCCGTCCTTGGATCTTTCGAGAAATTGTGCACTTCTTGGCCACAGGCGAGCACTTGGCGCCGCCTTTGGTGGCCGAAGTGACGCGCGCGTTGCTTGAACACTTGCAAGATCACTATGCTTTGTATGGTGAGCTGACGGGTGTGCGTTCTGCGCGCAAACACATTGGCTGGTATGTGCGCGATTTACCTGGTGGTGGTGACTTTAGAGATCACATGAACACTTTGGAGACGGCCGAGTTGCAATCTCGTGCTGTGGCCCAATTTTTTGAAGAAATGGCAGCGCGCATCGAGCGCATGCCGCAGGCTGATGCAGGCGTTCGTCCTGACATGGCTTTGGAGACAATGGAATGAGCAAAAAGAAAATTGACGAATGTATCCGCGACAGTTTGAACACTTACTTTGCAGACATGGCCGGCTCTGAGCCCCATGGCATGTACGAGATGCTGCTCAATGTGGTGGAAAAACCATTGCTGGATGTGGTCATGCAACAAGCTGACCAAAACCAATCGCGCGCTGCGGAATGGCTGGGCCTGAACCGCAACACGCTGCGCAAGAAACTGATTGAACACAAACTTTTGAAGTGAAAAAAATGAAAGCACTGATTTCTGTCTCCGACAAAACCGGCATTGTTGAATTGGCCAAAGCGCTGCATGCGCTCAAGGTCGAGCTGGTGTCCACCGGCGGTACAGCCAAGTTGCTGGCCGAGCAAGGTCTGCCTGTGACCGAAGTGGCGCAAGTGACCGAGTTCCCAGAAATGCTCGACGGCCGCGTTAAAACTTTGCACCCCAAAGTGCATGGTGGTTTGCTGGCACGCCGCGATGTGCCAGAGCACATGGCCGCTTTGAAAGAGCACGGCATTCAAACCATCGATTTGCTCATCGTCAATTTGTACCCCTTTGAAGCCACGGTGGCCAAGCCGGGTTGTACATTGGAAGATGCCATCGAGAACATCGACATTGGCGGCCCGGCCATGGTGCGCAGTGCCGCCAAGAACTGGAAAGATGTGGCGGTACTCACCGACGCATCACAATACGCCACCGTGATTGACGAGCTCAAAACCAGCGGCAAAGTGTCTGAGAAAACACGCTTTGCGTTGTCTGTTGCTGCCTTCAACCGCATCAGCAATTACGACGCCGCCATCAGCGACTACCTGTCTTCTTACAACTTGGAAGACGCCACTCGAACTGAGTACCCTGCGCAGTCCAATGGCCGCTTTGTGAAGTTGCAAGACTTGCGTTACGGCGAAAATCCTCACCAAACAGCCGCCTTCTACCGCGACTTGCATCCAGCGCCTGGCTCTTTGGTCACGGCTGTTCAGTTGCAAGGCAAAGAGCTGTCGTACAACAACATTGCCGATGCCGATGCGGCTTGGGAATGTGTGAAGAGCTTTACTGAGTCGGCTTGCGTGATCGTGAAGCACGCCAATCCTTGTGGCGTGGCCGTGGGTGCCAACGCACTCGAGTCTTACAGCAAGGCGTTTCAAACAGATCCCACCTCTGCGTTTGGCGGCATCATTGCCCTGAACCGCATCGTTGACGCAGCCGCTGCGCAGCAAATCAGCAAGCAGTTTGTGGAAGTGCTGATGGCACCGGCTTACTCACCTGAAGCGCTGGAAATTTTCAAAGCGAAGGCCAATGTGCGCGTGTTGCAAATTGCCTTGCCCGAATTCAAAGCAGGCGGCACACCCTTCGAGCAAGGCCGAAATGCACAAGACATCAAACGCGTGGGTTCTGGCTTGCTCATTCAAACCGCCGACAACCACGAGCTGCAATTGGCCGACCTCAAAGTGGTCACCAAAGTGCAGCCCTCACCTGCCCAGCTGCAAGACTTGTTGTTTGCGTGGAAAGTGGCCAAGTACGTGAAGAGCAATGCCATTGTGTTCTGTGCCAACGGCATGACCATGGGCGTGGGCGCCGGTCAAATGAGCCGCTTGGACTCTGCGCGCATTGCCAGCATCAAGGCCGGCCATGCCGGATTGAGCTTGCAAAACACCGTGGTGGCCAGCGACGCCTTCTTCCCGTTCCGTGACGGTCTGGATGTGGTGGTAGACGCCGGTGCCAACTGCGTCATTCAACCCGGTGGCTCCATGCGCGATGCCGAGGTGATTGCGGCGGCCGACGAGCGCGGTGTGGCCATGGTCTTCTCGGGTGTGCGCCACTTTCGTCACTGAGCTGTGAAAATTTGTAGAGCATCAAGCCTTTGGATAAAGGCATGATGTGAGTCTGTAAAGACTCAAAGCGAAAATTCAAACATTCGCACCCAAGGCATCATGACTGCATCTACATCTCACCCTTTGACGGCCATTTCCTTGGGCGTGCCCGTGGTGGACTCGCACAGCCACGTGATTGCGGACGATCCCGTTCGTTATCCTTTGGCGCCCATGGGCGGCAAACAATCGGATTGGTCCAAAGAGCGTCCTGTGAATGGTGTCGGCATGGCACACGCCATGAAAGACGCTGGCGTGGCCAAGTCAATTTTGGTTCAGGCCTCGACCTGTTATGGCCATGACAACAGCTACACGCTGGACTGTGTCAAAGCCAACCCGTCTCAATTTGTGGGTGTGTACTCCGTAGACACATTGCTGCCCGATGCCGTGGCCCAAGTGACGCGTTGGAAAGAGGCGGGCCTCAGTGGCACACGCGTGTTCATTGCCGGTCATACCGCCGCAGACCACAGCGTGCGTTTGGACGACCCTCGCAGCTTTCCCGTTTGGGAATACATCTCCGAGCACAAGATTCCCATGTGCGTGCAACTGCGCGCCGATGGGTTGCCCCAACTTGAAACTTTGCTAAAGCAATTTCCCAAAGCCATTGTGCTCTTGGACCACTTTGCACGGCCATTGTTGGAAGAGGGGGCGCCTTATGCCCAAGCCGCTAGCTTGTTTGCGTTGGCCAAATACGAAAATTTGAACTTCAAGTTCACCACCCACAACGTGCGTGAATCCAAAGAAGGCAAAGCCACGCAGGCGTCCTTTTGCAAAGCCGTGGTCAGTGCTTTCGGCGCCAAGCGCATTGCGTGGGGCTCTAACTTCCCTGCATCTGCTGGGGGTCTCACCAAACATTTGCAAGAAGCCCTCGAAGCTACGGCGTCATTGACCCTGGAAGAGCAGCGCTGGATTTACTCTGGCACGGCGCATGCGTTGTACCCTGATCTGAACAAGGCCTAAGCAGCATGTCTTCCAACGTCAACCTCGGAAAACTCAAACTCAAAACCCTGTTGGGCGATTACCCCAATACCTTGGCTTTGAAAAATGGTGTTTTGCGACCCAAGCTGTTTGATTTTGAATTTGACCCCGTCAAAACGCCCAACCGCGCCTTCAAACGCGTGGTGCGCGAGTTGGAATTTGACGTGGCAGAGTTGGCGCTGGTCACTTACCTGCAAGCCAAAGCCTATGGCAAACCATTGGCATTGTTGCCTGCGGTGGTGGGTGAAGGACGATTCCAGCACCACTGCTTGGTGTACAACGCAGAGCGCGGCAAAGTGACGGTGGCCCAACTCAATGGCAAGCGCGTGGGCATTCGTGCGCATGCCCAAACCACTGTCACCTGGGTGCGCGGTGTGTTGGCCAACGACTACGGCGTGGACTTGCCCAAAGTGCAATGGGTCACGTTTGAGCATGGCCACTTGGCCGAGTTTCCAGACCCACCGGGTTTTGAGCGTGCGCCCGAAGGCAGCAAGATGGTCGACATGTTGTTGTCGGGTGAACTGGACGCGGCCATCATTGGCAGTGACTTGCCAGACGATCCGCGCTTGCAACCGGTGCTCCCGGATCCGCACGATGCGGCGCAAGCTTGGAGTCGTCGTTTGCAGATGTTGCCCATCAATCACATGATGGCCATCGACATGGATTTGTGCAAAGACCGCCCCGATGTGATCAAAGAGGTGTATCAAGTGCTGGCCAAAAGCAAAGCCATGGCCAAAGATGAAAGCCCTCGCCGTAGCGTGCACGCGGTCAAAGGCGCAATGGACCTCACCCCTTTTGGCATTGAGCCCAATCGCAAAGCACTCGAGGTGTTGATTCGCTACACCTACCAGCAAGGTTTGATTCCTCGCCCTTATTCCGTCGATGAGTTGTTCGACGAAACCCGTGACTTGTTAGGAAAATGATGCAAACAGATTCAAGCTTTTTGGACCGTCGCCAGCTGGTGATGGCCGCTTTGTTGTCAGCTGGATTGGGCAAGGCCTTTGCGCAATCTGGCAATGTATCGCGCATCATCGTGCCGTTTGCGGCGGGTGGTGCACGCGAAATGCCAGCCCGCGCTATTCAACAGGAATTGTCTCAAGAAACGGGTCAAAACTGGATCATTGAAAGCAAGCCTGGTGCAGGTGGTGCCATTGGGACGGCATTCGTTTCCAAAGCCGCACCCGATGGCAAAACTTTGTTGATGGCGGCGTCCAGTCATTTTGTGACGTCGGCCATGGGCGCGCGTCCGTTTTACGAACCCGTGAAAGAGTTTGCGCCAGTGGCCAACATCGGCAACCAGAGTTATGTGCTGATTGTGAATGCCGGCGTGCCTGCCAAAACTGCCGCTGAGTTCATTCAATATGCCAAAAGCAAACCGGGTGTGCTCAACTACAACTCTGCGGGTGTTGGCAGCTCTACCCATTTGGCCATGGCCTACTTTGCCAAGTCCGCCGACATCGACATGGTGCATGTGCCCTACAAGGGTACTGGCGAAGCAGTGACCGATGTGTCGGGCGGCAGAGGTCACGCCGTCATTGTGCCGACAGCGGGTGTTGGCGTTTATTTGCAAGATGCACGATTACGGGTGATTGGCATCACGGCCAAAAAACGCGCCAGCTTGCTGCCCCAAATTCCCACCCTTGCAGAGTCTGGTTTGTCTGGGTTTCACTTTGAATCGTGGTTTGGTTTGCTGGCGCCAGCGGGCACACCTGTTGCCGTTTTGGAAAAGCTCAATGCCGCAGTGAACAAAATCATTGTGAACAAAGAGGTGAAAGAGCGCTTGCTGGCCTTGGGCATGGATTCGCCCCAGTGGAGCCTAGACGCCTTCAACAAAGTGTTCCTTGCCGACCGTGATCTGATGACCAAGATCGTCAAGGAAACGGGCATTACCCGAGACTCTTAAGCCAGTGTCTTGAAAATATCGCGTGCTGCGCTGACCGTGTCGGCAATGTCCTGTGCGGTGTGGGCGCCACTGACAAAACCCGCTTCGTAAAGCGCAGGCGCAATGTACACGCCGCGGTCTAACAAGCCGTGAAACAAGGCGTTGAATTTGGTGCCGTCGGTTTTCATTACTTGCGGATAGTTGCTGGGCAAAGTCGGCAACAAGAAGAAGCCAAACATGCCGCCCTCGCAGTCGCCTGCAAACGGCACACCTTCTGCGGCCGCAGCGGCTGTGAGGCCATCGACCAAGGAGCGTGTGGTGGCGCTCAGTGCCTCAAAGAAACCAGGCTTGCTGATTTCGGCCAAGGTGGCCAAACCGCAAGCAGTGGCCACGGGGTTGCCACTCAAGGTGCCGGCTTGGTACACCGGGCCCAGAGGGGCCAGCTGTGCCATGACAGCACGTTTGCCACCGAAGGCCGCCAATGGCATGCCGCCACCAATCACTTTGCCCATGACAGTGATGTCGGGCTCGAAGCCTGGAATGCTTTTGGCATAAACACTTTGTGCGCTGCCCAAAGCCACGCGGCAACCGGTCATGACTTCGTCAAACACCAACAAGGCGCCGTACTGGCTGCAGAGTTCACGGCAGCGTTTCATGAAAGGCACGCTGGCGCGCACAAAGTTCATATTGCCCGCAATGGGTTCAATCATGAGGCAGGCCAATTCGTTGCCGTGAATTTTGAAGGCATCTTCGAGCTGCTCGATGTTGTTGTACTCGAGCACCAAGGTGTGTTGCACCACCTCGGGCGGTACACCCGCACTGGTGGGGTTGCCAAAGGTGGCCAGGCCCGAACCGGCCTTGACCAACAAGGCATCGGCGTGGCCGTGGTAGCAGCCTTCGAACTTGATGATTTTGCTGCGGCCTGTGGCGCCGCGGGCCAAGCGCAATGCACTCATGCCGGCTTCTGTGCCAGAGCTGACCAAGCGCACCATCTCCATGGAGGGCACCAATTTGAGCAGGGCTTCGACCAATTCCACTTCGCGCTCTGTGGGCGCGCCAAAAGAAAAACCATCGAGCGCGGCTTTTTGCACCGCTGCCAAAACCGCAGGATGGCCATGGCCCAAAATCATGGGACCCCAAGAGCCGATGTAGTCGATGTATTTTTTGCCGTTGGCATCCCAGAAGTAAGCACCTTCAGCGCGCTTCACAAAACGGGGCGTGCCGCCGACTGCGCGGAAAGCGCGAACGGGCGAGTTGACGCCGCCAGGAATGACTTGGCAGGCGCGTTCGAACAGGGTGTCGTTGAGGTCAGTGTTTGGTTTCATTGATGGGCATTTCAAAAAAATCGGCGTTCATGTCGGGTCCCGCATCTGGGTCGTCTTCGCCTTCTTCGGCCTCTGGCAGGGCCCAGAACAAACGGTCGGGAATGACGTGGCCCATGCCGGGGCGAAAACCCTCGTCGAGGCAGCGATCGAGGTAGTGGAGAGCTTCGCTGGAAGCGACCGTTAAATCGAGACCAGTGGCCAACAACGCGGCCAGGGCGGCCGACAGGGTTTCACCTGCGCCGCTGAAAACAGCTTCGATGCGTTCAAATTTTTCATGGCCCACCACGGTTTCGGGGGTGGCCAAGACGTTGTCGATGTGCTGGTCGGAGGCGGTGATGCCTGTGACCAAGGTGTAGGGTACGCCCAGTTCGGCGGCGGCCTTGGCAATGTCGCGAGGACCAGGATTTTTTTCACTGGCCCAGTCGGGCAACAACCAGCGGCGCAAGGTGCTGTGATGGCCTACCAAAACGCTGGTTTGCGGCAAGAGCAGCTCGCGAAAGGCGTCTAAATATTGGTCTATTTTGTCGTCTTCCCACCAAGACAAATTGGGCATGTAAGCCACCACGGGCACACCGTCGTAATCGGCCGTGAGTTCGGCAATGAGGCTGATGTTTTCGGCGCTGCCGGCAAAGCCAACTTTGATAACCTGCGGCGGGGCGTCTTCCAAGATGGCGCGCGCTTGATCACCCACAGCCTCCTCGGACAGTGGAAAAAAATCAAACACTTGGGCAGTGTCTTTGGCATAAGCGCCCGTGAGGACGGGCAGGGCATGCGCGCCAACCGAGGCAATGGCCAAAACGTCGGCGCTGATGCCGCTGGCGCCGCTGGGGTCACTGGCATTGAAAACCAAGACGCAAGCAATGGCAGCGTCGTCTTCGCTGTCTGCCGCAGCGTCGGGTGCGCCAGTCGGGGGTAAAGAGGTGGTCATGGGTTACAGTGAAGCCCGATACAATCGTTTCATTCTATTCGACCCGGTGCCACACTGTGACTGATACAAAAACTTGGATGTGCTTAATTTGCGGCTGGATTTACGACGAGGCCACTGGTTGCCCAGAAGACGGCATTGCCCCTGGCACCGCCTGGGCTGATGTGCCCATGAACTGGACCTGTCCAGAATGCGGTGCGCGCAAAGAAGACTTTGAAATGGTGGCCATTTAAGCTGGCCACCCAGGCAGCCTGACGCACGTCAGCTTGCTTTTTTGACCACCGCATAACGCGCCAAGGTGGTCTCTCTGGCCTCTGCATGGTTCACCACGGGCAGGGGGTAGTCTTTTCCCAAATTCACGCCCGCCGCTTGCAAAGCCAGCGGCTTGGCCTCCCACGGCGCATGAATGTCGACCGCCGACAGGCCTGCCAGCTGGGGTAAGTAGCGCTTGATGAACTTGCCTTGCGGGTCAAACTTTTGGCTTTGGGTGACAGGGTTGAAGATGCGAAAGTAGGGCTGTGCATCGCAACCGCTGGAGCTGGCCCATTGCCATCCGCCATTGTTGGCCGAGAGGTCAAAGTCGATGAGGTGCTGGGCAAAGTAGGTTTCACCCCAGCGCCAATCGACGCCTAAATCTTTGGTGAGGAACGAGGCCACCACCATGCGCAGGCGGTTGTGCATGTAACCCGTTTGGTTGATTTGGGCCATGGCCGCGTCGACCAATGGATACCCGGTTCGGCCTTCGCACCAGGCTGCAAACAAGGCCTTGCCATGGGGGCCATGGTCCCAATGGATGGCATCGTATTCGGCTTTGAAACTGCGCTCGGCCACGTGGGGAAAGTTGGCCAAAATTTGCGCATAAAAATCGCGCCAAATGAGCTCGGACAACCACACGCTGGCGCCTTCGCTGGTTTTGTAACGGCCCCAGGCCTGGGCAGCCAATTGCCGCACAGACACTGTGCCAAAGCGCAAGTGCACGCTAAGGTAGCTGGGGCCTTTGACGGCGGGAAAGTTGCGCGTTTCTTCATAACGGTCAATGCGCTGCAAGAAATCGGCGAGCAGGGCCTGCGCACCCGAAACGCCTGTTTTGTAGTGCAGGGCACTGAGGTCGATGTTTTCAAAGTCGATGTTGGGCAGGGTGGGCACGGGCACTTGGTGTTCGGCTGGCCGTGGGGCGAGAGCCGCTGCATGCTCTGCCACGGGGTGTGGCGCCAAATCTTGGGGCTGCACTTTTTTGAGCCAGGCATTTTTGTAGGGTGTGAACACGGTGTAGGGGTTGCCGGCCAAAGTGAGCACCTCTTGGCGTTCAAACACCACGTGGTCTTTGTAGGTGTGCAGGGCAATGCCTGCATTGGCCAAGGCGCCGCGCACTTGGGCATCGCGGGCCAAGGCGGCGGGTTCGTCGTCGTGGTTGGCAAAGACTGCTTGCGCCTCGATGTGTTGGGCCAAGTGTGCAATTTCTTTGAGGGAGCTGCCGTGCAACACAATGAGGCCCACTTGGGCCGCCAGCTTGGCGTCAACACCTGCCTGGACGGCCGCTTGGCGCAGCAGGCTGTCCAATTCGACCAAGGACTCGCGGATGAAGGCCACCCGCCGGTCTTGACGGGGCAGGGCATTGAGAATGTCGGTGTCGAAGACGAACACACACTGCACTTTTTGGCAATTTTTGAGGGCGTAAAACAGGGCGGCGTTGTCGGCAACGCGTAAATCTCGCCGAAACCAGACCAAGCCGGTAGAAAAGGGTTTGTGCATGGGTTTGAGGCCGTTAAAATTGGGACATGTCTGCCGATTTTGCCTCCACTCAGCTTTCGCATCATTTTTTGATTGCCATGCCCGGTTTGGAGGACCCTACTTTTGCCAAGAGTGTGGTGTACGTGTGCGAACACTCGGAGCGGGGCGCCATGGGCCTGATCATCAACAAGCCCAGCGAACTCAGTCTGAAGCATTTGTTCGAGAAAGTCGAGCTGCCCCTGCACCGAGAAGACCTTTTGCAAGCCAAGGTATTGATGGGCGGCCCCGTGCAGGGCGAGCGAGGTTTTGTATTGCACGAACCCGAAGTCACCGACGCCACCCCTCAAGATCCTCTTTACGCCGCCACCCTCAGTGTGCCGGGCGGGCTGGCCATGACCACGTCCAAAGATGTGCTGGAAGCCATTGCCAATGGCTCTGGTCCCCACCGTGTGGTGGTCACACTGGGTTATGCCTCATGGGGCGAGGGGCAATTGGAATCTGAAATTGGCGAAAACAGCTGGCTCACTGTCGAGGCCGATCCCGCCGTGATTTTTGACACGCCCATTGAGCAACGCTACGACAAGGCGCTCGGCCTGTTGGGCTTGCAATCTTGGATGTTGTCTTCCGAGGCGGGCCACGCATGAGCCTAGACCAGGCGCCCTCTGTGCCTGCATCGCAGCAGAGTTTTTTGGC
Source organism: Limnohabitans sp. (assembly GCA_030158125.1). Lineage (GTDB taxonomy): Bacteria > Pseudomonadota > Gammaproteobacteria > Burkholderiales > Burkholderiaceae_C > Limnohabitans_A. Next base: position 212,234 of record JAOATL010000010.1, on the reverse strand, counting down.
ATTTGACTTTGGCCTCAAGCGCACCGGTGTTGCAGTGGGCAATCGCATGTTGGGCCAAGCCACGCCGCAAGCCACAGTGGTGGCCGAAGGCGATGCGCGCTTTGCGCAAATAGAAAAACGCATCAAAGAATGGATGCCCGATGCCTTGGTGGTGGGCGTGCCTTTTCACCCCGATGGTGCCTCGCATGAAAACACCTTGCGCGCACAAAAATTTGCACGCCAATTGCGCGGCCGTTTTGGTTTGAATGTCTACGAAGTGGACGAACGTTACAGCACCACCGAAGCCATTTCGGCGGGTGCCAAAGATGCCGACGCTGCGTCGGCCTGCATCATTTTGGAACAATTTTTAAGGAGTCTGCCTTGAGTGCATTGGCTTTGAATGCAGAGGCGCTGTACAGCGAACTCTTGCGCGGTGTGCGTGCCATGTGCACCGCCGACACACGTTTGGTGGGCATCACCTCGGGCGGCGCCTGGCTGGCCGAACGTCTGCAAAAAGATTTGGGCTTGACGGGCAAACACGGCAGCATTTCCTCGGCCATGCACCGCGATGACTTTGCGCAGCGCGGCTTGTCTGCGGGTGGTCAAACCAGCTTGCCCTTCGAAATTCAAGGCGCCGATGTGCTGATCTTGGACGATGTGCTCTACACCGGCCGCACCATTCGCGCTGTGATCAACGAATTGTTTGATTACGGTCGCCCGGCCAATGTGCGCTTGGCGGTGCTGGTGGACCGCGGCGCTCGCCAGTTGCCCATCCAGGCCGACTACGCCGCCGCGCGCGTGGCCTTGCCCGAAACACAATCGCTGGCGCTGGCCCGTTTGGACAACGGTGCGTTCAGTTTCGAAGTCAAAGAAGACCACAGTTCAGTCGGAAAAAAATAACAATGCTCTACAAACGCAATCCCCAACTCAACAAGAACGGCGAGCTGATTCACTTGCTGTCCACCGAAGGTTTGTCGCGCGACATCCTCACGCACATCTTGGACACCGCTGCCAACTTCGTCAGCGTCAGCGACCGCGAAGTGAAGAAGGTGCCCTTGCTGCGCGGCAAAAGCGTGTTCAACTTGTTTTTTGAAAACAGCACGCGCACGCGCACCACTTTTGAAATTGCAGCCACGCGTTTGTCGGCCGATGTGATCAACCTCGACATTGCGCGTTCGTCGGCTTCCAAAGGCGAGTCGCTGCTCGACACCATTGCCAACTTGTCGGCCATGGCGGCCGATATTTTTGTGGTGCGCCATTCCGAGTCGGGCGCGCCTTACCTCATTGCACAGCACGTGGCACCGCATGTGCACGTGGTCAATGCCGGTGACGGCCGGCACGCACACCCCACACAGGGTTTGCTCGACATGTACACCATTCGCCACTACAAAAAAGATTTCACCAATCTCACGGTAGCCATTGTGGGCGACGTCTTGCACTCTCGCGTGGCGCGCTCAGACATTCACGCACTCACCACCTTGGGCTGTGCCGAAGTGCGCGTGGTGGGTCCGCAAACGCTGGTGCCATCGGACATGGCGCAAATGGGTGTGAAGGTGTTTCACAACCTAGAAGAGGGCATCAAAGATTGCGACGTGGTGATTACGCTGCGCCTCCAAAACGAACGCATGAGCGGTGCCTTGCTGCCTTCCAGCCAAGAGTATTTCAAACGCTTCGGTCTCACCCCCGAAAAACTGCAATTGGCCAAACCCGATGCCATCGTGATGCACCCGGGTCCTATCAACCGCGGTGTAGAAATTGACTCTGCCGTGGTGGACGGTCCGCAAAGTGTCATCTTGCCGCAAGTGACCTTTGGCATTGCAGTGCGCATGGCCGTGATGAGCATCGTGGCAGGCAACGAAGCCTAATCAGCAGAAGTAGAAGAAGAAAGAAAAAGACCATGAAAATTTTGATTCAAGGCGGCCGTGTCATCGACCCCACCAGCAACACCGACACCATGGCCGAAGTGGCCATCTCGGCTGGCAAAATTGTGGCCATTGGCAAAGCGCCCGCAGATTTTCAAGCGCAAAAAACCATCGATGCCAAAGGCCTCATCGTGATGCCAGGCTTGGTCGATTTGTCTGTGCGGCTCAAAGAGCCAGGCCACGAACACGAGGGCATGCTCGATTCAGAATTGGCAGCTGCTGTAGCGGGTGGTGTGACCAGCTTGGTGTGTCCGCCCGATACAGACCCTGTGCTGGACGAGCCAGGCTTGGTGGAAATGCTTCGCTTCAAAGCAGAAAAACTCAATCGCTCTAAGGTCATGCCTCTGGGCGCGTTAACGCGCGGCCTCAAAGGCGAAGTGCTGACAGAAATGGTTCAACTCACAGAAGCCGGTTGCGTGGGTTTTAGCCAAGCTGAAGTGGCTTTGGAAAACACCCAAGTGCTGCAACGCGCTTTGCAATACGCCAACTCATTTGGCTACACAGTGTGGTTGCGCCCCCAAGAATTGCACTTGGGCAAAGGCGTTGCGGCCAGCGGCCCCTTGGCCACGCGCATGGGTTTGTCGGGCGTGCCCGTTGCCGCCGAGACCATTGCCTTGCACACCATTTTTGAACTGCTCAAAAGCATCAAAGCCCATGTGCATTTGTGCCGCATCAGCAGTGCGGCCGGCGTGGCCTTGGTGCGCCAGGCCAAAGCAGAAGGCTTGTCTGTGACGTGTGATGTCAGCATCAATTCACTGCACCTGACCGACGCCGATGTGGGCTACTTTGACAGCCGTGCGCGCGTGTCGCCACCGCTTCGTCAACAGCGTGATCGCGATGCCCTGCGCGAAGCCTTGGCCGATGGCACCATCGACGCCTTGGTGTCCGACCACAGTCCTGTGAGCGAAGATGAAAAAGCCCTGCCATTTGCCGAAGCCGAACCCGGCGCCACCGGCCTAGAGTTGTTGCTCAGCTTGGCCTTGAAATGGTCGCAAGACAGCAAAGTACCTTTGTCGCGTGCCATTGCCACCATTACCAGCGAAGCTGCACGGGTGCTGGGCAAAGACATGGGACAGTTAAAGGTGGGCGCACAAGCCGACGTGTGCATCTTGGACCCCGAAGCCCACTGGCAAGTGACGGCCGAGAACTTGCGCAGCCAAGGCAAGTACACGCCTTTCTCAGGCTATGACTTGCCTGGCCGTGTGCAATGCACCTTGGTCAGCGGACAAGTGGCCTATCAAGCCTAAGCATGCGCGCAGCCCTCAAATTGCTGCGTGGCATTTGGCATGTGTTGGTGGGGTGGGTGACCATTTATTTTCGGTTTCCACAACTGAGCCAACAGCAACGTGACGCCCGCGTGCAAGTGTGGGCCATGCAGCTCCTGCGGATTTGGGGCATTGATTTGGAAATTCGCGGGCAGCCCGTTGCGTCTGGCCCTGCGCTCTTGGTTTGCAATCACATTTCTTGGCTAGACATCGTGGTCATTCATGCCACGCGGCATTGCCGCTTCGTGTCTAAATCGGAATTGCGAGACTGGCCTGTGCTCGGTACATTGGCCACTGGCGGCGGTACTTTGTACATCCAACGCGCACAACGCAAGGATGCCATGCGCATGGTCAAAGACATGGCGCAGTCTTTGCGCAATGGCGATGTGCTGGGCGTATTTCCAGAAGGCACCACAGGTGACGGCATTGGCTTGCTGCCGTTTCATGCCAACCTGATTCAATCGGCGCTTGAAGCGCAAGCACCCATTCAGCCTTTGGCTTTGCAGTTTGTAGACGCGGCCACTGGGCGCATCAGCATGGCAGCGCGTTATATCGATGATGACACCTTGCTGGCGTCTGTATGGTCGACCTTGAATGCACAGAGTTTGAGGGCCGTTGTGAATTTTGGTCCTGCCCAACTGGCCAACGACAGAGACCGCAGAGCATGGTCTGCCGACCTGCAACAAGAGGTTTTGTCACTCAAAGGGAAATGCCTTAAACCAAATTGACCGGCTTGCGTCTAAGATGTCTTTGGAGGCATTCATGATTTCAAACAACAGACGGCAATTCATTTTGGCAACGGCCGCATCGGCCATTGCACCCTGGTCAATCGCTCAAAGCAATTACCCGCTCAAAACGATTCGTTACGTCGTGCCCGTTGCGGCTGGCGGCGGTGCCGACATGATTGCGCGCGCCACCTGCGAGCGTCTGGCCAAACCCAGGCCTTGTTCCCCAGCCTGGCTGGCGCTTTACCGCACATCCGCAGCGGCAGAATGCGACCCTTGGCGGTGACGGGTGCGCATCGCCATGAACTGTTGAAAGATGTGCCCACCTTTGAAGAGCTGGGTTACAAAGGCTTTGACGGCCAGCAGTGGTATGGCATTGTGGGGCCCGCAGGCATGCCGCCCAATGTGGTTAAAACCTTAAGCGATGCATTGGCGCAAGTCTTGGCGCAACAAGACTTCAAAGACAAACTTTCTTCCGAGGCTGTGGCCTTGATGCCTTTGTCGCCCGATGCCTTTACGGCTTATGTCAAAGCGGACATTGAGCGTTGGACCAAATTGGCGCGGGACAGGAAGATTGAGTTGGAGAGTTGAGGGGGCTGGTGCCTCCGACAGGAATCGAACCTGTATCTAGCGCTTAGGAGGCACTCGTTCTATCCATTGAACTACGGCGGCGGTTGGCCAATTTTAGCCTTCAAACCCATCCACAAGGGCAATGTGACCCTCTGAATTGGCTTTGCGGTGCGGCAAGATGGCTTGGTATTCAGGGCTGTTGTACCAAGCCTCAGCGGCTGCACGGCTGGCAAACTCAATGACCACACGGCGATTGCCTTGCGCAGTGCCCTCAAGTTGCGTGCAATCGCCACCTCGCACCAAATATTTTCCACCGTATTGGGCCAGTGTGCCGGGCACGTGTTGTGAGTACTGGGTGTAGCCCTCAGGGTTGTGAACGGTCACTTGTCCAATGATGTACGCCTTGGCCATGAAAGTCTCCTGATCTGAAAAATTATTTGCTCATCATGCGCATGGCGTCTTCCAAACCCTTGAGGGTGAGCGGGAACATGCGGTTGCTCATGAGCTGCTGAATGACGGCAATGCTTTGGCGGTACTGCCAAACGCCTTGCGGCTCGGGGTTGATCCACGCAAATTTTGGAAAGGTGTGCGTGAGGCGTTGCAGCCACTCGGCACCGGTTTCTTCGTTGTTGTATTCCACGCTGCCGCCACGCTGCAAAATTTCGTAGGGGCTCATGGTGGCGTCGCCCACAAAGATCAATTTGTAATCTTTGTTGTACTTGCGCAGAATGTCCCAGGTGGGAAACTTCTCGGCGTAGCGACGCTTGTTGTTCTTCCACATGAAGTCGTACACGCAATTGTGGAAGTAATAAAACTCTAGGTGCTTGAACTCTGCTTTGGCAGCCGAAAACAACTCTTCGACACGCGCAATGTGATCGTCCATGGTGCCACCCACGTCCATCAACAACAAAACCTTCACGTTGTTGTGGCGCTCTGGAATCATTTTGATGTCCAAGTAGCCGGCGTTGGCCGCGGTGGCGCGAATGGTGTCGGGCAAATCCAGTTCTTCGACAGAGCCTTCACGGGCAAATTTACGCAGGCGGCGCAAGGCCACTTTGATGTTGCGGGTGCCCAGTTCTTGGGTGTCGTCGTAGTCGCGGTAGGCGCGTTGTTCCCACACCTTCACAGCACTGCGTTGACCGCCTTTACCGCCAATCCGAATGCCCTGAGGGTTTTGACCGCCATTGCCAAAAGGAGAGGTGCCGCCTGTGCCAATCCATTTGTTGCCACCTTCGTGGCGCTCTTTTTGTTCTTCGAGACGCTTCTTCAAGGTCTCCATCAGCTCGTCCCAGCCCATTTTTTCAATGGCGGCTTTTTGTTCGGGCGTGAGTTCTTTTTCTAATATTTTTTGCAGCCAATCCAGGGGAACGTCTTTGGTGAAATCGGTCAGCATTTCAACGCCCTTGAAATAAGCACCAAAGGCTTTGTCAAACTTGTCGTAGTGCTTCTCGTCCTTCACCATGATGGTGCGGCTTAAGTGGTAGAAATCATCAATGCTGCAGGCGTCTGAAGCTGGGCCAACCACGTTGGCTTGCAGGGCTTCTAAGACGTTCAGATATTCACGCACAGACACCGGCAACTTGGCGGCGCGCAGGGTGTAGAAGAAATCGATCAGCATGCTTCAGGCCTCGCGCGAACGACTGAGTTGATAGTCCAAGTGGGCTTTGACCGATGGCCACTCGGTGTTGAGAATGCTGTACACACAGGTGTCGCGCAGTGCGCCCGGGGCATCAGGGTGATGGTTGATTTGATGGTTGCGCAACACGCCATCCAACTTGGCACCCAGACGCTCAATGGCGCGGCGGCTTTGTTGGTTGAAGAAGTGCGTTCTAAACTCCACCGCATTGCAGTGAAGCTGCTCAAATGCATGGGCCAACAGCAGGCGTTTGCATTCGGTGTTGACGGGTGAGCGTTGCACACTGCTGCGGTACCACGTGGAGCCAATCTCAACACGAAGGTTGGGTGCGTCGATGTGCATGTAAGTGGTCATGCCCACCGCCTTGCCGTTGACCATCACTGTGAAAGGCAGCAAGCTGCCTGCCTTGTGCAAGTTCAGGCGGCGCGCAATTTCATCGGCCATTTTTTCTGGCGTGGGAATGAAGGTATACCAATGGCGCCAAAGCTCGCCATCTTTCACGGCTTCGACCAAATCGTCGTGGTGAGACGCCGTCAAGGGCACCAGCTCGGCGTACTGGCCTTTGAGGTGAATGGTTTGGGTAAAAAGATGGGGCGAGCTCATCGTTTGTCTTTCGAGGCGCCGTTGTTGGGGGCGTCGGAATTTGACGCGTCTTGCGTTACAGGCTCGGGCTTGGCCGCCGCTTGTTGCGCTTGCCACCGCCTGGCCAATTGCAAACCCAAGCCGCCGCCCAAACCCACCAACACAATGCCGCCGATGCTGTCGCTGCCGTAGCCCGCCGCAAACACATTCCAGCCCAGAAGGCGGCCCGCCCAAAAACCAAGCAGGGCGCCGCCCACAAAGCCGACGGCGTCCGACAAACCTTCAGTGAGCAAGTTGCGTGACATGTTTTTACCGGTTGCGTTGGTTCATGAACACCAGCTTTTCAAACAAGCTGACGTCTTGCTCGTTTTTCAGCAAGGCACCCACCAAGGGCGGCACGCTCACTTTTTGATCGGCGCTTTGCAAGGCTTCCAAAGGAATGTCTTCGGCCACCAACAACTTGAGCCAGTCGAGCAATTCGCTGGTGGAAGGTTTCTTTTTGAGGCCGGGCAAACCGCGCACGTCGTAGAAATTTTTCAACGCAACGGTGAGCAATTCTTTTTTCAAGTTGGGGAAGTGCACATCCACAATTTGCTTCATGGTGTCGGCTTCAGGGAACTTGATGTAGTGGAAGAAGCAGCGGCGCAAGAAGGCGTCGGGCAATTCTTTTTCATTGTTGGAAGTGATGAACACCAAGGGACGTGTCTTGGCTTTGATCAGCTGACGTGTTTCGTAGCAGTAAAACTCCATGCGATCGATTTCGCGCAGCAAGTCATTGGGAAACTCAATGTCTGCCTTGTCAATTTCATCAATCAAAATGGCCACAGGCTCTTCCGAGGTGAAGGCTTGCCAGAGCACACCCTTGATGATGTAGTTGTCGATGTTCTTGACTTTTTCGTCGCCCAACTGGCTGTCGCGCAGACGGCTGACGGCGTCGTATTCGTACAAGCCTTGTTGCGCTTTGGTGGTGGACTTGATGTGCCACTGAATGAGCTTCAAGCCCAGCGCTTCAGACACTTCTTCGGCCAGCATGGTTTTGCCTGTGCCCGGTTCACCTTTGACCAGCAATGGGCGCTTCAAGGTGATGGCGGCGTTCACGGCCAATTTCAAATCTTGCGTGGCGACGTAGTTGTCGGTGCCTTGGAATTTCATAGTGAGCAAGCGAGAGTGGTTGATGTTGTTTTGATTGTGCGCGAGAAACACCTGCTTGGGACTTGGGGTTGCCCGTCTTGAATGTCGCTTCTGTGACCTGCGCCGCGGCCTAAGTGCTCAATTCGCCCCTTCAGTCCTTGGTGGCATGCTTTTGGACGCAATCGATGTACACATTGCCATCGGGCATACGGCCAGAGCGTTGGCTTTCGTAAATCATGCGGCCTAGGCACTCCATGGTGGCGTGATGCGCCTCGTGCAAAGAATTGCGCTTGTGAGTGAGCAACTCCACGGCCTGGCGAATACCGCGTGGTTGGTCAATGCTGCACTGCTCACTGATGGACAGGTGCATGGACAAATGCAAAAACGGGTTTTCTTTGGCAGGGTCGACGTTCAACATGCTGGCCAAGGCGGCATCGACGTCCGCGAAATCGGCGTGGTACTCGGGATGTTCGTCAATCCATTGGCTGGCCAGAATCTCAATGGGCTCTAGCGTGGCGCCTGAACGGGCTTTGGCATAAGTGCCACAGAAGAATCTGCGCACATCGGCTTGGGAGGGTTGTATCAGCATGGCAACATTGTCACCCAAGGGCATTTCGGGTTAAGGTGAGGGGGAAGCTTTAGGGACAATTCCAACTTGAATTTAGAACAATCATGCACTATATTGCATGATTCTTGAAAAACCTCACATCCATAGCAAAGAGCCACCATGAGTTCCAACATCACCCAAGCCTTTATTTGTGACGCCATCCGCACGCCTTTCGGCCGTTACGGTGGCGCTCTGTCCAGCGTTCGTACCGATGACCTGGGGGCTATTCCCATTCGTGCCCTGATGGCGCGCAACCCGCAAGTGGATTGGGCCGCCGTGACTGACGTGTTGTATGGCAACGCCAACCAAGCCGGTGAAGACAATCGCAATGTGGCGCACATGAGCAGCTTGTTGGCAGGCTTGCCCATTGAAGTGCCTGGCGCCACCCTCAACCGTTTGTGCGGTTCAGGTTTGGATGCCGTGGGCTCTGCTTCACGTGCCATCAAATCGGGCGAAGCCGGCTTGATGATTGCCGGCGGCGTGGAAAGCATGAGCCGCGCACCGTTTGTGATGCCCAAAGCCGAGTCGGCTTTTAGCCGCGCCAATGCCGTGTACGACACCACCATTGGCTGGCGCTTCGTCAACAAATTGATGAAGGAAAAATACGGTGTGGATTCCATGCCCGAGACCGCCGAGAACGTGGCCACCGATTACAAAATTGAGCGCGAAGCACAAGACCGCATGGCCTTGGCCAGCCAAATGAAAGCGGTGGCTGCTCAAAAGGCGGGCCACTTTGCGCGTGAAATTATTCCCGTCAGCATTCCTCAGAAAAAAGGCGATGCCATCATCGTGGACACCGACGAGCATCCCCGCGAAACCAGCATCGAATCTTTGGCCAAGCTCAAAGGTGTGGTGCGCCCTGATGGCACTGTGACTGCTGGCAATGCCAGTGGCGTGAACGACGGCGCTTGTGCCTTGTTGCTGGCCAACGAAACCATGGCGGGCAAGTACAGCCTGACGCCCCGAGCCCGTGTGGTGGGCATGGCCACGGCTGGCGTGGCACCCCGTGTGATGGGCATTGGCCCCGCACCCGCCACCTTGAAAGTATTGGCGCAAACAGGTTTGACGCTCGATCAAATCGATGTCATTGAATTGAACGAAGCCTTTGCGGCGCAAGGCTTGGCCGTGCTGCGCATGTTGGGTTTGAAAGACGACGACGAGCGCGTGAATGCATGGGGTGGCGCCATTGCCTTGGGTCACCCTTTGGGTGCTTCGGGTGCGCGTTTGGCCACAACGGCCGTGAACCGTTTGCATGCCACCGGCGGCCGCTATGCGCTTTGCACCATGTGCATTGGTGTCGGCCAGGGGATTGCGCTCATTTTGGAACGCGTCTAGAGTTCGGCCCATGAAAACATTTCAAACCCTCAAAGAACTCGCAGCTTGTGTTGGTCAAACGGTGGCAGTGTCGCCATGGACCGAGATCACTCAAGAACAAGTCAATATGTTCGCCGAAGCCACAGGCGACCATCAGTGGATTCACATCGATGTGGAAAAAGCCAAGGCAGGCCCCTTTGGTGCGCCCATTGCCCACGGCTTCTTGACTTTGTCTTTGATTCCAAAGTTGTCGCAAAGCGCCATCAAAATTGAAGATGTACGCATGGGCGTGAACTACGGTTTGAACAAAGTGCGCTTTACGTCACCGGTGCCTGTGGGCAGCAAGGTGCGCGGTCACATGAAGTTGCTTGAAGCGGTGGCCATTGATGGCAACGGCATGCAGTTCACATGGGAAATGAAAATTGAGCGTGAAGGCTCTGACAAGCCCAGCTGCATTGCGGAGTCGTTGGCGCGCTATTACGTTTGATGCACGAAGTTAAACGCCAAGGCGTTTAACTTTGAAAGCCATTCTGGCGCCAAGCTTCGTAGGCCACCACGGCCACACTGTTGGACAAATTGAGACTGCGCTGGCCCTCGAGCATGGGCAGTTTCAATCGGTTGGCCGGCGCAAAACTTTCGCGCAACTCGGGCGCTAAGCCTCGCGTTTCGGCGCCAAAGACAAACCAATCTCCGGCTTGAAATTGCGCGTCTTGTACAAAGCGCGTGCCTTTGGTGGTGAGCGCAAACATGCGCGCTGCATCGGGCTGTTCGGTGGCTAAAAACGTGGCCCAGTCGGCATGGCGCTTGACCTGTGTGTACTCGTGGTAATCCAGACCCGCACGGCGCATGTGCTTGTCTTCCATCGAAAATCCCAAAGGCTCAATGAGGTGCAAGGCGCAGCCCGTGTTGGCGGCCAAGCGAATGACGTTGCCTGTGTTGGGGGGGATTTCGGGTTCGACTAAAACAATGTGAAACATAAGCCGCTATTGTGCTTCGGAATTGGGGAGTTGCCAGCACGGCTTGAATGGCGCGTCAGACTTCCGTGCGTGCAAACACCAAACCCTTCACCGATTGAACACCTGCTTGTTTCAAGACTTGCGCCGCCGTGTTGAGGCTGGCACCGCTGGTCATGACATCGTCAACCAGCAGCACGTTTTGCCCTCTTAGAGTAAGCGCCTTTAAGGGCGCTACAGCCAAAGCACCTGCCAAGTTGTGCAGTCGATCAGAACGCTTCAGGGTACTTTGCTGAGCCGTGTGCCTCAGCTTTAGCAAGGTGAAGGCCTGCGTTTTGGCACCATCCAAAACTTGGGCCAATAGCAAGGCCTGATTGAACCCGCGTTCGGCCAATCGCTGCGCGGACAAAGGCATGGGCAGGATGATGTCGGCCGCGTTCAATGCGTCTTCTACGCCAGGTGCGCTGCGCATTAACAAGGCCAGCGCTTTGGCCCAAGCGGCATCGTTTTGAAATTTGAATTGGGCCAGCAGTTGTGTCCATGGCCATGCATAAGACACAGCGGCCCAACAGGCGTCCAAAGGCGGTGATTTGTCTTGGCAGTTTGAACAGATTGAGGACTTGTGCTGCGCGCGCAGAGAAACGTCGGTCCAAAATGAGACAGGGAGAGCCAATGCGCACCTTTGACATCTGCGTTTGGGCTGACCAAACGCACTGACGCAGGCATGGCAAACCGGGATGGCTGGCCAGGCTTTGCAAATTGCACATTGGCTGGGAAGGTTAATCACGAACCAATATACTTCTGCACATTGCCAATGCCAATTGCATCGGCTTGCTGTGTGGCATTCAGTGCCCTGCATGGCTTGTATTGTCAAACGCTGTTGCCTGCCTTTCAAAATTTCAAATGGCCCAAGAACGCCCCCCCAGCCTAGACCCCGTCGCCGCAAGTCGATGGGCGATGCTGTCGTTGTTGGGCAAAGGCAAACAGGCGCCTGCGCTAAGTTCGCCCTGGCTTCACGAAGAAGTGGCAAGGCGCATGGAAGAGCGTTTGGCGTTCATCACATTGCAACCGAAGTCATGGGTGTGCTGGGATCCGGTGCGTGCAGGCCTGAATGCCTTGGTTTTGCTCAAGCAGCGCTACCCTAAGGCCAAGGGCTTTTTGAAAGCACAAAGGCCCAGCGAAGCGACGCAAGTGCAGGCATTGGCACGCAAGCCCTGGTGGCATCCGGCCGCTTGGTTTGAATCTCGCTTGCAAACGGGCGACTTTGCAGACCACAGCATGGACTTGGTCTGGGCCAACATGTTGTTGCACCAGGCGTCGCACCCCGAAGCCTTGCTGGCACAGTGGCACCGCGCCTTGTCGGTCAATGGCTTTGTGATGTTTTCTTGCTTAGGTCCTGACACCTTGCTCGAATTGCGGGCTGCGTATGCGCAAGCAGGCTGGCCCATGCCTGCACATGAATTCACCGACATGCACGATTGGGGTGACATGTTGGTTCATGCGGGCTTTGCCGAGCCTGTGATGGACATGGAAAAGATCACCTTGACCTATGCCAGCCCAGAAAAACTGCTGGAAGATTTGCGCAGCTTGGGCCGCAATTTTCATGTGGACCGATTTGGTGGCCTGCGCGGCAAAGTTTGGTTGCAACAACTTCAAGCAGTTTTGTTAAGCCTGGCCAAACCTGATCAAGGCGGCCGCTTGGCACTGACCTTTGAAGTGGTCTATGGCCATGCCCTTAAACCGCAGCCCCGATTGAAAGTGGCTTCCGAAAGTCAAATTGGTTTGGACGACATGCGCCAAATGCTCAAACAACCACGCGCAACGCATTAAACAGAATCCTCACGCACCATGACCGAAGTCGATCTGTACAACCTCAGCCCCACAGCGCGTTTGCTGTGCGTTGGGTTTTTCATTGCTGCTGTTCCGCTGCTGTTAACCCTTTATAAAAACCGTGGCCGCAACGTGAATTTGAAAATGCGCGCTTTGGTGGTGCTGACACTGTTCCTTACCTTTGACTTGGTGATGTTTGGTTCGTTCACGCGCTTAACCGATTCAGGTTTGGGCTGTCCCGATTGGCCGGGTTGTTATGGACATGCCAGTCCATTAGGGGCCGATGCGCACATTGACGCGGCGGTGGCCGTGATGCCTACAGGGCCTGTGACACACAACAAAGCGTGGATTGAAATGATCCATCGCTATTTGGCCATGTCGGTGGGCTTTTTGATATTGGTCATGGCCATGGTGAGTACTTGGCAAAAATTCAAAGGCCATGTTGTAGAAAAAGATGCATGGCAAGTACGACCCTTTTGGGCATGGCTCACTTTGGTGTGGGTGTGCATGCAAGGGGCCTTTGGTGCGTTGACGGTCACCATGAAATTGTTTCCCGCCATCGTCACGCTGCACTTGCTGGGCGGCATTGGCTTACTGGTGTTGCTCAGCGCCCAAGTGGCTTGGGTGCCTTCCATGCAACGTGAAGTTCTGTCGGCGCGTTTACGTGCCATGGTCTGGATCGCCGCCGTGTTGCTTGTCGTTCAAATTGCTTTGGGCGCTTGGGTCAGTACCAATTACGCTGTGTTGGCTTGCACAGGTTTTCCTGATTGCAATGGCCAATGGTGGCCGGCGTGGAACGGGGCTGCATTTCAAATTTGGCGTCATTTAGGGGTGGATGCTGCTGGCCAGACTTTGCCATTTGAGGCTTTGATTTCTGTGCACATGGTGCACCGCTTGATGGCTTTGATCGTGTTTTCTTACGGTGCTTTCATGGTGTGGACCTTCAAGCGTGCGAGCGTTCAAAAAGATTTATCACGCTGGCTGGGGGCCTTGCTGGCGCTGCAATTTATAACGGGCTTGTCCAACGTCGTGTTGGATTGGCCTTTGTTGGCAGCCGTGGCGCACACGGGTGGTGCGGGTGCTTTGATGATGACACTGACCTGGATGCTGAGCCGCAGCCGGACGTTCGGTCGTTGATGTATGGTTGGGGTATGAACATGTTCACTAAATTTCTCACAAGCTTGGCGTTGGTGCTGTCCTTGGGCGCATGCAACGAACAAAAAATGTCGTTTCATGGCGTTGACATCACGGGTGCAGACTACGCCAAAGAGTTGAACCTGACCGATCAGAACGGCCAAGTCCGCACGCTGAAAGATTTTGCTGGCAAGATTGTGGTGGTCTTCTTTGGCTACACCCAATGCCCCGATGTGTGTCCCACCACCATGCAAGAGCTGAGTGATGTGAAACGTTTGCTGGGCCCCGATGGCGACAAGCTGCAAGCTGTGTTTGTGACGGTTGATCCAGAACGCGACACCACCGAATTGCTCAAGGCCTATGTTGAAAACTTTGACCCCAGCTTTGTAGCGCTCAGACCTACGCCAGAGCAGTTGCCGGCCATTGCCAAGGAATTCAAGATTTACTTCAAGCGGGTAGAAGGCAAAACACCGACCAGCTACACCATGGATCACTCTGCGGGTAGCTATGCGTTTGACACGCAAGGCCGCGTTCGATTGTTCAACAGATATGGGTCAGGCGCCCAAGTGTTGGCCGAAGATTTCAAGTGGTTGCTGAAATGAAAAAGAGGGCCTAAGCCCTCTTTTTTGATTTGCGAAGCGTTGCTGTTTAGGCCTCAGCGTATTCCGTCAAAGCCGCTTTCATTTTCTTCATGGCCGCCACTTCAATTTGGCGAATGCGCTCGGCGCTCACGCCAAACTCATCGGCCAAGTCGTGCAGGGTCATGCCACCCGAGCCATCGTCGTTCACTTTGAGCCAACGCTCTTCCACAATTCTGCGGCTGCGTTCGTCCAAGGACGCCAACGCAGTGGCAATGCCATCGCTGGCCATCATGTCGCGCTGATGCGCTTCAATCATGGCGGTGGGTTCGTGGTGCGCATCGGCCAAGTAAGCGATAGGACCGTAGGCCACTTCGCCATCTTCGGACGGTGCAGGGTCTAGCAGCACATCGCCGCCTGACATGCGCGTTTCCATTTCCATCACTTCTTCGCGTTTGACATTGAGCGTTTTGGCCATGCTGTCAATTTGCGCAGACGTGAGGGTGTCGCGGTGCGTGCCCGTGGCTTCGTCGGCTTCGGCTTTGAGGCCTTGCTTCATGGAGCGCAAGTTGAAAAACAATTTGCGCTGGGCCTTGGTGGTGGCCACCTTGACCATGCGCCAGTTCTTCAAGATGTACTCGTGAATTTCGGCCTTGATCCAATGCATGGCGTAGCTCACCAAGCGCACGCCTTGGTCGGGGTCGAAGCGTTTCACGGCTTTCATCAAGCCGATGTTGCCTTCTTGAATCAGGTCGCCGTGAGGCAGGCCATAACCCAAGTACTGACGAGACACAGAGACCACCAAGCGCAGGTGCGAGAGCACCAACTTACTGGCAGCTTCCAAGTCGTTGTCGGTTTTCAATTTGCGTGCAAACTCTTGCTCTTCCTCGGGGGTGAGCATGGGCATGCGGTTGACCGCAGAGATGTACGCATCGAGGTGCCCCAATGATGGCACTACGGCCCATGGATTCTTCAGGGTGAGTGCAGTGTCGGGGGATCCAGTCAGGTTTGTCATTCCAGAACTCCTTTCCATAATGGATCGGATTTTAGCACTCTCTCGTGAAGAGTGCTAAATATATAAGTTGTTGATTTTATTGATATTTATCAATTGACCGGATGAAAAATGAGGTCTTGCATCGCCTCTGGCGGGATCAGTGCACCCCGGTGCTGAATGACTCGGGCTGCCAACTTGTTGCCATATTCAGCCGACACAAGGGCGCTTTCGCCAAGCAGTCGGCGGCTTAAATACCCGGCTGCAAACGAGTCACCGGCTGCCGTGGTGTCGATCACCTGATCGACGCGTGTGGTGGGGATGTGCTGCCAAGGCG
The DNA here is from genome assembly GCA_030158125.1 of Limnohabitans sp. Classification (GTDB taxonomy): domain Bacteria; phylum Pseudomonadota; class Gammaproteobacteria; order Burkholderiales; family Burkholderiaceae_C; genus Limnohabitans_A. The sequence goes on along the minus strand of JAOATL010000010.1, from coordinate 196,680 downwards.
CGCCGGGAGATTCACGGACCAAAGTACTGTCAGCACCTCGCTTGATGACCACTTCAGGCATGCCCAATGCTTGAGCGTGCTGCAGTGCTTCATTCAAGTTGGCCAAGCCAAAGACCGCCTGGTGATCGTCCAGAGTGATCATGGCGGTATGACACACCGCAAAGGCCTGGCGGTAAACCTGCTGTGCGACTTCCAGGCTGGGCCAGAGCTTGGGCCTGAAGTTGTTGTCGAACACCACGCGGCAGCCTGTTGCACGAACTTTTTTCAACAACTTGAACAGACGTTGGCGTGAGGTGTCGTCCAAAATGGCCAAAGAAATGCCACTGAAGTAAATGCAGTCGTAGGTGTGCGCGTTTTGTTCCAAGACTGTGTGGGGCGCCTCAAAATAGGCGCGTGCTGCACTGCTCTCGCGCCAAAAGTGAAAGCTGCGTTCGCCCTTGTCGTCCGTTTCAATCAGGTACAGGCCCGGCAATTTGCCGTCGATCATTTGGACCGCATCAAGGTTCAGACCTCCGTTTTTCCAAGCGGTCTTGAGTTGCTGGCTAAGAGGGTCTATTCCCAAGCCTGTGGCATAACCCACCTCAATGGCCTGTGCCGATGCGCAGCGGCGCAAGTACACCGATGTGTTGAAGGTGTCGCCACCAAACGACAAGACGCTAGGACCAAAGCCATTGGCTTGAACCTCTAACATGCATTCGCCAATGGCGATGAATTGAACGGGTTTGTTCACTGCAAACTTTCGGCGTTTTCAGCGATCAATCGCCATGGGGTGACACTTTGACAAAGGCGCCACCTTGGTACAAAGCGGCTTTGTCATGCCGGTCGATGAGTGGCTGTCTTGCTTCTACTTCATGCCTGAACACATCGGATGAGTCGAGCGCTCGGTAGCCAATGTGTTTGGCATGCGTGTTGTCCCACCAGGAGGTTTGGTTGTCGGACATGCCAAAGATAATGGTGTGGCCCACGATGGGGGCCGTGAGCGCCGACACGACCAAGCGCTCTAAGTCGTCAAAGCTGATCCATGTGGACAACATGCGTCGGTCTTTGGGGGCGGGGAGTGCAGAGCCAATGCGAATGCTGACGGTTTCGATGCCCCAGCGGGCCCAATACATTTCTGCCAAGTCTTCACCAAAGGCTTTGGACAAACCATAAAAGCCATCGGGCTTGGGCGGCTTCTGGGTGTCGATCACTTCGTCTTGCCTGTAGAAGCCCGTGACGTGATTGGAGCTGGCAAACACGATGCGCCGAGTGCCTTGCAGCCTTGCGGCTTCGTACAAGTTCACCATGCCCACAATGTTGCTGGCCAAAATGGGTTCCCAGGCTTGCTCGGTGGAAATACCGCCCAAGTGAACAGCGGCATCGACGCCAGTGAGCAAGCTTTGCATCTCAGCCGCATTGGCTAAATCGGCCATGCACACTTCTTCGCCGGTGTTCGCATGGCCCAGATTTTTTTGATCACTGACACGCAGCACATCGCAATACGCTTTGAGACGAGGCCGCATTTCTTGACCCAATTGTCCGGCGGCACCCGTCAGCAACAGTCTGGGGAAGGAGAGAGGAGAAGCTTTGGGCTTAAGCATGTGGGCAGTCCTAGCGAAGTGGGCCGTGATCAGTCTTTGAAACCTTGCACCAAGGCAGTGGCACTGTCGCGCAGCACGTTTTGATCGGCGCCTACCGCGACAAACAAGCAGCCTTGGGCCACATAGTGTTTGGCCAAGGCAACATCACCCGTGAGGATACCAGCCGCTTTGCCGCAGGCTTTGATGCGTGCAATGGCTTGGTCGATCACTTTCAACACGTCGGGGTGTTTGGGGTTGCCCAAATGGCCCAATGCGGCAGACAAATCACCGGGGCCAATGAAGACGCCGTCCACGCCTTCCACGTTGGCAATGGCTTCTAAATTGTCCAAACCTTGAAGTGTTTCGACTTGCAGCAGCAAGCACAACTCATTGGCGTTGAGGTGTGCGTAGTCTTTCACGCGGCCGTAATTGCTGGCGCGTGGGGCACCGGCATAGCCGCGCACGCCGTGCGGTGGGTAGCGGGTGTAAGAGACAGCGTCGCGCGCCTCTTCCGCCGTTTGAATATAGGGAACCAGCAAGTTTTGCACACCAATGTCGAGCAGGCGTTTGAAAGTCACCATGTCGTTCCATGGAGGCCGTACGATGGGCGTGGCGGTGCCGCCCTTCATGGCTTGCAGTTGCGCCAAAATTTCGCTGATGTCGTTGGGCGAATGTTCCATGTCCAGCAGTAACCAGTCGTAGCCGCAGTGGGCCAGAATTTCAATGCTGATGGGGCTGCACAAATGGGACCACAGGCCAATTTGTTTTTGGCCGTTTTGAATGGCGTGCTTGAAGTTGTTGTGAATGCTTCGCATGGTGTTATTGGGTCAGAGTTTGTAGATTGAAATTCATCGAACCATGGCTGGCATTTTGGGATTGAATGTCCAGCCGGGAATGAGATATTGCATGGCCATGGCATCGTTGCGTGCGCCCAAGCCGTGCTGCAAATAAAGTTGATGCGCTGCTTCCACGGCATCCATGTTGAGCTTGACGCCTAAGCCCGGCGCTGTGGGCACATCGATCATGCCGCCTTTAATTTGCAAAGGTTCTTGTGTGAGGTACTGGCCGTCTTGCCAAATCCAGTGCGTGTCAATGGCGGTCACTTTGCCAGGCGCAGCCGCTGCGCAGTGCGTGAACATGGCCAAGGACACATCGAAGTGGTTGTTGGAATGAGAGCCCCATGTGAGGTCGTACATTTGACACAACTGCGCTACGCGCACCGAGCCTTGAAGGGTCCAGAAGTGAGGGTCGGCCAAGGGAATGTCGACCGACTGAAGTTGAATGCTGTGCGCCATTTCGCGCCAGTCGGTGGCCACCATGTTGGTGGCGGTGGGCAAGCCCGTGGCGCGCTTGAATTCGGCCATGACCTCCCGGCCAGAAAAAACACCTTCTGCACCGCACGGGTCTTCGGCGTAGGCCATGGTGTTGCGATGATCGCGCAGCAAACGAATGGCGTCTTTGAGCAACCAACCGCCATTGGGATCGAGCGTGATGCGCGCTTCAGGAAATCTTTCATGCAAGGCCACAATGGCTTCAACTTCTTCTTCAGCACGAATGGCGCCGCCTTTGAGTTTGAAGTCTTGGAAACCGTAACGGTCTTGCGCAGCTTGGGCCAAACGCACAATGGCCTCTGGTGTGAGTGCAGCTTCGTGGCGCAGACGTTGCCAGTCGTTGTTGGCATTGGGCTCGCTGTTGTAGGGCAAGTCAGTTTTGAGACGGTCGGCAATGTAGAACAAATAGCCCAAGACTTGAACTTGCGAGCGTTGTTGGCCTTCACCCAACAGGGCGGCCACAGGCACGCCCAAATGCTGACCTAGCAAGTCGAGCAGTGCACTCTCGATGGCCGTCACTGCGTGAATGGCCACGCGTAAATCAAAGGTTTGATTGCCACGACCTTCGGCATCGCGGTCGGCAAATTTTTGTTGCAAGCTGCTCAGTAAATTCTTGGCATTGCCAATGCTTTGGCCTTCGACCCAAGGGCGCGCGTCTTCTAATGTTTTGCGAATTTTTTCACCGCCGGGCACCTCGCCAATGCCAGTGTTGCCGCTGGCGTCGGTGAGGATCAAGATGTTGCGCGTGAAGAAGGGGCCGTGTGCGCCGCTCAAGTTCAGCAGCATGCTGTCCCGCCCTGCAACGGGAATGACGCGCAGTTGGGTGATGGTGGGGGTTGAGTGTGTGTGTGTCATGGTGCTGGAAAGTCGAATTTAAGTCATCGTACAACTTGACTGAGGGCTGCAAAATAGGCAAAACCACGGAGGGCAGTGCAATCAATTGGCAAGTGGCGCACTTTTCCTTAAACGATCGCGACTGTTGGACAAATGGGTGCGCATGGCGGCGCGCGCTGCTTCAGGGTCTTGCGCCAAAATGGCGTTGAAAATGCTTTCGTGCTCTTGGTGCACGCGGCGCAAATAGATGAGTCGCTGGGCATCTGCGGGCAGCGTGCTTTGCAATCTGCCGCGTGGAATGGCGCCTGTTCCCAAAGAGTGCATCAGGTCTTGAAAGTGTTTGTTGTGTGTGGCGCGTGCAATCTCTTGGTGAAACCTGAAATCGGCTTGCACCGCATCTCGGCCTGCTTCAATTGCATTGGCAAAGGCATCCATGGCCTCTTGCATTTCTTCTAAATTTTCGGCATTTCTCCTCTGAGAAGCCAAGGCAGAGGCTTCCGTTTCAATGCCAATGCGAAACTCTAGCAAGGCAATCACTTCGTGCAAAGTGCCCAACTGATGCGGACTGATTTGGAACGAAGGCGCGCTGTTTTGTGGCAGCACAAAGGTGCCAATGCCGTGACGTGTTTCAACCAATTGCGCCGCTTGAAGTTTTGACAGTGCTTCGCGCACCACCGTTCGACTGACGCCAAAATGCTTCATGATTTCAGCTTCACTGGGCAATTTTTCGCCCGCCAGCAGACGGCCCAGTCGCACATCTGCGGTGAGTTTTTCAACCAGGTTCAAGCCCAAATTGCGTGACTTGCGATGTTCTTCTGAAGTGGTTGTGTTGAGGTTCATCGGGTAATTACTGAGTCCCATTGACGCGAAGGATTACATAATTCTACTTGTACGACAAGTTAATATTTACCCTGTGACCACGCCACTGCACCCCACCATCGCCATGCACCCTGCCGACAACGTTGCCATTGTGGTGACGGCAGGTGGCTTGAAGGCGGGCGATCGGGTGCAAAAGGGCATGAGCACCGATGCGTTGGTATTGTTGAATGCCATTCCGCAAGGTCATAAAGTTGCCTTGGTCGATATTGCGGCGGGCCAAGCCGTGCTGCGGTACAACGTCAATGTGGGTATCGCAAAGACCGATATCCCTGCCGGCAGCTGGGTGCATGAGCGCCTACTGGACATGCCGGCAGCAAGAGACTTTCAAAATTTACCGATGGCCACTGCGCCACAAATTGCCATAGAGCCATTAACAGGTTTCACCTTCGAGGGTTATCGAAATACCGATGGCTCTGTGGGCACGCGCAATATATTGGCCGTGACCACCACCGTTCAGTGTGTGGCAGGTGTGGTCTCGTTGGCGGTGCAAAAAATCAAAGAAGAGTTGCTGCCCTTGTACCCCAACGTGGATGACGTCGTAGGCATCGAGCACACCTACGGCTGTGGTGTTGCCATCGATGCACCCGACGCGGTCATACCCATTCGCACTTTGCGCAACATCAGCCTCAATCCCAATTTTGGCAATGAAGTGTTTGTGATCAGCTTGGGTTGTGAAAAATTGCCACCTCAGCGCTTGTTGCCGCCCGGCAGTTTTGCGTTGGTGGATGAACGTGCGGCGGCCGATGGCCCCGATACCATTTGCCTGCAAGACGATCAGCACGTGGGCTTCATGTCCATGCTTCAGCACATCACGGAAGGCGCCAAGCCGCACTTGGCCCGCCTCAACGCCAGACGCCGCGAAACTGTACCTGCCAGTGAATTGGTGGTGGGTGTGCAATGCGGCGGCAGTGATGCTTTCTCTGGTGTCACGGCCAATCCCATTGTGGGCTTTGCAGCCGACTTGCTGGTGCGTGCGGGCGCTACCATCATGTTCAGCGAAAACACCGAAGTGCGCGATGCCGTTGAGCAACTCACGCATCGGGCCAGCACCCCTGAGGTGGCGCAAAGCATTGTGCGAGAACTCGATTGGTACGACCGCTATTTGGCGCGAGGCCAAGCCGATCGCAGTGCCAACACCACGCCCGGCAACAAAGCGGGTGGCTTGTCCAACATTGTGGAAAAAGCCATGGGCTCCATTGTGAAGAGCGGCACTTTGCCAATTCAACATGTGCTGTCACCTGGTGAAAAACTCCAAGCGCATCAAAAAGGCTTGGTCTTCGCGGCCACGCCCGCCAGCGATTTCATTTGTGGCACCTTGCAGTTGGCCGCAGGCATGAACGTGCATGTGTTCACCACCGGCCGCGGCACACCTTATGGTTTGCAGGCTTGCCCCGTGGTCAAAGTGGCCACACGCACAGACTTGGCCAATCGCTGGCACGACCTCATGGATTTGAACGCTGGCCGAGTGGCCGATGGCGACATCAGCATTGAGGAGGGCGGCTGGGAGTTGTTCCAACTGCTGCTGGATGTGGCCAGTGGCCGTCAAACGTGGGCAGAACACTGGAAACTGCACAACGCATTGGTGCTATTCAACCCAGCGCCTATTACTTAACTTTTCAAGGAGACGACAATGAAAAAATTATTCACGGGTCTAATGACTGCTTTGTGCGTGACGGGCGCCATGGCTTGGCCCGATAAACCTGTATCTTTGGTGGTGCCCTTTCCGCCGGGTGGCTCGACTGACTTGATTGCGCGTACGCTGGCCCCCAAGCTGCAAGAAAAATTGGGGGGCAGTTTCATCATTGAAAACAAAGCGGGCGCTACGGGCACCATTGGTGCGGGTTTTGTAACCCGTGCGGCGCCCGATGGCCACACCTTGTTTGTTTCATCGTTGGGACCCTTTGTCATCGCCCCGCACCTGTTGGCCAAGGTGCCCTATGACGCACTCAAAGATTTTGACTACATCACCATTGCCGTTCAAGCGCCCAATGTGTTGGTGGTGCCAGCCAGCTCTCCGCATAAATCCATGGCCGATGTGATTGCTTTTCACAAAGCCAATCCCAACAAGTTCACATTGGCCTCTTCGGGCAATGGCAGCAGTGACCACCTGACGGCCGAACTGTTTTGGCAGCAAACAGGTACCACCGGCATTCATGTGCCCTACAAGGGCGGCGGCCCTGTCATGACCGATTTGTTGGGCGCTCAAGTGGACGGCTCGTTCATGAACATCAACACGGCCATGCCACAACTATTGGCTGGCAAGTTGCGTGCACTGTCTATCACCAGTGCCAAGCGATCACCTTTGTTGCCGGCTGTGCCTTCCTTGGAAGAGTTGGGCATTAAAGAGGCCAACGTCTATTCTTGGCAAGCCATTGCAGCCCCCAAAGGTTTGCCTGCAGATGTCAAAGCCAAATTGCATGCAGCCATTTTGGCGGGCTTGAATGATCCTGTTGTCAAACCCAAATTGCTTGACCTGGGGTTTGAGATTGTGGCCAACACCCCAGAGCAATTCACCGCTTACCAAGCTGCTGAGTTTGCACGCTGGGCCAAATTGATTCAATCGCGCAACATCAAGGCCGATTGACTTCAACACGCTGTCATCAAGCGCCAACTGGGCTTCATTGATCAAAGCCCAGCCCCTCAAATGTTCAAACGCAAGTGAAGACCTCTGTCATGATTAAAAATACTGTTATTTCTTTGGCAGCGATGGCTGCAATGGTGCTCGGCGCCACTGCACAGGCGCAGACTGCAGCCAATTTCCCCGCCAAGCCTATCAAAATAGTGGTGCCATTTCCCGCAGGTGGCACATCCGATGTGCTGGCACGCATTTTTGGACAAAAAATGTCAGAAAACTGGGGGCAACCGGTCGTGGTGGAGAACCGGCCTGGGGCAAGTGGCAACCTCGGTGCCGATCAGGTGGCCAAAGCGGCACCTGATGGATACACCTTGGTGCTGATGGATGTTGGCAACTTGGTCATCAGTCCTGCGTTGTTCAAATTACCATTCAACGTGATCAACGATTTTTCCCCAGTGGCCATGGTGGCTTATTCGCCTCATTTGTTGGCCGTTAGCACCAAAGTACCTGCCAACACACCGGCCGAATTGGTGGCCTATGCCAAAGCACAAAAAGGCAAACTCAATTACGCAGTGGCGGCCGGAATGGGAAGTGCCTCGCATTTGGCGGGCGTGACCTACGCGCAACGCAACGGCATTGAATGGGGTTATGTGCCTTACAAAGGGGGCTCCCAAGCCATCACTGATTTGGTCGGGGGCCAGGTTGACGTCATGTTCAACGGCATGGTCGCGACTTATCCGCATGTCAAAGCTGGCAAGATCAAACTGATTGCCGTGTCTGGTTTGACGCGCAACGCGCAAATGCCCGACACCCCAACAGTTGCTGAATCATTGCCTGGTTTCCTCACAGGAAGTTTCCAAGGTTTGTTAGCGCCCGCAGGCACACCGAAGGCCGTCGTTGACAAGTTGAACGCAGAGATTCAGCGAATTGCCGCCATCCCAGAAATCAAAGAACGCCTGGTCACTTTAGGGGCTGAGCCATCAGGCATGAAGCCTGAGCAATTTGCCCAGTGGGTGCGTGCGGAAATTCCAGCCATGGCCAAAATTGTGAAAGACGAAAAAATATCAGTCGAGTGACTGATCCATTGAACTTAGTTTTTGGCGTCGTAGCCCATCAAATTGATGAGGTTTTTTGGCTACGATGCAAGTCTGCTAAACCTTGCTGTGAGGCCAATACATGCTCAAGAAAATTGCCATCCTTTTGGGCTTGATCATTGCCGCCTTGGTGCTGACGGTGGGCGGCCTGTACGTCAAAGGCGGCTCAGCCGAGGTGCTTTTGTTGGGCGTCAAACTCTTTTTAAGGCAAGAACACGCACCCAATAGGACGGTAACATGGACGGTGCCAAATGCACCTGCCCGCTACCCTCAAACCAGTGCCGGCACCCCAGCCCCCAACGTCATCTTGATTGTGGCAGACGACTTGGGCTACAACGACATCACCTTGAATGGCGGTGGTCTGGCCCATGGCACTGTGCCCACCCCCAACATCAACAGCTTGGCGCAACAAGGCGCCAATTTTGAAACCAGCTACTCTGGCAACGCCACGTGTGCGCCTTCACGTGCCGCCATCATGACCGGCCGGTACCCGACTCGTTTTGGGTATGAATTTACCCCCACCCCCAAGGCCTTCATGAAAGCGATTGGCCATTACAAAGGACCCACACAAATCCACGACGCCATCTACCACGCTGAGCGCGAAAAGGATTTGATTCCCTATGAAACCATGGGCTTGCCGCGTTCGGAAATTACGCTTGCCAAGTTGCTCAAAGCGGATGGCTATCGAACGCTGCATGTCGGCAAATGGCACTTGGGCGATGCACCGGAGTTCAGGTCGCACGTGCATGGCTTTGACGAAGCTTTGTCGTTTCAACATGCCAGCTCACTTTACTTGCCGGAGAGCGATCCCAATGTGGTGAACGCCAAGCAATCGTTTGACATCATTGACCAATTCCAGTGGGCAGCCGGCAGCTTTGGCATGCACTTCAATGGCGGTGATGCGTTCAAGCCAAAGCGCTATGTGACCGATTACCTCACAGATGAAGCAGAGAGAGCCATTGAGGCCAATCGCAAGCAGCCTTTCTTTCTTTACTTGGCTTACACCGCACCGCATACGCCTTTGCAGGCCACCAAAGAAGATTACGAGGCCTTGTCACACATTGAAGACCACACGTTGCGTGTCTACGCAGCCATGGTCCGCAACTTGGATCGCAACATTGGACGTGTGCTTCAATCGCTCAAGGACAAAGGCCTAGACGACAACACCCTGGTGATATTTACCAGTGACAACGGCGGCGCACATTACGTGGGTTTGAAGGATTTGAACAAACCCTACAGGGGTTGGAAGGCCACGTTTTTTGAAGGCGGCATACGCGTGCCTTTGTTCATGCGCTGGCCTGCAGCCATTCCCAAAGGTGTGAAGCCACAAGTACCTTCGAATCACATGGACATTTTTGCCACCATCGCAGCGGCCACTGGCGTCAAGCTCCCTGCGGACCGGTCCATGGATGGCATCAATTTGTTGCCGCAAATCAACAAGCCTGCCGACAAAGGACCCGCACGCGCCTTGTTTTGGCGAACCGATACGTACCGCGTGATTCGTCAGGGCGATTGGAAACTGCAGGTGGCGCAAAATCCTCCAAAAGAGTGGCTGTTCAACTTGGCGTTAGATCCAACCGAGCAAAAAAACCTGGCAGCCAAAGAGCCTGAACGAGTGACCCGCATGCGAAAAGAGCTTGAAGCCTTCAATGCCACCCAAGTGAAACCCAGTTGGCCGTCCATGGCCGAAGCCGCCATTGCCGTCGACAAAACTTTGCGCGACAAAATGCAGCCAACCGACGAGTTCGTTTATTACGGTAACTGATATCGCTGCCGCCTAGTTGCAACGAATAAATTCCACCAAAGCCTGCGCCACTTCTTCGCCTTTGTCTTCTTGGACAAAGTGTGCCGCACCTCTAATTTGGGTGTGATGTTGGCCGGCTGCGCCAGGCACTTTTTTCTGCCAAATAACTTGTCCGCCTTTGGTCACTGGGTCGCGTGTGCTGAACAAGGTGATGAAGGGTTTGCGCCAGTTTTTGAACAAGTCCCAAGCACGCTCGTTGGCTTCGCGCGCTGGATCGCTGGGGTCAATGGGCACCAGCGTTGGAAACACCCTGGCACCTGCTTTGTAGCGACTGCTTGGGTAGGGCGCATCGTAGGCCGCTACTTCCGCATCAGTCAAACCTTGTGCACAACCGGTGCGCACAATTTTGCCAATGGGAAACCAAGGGCTGTACATGGCAAATGCACGCCAGATGTGGAAGGCTGTTGGAATTTTTTCCATGCCAGTGGGTAAGCCGCCGTTGCTCAAGGCAATGCGGTCAAAGCGCTCGGGCATTTCCGCCACCATGCGCAAACCAATGAGTGAGCCCCAGTCTTGGCAGAAAAGCGTGATACCCGTCACGTTTTGCGCTTCAAGCCATGCACTCATCCATTGCACGTGGTGGTTGTAGGTGTAGTCGGCGCGGTGCGCGGGTTTGTCGCTGCGGCCAAAACCGATTTGATCGGGCACCAAGACGCGATAGCCTGCACTGACCAGAATAGGAATCATCTTGCGATACAGAAAAGACCATGCCGGTTCACCATGCATCAGTAACACCACGGGCCCATCGCGTGGACCTTCGTCAAGGTGCGCCACGCGCAAGCCTCCCACCAAGGTGTAGTGGGGCTCGAAGGGGAAGTCGGGCAGATTTTGGAAGCGTTCTTCGGGTGTGCGAAGAAAGTCTTGAACGTGAGGGAGTTTGCGCATCAACATCTTTCAGTAGCGGGAGCTGGTTTGAATGATTTTTTGGCCGGCTGGCAAACTTAAAAAATCACCGTCTTTGGCCACTTGAATTTTGCCTTTGAAGATGTCGGAAGTGCCTTTTAAAAACACATCCACCAAGCCTGGCAAGGGCAGCGGTGGTGCCACATGGTTCAACAGCAAAAAGTTCACTTGCGCTTTGCTGGCAATGTCGGCGGCTTCTTGCGGCGTGGTGTGATAGTTGAGAATGTCTTTCATCAGTTGTGCCAGCTTGTCGCGCTGGGCTTCGTGTGCGCCCTCTTGAATCAATGCCATGAGGTCGGTGGACATGGCCTCATGCACCAAGAGGTCGACACCTTGGGCCTCACGCTGCACGTGGGCGGAGGGGGTGGTGTCGCCGCTGATCACCATGCTGCGATCTTTGTATCGAATTTGGTAACCTACCGCGGGATGAATGGGGGCATGCGAGACACTGAAGGCCGTGATGCGTGTGTCGGCGTTTTCAAAAACCACGGTGGCTTTGTCGTCTTGCAATGCAAACGATTTGGCAATCGCCCCAAAGCCTTTGTTGGGCAACACGGCATCGCCATGGTGTGCAACACGATAACCGCGGTCGAGGCTATAGGCTTGCAAGAACCCGTTCACCACTGTTTCCACACCTATCGGGCCATGCACTTTGACAGGCTCTGCATTGGAATTGGAGACCCAGCGCTGAAGCATCAACTCTCCCAGGCCATCGATGTGGTCCGAATGGTAGTGGGTTAAAAAGATGCTGTGAATGTTGCCCGCATTGAAACCCATTTTGTTGATGTTGCGCGCGCTGGTATTGCCCGCGTCAAACACAAAAATTTGCTGACCGGCGATGACCATGGTGCAAGGCCCGCCGCGCTGTTCGTCCGGCATGGGAGAGCCCGCACCACAAATGGCCACATGCAGGCCATCGGGCAAACCGCGCAAGGGGTCGCTGCTGAGGCGTTGCGTGGCCACACGCTTGGCAATGGCCATGCTGATTGGCGCACGTGCCATGTACAGACCTGCCGCTACCAAGCCCAGCACCATCCATGTGAGAGTCGTTTTTTTTAATCGCATGTTCAAACTCCGAAAATTCTGGCCAAGCGCACGCCAAAGCCTTGAATCCAAGGTGCGACATAACGCAGACGCGGTCTGCGTGATTCGGCCGCTTTCACAATGGCTTTCACAATGCTTGCTGTGGTTTTGGCCTCAAGCCAATGGAAGGTGAGGTGTTCTTGTTTTTTCATGGCCTCCGCTTGGTCTGCAAAATAAGACGTCGGCCCCATCCATGCGTACTTGCTGTCGGTCATGGCTTGGTTGAAGCCGGTGTGAATGGCGCCGGGTTCAATGACTGCAATGTGAACGTTCTTTTTGAGTTGGTCCATTTCTGCGCGCAAGCCAGCAGCTGCAGCCGACAGCGCAAACTTGCTCATGCTGTACGGCATGAGAAAGGGCATGGGCACACGGCCCGCAATGGAGCTGATGAACAAGACGGTGCCACTTTCGCGTTCGATCATTTGGCGCAATGCCACTTGTGTGAGTTCTAAGGTGGCAAACAAATTGACTTCAAACAATTGACGCACGCGCTGCATGTCCACTTCGGCCAAAGAGCCAGATTCACCCATGGCGGCGTTGTTGATCAACACATCGATGGCATGCTGCGAGAGCAACGCACGATCTTCTGCCAAGGTGATGTCCAGTTTGAAGGCTTCCAAGCGCAGACCTTTTTCGCTCGCAGCTTGCTTCAAAGTCAAAGCTTGCGCCTCTGTTTGCGTGGTGGCCAATACCTGGTGACCACGCTGCGCCAAGGCAAAGGCCGTGTCTTTGCCAATGCCTGTGCCGGCGCCTGTGATGAGAATGGTTTTAGACATGCGGTGCGATGTGTATCCGTGTAAGACGGTCCATCGAGGACCAATAAATGTCGCGTTGCCAGCCTGCACTGGGAAACACCACGCCTTGCATCAAGCCACCTGTGCTTGTGCGTGATTTTTCTAGGCCGGTTTCAATGTCCAAAATAACCACTTGCTCGTTAAAGCGCCGGTAATCGTTGACACACAGTTCGCCAGTGTCCGCAAACAGCAGCATGTGACTGGCAGCGCCAAATTGTGTGAGGTGCCACAAGTCTTGCAAGGCCACGCAGCCGTCTTGGCTTGTGTTTCGGATGATGCGCCAAGCGCGCAAATGACGATTGGCCGAGTCAAACGCCACCACAATTTGCCGCGCTTCATCGACCAAGGGTGGATTGGTAATGGCGCCGCCTTGGACGCTGCTCACTTCCCAGTGCTGGTGAGAATTTGAATCACTGAGCGAGACACGGTGCAACCGGTTGGGTGCCTTATTTTTGCCAGCCCCCAACATGCTGATGAGGTAATTGTGCTTGCCGTTGTCCATGAACCAGGCATCATGTGCCGTGATCACCATGTCCCAGCCATAACTTTGCTTTGAATCCTTCAAGTAGTGATAAGACCACGTGGGATCTTTCACCAAGCTTGAATTCGCTTCATCCCAGTGGTAACGCACCACACACGTGATGCCCACCATGTACACCGTATTGCCTTGTGCACTCAGGCGAGCGATGGCGGGCTCTTCACAGTCAATGCAGGGTGCTGCCTGTTCAAGTGTGTCGGGATGCAACACGCTTAAACGCGCAGGTGTGGTGGGTGAGATGTTTTTGGTGACCACCAGGCCATTGGCCAACACCACAAAGCTGTTGTAGGGCTCGTTGATGGGAAGTTGCTTGGAACGCAGCAATTCACATTGCCTGTTCAGTAGATGCGCATAGCGACCATACAGCACCAACACATGGCCGTTGCCAAGAACCGCCATGCCGCCCGGCCACATGGGCCCACCTGCCAAGCGTGGCGATTGGCAGCGGGTGGCCAGCGTGATGGGGTCAATCAACTGAACTTGTGCGGTGGTGGCCAAGCCTAAGTGCGCGCCAAGGACAGAATGCGTCAGCAAGAAAACCTCGCCGGGTGCGCCCAACACGGTCATGGTGGAAAGGTGGGTGCGACGAGATGTGCTGTGCAGCCTTTCGTTTGCCTTGATGTCCAAACCCTTTGCAGCGTACGGCGATTGCAATCGTGCAGGACCCGCATCTTCACAAGGCCACGGGCTGTCAAAGTAGCCGCTTAGCGCCTGCGTCGCCATAGCCACACCCCGCTCAGCAAGAGCAATACACCCAAACCTGCCAGATGCCATTGGTAACGAGGCCAATACACAAACACCAAGGAGTTGATGATCACCTGTTGGATCGGGTCGTAACCCTCGGGCATGGGCAGCACACCATTGGCCTTGGACCATTTGGCGTAATCGTTTTGCATGCCTTGGAACAACTCGGGCATGTCGTGTTGCAAATCGCGCGTCTCACCAGGATCTGTGGCGATGTTGTAGAGATGCCATTGACCATCACCGACAGGCGCTAAATTGCTGAGCAATTTGTAGTCGCCCTTGAAGAGCGCACGGTTGCCAGACAACTCGTAGCCCAAGACTTCGTCGGGGCCGCGCACCCGAGTGGCTTGACCTCGCAGCACAGGCAGCAAGCTGTGCCCAGTGAGTGGATAAATGGTTTGCCCTTTGTAGGACGTGCCAGGGTGTTGTACGCTGGCCAACTCGAGCAGGGTGGGCACGATGTCGCTGACGTGTGTGAGGCTGCCCTGCACAGATTGTTTGGCTGAAGCTGGAATGCCCGAGATGATCAAGGGCACCCTGATGCCACCTTCACCGGCAAAGAATTTGTAGGTGTTCAAAGGCGCGGTGGCAGCACGTGCCCAGTGGGGGCCAATGATGCTGTAGGCGCCCGGGCTGCCCAGGCGATCGATGTCACGGTTGTAATGCTGATCAAGCCACCAACGGCCGACTGCCAATGCGTAAGGGTCTGAGGCTTCTGCACCATTGTCAGACATGAACACAAACACGGTGTTGTTGTATTCACCCGTTTGCTTCAAATGGGCCAAGAGGCGGCCAATGTGAAAGTCCATGGCTTCTGCCATGGCGGCATAAACTTCCATGCGCCGCGCTTGATAAGCTTGGTCGTCCGAACTCAGTGAATCCCACGCCACATGCGATGCAGGCAAGGCTGCCATGGGCGTGTTGGGTGGCACCAAGCCCAGTTCGATGGCCTTGTTGCGACGTTCTTGACGCAGTACATCCCAGCCAGCGTTGTAGCGGCCTTTGTACTTGTCGATGAATTCTTGCGGCGCTTGAACAGGTATGTGATTGGCTTGAAATGCCAGGTACGCAAAAAACGGCTTGTCCGATTTGGCATCGGTCTTCAAATACTCAAGCGTCTTGCTGACGTAAAACTCAGACGAGTAAAAAGTTTGGGGCATTGGGGCTTCACGCCCGTTGTCGTACCAATACACCTTGTCGGTCAAATCCAAATACAGTTTGCCTGTTTCCCAATTGTCTGAGCCGCTGTCACCCATGACCAAAGAACGGTCAAAGCCGCGAGCGGGCGGCAGGTTGTGCGCTTCCTTGCCCACATGCCATTTACCAGCAGCGTAAGTTCGATAGCCACTGTCTTGCAACAAACTGGCCACGGTCACCACGCGTTGGTTCAAAACACTCAAATAACCGGCGCGTCCCACGTGCGATTGAGGAATGGTCTCGCGCATGTTGCCCACCCCATTCAGATGGTTGTCCACACCGGTCAGCAGCATCGAGCGCGTGGGCGAGCAAGAGGCACTCACGTGAAAGTTGGAGAAACGCGTTCCAGACTTCGCCAGTTGGTTCAAATGGGGTGTGTTGATTTCGCTGCCAAAGGCACCCACGTCGCTATAGCCCCAATCATCGGCCAACAAGACCACGATGTTGGGGCGCTTGGCCCATGCATGACCCCACAGGCTCAAGATTGCGGCAACGAACAAGGTCAGCCAAGTTTGGCGGGTACTGCGAAAGAGGGGCATGGTTTAAAGCGGGGAAGGTGAGTCGAACTTGGCGTGCAGGGCTTTTTCGATGACCCAAAAACGGTCTTGCCCCCAAACAGCCGTGTCTTCAAAGCGAAAAGAAGGGACACCCCACAAGCCTAAGGCCAACATGGCTTGTCGGTTTTGCTCTGCCACTGCGCGCCAATGCGTGTCATTGGCCTCGTTGTTCAAAATGTCTTTGGCGGCATTCCAATTGAGTCCTGCGCGCTCGACGATGCGCTTCAAATGTGCATCGGTGCCGGCATCCAAGCCTTCTGACCACACACCTTGCATGAAAGACTGAATGTAGGCTTCTGCTTGTTCGTGCATTTGCGCAAAAGGAATGAGTGCCAGGCCGCGTTCTGTGGGTTTGCCAACAGGGTCGTTCAGTCGTCCAAAAGGCACGTTTTGAACAAATGCCTCGCGGGCGGCATCCAAGCTGATGTACCTTCTTTTCTCTGCAGGCACGGGCAAACCGCGCATCACCATTGGCAGGACATATTTCAAGTTCAACTGCACACCATTTGCCTTTGCCCACGCAAATACTTTGGCGACGCTAATGGCCGAATAGGGGCTTCTGAGAGAGAAGTAAAAATCGACGTTCGTGCCTTCGGGCACGTTGCCGATGGGTTGGTATTGGGGTGTTTCAAACAGTGGCGTGATGCGCTGCTGGTTGGCAGATTTCAGATGGGTCGACAGGCCCAATTCCGTCAAGCGCGCCTCAAGGTGATGCAAACGGTCTATGCCCCAATACCATTCACCTTCGTAATAAATCATGCCGCTGAGGTAGTGCCCCCATTTTTTTCGCAGACGATGAGCAGTTTGCAGGGCTTCAGGCGAGGACTTGGGCCTGTTGCGATCATTGCCCACTTCAGGCCAGCGCAAACCGTAATGCGATGCCAAGCGTTGGGCATCTAGCTGGCTGTAGGCTTTGAGCTTGTCGCGTTCTGGCACGGCTGAGTCATCGGGTTCGCCTACCAGGTGTTGCAACACTGACACCGCATAGCGTGACTGTAATTGCGGCAGCGCCAGCGCCAATAATTGCGAATAGGGATCATCTGTTTGCTGAAAAAAATGAAGCACATGCGGCCGAGTTTGCACTTGCCGTTTGTGTTCCGCTTTTTGCCGCAACTTTAAGAGTCTTTCGCGCGATAAAAAGCGTTGGCTGATGACAGGCATCAGCCAACTTTGAAGGCGCCGGAACGACATGGGGTGGCCTCAATGAAGGGATTACCAGGCCTTCACAAATCGCAATTGCAGTGACTTGGCCACGATGGCATTGCGACCACCAAAGTTGTCGCTGTACTGCAAATTAAAGCCGGCGTCTTTGCCAGGCAATTTGAAAGACACAAAAGGCCCCACGCCATTGGATTTGTAGCGATTGCCACCCAACGTGGCCCCGGTGCCGGTGTCATCTGAAATTTGTTGAATTGAAAACACATTCAAGCCGTAGGCCCAGTCGCCATTGACCTTCACAATGCCGCCTTCGCTGTAAATGAAATTGCCGCTTTTGTAATCGGTGTCTTTGTTGCGGGTGTTGATGCCATACGACACCCGGCCTGCAATGGTGACGCCAGCATCCCAGGCGGAATCGGTGTGCTTGGGGTTCAAGTTGTAAGTCACGGCCACACCGGGTCGAAGTGTGTAGAAGTTGCCAAAGCCAGGGTTGGGGCCACGGTTTTTGTCGTAGGAACCGGTGGGTGCAAACAAGGAAACGCCAGCGGCCACTTTGAGACGATCGACGTGCCTGATCCACACCGTCGACAACTCGGTATCGCCAACGCCGGATGTTTCAAGATTTTGGTTGACGCCAGCGGCCAAAACCTTGGCTTGAACCAATGCATTGGCTTGGGCGGCGCCTGCATTGAGTTGCCCCACAATGGCTGGGCTCAAGGGCGGTGTGGTGGGCGCGGGGGTCAGTGTGCCTGCCGGCTGCGTCACCACAAAGCTGCGTTTTTGTTGAATGAAAGGCACGTTGATGGCAAAGGCCACATGGCCATCGCCGTATTTGCCTTCTGTGAGGTAGCCGCCCACCACATTGAGCTGTGTTTGATCTTGGTTGAAGGCCAAGCTACCTGTCGGAAACGCCACCTTGTAGGGCAGCGCTGGGTTCAGTTGAATGGGTGCAATGCCTGCGGGTGACACGTTGCTGCCAGAGGCGTCTGCAATTTTGTAAATCTGCAATTGCGTCAGGCTGGCGGTGCCAAAAAAGCCAGGATTGTCGGCCGAAGAGGCAATCTCGCCGCCAAATGCACCGACGGGCGCTTGACGCAGTTTGTAACTTTCAGCGGCTTGCACATTGACGCCGCTGGCCAGCAGGCAAACCCAAGGCAATGTGGCAAGAATTGACTGACGAGGCGTTGCGTTTTGCATTGAACGAATCATGGGTATCTCCGTGGGTGAGTGGGGTGAGGTCAGTACACATGTGTATTGACAAATCACTCTAGCACAGCAAAGATGATTCCTCTTTAGGGTTTCCGCTAGCGATGACAAATATAGAGGCGTCTGCTGCGTGTTGCAAAATGCTGAATGACTTTCATGGCCACTGATTCAAACAACAAGCGTCAAAAAACTGTTTCGCCTGAAGCGGCTCGACTCACGCGCGACGATTGGCTCGATGAAGCCTTCAGGGCAGTGGTGGTGGGCGGTTTTGACAATGTCAAGGTGCTTGCCTTGGCCGAAAAGCTCAAGGTCACACGCGGTAGTTTTTATTGGCACTTCACGGACCATGCCGACCTCATTGGCAGTTTGCTCATGCGCTGGAAATTGGCGCAATTGGCCTTGGATGCCAAACTGAAATCGCAGCAAAGCGGGGATGCGCTGAAGGACTTAGAGTTTGTGGTGGATGCCGCTTTTCTTCAAGCGGGTTCTGAACTCGAAAACCTTCGGTTTGAGCAAGCCATGCGTGCGCTTAGCCAACACCATGCTGATGCAGCCCAATTGTTGGTCGAAGTCGATGCCGGTCGAATGGACTTGTTTGAATCTAAATTTTTGGTGCTGGTGAAGGACGCCAAAAAAGCCAGAGATTTGGCGGCTTTGCTGTACCTGGCCATTGTGGGAGGGTACCAAGCATTGAGTCGACCCGCCAACCCACCCAACATTCGCGCCTATTTGCGGACCTTGATTTCGCACTACTTGGTGGCAAAGCAAGTGGCTTAAGCCACGTCAGTCGAGGCGCTCAACGGCTGGCATTTTCCATCGACCTTGAAGGGCGCTGTCCTTGGGCCAGTAAAGGCGAGCATTGAGTAAAAACGCAGCATGGTGTTTCACAGGAAGCCAATTGGTACGATGCAATGCGTTGGCAGGCGCATCGGCTTGGATCCAAAGGTCCAAAGAGCCATCGGCGTTGTAGTGCAAGGCATCTCGATCGCCCAATGCATAACGATGGAGCGGGTTGTCGATTAAAAATTCATTGTCGCCATAAGCCGTGACAGACCAAAAGGCTTTGACGGGGGGCAGTTGATCCGCCATGAAATGCAGGCGGTAACGATGCTGTCCTGTGAGGGGTTTGCCTCGGTGGTCAACACTGGTGTTGGGGTACAGCGCGTCTTCCGGCAAGTTGGCACCCAATCCCACCATGGCCACAGCCGCACGCGTGTTGTAGTCTGTGCCGTAAGTGCCCAGGTTCAGCGGCGGTGTGCTCCAGGTGCCATCCGGTGATTTGGTGTGCAAGACAGCCCGAACTTTGTACTCGGCAAGCCACCGGCCCAGTGCAAAACACGCCTGTTGATGCCATTTCAATTGAACGGTTTTGCCAGGTATCAACTGCACAGCGGCCATGCGCTTGAGCAGAGGGGCATCGGCAGCATAAGGCGGGTTGTGCACCATCAATTGCATCAAGTGTGTCAAAAAATCTGCGGTGGACATGTTGCGCATTTGGCTCACTGGCGGTACAGAAACAGAGTGGTGCTTGTGCCATGTGTCACTTGCATTCGCAGCGTCAGGGGTGGCCGTAAGCTTGTGGATGTGCGTGCGGGTTTGTATTCGGGTGTGCGCTGTATTTTCTGTGCCCAATTTGTGCACCTGCAGCCGATCTTGCAAGCGGTGTACGGTTTCAAAATCTGCCATGCCATTGGTTTGTGTCCTACCAATCAGCCACACCATGTCGGTGGGTGACCGAAGCAAGGTCATGCCCCGCGG
This sequence comes from Limnohabitans sp., assembly GCA_030158125.1. GTDB lineage: Bacteria > Pseudomonadota > Gammaproteobacteria > Burkholderiales > Burkholderiaceae_C > Limnohabitans_A. The sequence continues at coordinate 176,666 of JAOATL010000010.1, read as the reverse complement.
CACCTCGCCTTGCCACTCAGGCCCAGCCAGCAGGTAGGTGGCTGAAGTATGGCCATTGGTGCGTGTACCGGGCGAGGCAAATACATGAGTCCAAGCATCCATGAAGGGCATCAATTCGTAGCGCTGCGTGTTGGCGGGCACCTCAAACACCCATGGTCCTTCTTTCATGCTGAAAAAAGCAGTGGTGTACAGCGTGTCAACGTTCGGTCTCACCACATCTTTGAACGCAGCATCGGGAAATTGTCGAACTCGACGCAGTTGGTTTTCAGGGCCAATGAAATGGCCGCTGTGCACGCGCGTGGTTTCCATCATCACCAGTGGGTACCCGTACAGATAAACCTCTGCGCCCAAACTGATTGTGTCTTTGAGCAAGGCCAACAGCGCTGCGAGGGCAATCGCCATGCTGAAAGTGATCAGTAAAGCGCGTTTGATCAGTGACAAAAAAGTGGGCACGGCAGGGGTCCTGTCAAGGCTGCAAAATGGTTCGGAAGCCTAAATGGCTGACCGCCAAGTCTTCTTCCTGCGGTTGGCGCGAGCCTGCTCGGTATCGCATGCAATAGTTAGGCGCGCATAAGAACGAACCGCCCTTGATCACACGCGCCTGCGGCTGACCTGTTTTGAAAGCGGGCGGCGTTTGTGCGGCATCGGGGTCTAAACCCTGGCCACTGTTGGCTGCGCTTCGGTCTGCGACAAAGACATCGGTTGTGAGTTCCCACACATTGCCAATCATGTCAAACAATCCCCACGCATTGGCACCATAGCAACCCACGGGTGCGATGCCCGCGAAGCCATCTTCTGCAGAATTGGCTGTTGGGAAAATGCCTTGCCAGGTGTTGGCACGACTGGGCTGATCGTGTTGTCCAGGCATTTCTTTGGCGCCGGCACGTGCAGCCCACTCCCATTGCGCTTCGGTCGGCAGTGTGTGACCTTTCCAGCGGGCGTAGGCCAAGGCATCTTCGTAAGTGACATGAACCACAGGAAAGTGGCCGTGCTGTTCGATGTGGGTGGCTGGACCCGCAGGGTGCTGCCAATTGGCGCCAGGTATGTACTGCCACCATTGACGGGGGTCGTCGCCTTGTGTGAGCTTGGCCGGCATTTTGAAAACCACAGCCCCCGCCTGACGCATGGTCTCAGGCAGGCTGGCATGAAGCTTGGGGTCTACGGGTCGTTCAGCCACCGTGACATAGCCCGTTGCCTTGACAAAGGCAGCAAATTCGAGGTTGGTGACTTCGGTGCGGTCCATCCAAAAACCCTTGATGCGCACATTGCGCACGGCTTTTTCTTCGGCGTAGACGGTGTCGCCCATGTCAAAACTGCCAGGCGGTACCCAGACCATGCCTGGGTGCCGTTCAGCCGGGTTGGGCGCTGGTAGATCGCATTGCAAAGGTGCGCTTGAACTGGCGCTTGTTGGGGCTGGTTGTGAGACAGTCCAACCCGCCCAAACCGCGACGGCCACACACACAGAGCCTGCTGTCCAGGCAAGACGCATGTTCAACGGCATTCAGTTGTACCAGTAGGTGTATTCATCATCCCGGTTGTGGACTTGGTTGAGCGTCTTGTCGATGAAGATGGGCATTTCAATGAAAGTGGGCCACAACGGCTCGGCCATGCCGCGATGGTGCGCGTTCAACAAGGCTTTGAGTTCGGCCAATTTGGCGGGGTGTGAGGCGGCCAAGTTGGTTTGTTCAGTGGGGTCGGTCTTCAAGTCGTACAAAAAATCTTTGTCAGGTTTTGCAGAGTGAATGAGCTTCCATTGATTGGCTTGAACAGCTCGCAGCCCACCATCGCGCCAAAACAGCGGTCGTGGTGACATAGAAGGCGAGGGTGATTTGGGCGCCTGCACGCCCGTTCGCTTCAAAGCTGTGAGTAAATTCACGCCATCAATGCTGCGATCTGTGGGCATGCGTGCACCCGCCGCTGCCACCACAGTAGGGGTGAAGTCGATGTGTGAGGTGGGTTGGTTAAATTGTTGGCCTGCGGCAATTTGGGCCGGCCATTGCATGGCGGTTGGCACGCGCAAGCCGCCTTCAAAGAAAGTGAGCTTCCAGCCTCGATAAGGTTGGTTGACATCGGGAATGCCAATGTAGCCGGGTGCACCGTTGTCGCTGGAAAAAATGACGATGGTGTTTTGGTCCAGCCCATTGTCTTTGAGCGCCTGCATCACGCGACCCACACTGCGATCGACAGAGCGAATCATGGCGCCATAGACACGTCGACGGTGGTCTTTGATGTGGGGCAACGCGTCGTAGTCTTCCTTGCTGGCCTGAAGTGGGGTGTGCACCCCCCAATGCGCCAAGTACATGAAGAATGGGCGGTGTTTGTTTTGACCAATGGCACTGACAGCCTCGTCGGTGAAGTAATCGGTGAGGTAGCGTTTGGGTTCAAACCAAGCGCCCCCGTTGTAGCTCACGCCAAAGCGCATGTTGGGCCACAAAAAGCGATCGATGGGGTCGAAGTCTTGTTTGGAGTTGACGGTGCGGGGGTCGTTCTCGGGCAAGTACAAGCCGCTTTCCATGAACAGGCTTTCGTCGAAACCTTGGTTGTTTGGGCGCATTTCGGCGGTGCTGCCCAAGTGCCATTTGCCAATGTGGATGTTGTGATAGCCCCGTGTTTTGAGAAGCTCGGCCACGGTTTTCTCAGAGGCGGGCATTCCCAAGTGATCAAATTCTGGTGTGGCCTTGGCTTTGTCGTGGTCCACGTTGATGGGATAAAGGTTGTTGGGGTTGGCGTAAAGCGAACCAGCAACACGGGCCATTTGTCCTGGGGTTGGCGTGAACTCCACCCCAAAGCGCCAAGGGTATCGACCTGTCAGGAGCGCGGCCCTGGAAACCGTACACACGGCACTGCCCGCATAGGCTTGGTTGAACCGAACCCCGGCTTTGGCAATGCCGTCGATGTGCGGCGTGGGCACGCCTTCTGCACTGCGACCACCGCCGTGCAGGGTGACGTCGTTGATGCCCAAATCGTCGGCCAATATCACGATGATGTTGGGCGGACGCTGCGCCGGTGTTTGCTGAGCCTCTTTGGGGCCTTGAGTCCAAGGCACGTCTTGTGCCGCTGCACGCGGATGGGCCCAATCGGTGTACCAGCCCAAACTGTACTGAAGCACCAGCAGTCGATTGGCATAACCCAACCAGCCCACAGCAACTGACAACAACAGCAGGGCGATCAGCAGTTTTCGGGAACGTTTCATGGAGGGCGTGGGCGGTGGATACCAAATTGCATACAAGACGCAAGACTATAAGGGGGCTTGGGGTGGCTGTAAACCTGGCGTGAGCATTTAGGGGGGTTGCCTGACAATCATTCAACCGAGGGTTTTCGAGCACAATGTCATGATGAATTTCTTTGAAACCAGTCGACAGGTCACGGTGCTCGGTGCAGGCATGGTCGGCGTGTCATGTGCGCTGGCTTTGCAGTCTAAGGGCTGGCAAGTGACCTTGGTCGACAAACAAGCGCCCGGCGAGGAAACCTCCGCAGGCAACGCGGGCGTGCTGTCGCGCAGTTCGCTCTTGCCTTTCAATCGTCCTGGACTGTGGCAAAGTTTGCCGCGCATGTTGCGCCAAGGTGGCCCCAGTTTGCAAGTTCGGCCCAGTGCTTTGACGCACTGGCGCTTCATGTGGCGGTTTTTGTGGCATGCCAGACGTGCGTCTTTTGACGTCACGACGGTGGCTTTGGATGGCCTGATTCAACTGTCGGTGCAGACACACAAACACTGGCTGATGCAAGCCGCTGAGCAGCAGCGGCTGCGCGAGACGGGTTGGCTGTGGCTCTTTCAAAACGATGCGGCCTGGGCCAGCAGTGCGTTTGCGCGAACGGTGTTGGCAGAATTCTCGGTGGCATCCGAAACGCTGCGGGGGGCCGATATTCAGGCGCTAGAGCCGCACTTGGCCGCTAATTTTTCACATGCGCTGTGGATCAAAGATGCCGCATCGGTGGACAACCCCAGTGCGGTGGTCAAAGCCTATGCCGATCAGTTTGTCAAGTTGGGCGGGGTCTATCACCAAGCCGAGGTGCGGGCCTTGCAACGTCACCCCCAGGGTTGGCAATGGCAAGACACGGCCGGTTTGTCCCATGGGTCTGCCAATCTGGTGTTGGCCATGGGCCCTTGGTCCGAGAGCTTGCTCAAGGCCAGTCACCTGCCGTCTGATTTCAAATCGCACATGGCCTTTGAGCGCGGCTATCACCGACATTTCAAACCTGTTGCGGGCGTCACTTTGCAACGGCCGGTGTACGACACGGCGGGGGCGTATGTGTTGTCTCCCATGCGCAATGCAGAAGGCGAGCAGGTGTTCAGAATGACCACGGGTGTTGAGTTGGCGGCACGCGATGCCGCACCCAACACTGCGCAATTAGAAGCCGCAGAAAACGCTGTTCGTCGCGTCATTCCGTTGAAAGAGGCGGTGACTGGAACCGATTGGATAGGCTCACGCCCCACCACGCCCGACAGTCGACCCGTGATTGGCGAGATGCCGCAATGCCCGGGCTTGTGGTTGGCGTTTGGCCACCAACACATTGGTTTTAGCACGGGGCCGGGTACAGGCGTTTTGCTGTCGGAGTTGATGGCGGGCGAAAGCACCAGCATCAATCCTGCGCCTTTCAGCCCAGCGCGATATTAATTGAGCAAAGCTTGCGCAAATTCGTGCGCATCAAACGTTTGCAGATCGTCAAGCTGCTCACCCACGCCAATGAAATAAACCGGGATGGGTTTTTCGCGGGCAATGGCGCACAGCACACCACCTTTGGCGGTGCCATCCAGTTTGGTCACGATCAAACCTGTGAGGCCCAGTGCTTCATCAAAGGCTTTGACCTGAGTGAGCGCATTTTGTCCGGTGTTGCCATCGATCACCAGCAATACTTCATGCGGCGCCTGGGCATCGGCCTTTTGCACCACGCGTTTGATTTTCTTCAGCTCTTCCATGAGGTGCAATTGGGTGGGCAAACGGCCAGCGGTGTCGACCAACACCACATCTCGGCCCCGCGCTTTACCTGCTGAGACGGCGTCAAAGCTGACCGCTGCAGGATCGCCGCCTTCTTGGCTGATGATCTCGACCGTATTTCGCTGAGCCCATACCGCCAATTGCTCACGCGCGGCCGCACGAAATGTGTCGGCCGCGGCCAACAAGACGCTGGCCCCTTGGTCTGCCAAGTGGTGTGTCAATTTGCCAATGGAGGTGGTTTTGCCTGCGCCATTGACGCCGGCCACCATCAGCACCATGGGTTTTTGATCGCCGATTTGCAGCTGTTTTTGCAGCGGCATCAACATTTCTGTGATGGCCTCAATGAGGAGCGTTTTCACGTCCGCGGGTGCTGTGGCTTTGGTGGCTTTAACCCGTGCCTTCAAATCGTTGAGCAAGTGTTCGGTGGCCTTGACCCCGGTGTCTGCCATCAGTAGCGCTGTTTCCAATTCTTCGTAGAGTGCTTCGTCAATTTGCGTGCCTGTGAAAACAGCCGCAATGCTGCCCCCTGTTTTACGCAAGCCTGCTTTGAGTTTGCTCAGCCAAGACTGACGTGGTGCCGGCGCGGTTTGCGCATGGGCGTCGGTCGTGGCGGCGGGCTGATCTGCCAACGCGACAGGCGCAGCGATGGCGGCCTCAGGGGCGGCTGGTTTGGGGGGTGAGCGGAAGAATCGGAACATATTAGGACGTTGGCTAGGCGTCCATTCTATGAAAAACTCAGATGTGGCTCAAAATGCGGGGCGCATGACGCATGTGCAGAGACAAACCAAGGGCTGCCATGTGGTTGCTGTTGCGCCCCAGTATTTTTTCAGCCAAGGGTAGAAACACACGCTCTTCTGCGTCTGCGTGGGCTGTGTAGCGCTCGACCAAAGCTTGCAAATTGGCCATGTCCAGTTGGGTTTCTTGCCCTTTTGCCACCTTTTTAAGGGCCGGCTCGAGGCCTTCCCACAGTTGCTCTAATGCGCGGTGTTCATGCTTCAGCTTGTCAACCCATTGGTCGACCAGCAGGCGCTCTTCACCCATGTTGGCGCTGTGTTGCACGGCCGGAAACAACTCCCGCTCCTCTTCCTGGTGATGCGCAAACATGCCGCGGTGAAAAAACTCAACAGCTTGTGAGGCAATTTTTTGCGCCAACATGGCTGGCCCTAGCAAAGCGGGAAGCTCAGACAGCCGATCGATGTGATTCAGGATGCCAATGTGGCAATGGTTGAAGTTGGTCAGCGGCGCATCGGTGTCAACGGTGTAGTTTTCGGGGGAGGTGTTGGTGTGTTGGCGCATGCCCATTCCTTGTTCTGAGAATCGATGGACTTCACTCTAGAGCTTGTCGCGAGGCTAGCCAAGTTGAAACCTCACTTTTTTTGATCCAAGTCAAGCGTCAGGCCGACAAGACGTTAAGCTTGTGGCCTATGAGATCTAAACCCGTCAACAAGACAACACCTGTGGCCAAGGCTGTGACAGGTTCTCCATCCCATGAGCTGAGAATCATTGGCGGCCAATGGAAACGCAGCAAAATCAAAGTCATTGACAAACCCGGTTTGCGTCCTACGCCAGACCGCGTTCGAGAGACGCTGTTCAATTGGCTTGGGCAAGATTTGACAGATTGGCGTTGTGTGGATGCCTTTGCAGGCACAGGCGCGCTGGGTTTTGAGGCTGCCTCGCGGGGCGCCAAATCGGTTCTCATGCTGGAACAAGATGCCCAATTGGTGGGCTTGCTGGGTGAGACCCAAAAGCGCTTGGGGGCCACGGCCGTTCAAGTTCAAAAAGGCGATGCCATGATGGCCCTGCAACGTCTCGCGCCTGGCAGCATGGATGTGGTCTTTTTGGATCCCCCCTTTGATGGATCGCACTTTGAAAAAGCTTTGCAGGCTTCAGCCCAAGCGGTGGTGCCGGGTGGCTGGGTTTATTTGGAAGCGCCCGTGGCGTGGCAGGCTGAAGCGCTGTCCGCCTGCGGATTGCAGCCCGTCAAGTACATGAAGGCGGGTGCCGTGCACGCGCATTTGCTGCAACGTCCCATCGAGGGATAATGACCGTCATTGATCAGGAGTTCCCATGAGTCGCTCAGTCACTGCCGTTTATTCAGGTACCTTTGACCCCATCACTTTGGGTCATGAGGATGTGGTCTATCGCGCAGCACAAATGTTTGACAAGGTGGTGGTGGCGGTGGCCGTGGCGCACCACAAAAAAACCATGTTCACCTTGGATGAGCGACTGGCCTTGGCACAAGAAGTAACCCAAGACATGGGCAATGTTGAGGTGGTGTCGTTCACTGGCTTGCTCTGTGATTTTGTGCACAGCCAAGGCGCACGCGTCATTGTGCGCGGACTCCGCTCCGTCACCGATTACGACTACGAAACGCAAATGGCCGGCATGAACCGTCATTTGGCCCCCGAAGTGGACACCATCTTTTTGCACACCAGCGCATCGGTGCAGCACATCAGCAGCACCTTGGTGCGTGAAATTTCCACCTTAGGCGGCAAAGTGGAAGGCTTGGTGTCGCCGGCGGTTTTGAAGGCGCTTCACGCCAAGCGCTAAAGCGTTTGTGTCAAAGCAGAAGCTTTAAAGCTCTGCCGCTTCCACCATGAATCGAATGCGTTTTTGGCCTTGCCATTCGTCTACATCCAAGCGGTAAGCCAGCTTCACGCGCGCAGGCAGTGGCTCAATGCGGCCAAACCAAATGCCATCCACCGCTTGGCCCTGGTGTTTGAGTTTCAAAGCCAAGTGTTTTTCACCCACCAAACGTTGAGACACCACTTCTACGTCGTCACTGAACACCGGCGGCGCAAAGCCTTGGCCCCACACTTCTTTGTGCATCACATCGACAAACTCAACGCGGCGGTATTGCGCTTCTAGCGGGCCATCGGTTTCCAGTTTGCGCTGCAGCGTGGCAGGTGACAGCAATTGCGCAGCCACTTCCATAAAGCAAGCCTCAAACAATTCCAAATGTTCTTCTTCAATGGTGCAGCCCGCTGCCATGGCGTGACCGCCAAAACGCAACAACAGGTGAGGGTGCTTCTTGACCATCAGGTCGAGGGCGTCGCGCAAATGAAAACCGGGAATGGAGCGGCCTGAGCCTTTGAGTTCGTGTTCTTTGCCAGGCGCATTGCTTGCAGCAAAGACAAAACACGGACGGTGAAACTTGTCCTTGATGCGCGAGGCCACAATGCCCACCACGCCTTCATGAAAATCGGGGTCGAAGACGCAAATGGCGGGTGGCGGCTCGTCGCTTTCGTCCATCAATGACTCTGCAATTTCCATGGCCTGCTGGCGCATGTCCCCTTCAATGTCACGGCGTTCGCGGTTGATGCTGTCGAGTTGACGGGCCAATTCATCAGCGCGCGCGGCATCGTCGGTGCGCAGGCATTCAATGCCCAAGGTCATGTCGGACAAACGGCCCGCCGCATTGATGCGCGGGCCTAATGCAAAACCAAAATCAAAGGTGGTGGCCACGCGTGCGTCACGGCCTGCAGCCTTGAACAAGGCCAACATGCCAGAGGGCATGGCGCCTGCGCGAATGCGTTTCAAACCTTGTGCCACCAAGCGTCGGTTGTTGTTGTCCAACTTGACCACATCGGCCACAGTGCCCAAAGCGACCAAAGGCAAGAGTGCATCCAGTTTGGGTTGAGTCTCGGCTGTGAACAGGCCGCGCTTGCGCAACTCAGCACGCAAAGCCAGCAGCACATAAAACATCACGCCGACGCCTGCCAAAGATTTGCTTTCAAAACTGCAGCCTGGCTGATTGGGATTCACGATCACATCCGCACTGGGCAATGCGGCGGCGGGCAAATGGTGGTCGGTGACCAACACTTTCAGCCCCAAAGCTTGCGCCTCTGCCACACCGTCCATGCTGGCAATGCCGTTGTCTACGGTGATCAACACATCGGCGCCCGATTGCTGAACGCGTTGTGCAATGGGGGCGGTGAGGCCGTAGCCATCGACCACGCGGTCGGGCACGATGTAGGTCACGTGTTGCGCGCCCAGCATGCGCAAGCCGCGCAAGCCCACGGCACAAGCCGTGGCGCCATCGCAATCGTAATCGGCCACGATGCACAAGCGTTTTTGGGCGGCAATGGCATCGGCCAATAACACCGCAGCTGCCTCAGTGCCTTTGAGCGTCGAGGGCGGCAATAACTTGGCCAAGCCATCGTCGAGTTCTTCCGGGCTTTGAATGCCACGCGCAGCAAACAAGCGCGAGAGGAGCGGGTGAACGCCTGCTTGTTCAAGGGACCACGCGGTGCGAGGTGGTACATCGCGCGTCAAAATTTGCAAACTCATGAGGCAGAAACTCCAGCGGTGAGTGCGCGCAATTCAGCTTGCACTTTCAAAGGGGACAACCTGCGCTTCAATGTGTGAAGCCAAGACGTGTTTTGGGGGCGATAGTGGCGCCAACTGGTTTCACTGCACAGCGAAATGGACGCCACGCGAGAGGGTGAAGCCTGAATGGCCTCAGCCACGCGGGTGTCCAGCAGTTGCCATTGTTGGCACCAAGCTTCTGTGTTGGCGGCGCAAGCGGCATCGCGCAGCTCTAAATGAATTTGCGCCATTGGCGTGTTGGGATAGAGCTGCTTGAAACTGCGATGCACCCAAAAAGAATTGACGTTCCAGCGGCCTTGCTGGCTGCGAAGTTCGTTGACAGGATGCTGGTACAGCAGCATTTGCATTTCACTTTGCAAACGTTGCAAGGTGCGTGCGTGAGGGCCCTGGGGCAGCCAGTCTTTCACGTGCTGGCCAGCGACTTTGTCCAAAGATGCAAATGGCATGTCTTGAAGCAGCTTGCCTTTGGCGTGCCAGACCAAGGGGCTTTCATAGGAGAGGCTCAAGCCATCTTCTTCAAAATAAGGCTTGACCGCGGCCAGCAATTGCTGTGATTCATCAGCGCTCAGGTGCATCTCTTCAGGGTTCAAAAGCAGCACTTCGTTCATGCCCACTTGCCAATGGCAAGGCGTGATGAGGGCTTCATCGCCCCAAATAGGCATTTGTTGCCACAAGGCGGGTGTATTTTCATGTGGTAGCAGGGGCGAGGCAGTTTCGCGGGATAAGTCCGATTCTGCGACACATGCCATGCCTGACAAGGCTTTTTCCAAATGGGGCAAATACAATGTGGCCAAGGCCTTTTGCAAGGGCGCCGCATGGCTGCTGGCATAGGCAATCACCCAATGCTGCTGATCGGTATCGGTGTGCATAGGAGGCAAAGGCAAAGCGTCGTTCATGGCCGTATTGTCAGGGATGACACAATCACCCTGTTGCGAGTCTGATAAGGCAAACTGAAAATGAAAAAGGCATGACACTGGAAATACCGTACGAATTGGTTTTGGGCTGGCGCTACACCCGCGCAGGCCGTGCCACGCGTCGCAACGGATTTATCTCGTTCATCTCGGGTGTGTCCATGCTGGGCATTGGCCTTGGGGTGGCGGCCTTGGTCATTGTGTTGTCGGTCATGAATGGCTTCCAAAAAGAAGTGCGCGATCGCATGCTCAGTGTGGTGTCCCACATCGAGGTGATTTCGGCCGATGGTGGAGCTCTCGAAGATGTGGCCAGCACCTTGCATCAAGTCCGCGCTCACCCCCAGGTGGTTGGCGCTGCGCCCTTCATTGCCGCGCAGGCCTTGTTGGCCCGTGGCGAAGACATGAAGGGGGTTTTGGTGCGCGGTATCGATCCGGCACTCGAGCCTGGCGTGGTCGATCTGTCGCTCGCCTCCCAAGGTTTCAACAAAGGCATGCCCGGCATCAACGCGCTGGTGCCAGGTCAGTTTGGTGTGGTGTTAGGGGTCGATTTGGCCAGGCAGTTGGGCCTGCGCACCGGCGATCCAGTCACGCTCATTGCGCCGAATGGCCAAGTGACACCTGCAGGGGTGTTGCCGCGGCTCAAACAAATGCAAGTGGTGGGCCTGTTCAATTCAGGTCATTACGAATACGACTCGGCACTGGTCATGCTGCATGTGGCCGATGCTGGCAAAATTTTCAGGCTTGAAGGTGCCACAGGCATTCGCTTAAAAATCAAAGATTTGCACGAAGCGCGGACGGTTGCCAAAGAATTGGCGCCCGCTTTGCCCCTGGGCATGGCCGTGCGAGATTGGACGCAACAAAACCGCACCTGGTTTGCGGCGGTGCAAGTTGAAAAACGCATGATGTTCATCATCTTGACCCTCATCGTGGCGGTGGCAGCGTTCAATTTGGTCAGCACCTTGGTCATGACCGTCACCGACAAACGCGCCGACATTGCGATCTTGCGCACCTTGGGTGCCAGCCCCCAAAGCATCATGGGCGTCTTCATGGTGCAAGGTGCCATGGTGGGCGTGATCGGCACCTTGGGCGGCATGCTGCTTGGTTTGCTGATTGCCTTCAACATCGATGTGATCGTGCCCGCACTGGAAGCTTTGTTTCATGCCAGCTTCTTGCCCAAAGACATTTACCTGATCAGCCGCATGCCCAGCGATCCGCAAATGAGCGACATCTTGCCGGTGGTGATCATTTCCTTGCTGTTGTCCTTTGTGGCCACGGTGTACCCCAGTTGGCGCGCCAGCCAGGTCAATCCTGCGGAGGCTTTGCGATATGAATAAGCCCTCAAGCCCCCTGTCGGCAGCGACACCCGTTTTAGAAGTGAGCGGTTTGAGTAAACGCTTCAGTGAAGGCGGCCTCAATGTGTCGGTGCTGCAAGATGTGAATTTGAAAGTGGCTGCGGGCGAGACGGTGGCCATTGTGGGTGCCTCCGGCTCGGGTAAAAGTACCTTGATGCACTTGATGGGCGGTTTAGACCAACCCACACAAGGGCAGGTCTTGCTGCAGGGGCAAGCGTGGTCTGAATTGGGTGCCAGGGCACAAGGCGCCAGACGAAATCAGTTGTTGGGCTTTGTGTACCAGTTTCACCATTTGCTGCCAGAGTTCACGGCGCTAGAAAACGTGGCCATGCCTTTGTGGATTCGCCGCAATTCGCGTGCGCAGGCCGAGCAAGTCGCCCTGAAGTGGTTGGAGCGCGTTGGCCTCGATCACCGCGCCTTGCACCGCCCCGCGGAATTGTCGGGCGGTGAGCGCCAACGCGTGGCCATTGCCCGCGCCATGGTGACGCAACCTGCGTGTGTTTTGGCGGATGAGCCTACAGGCAACCTGGACCGTGTTACCGCGGAAGGGGTGTTCGATGTCATGCTGAGCACGGCGCACAGTCAGGGTACTGCGTTTGTGGTTGTGACACACGATGCGCAATTGGCCGCGCGCTGTAGTCGGGTGTTGCGTTTGGACAGGGGCGTGCTACAGCCATGACCCTGCAATGGATCGACAGCCATTGCCATTTGGATGCACCAGAGTTTGCGCTTGATCGCTTGGCTGTGTTGCAGCGTGCGCAAGCACAGGGTGTTGTCGCGTGCGTCATGCCCGCCGTGCAAGCCCAAGACTTCGCACCCCTCGCAGAATTGGCAGGCACCACCGGCCAGCCCTATGCCTTGGGCATTCATCCCTTGTATGTGCCCCAAGCCCAAGATGCCGATTTGGTGCTGCTAGAGCAGCACCTGCAAGCGGCACTGGCCTTGAATGCTGAAGGTGTTGCGAGCGACCCTCGCTTGGTGGCCGTGGGTGAAATAGGCCTGGATTTCTGGGTACCCCGTCTGTGCGAACCGGCCCTGCGGGAGAAACAATATTTTTTCTATCACGCGCAATTGAAACTGGCGAAGGCCTATGACCTGCCTGTGATTTTGCACGTGCGCAAATCGGCCGATGAGTTGCTCAAAGGCCTGCGGCAACAGCGTGTCAGCGGCGGCATTGCGCATGCCTTCAATGGCAGCGAACAGCAAGCCCAGCAATTCATCAACTTGGGTTTTGCCTTGGGTTTTGGCGGTGCCATGACCTTTGAACGCGCTTTGCAATTGCGTCACTTGGCTACGACCTTGCCCTTGGCCGCCATCGTGCTGGAAACAGATGCCCCCGATATGCCGCCGCATTGGCTGTACCGAACCCACTCACAGCGACAATCAGAAGGCTTGTCGCAAGGCAGAAACGAGCCCTGTGAGTTGCCGCAAATTGCTGCCGTGCTGGCCCAATTGCGCGGTGACTCTGTTGCCAGTGTGGCCACAGCCACGCTGCGCAATACCCAGCGCGTTTTGCCGCGTCTTTCATTGAATCCAACTGTTAGCCCCAATGTCTGTTAAAAAAACAAAAGCCATCGAATTGCCCGAAGTGAACTTTTCGGAGGACGGTGAGTCGCGTTATTTGCATTTGGGCACACCCTGGATTCAAGGCGCCATGAAAATCAAAGAGCCCTTTGAGTTGGACCTTGAGTATGTGCAGCGCATGATGGCCGGTTTGCTGTTTCTAAAAAGCGCATCGGTGTCTGGCAGGCACGCCATGCAGTTGGGTTTGGGCGCGGCCAGCCTGACCAAGTTTTGTTACAAGAAATTGCGCTGGACATGTACCGCCATTGAGCTCAATCCAGGTGTGTTGCATGCCTGCCGTGGCTGGTTCAAGTTGCCAGAAGATGGTCCCCGCATGCGCGTCATCATTGCCGATGCGGCGCAAGAAATTCAAAGCGATGAATGGCAAGGCACCGTGGACATTCTGCATGTCGATTTGTATGACCACGAAGCGGCCGCACCGGTTTTAGATTCTGTTGAGTTTTATCAAAACTGCCGCGCGGTGCTCAGTGATGAAGGCACCATGACGGTCAATTTGTTTGGCCGTACCTCCAGTTATGAAAAAAGTTTGGCCAAAATGGCCGAGGCGTTTGGCGAAGATGCTTTGTGGGCCTTCAAGCCCACGCGCGAAGGCAACACAGTGGTCTTGGCGCAGCGCACCCCCAGTCGACCCAAGCGAGAAGTTTTGCTGGCCCAAGCAGAGGCCATTGAGAACCGATTCGACTTGCCCGCTACCAAATGGTTGCGCGTCTTCAAGCCTTTGTTGAAGTAGAGGCGCTTAAATCTAGGGTTTACCCATGTAAATGGGGGTGTTCAAGGCGATTTTGTAGGTGAAATCCACATCATCTTGAGGGTGGAATAGCCTCAGAATTCGGCCATCCCAAACTTTTTGGAGGAGTGTCCCTGTGAAAATCAAAAGTCAAAAAGACTTTTTCTCTGGCTTGGTGTTCACCTTGGTTGGTGCATCATTTGCCTACGGAGCAACAAGTTACACCATTGGATCCGGCGCCCGCATGGGCCCCGGCTATTTCCCGCTCATGCTGGGCATTATTTTGGCAGTCATTGGTGCCTTTATTTTGTTCAAATCCATGGTGGTCGAAACACCGACCGGTGATCCAATTGGGGCATGGGCCTGGAAGCCTTTGTCCTTCATCATTGCCGGCAACTTGTTGTTTGGCGTTTTGTTGGGCGGCTTGCCCAGCATCAAATTCCCCGCCATGGGTTTGATCGTGGCCATCTACGGCACCACGCTCGTGGTTAGCATGGCTGGCGATAAATTCAAGCTGAAAGAAGTTTTGGCTTTGGCCACTGTCTTGTCAATCATGAGTTACCTTGCCTTCATCGTGTTGCTCAAACTGCAATTCCCTGTTTGGCCTTCTTTCATTGCAGGTTAAGGAGTTAAAAAATGGACTTGATTGACAACTTAAGCCTGGGTTTTGGCGTTGCATTTACGTTTCAAAACCTGATTTACGCATTCATTGGCTGTTTGCTCGGCACTTTGATTGGTGTGCTGCCAGGTATTGGTCCTGTTGCAACCATTGCCATGCTGTTGCCTGCCACCTATGCGCTGCCACCTATTGCGGCGCTGATCATGTTGGCCGGTATTTATTACGGTGCCCAATACGGTGGTTCTACAACCGCTATTTTGGTGAACTTGCCGGGTGAGTCATCTTCTGTGGTCACGGTCATTGACGGTTACCAGATGGCCCGCAAAGGTCGTGCGGGCCCCGCGCTGGCAGCTGCTGGCTTGGGCTCCTTCTTCGCTGGCTGCGTTGGTACCCTGATTTTGGCCGCGTTCGCTGCGCCACTGACAGAGGTTGCCTTTAAGTTCGGCCCTGCAGAATACTTCTCGCTCATGATTTTGGGCCTGATTGGTGCTGTGGTGTTGGCTTCTGGCTCACTCATCAAAGCCGTTGGCATGATCGTCTTGGGTCTGCTCATGGGCTTGATCGGTACTGACGTTAACTCTGGTGTGGCGCGTTACAGTTTTGACATTCCAGAACTCACTGACGGCATTGGTTTCATCACCATCGCCATGGGTGTTTTTGGTTACGGCGAAATCATTTCAAACTTGTCCCAACCAGAAGACAAGCGCGAAGTGTTCACAGGCAAAGTGAAGGGCTTGTTCCCAACCGGTGAAGACTTCCGCAACATGATCCCAGCTGTGTTGCGCGGCACCACCATTGGTTCATGCCTGGGCATCTTGCCTGGCGGCGGTGCATTGTTGGCCGCGTTTGCGGCTTACACCATCGAGAAGAAAACCAAATTGCGTCCTGGTGAAGTGCCGTTTGGTCAAGGCAACATCCGCGGTGTGGCAGCCCCTGAGTCTGCCAACAATGCGGGTTCACAAACCTCCTTCATTCCCTTGCTCACACTGGGTATTCCACCCAATGCGGTGATGGCCTTGATGGTGGGTGCCATGACCATTCACAACATCCAGCCAGGCCCCCAGGTGATGACCAGCAACCCGGAATTGTTCTGGGGCCTGATCGCCTCCATGTGGATTGGTAACTTGATGTTGGTCATTTTGAACTTGCCCCTCATCGGCATCTGGATCAAATTGCTCACAGTGCCTTACCGTTGGTTGTTCCCGGCCATTGTGTTGTTCTGCGCCATTGGCGTGTACTCCACCAACAACAACACCTTCGACATTTGGATGGTGGGTGGCTTTGGTGTCATTGGTTACATGTTCATCAAGTTGGGCATGGAGCCCGCACCATTGCTGTTGGGCTTCATCTTAGGCCCCATGATGGAAGAAAACTTGCGCCGTGCATTGCTGCTGTCTCGTGGCGACTGGTCGGTGTTTGTCACACGTGGCTTGTCCGCCAGCTTGCTGGCCGCAGCGGCTGTGTTGCTCATCGTGGTGCTTTTGCCTTCCGTCAAATCAAAGCGTGAAGAAGCCTTCGTGGAAGAGTAAATCTCTTTCAGTTTGAACCGCAACGGCACCCTCGGGTGCCGTTTCTCTTGGATGACCCAAAAAGTGACACGTGGCGGTGACGTCGTTTCACACTTTTCCTGCCACAATGTTTGTCTTCATGCGTCTATGGAAATTTCATCATGCTGTCTAAAATGAATTTGAAACGTCGCCGTGTGGCGGGCCTCGCTTGTGGCACTTGTCTTGCCACAATTTTGCTTGCTTCAGGTGTAATGAGCACCTCTTTGGCCAATGCTCAGACTGGCGCTTACCCCAACAAGCCCATCAGATTGGTTGTGCCATTCCCTGCTGGTGGTGCAACCGATATTTTTGCCCGCACCTTGTCGCAAAAGTTGGCCGAAAAATTAGGCACCACGGTGGTGGTCGAGAACAAGCCAGGCGCAGGCGGTACCTTGGGCTCAGACATCGTGGCCAAGTCCGCACCCGATGGTTACACCATCTTGTTGGCAACCTCCAGCACGCACTCCATTGGCCCCAATCTCAATCCCAAAATGCCCTACGATGCAGTGCGCGATTTCACGCCCATCGGTCAGGTGGGCAATGCACCCAGCATCATGCTGGTGCCCAACAGTTCACCAGCCAAAACCATTCAAGAGTGGATTGAGCTGGCCAAGAAGAATCCCGGACGTCTCAACTACGCCTCCAGTGGCAACGGCACCATTGTTCAATTGACGGCAGAGTTGTTCAAATCTCAGGCGGGTTTGTTTGTGGTCCACATTCCCTACAAAGGCACAGCGCTGGCCATGCCAGACCTCATCAGCGGCAAAGTCGATGTCTTGTTCGACTCTTTGCCCACAGGATTGCCGCACGTGAAAGAGGGGCGTTTGCGTGCCCTGGGCGTCACTTCTGCACAAAGAACCAACATGGCGCCTGGTTTGCCGGCCATTGCAGAAGTTCTGCCAGGCTATGAGTCCACCACTTGGTTTGGTTTGTTTGGTCCGCAAGGCATGCGCCCTGAGTTGGTGACGCGCGTCAATACCGCCGCCCTTCAAGCCCTGAACGAGCCTGAGGTGAAAGACAAGTTGCAGCGTTTGGGCATTGAAGCCATCGGCACCTCGCCTGCGCAGTTCACGACCATGCTGGCCACAGAATCGGCCAAGTGGAAAAAAATCATCTCCGAACGCAAAATCACTTTGGATTGAACCATGAGCTTTGATTTCAGCACCCCTTATGCTTCTGCACGTTTGCCGCTGTTTGCGCGCAACATTGTCTCCACCTCGCATCCGCTGGCCGCGCAAGCTGGCTTGCGCATGATGCTCAAAGGCGGCAATGCGGTTGACGCAGCCATTGCGGCGGCGGCGGCCATCACCATCACCGAGCCCGTCAGCTGTGGTTTGGGTTCTGATGCATTTTGTATTTTGTGGGACGGCCAAAAAATGCATGGTCTCAATGCCTCCGGCCCAGCACCGCAAGCTTGGACGCCAGAGTACTTTCACAAAAAATATGGCACCGATGCTGTCAATCCGCCCAAGCGTGGGTGGGACTCGGTCACCGTGCCTGGTGCGGTGAGTGCGTGGGTTGCATTGAGTGAACGTTTTGGTAAATTGCCCTTTGCCGATTTGATGGAGCCCGCCATTGAAATTGCCGAGAGGGGTTATTTGTTGCCCGTGGTTGTGCAGCAAAAATGGGATGCCGCCACGCCCCTTTTGCAATCCTTGCCAGGCTTTGCCGAAAGCTTCTTGCCTTGGGGGCGTGCGCCCAACGTGGGTGAGTTGTTTCAGTTTAAAGCCGCAGCGCGCGGCCTGCGTGCCATTGCTGAAACCAAAGGCCGTGCTTTTTACGAAGGTGAAATTGCCGAGGCCTTGGTCAAGTTTTCCAATCAGCATGGCGGCGCTTTGACAATGCAAGATTTGGCGCAGTACCGTCCAGAATGGGTTGAGCCCATTGCGCAAAATTACCGCGGTTACACCCTCAACGAAATTCCACCCAATGGCCAAGGCATCGCCGCCCTGATTGCCTTGGGCATTTTGGAAAACTTTGATCTGGCCAGCATGAAGGTCGATGGCATTGAATCGCAGCACTTGCAAATTGAGGCCATGAAGTTGGCGTTTGCCGATGTGTACCGCTACGTGGCCGATCCGCGCAACATGGAAGTCACACCTGCGCAAATGCTTGACCCGGCCTACTTGAAGAGCCGCGCCAAGCTCATTGACATGAAGCAAGCACAAGACTTCAAAGCGGGCAATCCCGTGAAGGGCGGCACCATTTACCTCACGGCCGCGGATGAAAATGGCATGATGGTCAGCTTCATTCAAAGCAATTACATGGGCTTTGGTTCGGGTGTGGTCGAGCCTACCTACGGCATCAGTTTGCACAACCGTGGTTTTGATTTCAGTACCGACCCTCAAGGTCTCAACCCTGCCAATTTGGTGGCCCCAGGCAAGCGGCCATTCCACACCATCATTCCAGCGTTTCTCTCGAAAGACGGCCAGCCCGTCATGAGCTATGGCGTGATGGGCGGCAACATGCAGCCCCAAGGCCACATGCAAACCTTGGTGCGAATGCTGGACTACGGACAAAATCCGCAAGCAGCTTGTGATGCACCGCGCTGGCGCAGCAATAAGGGCATGTCCATCAATGTTGAGGCCTCAATGAACCAGACCACCGTGCAAGGCTTGAGCGATTTGGGACACGAACTGGCGGTGATCAACGATACCTACATGGACTTTGGTGCGGGCCAATTCATCTGGCGCATGGGCGATCCTAAAGTGCACGGTTACGTTGCAGCCTCCGATCCCCGTCGAGACGGGCAGGCGGTTGGCTTTTGACAAGCAGCGTTAAATCCAAATTCACATCAGGCTTGCTGCTGGCGGCAGCAGGCTCGATCGCCTTCAGTGGCAAGGCCATCATTGTGAAGCTGGCCTATCGGCATGGCGTCGACGCCATCACACTGGTCATGTTTCGCATGCTGTTTGCAGTGCCATTCTTCATCGCCATGGCCTGGTGGGCAGGACGCGGTAAAGCACCGCTCACGCGAAGCGATTGGTTGGGTGTGTTGGGCTTGGGTTTTTCGGGCTACTACTTGTCCAGCTTCTTAGACTTTTTAGGTCTGCAATACATCAGCGCTTCTTTTGAGCGGCTGATCTTGTACCTCAACCCCACCTTGGTATTGGTACTGGGCTGGGTGTTGTACAAACGCAAAATTTCTTACCGTCAAGGCGTGGCCATGGCGGTGAGTTACAGCGGCGTGTTGTTGGTGTTTGGGCATGAGGTGTCTTTGGTCGGCGACAACGTGGCTTTGGGTACCGCTTTGGTTTTCTCGAGTGCCATCACCTATGCCATCTACCTGACTTACAGCGGCCAGTTGGTACAGCGCCTCGGCTCACTGCGTCTGGCCGGCTTGGCCACCACCGTGGCATGTGCCCTGTGTCTTTTGCAATTTGTCGTTCTAAAGCCAGCCTCCGCGTTGGAAGTAGCCCCAGAAGTGATCTTCTTGTCTATGCTCAACGCAACGGCCTGTACCGTGTTGCCCGTTTTGATGGTCATGATGGCCATCGAACGCATTGGCCCTGGCTTGACGGCGCAAATTGGCATGATTGGCCCCATGTCGACCTTGACCATGGGTGCTGTATTTTTGAATGAGCCCTTTAATGTGTGGACCCTCATGGGTACCGCACTGGTCTTGGGCGGTGTTTTTTGGGTGACACAAACTCCCAAAATTGTTGAATAATTTTGAGTCTGCGGTGTCCCAATGGGCCTGTCGGCATGTGCGTTAATTTTGGAGAAATCAAATGGACTTAGGCATCAAAGGTAAATGGGCTTTGGTAGGCGGCGCCAGCAAGGGCCTTGGCTGGGGCTGCGCACGCGCACTGGCCTTGGAGGGTGTGAATGTGGTCATGGTGGCGCGCGGCGCAGACGCACTGCAGCAAGCCGTGGCCGATTTACAAAAGGAAGTACCTGGCGTTAGCTTGATTCCTGTGGCTGCAGACATCACCACTGAAGCGGGTCGTACCGCTTTGTTTTCTGTGGCGGGTGGCCCCGGCAAAGACTTCGACATTGTGGTGACCAATGCGGGTGGCCCACCACCCGGAGATTTCCGCAATTGGGATCGCGAAGCTTGGATCAAAGCGGTTGACGCCAACATGCTCACACCCATTGAATTGATCAAAGCCACTGTCGATGGCATGGCGGCCCGCGGCTTTGGACGCATCGTCAACATCACGTCCAGTTCCGTCAAATCACCCATCGATATTTTGGGCTTGTCCAATGGTGCACGCAGTGGCTTGACGGGTTTTGTGGCGGGTGTGGCTCGCACCAAAATTGCAGCGCAAGGCGTCACGATCAACAACATCTTGCCTGGTAAGTTTGACACCGATCGCATTCGCACCACGGTAGAAGCGACGGCGCAAAAGACGGGCAAAACGGTGGCCGAAATCCGCGCGCAGCAACAAGCCTTGGTGCCCGCGGGCCGTTACGGTACGCCGCAAGAGTTTGGTGCGTTGTGCGCTTTCATTTGCAGTCAACAAGCTTCTTACATCACCGGCCAAAACTTTCTGACCGATGGCGGAGCTTACCCAGGCACTTACTGAGTGTTAGTTGGCGCGTCGTGAGGACACCACAATGCCACTCACGATGAGGCCAAATGCCACGGCGTGATAGACCTTGGGCAGATCGCCCAAGAACACGCTGGACATGACGGCCGCAAACAGCGGTGTGAGGTTAGAAAAGAAACCTGCCACCGCTGGACCTGCCGCTTGAACACCCACGCCCCAGCACCGATAGGCCAGCACCGCAGGCCCGATGGCCACAAAGGCCAATGCCGCATACAAAGGCAGGCCCCAAACAATGTGCGCATCGGTCAGAGCCCATTCTGCGCCAGTGAACATGCCAGCCCAACCTAATCCAAAAATCACTTGTGCCATGAGGAACGCGGCCCAATTGCTGCGAATCTCATCGGGTTCATTGCGTTGACTCAAAAGCCAGCTGTAAAGTGCCCAGCAGGCAGTGGCCAACAAAATGTAGAGATCGCCCACCACAAACTGCACTTGTTGCAACTGTTGCCAATCACCCCGCGACAACACCACCAGCACGCCTGCGATAGAAAGCGCCGCACCCCACCACTGGGCCGGTCTGGCTGGTGTTTGGAAAAACAGAGCCCCTATTGCCAGCATGAAGACAGGTGTGCTGGCCGCAACCAAGGTCACATTCAAAGGTGTGGACGTTTGCAGTGCCAAATATTGCAATGCGTTGTAGCAACCCACCCCCAACAAACTCAGCAATGCAAAGCGCCGCCAAAAAGGCCAAAGGGCACTGCTGGGTTTGAGCAGGTGGCCGGCTAGTGGCAACAAGATGAAGAAGGCAATGACCCATCGCAAGAAATTCAAAGTGATGGGCGGCACCATATCGCTGACCAGACGGCCCACCACCGCATTGCCCGCCCAAAGCAAGGGTGGCACGGTGAGCATCAAGGCTGTGCCTGGAAAGAGTTTTTGTGTCATGCCCGTGACTGTAACGGCAAGGGCATGTCCGTTTAGGCGGGCAGGGACATTCAATTCATGGCAAAGTAGCGGTCAATGCGAGTTCGGCTCACAGGGCCCTCGCCATCTGTTTAAATTTTCAAGGAGACACGCATGAGCTTAGCCGTCCAAATCGACCAACACGGTGGTCCAGAACAACTCAAATTGGTGGACGTGGTGGTGGGCCAACCTGGCCCTGGTGAAATTCGAATTCGCCACAAAGCCATTGGCCTGAATTTCATTGACGTGTACCAGCGCAGCGGTTTGTACACCTTGCCCATGCCTCTCAAGTTGGGCATGGAGGCTGCAGGCATTGTGGAAGCCGTGGGCGAGGGCGTCACGCACCTCAAGGTTGGCGATCGCGCAGCGTACGCCAGTCAGCCCCCTGGCAGCTACTGCGAAGAGCGTGTCATGCCTGCCAAGTGCGTTTGCAAATTGCCCGACGATATCTCTTTTGAAACAGGCGCTGCCATGATGCTGAAGGGCCTCACCGCCCAATACCTGCTCATGAAAACTCGTCCCGTAGAAGGCCTGCAAGCGGGCGACCACGTGTTGTTCCATGCCGCCGCAGGTGGTGTGGGCCTCATTGCTTGCCAATGGGGCAAGGCCTTGGGTTTTCGCATGATCGGTACGGCAGGTTCCGATGCCAAATGCCAGTTGGCCATTGCCAATGGCGCCGAGCATTGCATCAATTACAGCTCGGAAGATTTCTTGGCGCGTGTGAAAGACATCACGGGTGGCAAAGGTTTGAAAGTGGTCTACGACTCTGTTGGCAAAGACACCTGGGAAAAATCTCTCGATTGCTTGCGCCCCTTTGGTTTGATGGCCACCTTTGGCAATGCCTCAGGCCCTGTCCCACCTTTTGCGCCGGGCATCTTGGGCAACAAAGGTTCTTTGTACGTCACCCGTCAAACTTTGTTCAGTCACATCACCACACGTGAAAGCACGCAAGCCATGGCGGACGATTTGTTTGCAGTGGTGCAAAGCGGCAAGGTCAAAATTCACATTGACCAAACCTTCCCATTGGCCCAAGTGCAAGAAGCGCACAAAGCCTTGGAAGCGCGCAAGACCACAGGTTGCACCATCCTCACGCTGTAACAGTCAGGCATAGCGCAAAGGACAATGAATGTCCTTGGCGCCTCAAAAAGGGCACTTCGTGAGTGCCCTTTTTTGTGTCCTCTAATTATTTGCCGCGACGCACCCGCAGCAACTCATCCAAGATGAGCAGTGCAGCGCCCAGTGTGATGGCACTGTCGGCTACGTTGAAGGCTGGGAAGTGCCACGTGCCGTAGTAAAAATCTAAGAAGTCAATCACGTGGCTGTATAGCAATCGGTCGATCACATTGCCCACAGCACCGCCCAACAACAAAGACAAAGCCAAACAAAATACCGTTTGCCCCGTGTGCATGCGCAGTAGATAAACCATGATGCCTGCTGCCACCACGCCCAGCCCCGTGAAGAACCAACGTTGCCAGCCACCAGCATCGGCCAAAAAAGAAAATGCCGCACCGGGATTGTGGACGCGCACCAAGTTGAAATAGGACGTCATGGGCAATGTCTCACCCAACTGAAACGCGCCCACCACTGCAATTTTGGTGAGCTGATCGAGCAGCAGGGTAAGGAGCGCAATGCCCAACCAGAGCCACACCCCTGCGCCTGATTTAAAAGCGTTTTTGTGTTTGGCCATGAGCGTCAAGCAAACAAACGCTTCTCACCATGGCCATGCAAGTTGCTATCGCAACGGCCGCAGAGTGTGGGATGCGCTGGATTTACACCCACGTCAGGGGCGTAATGCCAGCAGCGCTCGCACTTGGTGTCGGTGCTCACAGCCACTTTGGCCGCCAAGCTATCGCCGGCTTCCAAATTGAGTTGTGAGGTGATGAACACAAACTTCAAGTCGTTTCCTAAACTGGCCAACAAGGCATGGTCTTCGGGTCCGGCTTGCAAAGTGACCGCCGCTTGGAGTGAGGCACCCACTTTGCCATCGGCGCGCAAGGCTTCGATGTCTTTGTTCACTTGATCGCGAATTTCGCGAATGCGGGCCCACTTGGCCAGCAGTGCTTCATTGGGCGTGCCCAAGTCACTGAAGGTTTCCATGAAGATCGATTCAGAACTGCCAAAGGTTTGCCAAGCTTCTTCGGCGGTAAAGCTCAAGAAGGGCGCCATCAAGCGCAACATGGCATGCGTGATGCGATACAGCACGGTTTGCGCAGAGCGGCGTGCCAAGGATTTAGGCGCGCTGGTGTAGAGGCGATCTTTGAGTACGTCCAAATAGAACGCGCCCAAATCTTCAGAGCAATACACCTGCAACTTGGATACCACGGGGTGGAACTCGTACACCTTGAAGTGCGCCAAGATGTCGGCTTGCAATTGCGCGGCACGGCTTAAAGCAAAGCGATCGATTTCTAGCAAATCGGCATCGGCCACGGCATCTTTGGCAGGGTCAAAGTCGCTCACGTTGGCCAGCAAGAAACGCAAGGTGTTGCGAATGCGGCGATAGGCATCCACCACGCGTGCCAAAATTTTGTCGTCGATGTTGAGGTCGCCAGAGTAGTCTGTCGAGGCTACCCACAAGCGCACAATTTCGGCGCCCATCTTGTCGCTGATCTCTTGGGGTGCCATCACATTGCCCAAGCTCTTGCTCATCTTGCGGCCCTGACCGTCGGTGGCAAAACCGTGGGTTAGCAAACCTTTGTAGGGTGCACGGTCGTACAGCGCACAACCGAGCAGCAAAGAGCTGTGGAACCAACCGCGGTGTTGATCGTGGCCTTCCAAATAAAGGTCGGCTTCGGGGCCAGCGTCATGGAAGGGGTTGCGATCATAGGCATCTTTGTGGCTGCCGCGCAGCACGTGTTGGAACGTGGAGCCTGAGTCAAACCACACCTCCAAAATGTCAGTGCTCTTGGTGTAGTTGGGCGCATCGGCCGCACCCAAAATTTCTTCAACGGTGACGCGACTCCATGCTTCAATGCCGCCTTTTTCAACGATGTTGGCTGCTTGGTCCAAGATCTCCATGGTGCGAGGATGCAACTCGCCCGAGTCTTTGTGCAGGAAGAAGGGCACGGGCACGCCCCAGCTGCGTTGACGGGAGATGCACCAGTCAGGGCGGTTGGCAATCATGTCGCGCAAACGTGTCTTGCCGTTTTCGGGATAGAAATGGGTTTGGTCGATGGCATCGAGTGCCAACTGACGCAGCGTCTTGGGGGCTTTGTCTGTGGTGAAGACGCCAGGGCCTTCGTCCATGCGCACAAACCACTGGGCTGCAGCCCGGTAAATGACCGGCGTTTTGTGGCGCCAGCAATGCGGGTAGCTGTGGGTGATGGCATAGGTGGCCATGAGGCGATTGCTTTCCCCCAAGACTTCAATGACGCGTGCGCAAGCTTTCCAAATGTTCATGCCGCCAAACAGGGGCAGGTCGTCGGCATAGCTGCCGTTGCCTTGAACGGGGTTCAGGATGTCGTCGTAAGCCAAACCATTGGCCACGCAAGAGTTGAAGTCATCCACACCATAAGCGGGTGAGGAGTGAACGATGCCGGTGCCATCTTGTGCACTGACGTACTCGGCCACATACACAGGCGAGAAACGCTTGTAGCCTTCGTGCACGTCGTACAAAGGATGCTTGAAATTCAAGCCACCCAGTTTGTCGCCGGTGGTGGTGGCCACCACTGTGCCTTCCAACTTGTAGCGCTCTAAACATTTCTCGACCAAGGATTCAGCCAAGACCAACAAACCTTTGTCGGTGTTGACCAAGGCGTAAACCAATTCGGGGTTCACGTTCAATGCTTGGTTGGCGGGCAAGGTCCAGGCAGTGGTCGTCCAAATCACGGCGAAAGCAGATTTGGGTGCAGCTTCTTGGCCAGGCAAGGCAGCCAAGCCAAATGCCTTGGCCACGGCAGTGTTGTCAGCTGCTTCAAAGGCCACATCCAATGTGTCGCTCTTTTTGTCGGCGTATTCAATTTCAAACTCGGCCAAAGAAGAGCCGCAATCGAAGCACCAGTAAACCGGCTTCAAGCCGCGGTACACAAAGCCGCGCTCAATGACGCGTTTGAAGGCGCGGATTTCACCGGCCTCATTGGCAAAGTCCATGGTGCGATAAGGACGCTCCCAATCACCCAAAACACCCAAGCGTTTGAAGTCTTCGCGCTGTTGGTCAATTTGCTCGGTGGCAAAGGCGCGGCTCTTGGCTTGCATGTCGTCACGGCTGAGTTTGCGGCCATGCAGTTTTTCAATCGCGTTTTCAATGGGCAAACCGTGGCAGTCCCAACCGGGAATGTATTGCGCGTCAAACCCAGCCAATTGCTTGGACTTGACGATCATGTCTTTGAGCACTTTGTTGAGGGCGTGACCGATGTGCAATTTGCCATTGGCGTAAGGGGGGCCGTCGTGCAACACGAACAAGGGCGCACCTGTGCGGGCCACACGCAGTTTTTTGTACAGACCTTGATCGCTCCAGGCTTTGGCCCAGGCTGGCTCACGTTTGGGCAAGTCGCCGCGCATCGCAAAGGCGGTGTCAGGCATGTTCAGGGTGGCACGGTAATTTGTTTTTTGTTCGGACATGGTCAAACGATTCAATCTTCAAAAGGGGTTTGCAATGAAAACCTGCAGTGTGTTGATTTCACAAAATGCAGGTTTGGATCACAAAGAAAGTGCAGGCATTCACAAAGCTGCACATCAGGTGAGGGGCGTGGCGAGCGTCAAATTCGATCGCGCGATGTTTGGCGATGGGTTTGACCATGACGGGATGCAAAAAAAGCACGCGCGTCATCACAGTCCTTGGCGATGCCCACAGTCAGGGCTTCCAGGCTGTCGTATTTGAGTTCGTCGTGTAATTTGTGCAAGAGGTCCACGCGGATGATTTTACCGTAGCCACCCGCGTCTCCCAGGCTGGTGGGCCAATCGAGGCAATGGGTCTCTAAAAGAACCCGGCCACCATTGACATCGTTGGGGTCTAAAGAGGGGCGAATGCCCAAATTGGCCACCCCCGGCACGGGTTTTGACGTTAAGCCGTGCACTTCAACGTTGAAAATACCGCTGGCCGCGGGTTTCCAGTGGCTGAAGCGCAAATTGAGGGTTCTAAAGCCGTCTTCGGCCCCTTCTTTGGACGCGCCAAGGCCACGGCCCAGCTTGCGGCCATGCACCACATGGCCGCTAACGCTGTAAGGTCGACCCAAAAGGCGCGCCACAGCCTCCATGTCGCCTCGGCCAAGTGCATCCCGTACAGCGGAGCTCGACACGCGCAGGCCATGCACCTCGTAGCTGTTCATGCGGGCCACGTCAAAGCCTTGTTGCTGACCCGCTGCGTCCAGCATGCCGTAATCGCCCGCGCGTTTGGCGCCAAAACGGAAATCGTCGCCCACCAACAAGTACTTCACGCCCAAACCCTTCACCAAAACTTGTTGGATGAAGTCCTCAGGGGTTTGGCTGGCCAGACGTTCGTCAAAAGGCAGCACCACCACTTGGTCAATACCGCAACGCTCAAGCTCAAGCAGTTTGTCGCGCAGCGTGGCAATGCGGGCTGGCGCCAAGTCGGGTTTGTTGTGTAATTTGGCGAAAAAATCGCGGGGATGGGGCTCGAAGGTCATCACACAGCTGGGCACGCCTCGATGAGCTGCTTCGTTTTTCAAAAGCGCAAGCATGGCTTGGTGGCCGCGGTGGACACCGTCAAAATTACCAATGGTCAAGGCACACTGAGTGGCCCTGTCGGGATGGTTAAAGCCGCGAAATACCTTCATGCCTGTGATGTGTGATGCTCGATTTCAATGAGCTCTATTGTGACTTACTTGAGGGCCATGAAAAAACCGCCACGAGGGCGGTTTCAGGCCACGCCAAAGCATTGCGCAAACAATGCGATGGCAGGTTGAAAGGCTTAGGCAAAAACGCCCGCCGTGTCCTGCATGCTGTTGGACACTTCGCCCAAGTGGTGCAGGGTGTCACCAAAGGTCATTTCCAACTGTGTCAATTTCTTGAAATAGTGGCTCACGATGTACTCGTCCGTTACGCCAATGCCGCCGTGCAGTTGAACCGATTGCTGGCCCACAAAGCGCATGGAATTGCCCAGTTGGTACTTGGCGCGGGCCATGGCTTGATGGCGTTCGGCAACAGGGGTGTTCAATTTCAAGCTGGCGTAGTAGCTCATAGAGCGGCCCAGTTCCAATTGCATTTTCATGTCGGCCACGCGGTGGCGCAAGGCTTGGAAAGTTGCAATGGTGGTGTTGAACTGCTTGCGCGTATTCATGTAGTCCACGGTGATGGCCAAGGTTTTGTCCATCACGCCCACAGCTTCGGCGCACACACTGGCAATGCCAATGTCTACAGCGTGGCTCAAGGCGGTCTGGCCATCCAAGGTCACCAAGCTGGCAGGCGTTTGGCTGAGCGTGAGTTCGGCAGCGCGTGCACCGTCTTGCGTCACATAACCTGAAGTGGCTGAGCCCTTGGCGCCTTTGGCCACCAAGAACAAAGCCAGTTTGCCAGCGGCCATGGCGGGCACCAAAAAGG
This sequence comes from Limnohabitans sp., assembly GCA_030158125.1. Taxonomy (GTDB): domain Bacteria; phylum Pseudomonadota; class Gammaproteobacteria; order Burkholderiales; family Burkholderiaceae_C; genus Limnohabitans_A. Next base: position 148,709 of record JAOATL010000010.1, on the reverse strand, counting down.
CGTCGGCGTGGTCACCCACTGCCACGACGCTCTTGGTGCCTGTGATGTTCCACTGGCCCTCTTGTTGTTGTGCTTGCGCGTCGCATTTGTGGACGTTGTAGCGAGATTTACGCTCTTGCTGGGCCAACACCACAATGGCTTCGCCACCTGCAATTTTGGGCAACCATTCGGCTTTGAGAGTGTCGGGTGCGTAGCCTTCTAAGACGGCACCTGAAATCAGGGCTTGCTGAACAGGTTCCATCACAATGCCACGGCCCAGCTCTTCCATCACCACCATGCCTTCAACAGGGCCCATGCCCATGCCGCCATGATCTTCGCTGACATACAGGCCGCACAGGCCCAGTTCGGCCAGTTCGGTGTAGGCTGCGCGGTCAAAACCGCCAGCGCTGGTAATTTCGCGACGGCGGTCAAAGGTATAACCTTTGTCCACCCACTTGCGCACTGCGTCGCGCAGTTGTTCTTGGTCGTCTGAAAAATCGAAATCCATGATCTGTCCTTGTACGGTTAAACGAATTAACCCAAAACTACTTGAGCCACGATGTTGCGCTGCACTTCATTGCTGCCGCCGTAAATCGTGGTTTTGCGCATGTTGAAATAGTTGGCGGCCAAGGGTGCGTTGGACACCTCGTGGCCTGGGAAGTCGCCTTGCCAACCCGCATCCATCGCTTCGAAAATGAAGGGCAGGCTGTAAGGGCCGGCGGCCATCATCATCAGTTCGCTGTAGCGCTGCTGAATTTCGCTGCCCTTGATTTTCAAGAGGCCCGCAATGTCGAGCGAATTTTTGCCAGATTTCTCGGCAGACAACACACGCAACACCAACATTTCCAAGGCAACGATGTCGACTTCCAGTTTGGAGATTTCATCGCGGAAACGCATGTCGTCGTAAACGCCTTCAGTTTTGGCAATGCGTTTGAGGCGCTCGAGTTCACGCTTGGCGCGGTTCACGTCGGCAATGTTGGTGCGCTCGTGGGCCAACAAATGCTTGGCATAGTTCCAGCCTTTGTTTTCTTCACCGATCAAGTTCTCGGCTGGCACTTCGACGTTGTCAAACCAGACTTCGTTCACTTCGCATTCGCCATCCAAAAGTTTGATGGGACGAACCGTGATGCCCGGTGTCTTCATGTCGATCAACAAGAAGGAGATGCCGGTTTGGGGCTTGCCTTCGTTGCTGGTGCGGACCAAGCAGAAAATCCACTCGCCGTATTGGCCCAAGGTGGTCCATGTTTTTTGACCGTTGACGATGTACTTGTCGCCCACACGGTCAGCGCGTGTTTTGAGGGAGGCCAAGTCGGAACCCGAGCCTGGCTCTGAGTAGCCCTGGCTCCACCACACTTCGCCGCTGGCAATGCCAGGCAAGAAACGTTTTTGTTGTTCAGCATTGCCAAAGGCCATGATGACGGGTGCCACCATGACAGGGCCGAAAGGCACCACGCGGGGTGCGCCGGCCAAAGCACATTCTTCTTCGAACAAATGTTTTTGCACCGCTGTCCAGCCTGGGCCACCAAATTGTTCGGGCCAGCCCCAACCCAACCAACCTTTTTTGCCCAAAATTTTGGCCCAGCGCTGCAAGTCATCTCGCGTCAAACGCATGGCACTGTGAACTTTCTTCGAAATTTCTGCGGGTAAGTTTGCTTTAACCCAAGTGCGAATTTCCTCGCGAAACGCGAGCTCTTCGGGTGTGAATGCCAAATCCATGAAATGTGTCTCCGGTCAAAGCCAGTGATTGATGAAAAGCCGTTTTTAGCACGACCGTGCGCAAATACGCTGTCTTGGCTGCGACAAAACCCTATTTAGGCTGCGAGAGCAGGGATAATCCTAGGGTGAAAAACATTGTCATCTTGATTTCAGGCACCGGCTCCAACATGGCGGCCATCGTTCAATCAGCGCAACAGCAGCGCTGGCGAGAGCGACTGGGTGTGCAGGTTTCAGCGGTGATCAGCAACAAACCGCAGGCTTCAGGTTTGGCTTGGGTTCGATCGCACTCAGAACATTCGGCTATCCAAACAGAGGTCTTGGACCATACGCAATTTGAATCCCGCGAAGCCTTTGACCAAGCCTTGATGCAACGCATCGACCGGCATGCCCCTGATTTGGTGGTGTTGGCAGGGTTCATGAGAATTTTGACCCCTGGTTTTGTGACGCACTACGAGGGACGATTGATCAACATTCATCCTTCTTTGTTGCCTGCATTTACAGGCCTGAACACGCATCAACGAGCCCTTGATGCGGGCTGCAAATTTGCGGGTGCCACAGTTCATCAAGTGACTTCCGAGTTAGACCATGGTCAAATCTTGGCGCAGTCTGTGGTGCCTGTGTTGCCAGGCGATACCGCAGAGGCTTTGGCGGCGCGTGTTTTGACGCAAGAACACTTGATGTATCCCGCGGCTGTGGCGGCCTTCTTCAAGCCTGAGGGCGCTCTTCACCCACCCAGGTAAACCGGGGTTGCACCACGCCATTGATCTCCACCGTTTCGTTGAACATCGCCGCAGGGCGAACCCACATGCCTTGTTCGCCGTACAGTGCTTTGTACAAAGTCATGGGCTCCAATGACTCGCTGTGACGAACCGTGCCTAGCACTTGGTACAGCAAATTTTTGTAATGGCGGTAGTAACCGGGGCGGGTGATGATGAGCGGCGGTAAGGTTTCTTCTTGCATGTTGGGCTTTTCAGGGGGCGAGCAGTGGGACAATAGAGGCTATGCATCCTAAAGCCCTGTTAGATGCCTGCGCCGAATTGGTCAGGCTCACCCTTCAATTTAACCATCCCGCCGACGCGGTGGTCTCTCGATTTTTTCGCGACAACCGCAATTTGGGCCCGCGTGAACGCGCCACCTTGTCCGAGACGGTGTTCAAAGTACTGCGCCAAAAGTTGTTGTTTGAGCACATGGCCCGCTCGGGCAGTGGCGCCAAAGAACGCCGCTTGGCCATCTTGGGTTTTGCAGGTCCTCGCGACTTTGTCAAAAGTGCGCTCAACGACACTGAAAAAAAATGGCTCGACATGTGCGACAGCATTCAGCCTTCGGACTTGATGTCGCAACACATTCACAATTTGCCCGATTGGTTGGCGCGTCCGCTCAAAGAACAATTGGGTGATGAGTTCGATGCTTTGGCAGAAAGCTTGCAACAGCCTGGCACATTAGATTTGCGCGTGAACGATCTGAACGAAAAACGTTCTGAAGTTCAAAAAGAATTAACTGCGGCAGGGATTGTTTGCGAGCCTACGCCTTTCTCCCCATGGGGCTTGCGTTTGCAGGGCAAACCTTCCTTGGCCAAAGTCAAAGCCTTTGAGCGCGGTGCGGTGGAAGTGCAAGACGAAGGCTCGCAATTGCTGGCGCTGCTCTTGGATGCCCATCGCGGCGAAATGGTGGTGGATTTTTGCGCGGGGGCGGGTGGCAAGACCTTGGCCATCGGTGCTTCGATGCGTAACACGGGGCGCCTATACGCCATGGACACCTCCGCGCATCGTTTGGATGCGTTGAAGCCCCGCTTGGCGCGCAGCCAATTGTCCAACGTCCATCCTGCTGCCATTGCGCACGAACGCGACGATCGGGTCAAGCGCTTGGCCGGCAAGATTGACCGCGTGTTGGTCGATGCGCCTTGTTCGGGCTTGGGCACTTTACGCCGTAACCCCGATCTCAAATGGCGACAAAAGCCTGAGGGCATTGCCGATGTGGCGGCCACGCAAACGGCCATTTTGGACAGCGCTGCGCGCTTGCTCAAATCGGGTGGTCGCTTGGTGTATGCCACGTGCAGTGTGCTGCCCCAAGAAAACGAAGACATTGCCAATGCATTCTCGGCAGCACACCCCGATTTTGTGCAAATGCCTGTGGTGGACGAGCTCACGCGATTGAAGGTGGCCAACCCGCAAACTTTGTGCAGCGGCCAATTTTTACGCTTGTGGCCGCATCGCCATGGCACCGATGGTTTCTTTGCTGCCATCTGGGTCCGAAAGTGAATTCCAAAGGCTTCATTTCGAAAGCCCTTTGTTGAATTAACTTTCAAATTGAATTCGAAAATCTTAAAATAGTGAGATTGCCTGCAAGGGCATTCCTACATAGAAAGCGACTGCATGTTGTTACTCGACTCGGCTGTATTTGATGCAATCCTCAATTGGCTGGCCAATGGACTTTTGGGGTTTTCTGGTTGGCAAGTGTTCTTTGTGATTTTGGGCCTGACCCACATCACCATTGCCAGCGTCACCATCTTTTTGCACCGTCATCAGGCGCACAGAGCCCTGGACTTGCATCCCATCGTGTCGCATTTTTTCCGCTTCTGGTTGTGGATGACCACGGGCCAAGTGACCAAAGAGTGGGCAGCGATTCACCGCAAACACCACGCCAAGTGCGAGCAAGCCGAAGACCCCCACAGCCCTCACGTGCACGGAATCAAAACGGTGTTGTTCACAGGCGCTGAGTTGTATCGCAAAGAATCTAAGAACAAAGAAACCCTCAGCCGCTATGGCCACGGTACCCCCGACGACTGGATGGAGCGCAACGTGTATTCGCGCTTTTCTTGGCAGGGTGTGGCCTTGATGTTGATCATCGACGTGGCTTTGTTTGGCTCATTGGGTCTCACGGTGTGGGCCGTCCAAATGGCATGGATTCCCGTCACCGCTGCCGGCATCATCAATGGGGCTGCGCACTATTGGGGCTATCGCAACTTTGAAGCGCACGACGCCAGCACCAACATTTCGCCATGGGGCATCATCATTGGTGGTGAAGAGTTGCACAACAACCATCACACCTACCCCACATCGGCCAAGTTGTCGGTCAAACCGTATGAGTTTGACTTGGGCTGGGCCTATATCTGCATCTTGCAGTTTTTTGGTCTTGCAACCGTGAAGAAAACGCCCCCTGTTTTGGCCTACGGCGAAGTGCGTCCTGTGGCTGACGAGAAAACCTTGGAAGCCCTCATCACCAACCGCTACGAAGTGATGGCCGGTTATGCGCGTCAAATGCGCAGTGTCTTCCGTCAAGAAGTGGCCAATGCCAAGTTGGATGCCAGTGCTTTGAAAATTGCTTCTCGCTGGATTCACCGCGATGGCGACAAAGTGCCCGCAGAAGCCCAGGCCAGCCTCATTGCCACGCGTGCTGCTTATCCCGTGTTGGACAAGATGTTGGCCATGCGCGAAGAACTCCGCCAGATCTGGCTCAATACATCCCACAACCGCGAACAACTGGCCCTTGACCTGCAGGCCTGGTGCAAACGTGCCGAAGAGAGCGGCATCGCCGCCTTGCGCGATTTCTCCACCCAACTGCGCGCCGCTAGAGCGTAAGAATTTAATTGGGGTCAGATCAACATTAATTCCCATTCAAAGGGGCTAAAGGCTGAGGGGGCTGACAATAAATGGGGTCAGATCAACATTAATTTACTCAGCGCACAGGTCGCTTTGAATCTTGAAAATTAATGTTGATCTGACCCCAATTATTGAGCCCCCTCAGCCTTTAGCCCCTTTGAATGACCGAATTAATGTTGATCTGACCCCAATTAAATCAACCTCAGAAACAAAAAAGCCCGCGTCAGCGGGCTTTTTGTTGGGTCAAGCTGAATTACTTCAGTTTGATTTCCTTGTACTCAACGTGCTTGCGAGCTTTTGGGTCGAACTTCATGATCGACATTTTCTCGGGCATTGTTTTCTTGTTCTTGCTGGTCGTGTAGAAGTGACCAGTACCAGCTGTAGATTCCAGCTTGATTTTTTCGCGTCCGCCTTTGCTTGCCATGATGGTGCTCCTGTTAGGGTTTAGGCTTGACCGCGTTCACGCAGGTCTGCGAGAACGGCATCAATGCCATTTTTGTCGATCAGGCGCAAAGCGGCGCTGGAAACGCGCAGGCGCACCCAACGGTTTTCGCTCTCTACCCAGAAACGGCGATATTGCAGGTTCGGCAGGAACCGGCGCTTGGTTTTGTTGTTGGCGTGGGAAACATTGTTTCCGACCATTGGGCCTTTGCCCGTTACGTCGCAGACGCGTGCCATGTGGACACTCCGATACTTTTATAAACAGCTGGTGCCTGATCAGTGATGCGAAGGCAGCGCGATCGCTGACTTGCACAACTTAAGGCGCTCCAGCCTCACCTCGCCAGAAGGGTGGCGGTAACCCATTTTGAAAAGTCCCCAAGAGGGAGTACTCAGCAAAGCCTTGGATTATAGACAGCTTTTTGGGCCTCAACCAAGCAAAAAGTGCCAAAAACCAAGCGACCAAGGCTTGGGGTGGCACAAAACCACCCCCTGTTACGGAGAATCAGGCGCCTTCTTGTTCCAAAAAGCGCTGGGCATCCAAGGCCGCCATGCAACCGGTTCCGGCGCTGGTGATGGCTTGGCGGTAGACGTGATCTTGCACGTCACCGGCTGCAAACACGCCAGGCACGCTGGTCATGGTGGCAAAGCCTTTCAGGCCGCTTTGGGTCACGATGTAGCCGTTGTCCAAGGTCAGTTGGCCCTGGAAAATTTCGGTGTTGGGGGCGTGGCCAATGGCAATGAAGCAGCCTTTGAGTTCTAAATCTTGCAAAGAGCCGTCTTTGGTGGACTTCAAACGCACGCCCGTGACGCCCGTGTCGTCACCCAAAACTTCCTCCAAGGTTTGGAAAGTTTGCAACACAATTTTGCCGGCGGCCACTTTGTCCATGAGCTTGTCAACCAAGATAGGCTCGGCTTTGAACTTGTCGCGGCGGTGAATGAGGTACACCTTGCTGGCAATGTTGGACAGGTACAAAGCCTCTTCCACAGCGGTGTTGCCGCCGCCCACCACACAGCACACTTGCTCGCGGTAGAAGAAGCCGTCGCAGGTGGCGCAGCCCGATACGCCGCGTCCCATGAAGGCGGTTTCAGAATCCAGCCCTAAGTATTTGGCAGAAGCGCCTGTGGCAATGATGAGCGAGTCGCAGGTGTAAACGCCGCTGTCACCCGTCAAGGTGAAAGGGCGCTTGCTGAAGTCAACCTTGTTGATGTGGTCAAACACAATTTGTGTGTTGAAGCGCTCTGCGTGCTCCAAAAAGCGTTGCATCAGGTCAGGGCCTTGCACACCATGCACGTCGGCGGGCCAGTTGTCCACCTCCGTGGTGGTCATCAATTGGCCGCCTTGGGCGATGCCCGTAATGAGCAAGGGCTTCAAATTGGCGCGAGCGGCATAGACCGCAGCGGTGTAGCCGGCAGGGCCAGAGCCCAGGATTAAAACTTGGGCGTGTTGGGTCGGAAGTGTGTTGGACATGATGGGAATCCTGCGGAATTCGGGAAAACGCTAAAACCACATTGTAAGAAGCTTGGCAAACACCTGTTTGACAGGGTCTATCGGGTAAGCTTGAGGGTTAAACCATGACTTACTCACTCCGTACCCTCACCAACGCTGCTGGCGCCTCAGAAAACGACTCACGCAATGGGTTGTCTGAAGGTACCGGTTTGATGCGTTTCACGCAAGAAATCGTCCTGTTCATGGGCGCAGCTTTGCTTTTGGTCTTGGCTTTGGCCATGTTCAGTTTCAGTCCCAAAGACCCCTCGTGGTCTGGCTCGGGACTGGGTGGCCCTGTACTCAATTGGATGGGCTTGGTGGGCGCATGGTTGGCCGATGGCATGTATTTTTGCTTTGGTTATTCAGCCTGGTGGTTGGTCGCCTTGTTGGCGCGTGTTTGGCTCAATGCCTGGGCTGAATGGCTCAGGGGCGATGAAGCCGCCATTGCTGCGCAACCCTCAGAAGAAGCCAGCTGGAAAACACGCTTGGTGTTTTGGGCCGGATTGGTGGTTCTCATGTCTTCCAGCAGTGCACTCGAGTGGGCTCGGCTCACCCGTTGGGATGTGCTGTTGCCAGGCACAAGCGGCGGTGCATTGGGCTACGCCGTGGGGCATTTTTCACTCAAGTGGCTGGGATTCAACGGCGCAACCTTGATAGAAGTTGCCTGCTTGGCCTTGGGCATGGGTTGGGCGTTTGGTTTTTCTTGGGGACAAGTGTGTGAAAACTTGGGCGCCAAATTGGATGGCCTGATGCAGTCACGCCAAGTCAAACGCGAAATGGAAGAAGACTTGGCCATGGGCCAGCAGGCCTTGCGTGAGCGCGAACAATTGCAAGCCAAGTTGCCCGTTGAGCCGCAACTGCATCCCTTTGAAAATGAATTTGAAGAAAAACCCCTGTTTGCCGCAGCAGGCGTTGCAGCCCCCGTGTTTGCCGAGCCTGTGGCACCCATGGTCATTGAAGCCCCTGTGGTGGAAGTGCCACGCAGTGAGCGGGTGGTCAAAGAGCGTCAAAAGCCTTTGTTCAACGAGTTGCCCGACAGCAAATTGCCGCAGGTTGATTTGCTCGACAGCCTCACGCTCCGCCAAGAAGGCGTGGCCCCTGAAACGCTGGAAATGACCAGCCGCATGATTGAAAAACGCCTCAAAGATTTTGGCGTGGAAGTGCGTGTGGTGGCGGCTGCGCCTGGGCCCGTCATCACGCGGTACGAGATCGAGCCTGCCACGGGTGTGAAGGGTTCGCAAGTGGTCAACTTGGCCAAAGATCTGGCGCGTTCACTCAGTCTCATTTCCATTCGTGTGGTCGAAACCATTCCGGGAAAAAATTACATGGCCTTGGAATTGCCCAATGCCAAACGCCAGTCCATCAAGCTCAGCGAAATTTTGGGCTCACAGGTCTACAACGAAGCCAAGTCCTTGCTCACCATGGGTTTGGGCAAAGACATTGTGGGCAACCCTGTTGTGGCTGATTTGGCCAAGATGCCGCACGTGTTGGTGGCGGGTACCACGGGCTCTGGTAAATCCGTGGGTATCAACGCCATGATTTTGTCTTTGCTCTACAAAGCCGAAGCGCGCGATGTCAGGCTGCTCATGATCGACCCCAAGATGTTGGAGATGTCGGTCTACGAAGGCATTCCGCACTTGTTGGCACCCGTGGTCACCGACATGCGACAAGCGGCCCACGGCCTCAATTGGTGTGTGGGCGAAATGGAACGTCGCTACAAGTTGATGAGCAAAATGGGCGTGCGCAATTTGGCCGGTTACAACGCCAAAATTGACGAAGCCACCGAACGCGAAGAGTTCATTTTGAACCCGTTTAGCCTCACGCCCGATGATCCCGAACCACTCAAGCGCTTACCGCACATTGTGGTGGTGATCGACGAGTTGGCCGACCTGATGATGGTGGTGGGCAAGAAAATTGAAGAGCTCATTGCGCGTTTGGCACAAAAGGCACGGGCTGCCGGCATTCATTTGATTTTAGCCACGCAGCGTCCCAGTGTGGATGTGATCACGGGCTTGATCAAAGCCAACATTCCCACACGCATTGCGTTCCAAGTGTCCAGCAAAATTGACAGCCGAACCATCCTGGACCAGATGGGCGCAGAGGCCTTGCTGGGCATGGGCGACATGTTGTACATGCCATCGGGCACGGGTTTTCCTATTCGTGTTCATGGCGCCTTTGTCAGTGACGAAGAAGTGCACCGCGTGGTCAGCTACCTTAAAACCCAAGGCGACCCCGATTACATTGAAGGCGTGTTGGAAGGTGGCACCACCGACGGTGAAGACACGGGCTATGGTGAGAGTGGTGATGCCGAAAAAGACCCCATGTACGACCAAGCGGTCGAAGTGGTGTTGAAGAATCGCAAGGCCAGTATTTCACTGGTGCAACGTCATCTCAAAATTGGCTACAACCGCGCCGCACGTTTGGTCGAAGAAATGGAAAAGGCGGGCTTGGTCAGTGCCATGAGCAACAATGGCCAACGGGAAATTTTGGTGCCTGCGCGCACTGAATAAGCCTTTGCACCATCTCAGGTCTAGCCATGAAAGTCATCCTTCAGTCCATCGGCATCGGTTTACTCGCATTGCAACTCTCGACCTTGGCTTTTGCTCAAAATCCGCTGGATGCCTTGAGTCTTTTTCTCAAGCAAACGCAAAGCGGTCGGGCGCAGTTCACCCAAGTGGTCACTGGTCCCACCAAAGCTGACCAGGCGCCAAGGCGAAAAACTTCTTCGGGTACCTTCGATTTTCAAAGGCCGCAGCAGTTTCGGTTCCTCTATCAAAAACCCTTTGTCCAAAGCATGGTGTCGGATGGCCAGTCTCTGTGGCTTTACGACGCAGACTTGAACCAGGTGACGGTACGCAAGCAAAGCCAATTGTTGAGCCAAACACCCGCCGCGTTCATTGCCTCTTCGGGTGATCTGAAGGCGCTTCAAGTGGAATTCAATTTGAAAGCAGAACCCGACGCCGAGGGGCTGCAATGGGTCAGTGCCACGCCAAAGCGTTCTGATGGTGCGCTCCAAAGCATTCGTGTGGGCTTGAAGTCTGACTTAGGCACAGGCACTGTGCCTGTCTTAACCGTGCTCGAAATTGTGGATGGTTTAGGTCAAACCTCGCGACTCAGTTTTCAGAATTTTGAGGTCAACCCCAAGTTATCTTCGGACACCTTCCAATTCAAAACGCCCGCTGGTGCGCAGGTCATTCGCCCATGACGGCCAGTGCTCATTTGCAACAACCGCTCGCTGAGCGATTGCGGCCACGCAACTTGGGTGAGGTCATTGGCCAACAGCATCTGATTGGCGAGGGCTTGGCCTTGCGCCTCGCATTTGAATCGGGTCAGCCTCACAGTTGTATTTTGTGGGGCCCGCCGGGCGTGGGAAAAACCACCATTGCACGCTTGATGGCAGATGCCTTTGATGCTCAATTCATCAGCATCAGTGCGGTTTTGGGTGGCGTCAAAGACATTCGTGAAGCGGTGGAAAAAGCGCAGGCGGCCCTCCATGGCCTTCAACCTCAGCGCACCATCGTGTTTGTGGACGAGGTGCATCGCTTCAACAAAAGCCAACAAGACGCTTTCTTGCCGCATGTCGAAAGTGGCTTGTTCACCTTCATTGGGGCCACCACAGAAAACCCTTCGTTTGAGGTCAACTCAGCCTTGCTGTCGCGTGCCGCGGTGTATGTGTTGCAAGCTTTGAATGAAGACGATCTGAAGCAAATCGTCAAGCGCGCACTGGCAATTGGTGCCATTGCAGCCATAGAGGCAGACGCAGAACAGCGGCTCATTGCTTACGCCGACGGTGATGCGCGACGTTTGCTCAACACGCTAGAAACCTTGGCAGTGGCCGCACAGCGCGAAAAACTCGACAGCATTTCAGATGCCTGGCTTTTGAAGGTGCTAGGCGAGCGCATGCGGCGATACGACAAAGGTGGTGAGCAGTTTTACGACACCATCAGTGCCTTGCACAAATCGGTCAGAGGCTCTGACCCCGATGCCGCTTTGTACTGGTTCACGCGCATGCTCGATGGTGGCGCCGATCCCAGGTACATGGCGCGGCGCCTTATTCGAATGGCGGCCGAGGACATCGGCTTGGCCGATCCCCGGGCGCTGCGACTGGCGCTAGACGCGGCCGAGGTGTACGAACGCCTTGGTAGCCCGGAGGGGGAACTGGCTCTGGCAGAATGCGTCATTTATTTGGCTGTGGCGGCCAAATCAAATGCGGTTTACAAAGCTTTCAACGAAGCCAAGGCCTGGGTCAAAAAAGACGGAACCAGGCCTGTGCCGATGCATTTACGCAATGCGCCCACTCAATTGATGAAGTCTTTGGACTACGGCAAGGGTTATCGCTATGCCCATGATGAAGCAGATGGCTTTGCAGCAGGCGAGAATTACCTCCCTGATGGCATGCCTGCACCAGGTTTTTATCGACCGGTTGAGCGGGGCTTAGAGTTGAAAATAGCAGAAAAAATGGCCAGTTTGCGCGACATGAATCGCGCACGACCGGCCAAATAACAGGAGTGTAGGTATGGATGTATTTATTCAACAAGTGATCAATGGCTTGGTGCAAGGCAGCATGTATGCTTTGATCGCCTTGGGCTACACCATGGTGTACGGCATCATTAATTTGATCAACTTCGCGCATGGCGAAGTACTGATGGTGGCGGCGCTTACCAGTTGGTCGGTCATTGCTTTGATGCAAGAGGCGACACCTGGCATGCCGGGTTGGTTGATGTTGTTAATCTCTTTGGTGATTGCCAGTGTGGTCGCTGCGTCGCTCAATTTTGCAATTGAAAAAATTGCCTACCGCCCTTTGCGCAACAGCCCTAAGTTGGCGCCGCTCATCACGGCCATTGGCGTTAGCATCTTGCTGCAAACCTTGGCCATGATCATCTGGAAGCCCAACTACAAGCCATTCCCAACCTTGTTGTCCACCACGCCCATTCAATTGGGAGGGGCGGTCATCTCCACCACTCAAATCATGATTCTGGGTGTCACGGCCATTTCTTTGGCAGTGCTGATGTGGTTGGTCAATGCCACCAAACTGGGTCGAGCCATGCGCGCCACTTCCGAGAATCCTCGGGTGGCGGCCTTGATGGGTGTCAAACCAGACATGGTCATATCTGCCACCTTCATCATCGGTGCTGTGTTGGCTGCCATTGCGGGGGTGATGTTTGCCTCCAACTACGGCACTGTGCATCACAGCATGGGCTTTTTGCCTGGCTTGAAAGCCTTTACCGCAGCGGTGTTTGGCGGCATTGGCAATTTAACTGGGGCTGTGGTGGGCGGTATCTTGCTTGGCCTCATTGAGTCAATTGGCTCTGGCTACATTGGGCATCTCACAGGCGGTGTGCTGGGCAGTCACTATGCCGATATTTTTGCGTTCATTGTGCTCATTGTGGTGCTGACCCTGCGACCTTCGGGCTTGATGGGTGAACGTGTGGCCGATCGCGCTTAAGTTGGAGTTTCAAAATAATATGAATGTCTCTAAAAATTCAAAAGCGCTTGCCCTAGGCGTGTTGTTGCTGGTGTTGCCCTTGGTATTGCAGCAGTTTGGCAATGCCTGGGTGCGCATTGCCGACATGGCTTTGCTCTACGTTTTGCTGGCTGTTGGCCTGAACATTGTGGTGGGTTACGCCGGCTTGCTAGACTTGGGTTATGTTGCCTTCTTTGCGGTTGGCGCTTACATGTACGGTCTCTTGGCTTCGCCGCATTTGACTGAAACCTTCCCGCTCATTGCCGCCATGTTTCCGGGCGGCTTGCACATGCCCCTGTGGGTCATCGTGCCGGTAGGGGCTGTTGTGGCAGGTTTGTTTGGCATGTTGCTGGGCGCACCTACACTGAAGCTGCGCGGTGATTACTTGGCCATCGTCACATTGGGTTTTGGCGAAATCATCCGTGTGTTTTTGAACAACCTGGACCAGCCCGTCAACATCACCAATGGGCCCAAGGGCTTGAATCAAATTGATGCGATCCATTTCTTTGGCATCAACTTAGGTAAAAAACTGGACGTGCTGGGCTTTGAGGTGGCGTCCGTCAGTTTGTACTACTACCTGTTCTTGGCCTTGGTGCTGGTCACCATCCTGATTTCTTATCGCTTAGAAGTCTCTCGCATTGGCCGCGCTTGGATGGCCATTCGCGAAGACGAAATTGCCGCCAAAGCGATGGGCTTGAACACGCGCAATTTGAAACTCATGGCCTTTGGCATGGGCGCTACTTTTGGCGGCATTTCGGGTGCCATGTTTGCCGGTTTCCAGGGTTTCATATCCCCTGAGTCGTTCAGCTTGATGGAGTCGGTCATGATTGTGGCCATGGTGGTGTTGGGGGGCTTGGGCCACTTGCCAGGCGTAATTTTGGGCGCAGTGCTGTTGTCCGCCTTGCCCGAAATTTTGCGATATGTGGCGGGGCCTTTGCAGTCCATGACCGACGGCCGAATTGACGCGGCCATTCTGCGCCAATTGCTGATTGCCTTGGCCATGATCATCATCATGCTGATGCGTCCTCGCGGTTTGTGGCCTTCCCATGAACATGGCAAAGCCCTTCAAACGAAAGAGGGAGCCTGAGATGCGTGTAGAAAATCCAATGAGCAATACAGTTTTAAAAGTGGCGGGCATCTCCAAACGCTTTGGCGGCTTGCAAGCTTTGTCCGATGTCGATATGACGATTGAACGCGGTCAGGTGTATGGCCTGATCGGTCCAAATGGTGCAGGCAAAACCACCTTCTTCAACGTCATCACGGGCCTCTACACGCCAGACAGCGGTACGTTTGAATTGGCAGGAAAGCCCTACCAACCCACAGCCGTGCACGAAGTGGCACAGGCCGGTATTGCACGCACCTTCCAAAACATCCGTTTGTTTGCAGAAATGACGGCTTTGGAAAACGTGATGGTGGGGCGCCACGTGCGAACCTCATCAGGTTTGTTGGGTGCCATTTTCAGAACGCCCACATTCAAACAAGAAGAAGCCGAAATTGCGCAACGTGCACAAGAGCTATTGGACTACGTGGGCATTGGCAAATACGCCGACTACCGTGCACGCACCTTGTCGTATGGCGATCAACGCCGTTTGGAAATTGCGCGCGCCTTGGCCACAGACCCGCAGCTGATAGCGCTGGACGAGCCTGCTGCTGGTATGAATGCCACCGAAAAAGTCCAATTGCGCGAACTCATCGACCGAATCCGCAAAGACAACCGCACCATCTTGCTGATTGAGCACGATGTGAAGTTGGTGATGGGTTTGTGCGATCGCGTCACCGTGCTCGACTACGGCAAAAAAATTGCCGAAGGCACCCCCGCTGACGTGCAGAAAAATGAAAAAGTGATCGAAGCCTATTTGGGCACCGGAGGACATTGAGATGACAGCCACATTGTTGAAAGTCAAAGGCCTGCAAGTGGCCTACGGCGGCATTCAGGCTGTCAAGGGCGTGGACTTTGAAGTGCACGAAGGCGAATTGGTGTCCTTGATTGGCTCCAATGGTGCGGGCAAAACCACCACCATGAAAGCCATCACCGGCACCTTGCCCATCCACGGTGGTGACATCGAGTATTTGGGCAAAAGCATTGTGGGGCAGGGCCCCTGGGACTTGGTCAAACAAGGCTTGGCCATGGTGCCAGAAGGCCGGGGGGTGTTCACGCGCATGACCATCATCGAGAATTTGCTGATGGGTGCCTACATTCGCACCGACAATGCCGCCATTCAAGACGACATCGAAAAAGTCTTTCACACCTTTCCACGCTTGCGTGAACGCAAAGACCAATTGGCCGGCACCATGTCGGGCGGTGAGCAGCAAATGTTGGCCATGGGCCGCGCGCTGATGAGCCGTCCTAAAGTGTTGCTGCTGGACGAGCCTTCTATGGGTTTGTCCCCCATCATGGTGGACAAAATCTTTGAAGTGGTGCGCGATGTGTTTGCGCAAGGCGTCACAGTGTTGTTGGTTGAACAAAACGCCAGCCGCGCTTTGGCCATTGCCAACCGGGGCTATGTGATGGAGTCGGGTTTGATCTCCATGACGGGGCCCGGGCAAGAATTGCTCAGCGATCCGAAAGTTCGAGCAGCCTATTTAGGTGAATGAAAAAAGGCGCTGAATTCAGCGCCTTTTTTTTGAGGGAGATGCCTGCGTCGCTTCAATCGACTTTGGCGCCGCTGGCTTTCACCACTGGCTCGTATTTGCTCAATTCGCGCTTCATGAACGCTGCAAATTGTTCAGGAGTGCTGCTCACAGGCTCGGCCATCATCAACCCAAAGCGTGTTTTGGTTTCGGGCGCAGCCAAGGCTGTTGCAAAGGCTTGGTTCAAACGTGAGACCACAGCGGCGGGCGTACCCGCCGGTGCCACCAAGCCCCACCAAGTGTCCACTTCAAAGCCCTTTAAAGTTTCGGCCATGGCTGGAATGTCGGGGAGGGCATTGCTGCGCTGTGCCGTGGTGACCGCGAGGGCTTTGAGTTTGCCTGCTTTGATGTTGGGAGCCGCCGTGGCCAAGTTGTCAAAGTTGAAATCGACTTGACCTGACAACAAGGCCAGTTGTGCGGGGTTGCCGCCGTTGTAGGGAATGTGAACAGCAAAGATGCCAGCGTCGCGTTTGAACATCTCGGCAGCCAAATGACCCGCGCTGCCATTGCCACCAGAGCCCACATTCAGCTTGCCAGGGTGAGCTTTGCCGTAGGCAATCAAATCGGCCACGGTGTTGATTTTGAGACGTTGGGCTGTGTCTGCATTCATGACCAGCACGTTGGGCACACGCACCATTTGCGTGATGGCGGCAAAGTCGGTGCTGGCATTGAATGGCATCTTGCTGAACAGCCAAGGATTGATGGCATGTGTAGCGACTGCAGCGATGCCAATGGTGTATCCGTCTGCAGGTGCCTTGGCCACAATGTCAACACCCAAGTTGCCGCCCGCACCAGGTTTGTTGTCAATGATGACGAGGCCTAGCGTGTCTTTGACGCGTTCGGCCAAAGCACGTGCCGTCACATCGATGGGGCCACCGGGTGCATAAGGGACCACCAAACGAATCGGTTTGCTCGATGGTGCCGTGGTGGTGGCTGTGCCGCTTTGTGCGCTGGCAAAGCCAATGCTGCCCATGAGCGCAAGCGCAGTCATGGCGCTGATCGAGCCTAGCCAAGTGCGTTTGTGAGTGCCTGTCTTGTTTTGCATCAATTGGTCTCCTTGGCCTTGTCGGCTTCCGTGGTGAATGAATCTGCAAAAAAGGCTTCTTCGGGCAAGCCTGCTTTGCCAACGTAATCTGCGCGCGCAGAGTCCACCACAATGGGCGCACCGCAAGCATAAACTTGGTAGCCACTTAAGTCTGCGTGGTCTTGCAACACAGCTTGGTGGACAAAGCCTGTGCGGCCGGTCCATGCGTCTTCTGGCAAGGCATTGGACACCACGGGCACATAGGTGAGGTTGGGCATGGCTTTCACTTGCGCTTCCACCCAGTCGCTCATGTACAAATCGGAGGGACGGCGGCCGCCCCAATACAAAGTAGCGGGTCGCGTGATGTTCTTGTGCTGCATGTGCTCGAGCAAGGCTTTGATCGGTGCAAAGCCCGTACCCGAGGCCAACAAAATCATGGGCGCTTGCGAGTCTTCACGCAAGTAGAAACTGCCGTAGGGGCCTTCGATTCGCAGAATGTCTTTTTCCTTCATGGTGCTGAACACCACATCGGTAAACTTGCCCCCTGGCATGTGGCGAATGTGCAATTCCACTTTGGGCGCAGCAGGGTCCAGCGTGTGGGGTGCGTTGGCCATGCTGTAGCTTCTGCGCGAACCGTCACGCAGCAAAAATTCCACATACTGACCCGCATGGAATTTCATGAGGTCGGTGGCGGGCAATTGCATGAAGACCGACATCACGTCATCCGACTTTTTCTCAAGGCTGACCACGCGCACAGGCATTTTCTTAATGGGGAAGCTGCCCTCTTCAGTCACTTGGCGCGACTCGAGCACCAAATCACTTTGCGCAGTAGAGCAACAGGTCAAGATCAAGCCTTGCGCTTCCTCCTCGGCACTCAAGGCTTTGGCTTGGTGCTCACCGTGCACCACCGTGCCAGAAATCTTTTTGCATTTGCAAGAACCACACGCGCCATCTTTGCAGCCATAGGGCAGGCCAATGCCTTGCCGAATGCCGGCGGCCAGCAATGTTTCGCTGTTGTCTGCGCTAAAAGTACGGCCGCTGGGCTCTACGGTAATTTGGAAGCTCATGTTTTCGGTATCCTAGAGGGGTCTGAAATTCTTCAACCCCTGATTTTGCCTTCAAACCAAACCCCTTTGGGCGCCTTGCCCGCTCGCTTTCGAAAAGAGCGCGTCCTGATCATCGGTTGTGGTGATGTAGGTCAACGTGCGGCCAAACAATGGGTGGGGCGAGCCAGGGTTGCGGCCCTCACGTCTAGCCCTCAAAAAGCCCCAGCTCTGAGGCAGCAAGGCATCGTACCTTTGGTCGGTAATTTGGATTTCCCAGACAGTTTGCAGCGGTTGGCTGGTTGGGCAACACGGGTACTGCATTTGGCGCCCCCGCCGTCTGATCGTGTGGGGGGGTGGGCCACCGATCCTCGAACCTTGAACTTGGTGCGTGCACTCAAAAAGCGAAGCCTGCCCATTAGCCTGGTCTACGGCTCCACCAGCGGCGTGTACGGCGACTGCGAGGGTGCTTGGGTGTCCGAAACACAAGCGGTGCAGCCACACACCCCTAGGGCCATTCGCCGAGTCGATGCAGAGCGCATCATCCGCTATCTGGGGCAAACAGGTGTTCGCAGCAGCATTTTGCGAATTCCGGGCATTTACGCTGCCGACAGACCCAACGGCACACCACGCGAACGCCTCATGAAAGGTACGCCCGTGTTGGTGAAAAAGGACGATGTCTTTACCAATCACATTCATGCCGATGATTTGGCCAGGGCCTGTGTTGCAGCCATTTGGCGTGGCAAGCCGCAAAGAGTCGTGCACGTTTCCGACGACACTCACCTGAAAATGGGAGATTACTTTGACATGGCTGCTGATTTGATGGGCCTGCGTCGGCCGCCCCGTGTGGCGCGTACGCAGGCGCAAGAAACCTTGCCCTTGATGCTGCTGAGCTTCATGAGTGAGTCGCGCCGCCTGAACAATGAGCGGCTTAAAACAGAGCTGAAGATTCGACTTCAGCACCCTACGGTCAAAGAGGGTCTGCAATCACTCGCCATCAAAACAGCTGCCGATAATTTGAAATTGTTCGAATGAATTCAATCAGTGCATTGGGTTGGCGTTTGTCGGCGGCACACCGGGTGTATACCGCGTTTTTTCTCTATGCCTTGGCATTGGGTGGTTTGTACCCTCGCATGGCTGAAATTCAGCAAGGCATGGGCGTGGCCGAGGGTGCATTGGGGCTTGGCCTGATTGGTACAGCTTCCGGCACGCTCATTTCGTTGACCTTTGGTGGGCGGTGGATTGCTCGCTTGGGTGCGCAGAAAATCCTTTGGATGGGACTGCCTCTGGTGGCAGTTTTTTATGCGTTGGCAGCTTTCGCTGCAGAGCCTTGGTCCATGTTTGTGTGTTTGTTGCCCGCCGGAATTTGCATTGGCGCCATTGAGCAAGTGGTCAATTTGGAAGCCGACCGCGTTGAGTTTGCGCTGGGCAGGCGCATCATGAACCGCGCGCATGCCTTTTGGAGCATGGGCTTTGCATCGGCCGGCTTGCTGGGGGGCTTGGCCGCCCAATGGGGCATCACGCCACAAATGCATTTGGTGGGCATGGTGGGCGTGCTTGGGTTGTTGGTGTGGGTACTGTTGGGACAGTTTGAAGCGGCATCCGTGCGACCTGGGTCTGCGACGTCAGATGTCGGCAGTGCTGTGAAGTTTGCATGGCCAACACCTCCCATCTTGATGCTGGTGGCCGCTACGTTGGGGGCCATGCTGATGGAAGGTGCCGGCATTGATTGGTCTGCCATTTACATGCGTGATGTGTTTGCAAGCAGCCCCTTTCTGTGCGGCTTGGCCGTGGCAGCAGGTGCAAGCACGCAAGCTGTGACGCGATTTTTTGCAGATCACTTCGTCGAGCGTTTTCAGCCCGTGCGTGTTGCCAGAAGTTTGATTTTGATTTTGGGCTTGGGCGTTTGTGCTGTGACTTGGGCTCAGAACGCGTGGATGGCTTTATGGGGCTTGGCCTTGATGGGCGTGGGCACCAGTGCCATATTTCCGTTGGCCATGTCTGCGGCGGCACAGCGCACAGACCGGCCTGCCGCAGTCAATGTGGCGGCGTTGGCACAAACATCGTTTGTCATTTTTTTACTGGGCCCCCCCTTGTTGGGCTGGGTGGCCGAATCCTTTGGCATACGCGCCACCTTTGCAGCAGGGCTGCCGTTGGTGCTGCTTAGTTTTTGGGCTGCGAAGAGCCTGAAACCCTGAGCGTTCGTTTTTCAACGGCGTCGACCATGGCCTTCATAAGGTAGGCGCCAAGAAGTGCGCCATTGAAATCGCCGATGAACATCCACAGTGCACCCTGAAAGCTAAACGCTTGTTCGCTGTCGAAGAAAATCCAAACCAAGCTGTGGAGGACAGCATTTAAAAAGCTGTAAGTGATCACGAGAACCGTCAGGTCTTTGAGCGAGCTAAGGCGTAAGTTGCGTTTGAATTGCAGCTTGAACAGCCAAAGGCTGAGCAAGGGTCCGGTGCAAGAGCAAGCAATGTAGAGCAGAAGCAGAGTCGTTGACTCGTTGTTAAATTGAATGACGAGCAACAAGCCACCCAGAAAAGTGGCCAGCGAACCAAATGCCGGACCCAATACCAGCAGGTTGAACAGTCGCAAAAACGCAGGGAGGTATATCAGGGATATGTGGGATGTGATGGTGGCAAAGTCAAACAGCCAACCATTCAGGATGTGCACTGCAGGAAACAGCACAGCTAATGCAAGTATCAAGAGTAGATGCATTTCGCAATAGTATTAAGATCGATTTGAAGCAAATCGATGGTGCCCGAGGCCGGAATCGAACCGGCACGCCTTGCGGCGGGGGATTTTGAGTCCCCTGCGTCTACCAATTTCACCACCCGGGCAGGATTGCGAAGAACGCGATTATGACATATTTTTTGAGAGTTTTGCATCAGGTCTTTGGATTTTTGCACTCTGACCAAATGCTGTCATTGCCCCTAATTCTAATGACCTTCTTTGCCCATGCTTGAGCTTGGGACTTTCAATTCAAAGAGGCTGGTGTCTTACAAACCCAGGTTGGTGAAAACCAAAAACAAAAAGATGGCGCACACCAAAAACACCCACAAGATGAAGCCTGTCTTGTCTTTTTTGTGAGACTCTGGTGTGGTCCCGGCGGGCGGAGGTGGCCGCAATTTGAACTTGGATTTCAAGTTGCGAATGGCCGACTGCACGACGACTTGAAACATTTTTTTCTCCCAAAATATCATTATGAAGTAGAACCCTGTCTGTGGATTTTTTGTGGGCTTATGTGCTTCTGAGATATCAATTGGTTAGGATGGGGCCATGAGTTCCCTTGAATTGACACTCCTTTATTTGCTGGCGGCCGTGCTAGGGGTGGTTGCCTGTCGGTTTTTAAAGATGCCCACCATGCTGGGCTATTTGGTGGTGGGCGTTCTAATTGGTCCGAATGCCTTAGCGCTGGCCCAAAACTCAGAAGGCATTCGCCATCTGGCCGAATTTGGCGTGGTTTTTTTGATGTTTGTGATTGGCTTGGAATTCAATTTGCCCAAGCTCAGGGCCATGCGGCGGCATGTATTTGGACTGGGTTCAATGCAGGTGGTCCTGACCATGCTGTGCGTGACCGTGGGCTCGATGTTTCTGGCTTCCATGGCGCCAACGCTCTGGCACATGCCTTGGCAAACGGCGTTGGCGTTGTCGGGCGCTTTGGCCATGAGCAGCACAGCCATTGTGATCAAGATGATGGTCGACCGTTTGGAGCTCGATTCTGAGCATGGCAAACGGGTGGTGGGCGTGTTGCTGTTTCAAGACCTGGCAGTCGTGCCATTGCTTGTCCTCATTCCAGCCTTGGGCTCACCGCCTGAACAAATTGCCACAGCTTTGCTGTTTGCGGGCGTCAAGGCCGCATTGCTGCTGGCGCTGCTGTTGACCGGTGGTCAACGCGTGATGCATTGGTGGTTGATGCTGGTGGCGCGACGTCAAAGTCAAGAGCTGTTCATGCTGAACATTTTGTTGACCACCCTGGGCTTGGCCTGGTTAACTGAAATGGTGGGCCTCAGTTTGGCGTTGGGCGCTTTTGTGGCAGGGATGCTGATTTCTGAAACAGAATTCAAGCACCAAGTGGAAACAGACATCAAGCCATTTCACGATGTGTTGCTGGGTTTGTTTTTCATCACCATTGGCATGATGCTCGACTGGCACATTGTGTGGGACCGTTGGGCATTCGTTTTGCTGTTGGTGACAGTGCCGGTCGCCTTCAAATTCCTGCTCATTGCAGCACTGACGCGGTTGAGTGGCGCCAGTGAAGGCATCTCATTGCGGACGGGTTTGTATTTGGCGCAAGCGGGTGAGTTTGGTTTCGTGTTGCTCACACTTGGAAACCAAAATCAGCTGATTCCAGCGGCATGGTTCAACCCTGTGCTGGCCAGCATGGTGCTGTCGATGCTGGCCACACCGTTCATCATCATGAATGCCAATCAGTGGGTCATGAAGTGGGCTGCCAGCGATTGGTTGCAGCAGTCTTTGGAAATGACGCAAATTGCACAAAAGAGCATCAGCACGGAAAAGCACATCATCATTTGTGGCTACGGGCGGTGTGGTCAAAACTTGGCCAAGTTGTTGAAAGCGCAAAAGATTCCTTACATGGCATTGGACCTCGATCCCGATCGGGTCAGTCGTGCCGTTGCGTTGGGCGAGAAGGTGGCTTACGGGGATGCGGCGCGTTTGCAAACACTGATGGCGGTGGGTTTGGCCAGAGCCAGCGCCGTGGTGGTGACCTATTTGGACAATGCTTCCTCTTTGAAGGTGGTGGGTTTAACGCGCGAACATGCACCTCACGTGCCCGTGGTGGTTCGAACACAAGATGATCGAGATTTGGACAAGTTTCAGGCGGCTGGCGCCACAGAGGTGGTACCAGAGACCATTGAGGGTTCGTTGATGCTTGCCACTCATGCGCTAGTCCTTGTGGGTGTGCCCATGAAGCGCGTGATCCGGATGGTACAGGCGCAGCGCAGTCAGCGTTATGAATTGCTGAGAGACTTTGACGCGGGCGAGGATGAGTTGCCCGACCATTCCGCCAAGTGAGGCGTCAGGTGGCGGCAAACCCTGATTCAGACCTCATGCAAGGCCTTGTGGTTCGAAGGATAATGACGCTATGAAATACCCAACCCTTGATGAATCGATTGGCAACACCCCGCTGGTGAGATTGCAGCGCTTGTCCACTGAGTGGATGGCACCCAAAGGCAATGTCATTCTTGGTAAATTGGAAGGCAACAACCCGGCCGGTTCTGTCAAAGACCGCCCTGCGTTGTCCATGATCAAGCGAGCCGAAGAGCGCGGCGAAATCAAGCCGGGTGACACCCTGATTGAAGCCACTTCGGGCAACACCGGTATAGCGCTGGCCATGGCCGCCGCCATCAAGGGTTATCGCATGATTTTGATCATGCCCGAAGACTTGTCGATTGAGCGTGCGCAAACGATGAAGGCGTTTGGTGCCGAACTGATCCTGACCCCTAAGAGTGGCGGCATGGAGTACGCCCGCGATTTGGCCGACAACATGGCGGCACAAGGCAAGGGACGTATCCTCGATCAGTTTTCCAATCCCGACAATCCCCGCATTCATTACGAAACCACGGGTCCCGAAATTTGGGCGCAAACCGAAGGTCGGGTCACTCATTTTGTGAGTGCCATGGGGACCACTGGCACCATCACAGGTGTGTCGCAGTTTTTGAAAGAGAAGAATCCCAAGGTTCAAATTGTGGGCGCCCAGCCTAGCGAAGGCTCCCGCATTCCAGGCATTCGCAAATGGCCTGAAGAGTACCTGCCCAAAATATACAACCCTGCCAATGTGGACGAGCTGATTTATGTGAGTCAGGACGATGCAGAAGACACATGCCGTCAATTGGCACGGGAAGAAGGCTTGTTTGCCGGCATCTCAACCGCGGGCGCATGTTGGGTCGCCCAGCAAATCGCTGCACGCGAATCCAATGCCACCATCGTTTTCATTGTCTGCGATCGCGGTGATCGCTACCTTTCCACTGGCGTCTTCCCAGCATGACCGAATATCGCTTTTGCCCCTGTTGTGGCGCTCCTTTGGCTTGGGTGCCACAAATGGAGGATGGTGGGGAAAAACTGCGCTTGCGTTGCACCCAATGTGACTTTACCCATTGGAACA
This sequence comes from Limnohabitans sp., assembly GCA_030158125.1. Taxonomy (GTDB): domain Bacteria; phylum Pseudomonadota; class Gammaproteobacteria; order Burkholderiales; family Burkholderiaceae_C; genus Limnohabitans_A. The sequence continues at coordinate 125,196 of JAOATL010000010.1, read as the reverse complement.
ATCCCACGCCAGTGTTGGCCGGAATTGTGCAAGTCGGCAATCAAGTTTTGTTGGCCCGCAATGCCGCTTGGTCAGGGCGGAAATTTGCACTGATCACGGGTTTTATGGAGGCTGGTGAAACACCTGAAGAAGGCATTGCCCGAGAAATTGCAGAGGAAACCAATCTGCAGGTGAGTGCCTTGAAACTCATCGGTGTCTATGACTTCCAACGCATGAACCAAGTCATCATTGCGTACCATGCGGTGGCGTCGGGTACGGTACAACTGTCCCCCGAGTTGGTGGAATATAAGATGTTTAATTTTGATGAGTTGGTTTGCTGGCCTGCAGGCACGGGCTACGCGCTGGGCGATTGGCTGCGCACACAGGGCATTGAGCCCAAGTTCATGACTTGGGAAGAGCGCGATGCGCAAGGTCGTGCGGCCGAGTAAGCCACGTCGCATGTTTGGAATTTCGGAGAAAAAATGAGCCTCGCATTTGACATTGAGTTGGACACCTGTGGTCTCAACTGCCCCTTGCCCATCTTGAAAGCCAAAAAATCCTTGACCACCATGACATCGGGTCAAGTGCTGAAGGTGATGGCCACAGATCCTGGTGCCATGCGAGACTTTCAAGCGTTTGCCAAACAAACGGGCAATGAGCTGCTGGCGCAAGAAACCGAAGGTGAGCGATTTTTAATTTGGATGAAGCGCCGCTGACACAAAAAAGCTTCACCTGGTGAAGCTTTTTGAATCGATGTGCATGACCGTTTAAAGGCTGAGCGTTTTGAGGTATTTTCTAAACGACTCGCCCACCTGTGGATGCTCCAAAGCCAATTCCACAGTGGCTTCCAAGAAGCCCTCTTTGCTGCCGCAGTCGTAGCGTTTGCCTTCGTATTGGAATGCGTACACCGCCTCACGAGATTTCAAGCGAGCAATGGCATCGGTCAGTTGAATCTCACCACCCACACCTGTGGGTTGATTTCTAATTTCATCAAAAATACCGGGCGTGAGAATGTAGCGGCCTGCGACACCCATGCGAGAGGGTGCTTGCTCGGGTGAGGGCTTTTCTACAATTTGTTCAACGCGTATCAGTTGTTTGCCGGCCGATTCACCGGCCACAATCCCGTAGCGTTTGACCTGCTCAAGGGGCACTTCTTGTACTGCCAAAATAGAACGACCCTGTTGCTCATAGGCTTGCACCATTTGCGCCAACACGGAGGGACCCCCTTTGAGTCCCACCATCAGGTCATCGGCCAACAGCACAGCGAAAGGTTCACGACCCACCATGGCTTCAGCGCACAACACAGCATGTCCCAAACCCAATGAGCGAGGCTGTCGCACGTAGGCGCACACCATGTCGTCTGGCTGAACCGAACGCACCAACTTCAGCAGCTCGTCTTTGTGTGCGCTTTCCAGTTCGGTTTCCAGTTCGTAGGCCGTGTCGAAATGGTCTTCAATGGCACGCTTGCTGCGGCCTGTGACAAAAATCATGTGACGCACGCCAGCCGAATAGGCTTCTTCTACAGCGTATTGAATGAGCGGCTTGTCCACCACAGGCAGCATTTCTTTGGGTGCGGCTTTGGTGGCGGGCAAAAAACGAGTGCCCAAACCAGCCACTGGAAAGACGGCTTTTCGAATGCTGGGTTGGTTTGCCATGTTGTTTCCTGTCCTGTGACTGGCAATTAAGCTGCCGTGTTGAGTTGCACCAATTGTGATTTGACCTTGGCCAGGGTGGCTTCAAAATCGGCCACACGCTTGCGTTCCTGGTCAATCACAGCAGGAGGCGCTTTGGCCACAAAGGCTTCGTTGCTGAGTTTGCCATTGGCTTTGCCAATTTCGCCTTCTAAGCGAGCCACCTCTTTACTGAGGCGAATCTTTTCTGCCGCCACGTCCACTTCCATGAACAGGCACAAGCGCGCTTCGCCCACCACCGCCACAGGGGCTGCGGCAGCGGCCTTCGTCCACTCGGCTTCGTTGTCAAAGACTTTGACTTCGTTCAACTTGGCCAATGCTTGTAGCACAGGGCCAGCAGATTTCATGAACTCTGCATCGCCCAACACATACAAAGGCAATTTGGTGGCAGGGGAGACGTTCATCTCACCGCGCAAGTTGCGGCAGGCATCGACCAGCGTTTTGAGCTTGGCTACATGCGCTTCGGCTTGTTCGTCGATGCGCTCGGGTTGTGACACAGGGTAAGCCGCAATGCTGACCGAAGGACCGGCACGGCCCGCCACCGGTGCCACCTTTTGCCACAACTCTTCAGAGATGAAGGGCGTGATGGGGTGCACCAAGCGCAGAATGGTTTCCAACGTGCGGATGAGGGTGCGACGCGTGGCCCGTTGCTGGGATGCATCGCCTGTGTTGATTTGCACCTTGGCAATTTCCAAATACCAATCGCAGAACTCGTTCCACACGAAGTCATAAATGGTGTTGGCCACATTGTCCAAACGGTACTCGGCAAAGCCTTTGACCACATCGGTTTCTACGCGCTGAATTTTGGAAGAGATCCAACGGTCGGCTTGGCTGAAACTCATGTAACCATGCGCAGGACCGCCCACGGCGCATTCAGCTTTGGTGTGTTCTTTCAGGCCGCAATCTTGACCTTCGCAGTTCATGAGCACAAAGCGTGTGGCGTTCCACAGTTTGTTGCAGAAGTTGCGATAGCCTTCGCAGCGTTTGCTGTCAAAGTTGATGCTGCGGCCCAACGAGGCCAATGCGGCAAACGTAAAGCGCAGTGCGTCTGCACCGTAGGCTGGAATGCCTTCAGGGAATTCTTTTTGCGTGTTCTTGCGCACTTGCGGTGCGGTCTCGGGCTTGCGCAAACCTTGTGAACGTTTCTCGAGCAAAGGCTCTAAAGAAATGCCGTCGATCAAATCGACGGGGTCGAGCACGTTGCCTTCAGACTTGCTCATCTTCTTGCCTTGTGCATCGCGCACCAAGCCGTGGATGTAGACGTGTTTGAAAGGCACGCGACCCGTGAAGTGCGTGGTCATCATGATCATTCGGGCCACCCAGAAGAAGATGATGTCGTAACCAGTGACCAACACGGAGGAAGGTAAGTACAAGTCGTAGTCTTGTGTTTTGTTTGTGCCTGATGTGGCTACCGCTTCTGGCCAACCCATGGTGGAAAAGGGCACCAAGGCTGAGGAATACCACGTGTCGAGCACGTCTTCATCGCGCTTGAGCTTCTTGCCTGCGCCCGCTTGTGCCTGCGCTTCGGCTTCCGACTTGGCCACGTAAACCTTGCCTTCTTCGTCATACCAAGCGGGAATTTGATGGCCCCACCACAGTTGACGCGAGATGCACCAGTCTTGGATGTTGTTCATCCACTGGTCGTAGGTGTTGACCCAGTTCTCGGGCACAAAACTCACTTGGCCGGAGTGCACCGCATCAATGGCTTTTTGCGCAATGCTCTTGCCTGTGGGGTCTTGGGGGCTGACTTTGTTCACGGCCACAAACCATTGGTCTGTGAGCATGGGTTCGACCACTTGGCCGGTGCGCGCGCAAATCGGCAGCATCAGCTTGTGGGCTTTGATTTCAATCAGCAGACCTTGTGCTTCCAAGTCTTTGATCACGGCTTTGCGCGCCACAAAGCGGTCCATGCCTTGGTAGGCTTTGGGGCCGTTTTCGTTGACCGCAGCGGTCAGTGTGAAGATGGTGATCAGCGGCAGGTTGTGACGCATGGAGCATGCGTAGTCGTTGGCATCGTGCGCACCGGTAATCTTCACGCAACCCGAGCCAAATTCGCGATCGACAAAGTCATCGGCAATGATGGGGATTTGGCGATCGCACAAAGGCAAGTCAACCTTTTTGCCGACCAAGTGCTTGTAGCGCTCGTCTTCCGGGTGAACCGCCAAGGCGCCATCGGCCATCATGGTTTCGGGGCGGGTGGTGGCAATGGTCATGCCTTTTTGCATCACGCCGTCAATGAGTTGAGGGCCGTCTGCAAACGGGTACAAGATGTAATGCATCTTGCCGTCAGCTTCGGTGTTTTCCACTTCCAGGTCGGACACCGCGCTTTGCAACACAGGGTCCCAGCTGACCAAGCGTTTGCCACGGTAAATAAGGCCTTGCTCGTACAGCTTCACAAAGGTTTCGGACACCACTTTGGACAGCTTGTCATCCATGGTGAAGTACTCGCGCGTCCAGTCGACGCTGTCGCCCATGCGGCGCATTTGCTGCGTGATGGTGTTGCCCGATTGCTCTTTCCATTCCCATACTTTGGACACAAAGTTTTTGCGCGCTTCGGCGGGCGTTGGGCCCATGTCGTGGCGGCTGATGCCTTGGCCTTGCAGCTGGCGCTCCACCACAATTTGCGTGGCAATGCCGGCGTGATCGGTGCCAGGAATCCAAGCGGTGTTGAAGCCCATCATGCGGTGATAGCGCGTGAGGCTGTCCATGATGGTTTGGTTGAACGCGTGGCCCATGTGCAATGTGCCCGTCACGTTGGGCGGCGGCAATTGGATGGCAAAGTTGGGCGCTTCAGCCAATGGCGCTTGGCTGCCGCGATGGCCTGCAATGCCGTAACCGCGTTTTTCCCATTCGGGGCCCCAATGGGCTTCTAAGGCCGCTGGCTCAAAAGACTTGGACAGGCTCTCAAGGCCGGGTTGCTGAAGGGCGGGGGTGGACTCGTTGCTCATGGGCTGAATGGTTCGAAATTGCCCAGGGGCAATGTCATGAATGTTCTAAAGCCATGATTTTACTTGGAGTTCATGCAAGCAAATGTGGTGACAAAAGGCACACACTTCAATAACATGGCAGAATGAAATCATTCAGATGGAATATTGAAAAAAATGAACTTTTGAAGTTCGAACGTGGCATTTCATTTGAGGCGGTGGTGGTGGCCCTTGAAACCGGTGGTTTGCTCGATGTCTTGGAGCATCCCAACCCTGCCAAATACCCCAATCAAAAAATCTTGTTGGTGGTCATCATGAACTATGTGTATTTGGTGCCTTTCATTGAAGAGGAAGACCACTATTTCCTCAAAACCATGATCCCAAGCCGAAAAGCCACCCGTGATTACTTTCAGAAAGGCTCCAAATGAGTGACATTGACGCCTATGAGTTGGAAATATTGAAGGCCTTTGAATCGGGTCAACTCAAATCAATTGCCTCTAAAACAGAACTGGCCAAGTTCAAAGCAGCAGCAAGGGCCAGCGCCATCAAGGACAAGCGCGTCAATATTCGCTTGTCTTCCGTAGACCTCACCGATATTCAAGTGAAGGCCATGGAAGAGGGAGTGCCTTACCAAACCTTGATCACCAGTGTCTTGCACAAGTATGTGAATGGCAGATTGGTAGAACGTTCGCCCAAGGGTTCTAAATCTGAGTCAACAAAGACCTGATAGCAACAGCAGAGTTTGAGAGCTTTGGCTAATTGCGTTGACTTGCCGATTCGATGCAATCTCTGAGGACGGCCGCATTGCCCACCTGATTGGCCAAGAGCAAAATCAGACGCAAGTTCAATTGCTCAGATTGTTCGGCGCTCAAGCCTTCGTGGGCATTCAGCAATTGGTCGTAAAACGTGTCGGCGTCTTGAAAGTTCAGTTCTGTTTTCATCATGATTTCCGAATGTGATCAAAGACCCAAAGAGGTGGCCACAGCGCCAATCAACTCACCGTTGACGCCTTTTCCCGTATCGGCCAAATAGCCATCGGGCCGGACCAAGGCCCAACCGCCCGCCGGAACGGTGCCGCAGGCGTTTTGAAGATGTTGTTGAGAGTCCAACAAGTGTTCTCGCGCTTGTGCCACGTGCCCTCTGGCCAGCACTTGAACGCAGCGCACAGGCAAGCCCGACAAGCTGAGCTCTTGCAGGCGCTTTAAAGCGGCTTTGGTTTGGTGACCAAACACCAAAATCAGCAGTCGACCATCGGCCCATTGAACCAAGTCATTCAAGCAGCCTGGCTTGCCTTGGCGCCACTGAAAACGCACGTTTTGAACCGACGTGCCGCCGTTGTCGCCGCAAATGCGAGAGCCGCGATAAGTGTTGGCAACGGCCATGCGGCCAGTGTTGACCAACGAGCGTGCAAATGGAAATTCTTTGGCCAAGCTGATGGTGGCTGTTCTAAATGCGCGTTCAATGCCATCGGCAGGGCGCAAAAACCTGGCTGTACGGCGTGTGACCTTGACGTTTTCTTGAGCCGCTTCGAGGCGCTCGTCGTTGTAACTTTCAAGCAGGGCTTCATCGGCATGGCCACGCAATACCGCGGCCAACTTCCAACCTAAGTTGTCGGCATCAGCAACACCTGTGTTGCCACCGCGCGCACCAAACGGATTCACAATTTTGGCGGTATCCCCCATGAAAAACACACGGCCCATTCGCAATGTGTTGAGGCATTGGCTCTTGTAGGCGTAGGGCCCCACCCACACAATGTCGACCTTCACGTTTTTGCCAAATTGACGCTCCAGACGTTCACGCACGACATCTTCGCGGCTGATGTAAGCGGCATCGGCATTGGGTTCCATTTGGTAGTCAATGCGCCACACATCGTCGGCCATCAAGTGTTGCCACACTGCACGGTTTTCGTTGAAGGGCGCTTCAATCCAAGTGTGCCGCTCAGTGGGAGGGTGGGTGTCAAATTTGACATCGGCAATGCACCAGCGGTCATCGCCTTTTTTGCTTTCCATGGTGACGCCTGTCCAAGCATGGAAGGGGGTGTGCGAGCCCGATGCATCGATCACATGGTCGGCTTGAATCTCGTAGGTGCCTTCTGGCGTTTCTACAGTCAGGGTGGCGACATCTTTGTTTTGTTTGAAACCTTTCACGCGCGACTGCCAGCGCAGATCAACATGCCCCAGTTCTTGAATGCGCTCGACCAAATAGCCTTCAATGTAAAACTGTTGAATATTGATGAAGGCGGGTTGTTCTGAGAGGCTGAAATTGCTTTGCTGCTTGAGGTCAAAGTTGTAGACCTCGTCGTTGCCCGCAAAAGTGCGGCCCACACTCCATTGAATGCCTTTCTTGGCAATGCGATCAAATACGCCCAGCTTCTGAAAAATTTCCAGTGATTTTTGGGTGTAGCAAATGCCGCGAGATGATGCACCTTTCACCCCCACGGTGTTGTCTTCGTCCAGAAGTACGGCTTTGATGCCCAAATTGGCCAAGGAACACGCTAATGTCAGTCCTGTGATGCCACCACCCACAATGACAACGGCATGGCGCAGGGTTTTGTTTTGTACCAACTCTGGTGGTTTAACAAAAGGGTACTCGGGCAAGGCGTACCCGGTGCCTTCGGTAAATTCATACCCGTTGGTAAATTGAACTTCTTTAAATGTGGGCGTGCTCATCGCTGTCCTTTGCGAGGTTGACTGTCTCAGACCGCACTTTAACAATTCTGCAGGCGGCCCTTTTATTGACTAAACTACTTTTGTATTCGTTTCATTGTTGGAAATGAATTTTCCAATTGAATCCTTCTAGGAAATTGACATGGCTCAACTCAAAGGCTCCCGCACCGAACAATGTCTCAAAGACGCCTTCGCCATTGAATCTCAGGTACAGCTTCGCTATACCTACTTTGCCAACAAAGCCGATCTCGAGGGTAAAAGTGATGTGGCGGCCTTGTTTCGCTCTTCTGCTCAAGGCGAAACAGGTCATGCACACGGGCATCTCGAATTTTTAGAGCAAGCCGGCGATCCCGCCACAGGTTTGCCAATGGGCAATACGCGTCAAAACCTGGAGGCTGCGGTTGCCAGCGAAATGCACGAATCGACCCATGTCTATCCCGCGATGGCCCAAACTGCGCGTGAAGAGGGATTTGATGACATTGCCGATTGGTTCGAAACTTTGGCCAAAGCCGAGCGTTCGCACACCATTCGCTACGAAAAAGCTTTGAATGACTTGGTGGATTAAACATCGCAACAGCAAGCGACACCTACTTGCCAGATAATGGCCTCCTCAAAGGGCCCTGCGCATGTTGTTACTCTTATCACCCGCCAAATCGTTGGATTACGAGACACCCGTAGAAGGGGTGCCGCACACTTTGCCGCAATTTGTCACTCAGTCGGCTGAATTGATTGAGGTGCTCAAACCCAAAACGCCGGTGCAAATTGCAGAATTGATGGATTTGAGCGACAACTTGGCAGCGCTCAATGTGGCGCGATATGAAGCATGGCGTCCCAAATTCACGGCCAAAAATTCCAAGCAAGCCGTTTTGGCATTCAATGGCGATGTTTATGACGGCTTGGATGCCAAGTCGCTCAAAGTCAAAGACCTTGAATGGGCGCAAGACCATGTCTGCATCTTGAGTGGCCTGTATGGTGTGTTGCGACCCTTAGATTGGATGCAGCCTTACCGCTTGGAGATGGGCACGGCATTGACCAACCCGAGCGGCAAAAACTTGTACCAATTTTGGGGCAACAGCATTTCGGTGTACCTCAATGAGCGCTTGAGCAAAGACAAAACACCTGTGGTCATCAACCTGGCCTCGCAGGAGTATTTCAAAGCGGTCGATGTCAAAACGCTGCAGGCCCGTCTGGTGGAGTGCGTGTTTGAAGATTACAAAGGTGGCAAGTACAAAGTGATCAGCTTTTTTGCCAAACGCGCACGCGGGCTGCTGGCGCGCTACGCCATTCAAAAACAAATCAAAAATCCAGAAAAACTCAAAGACTTTGACTCAGATGGTTATGGCTTTGTGGCTTCTGTGTCTGACGAAAACCGTTGGGTGTTTCGCCGCCGTGTTAAAGGTGTTGTATGAACCAACCTGAACAATCCCAATTGGGGCGAAACAGTGCCTACGTTGATCAATACGACGCTTCGCTGCTGTTTCCCATTCCTCGTTCAGTCAAACGAGAAGAGCTGGGCATACAAAGTGCGCCCATCTTCTTTGGTGCCGATCTGTGGACGGCCTTTGAGCTGTCGTGGCTCAACCTAAAAGGCAAGCCTCAAGTGGCGCTGGCGCACATCATGGTGCCAGCAGAAAGCACGCACATCATTGAAAGCAAATCGTTCAAGTTGTACTTGAACAGTTTCAATGCGACGAAGTTTGTAGATGTGCAAGCGGTGCGCGATTGCATGCGTGAAGACTTGGACCAAGCCTTGTGGCATGGCGGTCAAGTTAAATCGCGCTGCGGTGTCAAGATCATATTGCCCGAAGAATTTGACAAAGAGCCCGTACACGAATTGGACGGCCTGAATTTGGACCGCATGGACATTGAATGTACCCAGTATCAACCTGCACCCGAGTTGCTCACGGCGCAGCATGATGAAGCACCTGTGACTGAAACTTTTGTCAGCCATCTGCTCAAAAGCAATTGTTTGGTGACAGGTCAGCCCGACTGGGGCAGTGTGCAAATTTCTTATTCAGGCGCACAAATTGACCAAGCGGGCTTGCTTCAGTACATCGTGAGTTTCAGAAACCACAATGAATTCCATGAGCAATGTGTTGAGCGCATCTTCATGGACATCTGGACGCGCTGTAAACCCCTCAAGCTGACGGTTTACGCGCGGTACACGCGTCGCGGTGGGCTGGACATCAACCCTTGGCGCACCAGCCATCCGCAATCGCCTCCGATCAATGTTCGAACGGCTAGGCAGTAAGCGCGTTAGCCGTAGGTTTTAAAACCTTTGAGAGGTGTCAGGGGCGGGAAGTTGGCCGGGCGTTTTTCTTTGGCCGCCACAATGGCTTCGCGAATGTGCGGGTTGCTCCAGATGGCGCCTTGCAGCCAACCCATTTGACGCAGGCTGTCTTCCACACTGTGATCGCGTGCGTAGTTCAGGGCTTGCTTGGTACCCCAAATGGCCACGGGCGGTTTGTTGGCCATTTCCTTGGCGCAGGTCAAGGCACCTGTCACCATGGCTTCTTGTGTGTCAAACACTTGCGTCACCAAGCCATGGTTGAGTGCGTTGGCGGCACTTAACCTGCGACCGGTATAGGCCAATTCTTTGACCAAGCCCATGGGCAACAATTTTGGCAGGCGCTGCAGTGTGCCCACATCGGCCACCATGCCAATGTTGATTTCCTGAATGCAGAAAAACGCATCTTGGGTAGCGTAGCGAATGCAGCAGGCAGTCACCATGTCGACAGCGCCGCCAATGCAGCCGCCATGAATGGCTGCAATGACCGGAATCCGCATGCTCTCTAGCAAGGTGAAGGTCGATTGCATGTCGGTGAGCGAGTCATAAATGGCGGCTCTGCCTTCAGGGCTGTCGGCATCCATCGAGATGGCGCCTGAAAATGTTTCTAATGCCATGCCCGCCGAAAAATGTTTGCCGGTACTGGAAATGACCAAGGCTCTGGCTTTGCCTTCGTTGTTCAGCTGGTGCAGCACGGTGTCAAGTTCACGCCAAAACGTGGGGTGCATGGTGTTGAGCGACTCGGGCTTGTTGAGCACCAAGTGCGCAACGTGGTCATTCATCGTCAAAGAAAAGCAATTGAGTTTGTCCATCTGGGGTGGCCTCGTGCAGAGCAGGGTGGGTGGGGTTTTGCGAACTGTAGCTTGCGTTGTTCTCAGGAACTGTCCCGTGTTTGACCAAGGAGCCAACGCGGACGCCCAGCAGGCGGAGTTTGCGGGTGAGGTCGACGCGCTTTAAGCACAGCCCCGCAAACTTGCGAATTTCTGTTGCATCTTGGGTGTAGAAGGTGAGGGTTTGATCGCGTGTGACGCTTTTGAAGTTGTCGTAGCGCAACTTGATGCCAATGGTTTTACCGTCATAGCCTTTGCGCTTTAAATCGGCTGCCAACTGTTGACACAGGCGTGTGAACACTTTGCCCAATTCTTCTTTGTCGCGCACCGCATGCAGGTCGGTTTCAAAGGTGGTTTCCCGGCTGATGCTGACGGGCTCGCTTTCGGTGCTGATGGGTCTATCGTCTCGCCCCCAAGCTGCCTCGTGCAGCCAGGCGCCATACACCTTGCCAAAGTGCATTTGCAGCCAAGGCAATTCACAAGCCGCCAACTGACCAATTGTTTCGATGCCTTGTTGCTTGAGCTTTTCATCTGCTTTGGGGCCAACACCATTGATCTTGCGACAGCTGAGCGGCCAGATGGCCGTTTGCGAATCATCTGCTTGAACGATGGAAATGGCATTGGGCTTGTTGAACTCACTGGCCATTTTGGCAATCAGTTTGTTGGGGGCAACACCTACGGAGCAAGTCAGACCCGTGGCTTCAAAAATGCATTTTTGAATGAGGCGTGCCAACACCCTGCCGCCTTCGCGTTGACCGCCCGGCACCTCTGTGAAATCGATGTACACCTCGTCCACACCGCGGTCTTCCATTTGCGGTGCAATGTCGGTGATGATGCTTTTGAAAACTTTGGAGTAGTGTCGGTATTGCTCAAAGTCCACGGGCAACAAAATGGCCTGCGGGCACAACTTGGCGGCCTTCATGAGACCCATGGCCGAGCCTATGCCAAATTGTCTAGCGGCATAGGTGGCCGTGGTGATCACGCCTCGGCCGGTATAGCCTTCTATGCGTGGAAAAAAATCAAGGGGAATTTCAGACAAATTGTCGGCAGACCATTCGTAGTCTGGATGGGCGACACGAAGTCGCCCTAGCAAGTCATCCTCTTTGCGCCTGCCACCGCCAATCACCACGGGCAAGCCTTTGAGTTGGGGGTAGCGCAACAACTCGACCGACGCGTAAAACGCGTCCATGTCGAGGTGTGCAATTCTTCTTGAAAGTGCTTTGGTGCCGTTCACAAACGCAAAGCAATGCTGAGGGTTTATTGCGGAAAAGTGCCTGGCAACAAGATGCTCTTGTCGACGGTATCCATCTGCGTGCGGCCACAAAACGCCATGGTCAAATCAAGCTCGTTGTGAATGATTTGCAAGGCTTTTTCTACACCTGGCTGCCCCATAGCGCCTAAGCCGTACAAAAAAGCACGCCCAATGTAGGTGCCTTGTGCACCCAAGGCACGCGCCTTCAGGACATCTTGACCGCTGCGAATGCCGCCGTCCATGTGCACTTCAATGTGCTTGCCCACCGCATCAACAATGGCCGGCAGTGCCTCAATGCTGCTTTGCGCGCCGTCAAGTTGGCGCCCGCCGTGATTGCTCACAATCATGGCGTCAGCGCCACTTTCAACAGCAAGGCGCGCATCTTCTGCGTCTTGAATGCCTTTCAAAATGATTTTGCCACCCCAGCGTTTCTTGATCCATTCCACGTCGCCCCAATTGAGTCGTGGGTCAAATTGTTGGGCCGTCCATGCGGACAAAGAGCCCATGTTTTCAACCCCTTTGACGTGACCCACGATGTTGCCAAATTCACGCCGTGATGTGCCCAACATGCCAAGTGCCCAGCGTGGCTTGGTGGCAATGTTGATCATGTTGGCAAGGGTTAATTTGGGTGGCGCAGACAAGCCGTTTTTCAAATCTTTGTGACGCTGACCCAAGATTTGCAGATCCAAGGTAATGACCAAGGCTGAGCAATTGGCCGCGCGTGCGCGCTCAATCAGGCGCTCGATGAAATCGCGGTCGCGCATGACGTACAACTGAAACCAGAATGGGTGACCGTCGGTGCCTTTGGACACATCCTCGATGGAGCAGATGCTCATGGTGGACAGCGTAAATGGAATGCCAAACTTTTTGGCGGCGCGTGCTGCCAAGATTTCGCCATCTGCATGTTGCATGCCTGTCAAGCCAGTGGGGGCAATGGCCACGGGCATGGCCACTTTCTGGCCAATCATGGTGGTAGCGGTACTGCGACCCTCCATGTTGACGGCCACACGTTGGCGCAACTTGATTTTTTGGAAGTCACTTTCGTTAGCGCGGTAAGTACTTTCTGTCCAAGAGCCACTGTCTGCGTAGTCATAGAACATGCGAGGCACACGCTTTTGCGCCAGGATGCGCAATTCTTCGATGGTGGTGATCACGGACATAGGGGCGTTCCAAATTTGTGAAAGATTGAGATGCGGGGCGTTGAATCAGATCAGCTGCAGCTCACACTGCCGCAACCTGACATGGTGACGTTGCGGATGACCGAGGGGTCTGCCAAAGTTTCGGTGTCGCTGTCGAAGTTAACCGACTTCAAGTGTTGCGCCAAGCCTGCATCCATGCTGGCGGCATGCTGAGGAAACCATTCGGCCAGAGCCTCTGCCAAGCGTGAAATGATCTCATGGTCGCCTTGCACGTAATGTGTCTCGACGGCACGCATGGTCTCCAAAATGGTGGCGTGTTGGCCTGCATGGCAGTTGTCCTCGCTGAAGCCTGTTGCCACCATCCAGCGGTCTTCTTGCGCGAAATGTTCAACCGTGTGATTGAGAAATTCGCGGTACAGCGTGAGTTGTTCTGTTGGCGGTGTCAGCAGCAATGCATTCAGCATGGTCACAAACTCTTCATGGGTGTGGTCCATGCGGTCATCACCCGTGTGCAGCTCGGCAGTCCAATTCAGACCAGCGGCAAACGGGGACTCAGTGCGTTGCTCGTTTTGAGTGGCTTCCATCCCAAACACCTTTTAAAAATCTAAGCGCGCATGATGACGCGCAATTTGTTGACGAACTTGATTGGGCGCAGTGCCGCCCAATGTATTGCGAGCATTCAAGGAGCCCACCAAGCTGAGGCATTCAAAAACGTCAGCTTGGATGCTGGGGTTGAATTGTTGCAAGGTGGCCAGGGGTAGCTCACTCAGGTCTAAGTTCTGTGTTTGAGCTGTTTTCACTGCGTGTGCAACCACCTCGTGGGCATCCCGGAAGGGCAGCCCCTTTTTGACCAAGTAGTCGGCCAAATCGGTGGCTGTGGCATACCCTTTTTTGGTGGCTGCTTCCATGGCCTGTGCATTGACGGTGATGCCGCCTTCTTTGTGGCCCGTCTGAGCGTTGGTTTGTCCACCCATCATTTCGCTGAAGATACGCAGCGTGTCTTTGAGCGTGTCAACGGTGTCAAACAAAGGCTCTTTGTCTTCTTGATTGTCTTTGTTGTAGGCCAAGGGCTGGCCTTTCATCAAGGTGATCAAACCCATTAAGTGCCCGACCACGCGGCCTGTTTTGCCACGCGCCAATTCTGGGACGTCAGGGTTTTTCTTCTGCGGCATGATGGAGCTGCCCGTGGTGAAACGGTCGGCAATTTTCACAAAGCCAAAGTTTTGGCTCATCCACAAAATGAGCTCTTCGCTCAAGCGGCTGATGTGTACCATGCACAAAGAAGCTGCTGCAGTAAATTCAATGGCAAAGTCGCGATCGCTCACGCCATCCAAACTGTTTTGACTGACGCAGGCGTGACCGCTTGCATCGATCATGCCCAGACTTTTGGCAACGCGCTCACGGTCGAGCGGGTAGGTGGTGCCGGCCAATGCGGCGGAACCTAGAGGCAGACGGTTGGTGCGACGGCGCACATCGGCCATGCGTTCGGCATCGCGCGCAAACATTTCGACATAGGCCAACAAGTGATGGGCAAAACTCACGGGTTGTGCAACTTGCAAATGCGTGAAGCCTGGCAAGATGACGTCCACATGGCGCTCTGCCACTTCGATCAATGATTTTTGCAGATCAATCAACAAAGCACTGATGAGGTCAATTTCGCTGACCAACCACAAGCGCACATCGGTGGCCACTTGGTCGTTGCGGCTTCTGCCGGTGTGCAGACGCTTGCCTGCATCGCCGACGATTTGGGTCAGGCGCGCTTCGATGTTGAGATGCACATCTTCCAGGTCCAACTTCCAGTCGAACTGACCGCCCTCAATTTCTTGGGAAATTTGTGCCATGCCGCGCTGGATGTCGGCAAAGTCTTGGGTGCTGATGATTTTTTGGGCTGCCAGCATTTCTGCATGCGCCAAACTGCCCTGAATGTCCGATTGCCACAGTCGCTTGTCGAAGAAGACGCTAGAGGTGTAGCGCTTCACCAGATCGCTCATGGGTTCAGAAAACAAGGCCGACCAGGCCTGGGACTTTTGATCGAATTGGTTTTTAGACATTCCCAGATTTTATCGGGTTGCCAGCGATTTAAATCCCATGGTAGACCCTCAAAACCGTCCGAAAATGCCGAAAAACACCCTGCTGAGGGTCTAAGCCGTGGTCGTCAGCCCGTGTTCCGCAGTCCAGCCGCAATTCCGTTGATCGAGATATGGATGCCACGTTGCACACGCTCGTCCGCCTTGCCATCGCGATACCGGCGAATGAGTTCCACCTGCAAGTGGTGCAGCGGGTCAATGTAGGGAAAGCGGTGGCGGATGGAGCGTGCCAACGCCGGATTGTTGGCCAAGCGGTGTTTCTCGCCAGTCAGCAGGGTCATCATGTCTGCCGTTTTGTGCCATTCAGCTTCAATGGCCGCAAAAATTTTCTTTCGCATCTTGGCGTCACTGACCAGTTCGCTGTAGCGGGAGGCCAAGGCCAAATCGCTTTTGGCGAGCACCATGTCCATGTTGGACAGCAGAGTCTTGAAGAAGGGCCATTGCTTGACCATTTTTTGTAGCAAAGCTAACGCTGCTTTGCTTTCTTTGTCGGTGGGTCTGTCCAAGAATTTTTCTACAGCCGAACCAAAGCCAAACCAACCTGGTAAGGTGAGGCGGCATTGTCCCCAACTGAAACCCCATGGAATGGCTCGCAAATCTTCAATCTTTTGATTGGCTTTGCGTGAGGCCGGACGAGAACCAATGTTCAGTTCAGCAATTTCTCGAATAGGCGTTGCCCCAAAAAAGTAATCGTTGAACCCGGGCGTCTCGTAAACCAAGTGGCGGTAAGCGTCCATGCTGGCCTGCGACAGCAAGGCGGCAGATTCTAGAAAGTTACGCGGCGCTGTTTTGGTGGGTTGTAGCAGCGTGGCTTCCAATGTGGCCGCTACCAACGTTTCCAAATTGCGTCGACCAATTTCAGGATTTGCATATTTGGAGCCAATCACTTCACCTTGTTCGGTCAATCGAATTTGGCCGCGGACTGTGCCAGGTGGTTGCGCCAAGATGGCCTGGTAGCTGGGGCCGCCACCGCGACCCACCGTGCCACCTCGGCCGTGGAACATGCGCAGTTGAATATTGTGGCTGTTGGCCAAGCGGTCAAAGTCTTCCACCAAGGCCACCTCTGCGCGGTACAACTCCCAGTTACTTGTGAAAATGCCACCATCTTTATTGCTGTCAGAGTAGCCCAACATGATGTCTTGCTCTGCGCCAGAGCGCTGGACCAGATTGGCAATACCCGGCAGCGCATAAAACTCGCGCATGATGACCGCAGAATTTCGCAAGTCTTCAATGGTCTCAAACAATGGAACCACGATCAAATCGACCAGGGCTTTGTCATCCAAGGTCCCGCGCATCAGTCCGACTTCTTTTTGCAGCAACAATACTTCCAGCAAGTCACTCACACTTTCCGTGTGGCTGATGATGTAATGACGGATGGCTTCTGCACCGTAGGTGGCACGCGCTGACAATGCTTCTTCGAAAATTGCCAATTCGGATTGCGTGTGTTCAGAGTACTTTGCGCCAGGAATACGCAGTGGTCTTGCATCACTCAGTAGCGCCATGAGTACGGCACGTTTTTGCGGCTCTCCAAGCGCCCCATAATCTTTCTCAATGCGTGACGTGGCCAACAATTCAGCAACCACTTTTGCATGTTGATCTGAGCTTTGACGCAGGTCGACGGTGGCCAAATGAAATCCAAAAACCTCGACGGCCCGAATCAGAGGGTCCAATCGCTGTGCCGCTAAGGCTTGCGCATGATGGCTCTTGAGTGAGGCTTGGATGATTTTCAAATCGTCTAAAAACAGACTGGGACTGGCGTAGGGATTTTGCGGTTCTACCGCATGGCGCGCTGCATCGCCGCCGGTCAAGTCTTTGAGCGTGGCGGCAAGGCGTGCGTAGATGCCTGTGAGCGCTCGTCTGTAAGGTTCGTCGATGCGGTGTGCATTGGTGTCTGGAGACTTCTCAGCCAAAGCTTTCATGGCTGCAGGGAAATCGACCAACATGGCCGACAAAGACAATTCACTGCCCAAGTAATGAACTTCAGTCAGGTAGTGCCGCAACGCCACTTCGGCTTGTCTTTTGAGGGCATGCTGGAGCGTGTGCGCGTTGACATTTGGATTGCCATCGCGGTCGCCGCCAATCCATTGCCCCATTCGCAAGAACGGCGCGACGGGGTGTGTGCCAAGGGCCTCTTCCAATGACGCATAAATTTTAGGAATTTCGCGCAGAAAAGTTGACTCATAGTAGCTCAGCGAGTTTTCAATTTCGTCAGCAACGGTGAGCTTTGAAAATCTGAGCAAGCGCGTTTGCCAAAGTTGCATGACGCGGGCCCGCATGCGTTGTTCGTTGACTGCCAGCTCTTTGGGTGTCAATGCGTCCTTGGCCGCATTCACGACGGCAGCCCGGGCCTTGATTTCGTCGCGTTCATTCAATAACTCGGCAATGTCGCGCTCTGCGCTCAAAATACTTTGCCGTTGCACTTCTGTGGGGTGTGCCGTCAGTACGGGCGACACAAAACTGTGTGCCAAAGTTTGAGAAATGATTTTGGGCGTAATGCCAGCCCAGCGCAGCCGTTGTAATGCAACTTCAATGCTGCCTTCTTGCGTGTCACCCACACGTTCGTGAATGGCCCGCCTGCGAATGTGATGCCGATCTTCGGCCAAGTTGGCCAGGTGACTGAAATACGTAAAGCCTCGTATGACGCTGACGGCATGGTCCCCTGGCAAGCCTTTGAGCAATTTCTTCAAAGCCTTGTCTGCTTCGTGATCAGCATCGCGCCTGAAAGAAACAGAGAGTTTGCGAATTTTTTCGATCAACTCGTAGATTTCGGCGCCTTCTTGCTCGCGGATGACATCGCCCAAAATGCGGCCAAGCAGGCGGATGTCTTCTACCAATGGACGTTCGTTGTCACGAGAATTGCGTTTCAGCGGCGGAATTGTTGTGTTGGGCATGACGAGACTCACTTTTGAGGGGCTGAGGTCATGCTAGCATTTGATTTGACTGAAAAATTACGAACAGGTTACTGGTTTGAAACCCTCTACATCATCACCATTGAAGCGTTCTATCGTGATCGCAACGCGCGAAAGTCGTCTGGCCATGTGGCAGGCCAAGCATGTCCAAGCGATCTTGCAAGCGCAGGGGCACGCGGTCGAGTTACTGGGCATGACCACCCAGGGTGATCAAATTTTGGATCGCAGCCTGAGCAAAGTGGGCGGCAAGGGCCTGTTTGTGAAAGAGCTGGAAGTGGCGCTGGCTGAGGGACGTGCAGACATCGCGGTTCATTCCTTGAAAGATGTTCCAATGGACATGCCCGAAGGCTTTGAATTGGCCTGTGTCATGGTGCGAGAAGATCCCCGTGACGCTTGGGTTTCCAGCCAATACGCCACGTTGATGGATTTACCGCTTGGCGCGGTGGTGGGCACCTCTAGCTTGCGCAGAACCGTTCTTCTCAAGGCACTTCGGCCCGATTTGAAAATTGAACCCTTGCGTGGTAATTTGGATACACGCCTGCGCAAATTGGACGAGGGGCAGTACGCCGGCATTGTTTTGGCGGCTGCAGGGCTTAAACGTCTCGAGTTGTCTGATCGCATTCGACACATTTTTGACACGGAACACATGTTGCCCGCGGCAGGTCAGGGTGCATTGGGGATCGAAATTTGTACGGGTCGAGCCGATTTGGTCGAGGCTCTTCGACCGCTGGTGCACACCACATCTTGGCTGGCAGTCGCAGCAGAACGTGCCGTCAGTCGTGCCATGGGGGGGAGTTGCTCCATGCCACTTGCTGCACATGCCACACTGCATCACGATGTGTTGACCTTGCGTGCAGCCTGGGGTGATCCCGATGGCACTGCACCATTGGTGACTGCCGCCATTTCAGGTGCTGTGAGCAGTTTGGCAGACGCAGAGGCCTTGGGTCTCAGTGTGGTTGCCGATCTCAAACGGGGCGGCGCACGTTGACGTTCCAAGCCAAGCCTGCACCGCATGTCATCCTGACTCGGCCAGCGCAAGACGCCGCCGCTTGGGTGGAGCCTTTGCAAGACGCCGGGTTCAATGTCAGTGTTTTTCCACTGCTGGAATTATCGGCGTTGATGTCAGAGGATGAGGCCGACAAGACGGCTAAGTTGGTGTTGCAAAGTCAGGCGGTCATGTTTGTCAGTGCCAACGCTGTCAGGTTTTTGGCAGCGGCCTTGATCAATTTTCCCGCTTGGCGTAAGCACTTTGAACATGCCGCGCGGGCATGGTGTACAGGTCCCGGTACTGCTGCAGCCTTGCAGGCGTGTGGCATTCCATCCGGTCAAATCGACCAACCTTCAGATCAAGCCACACTTTTAGATTCTGAGTCACTGTGGCAAGTTGTGTCTCCCCAAGTGTCTAAAGGCATGACTGTTTTGATCGTTCGCGGCGCCGATGAAACAGGGGCCATTGCTGGACGCCATTGGCTCACTCAGCAGCTTGAAAACTCAAATGTTCATGTGCAAGCTGTGGCTGCCTATCGACGGATGGCCGTTGTTTTAGGGCCAGAACAAAAGGCCAAAGTGATGGCATTCAATCAGAACGGTGCCGTGTGGTTGTTCAGCAGTTCTGCTGCGATCGAGGGCTTGATGTCCCAATCTCCGGCGCTCGATTGGTCAAAGGCCAAAGTCGTTGTGACACACCCCCGCATGGCAGAAATGGCTAAAAAATTTGGGTGCCTTCACATTTCTATTGCCTCACCGGGTATCCGTTCTATGCTGGCATCTATAAAATCTCTTGCATGAGCACAGAACAATCTACCGTTTCGCCCGATAACGCTGCGCCGATGCAGCCCGGCCCGCAAGCAGTTTCTTCATCCAGCCGCACCATGAGTTTTTGGCTGCCGCTGGTTGTGGCTGTGTTGGCTGTTGCTTTCAGCGGCTTGTTGTGGGAGAAGTTGTCGCGCATCCAAGGGCAATTGGCGCGCCAAAGTGCCGATGCCGGTCAGCAGTCCTTGGAAGCCAAGGCTTGGGCCAAGCAGGCACAAGACAGCGTCAAAGACAGCGCTGCGCGCATGGCTTTGGTCGAGTCGCGTTTGGGTGAGGCTGCATTGCAACGCGCTCAGCTCGAAGAATTGATTCAATCCTTGTCTCGTTCACGTGACGAAAATTTGGTCCTTGACATTGAGTCCTCTCTCAGGCTTGCCCAGCAGCAGGCTCAATTGACCAGTAGCCTGGAGCCATTGCTGGGTGCCTTGAAAACCTCGCAGCAAAGATTGCAGCGCGCATCCAATCCAAGGCTCATATCTGTTCAGCGGGCTATCGAGCGGGATTTGGAGGCTGTCAAATCTGCACAAATCACAGACCTGCCAGGTATGTTGTTGGTGCTGGACGAAATGGTTGCTTTAGCCGATGAACTGCCCTTGGTGATTGAAATGAGTCGTCCGCAAATCAGCGCCGGCAAGCCTGCCGAGGTGGCCATGCATGGCACGCCACCCAGCGCACCCTGGTGGCAACAAGTGCTAGACCGCATCATGGTCGAGGCCCGAGGTTTGTTGCGTGTTAGCCGAATTGACAGTCCAGAGGCGGCTTTGTTGGCGCCAGAGCAGGGGTTCTTCTTGCGCGAAAACCTCAAACTGAAATTGCTGAATGCCCGATTGAGCTTGCTGGCGCGTCAAAACGACGCTGCAAAATCTGATTTGCAAAGCGTGTCAGTGGCACTCAAAAAATACTTTGACCCCACAGCACGCAAAACCCAACAAGCCCTTCAGTTGCTCGACAAGGCACAGAGCCTTGGCAAGGGCAGTCCCATGCCTCGCCTGGATGGTGCGCTTGCTGCATTGGCAACCGCCTCTTCTGGAAAGTAAAACACCATGCGCGCTGCACTTTGGCTCATGAGTTTGTTTGCGGTTGCAGTCGCTTCCGCTTTACTTGCCGCCAACAACGTCGGAACAGTCTCTATTTTTTGGACCCCTTACCGTTTTGATGTATCCCTGAATTTGGTGTTGCTTGCGCTGGTGGTAATTTTGCTGACCATGCACTGGGCGCAACGTGGGTTCACGGCACTTTTTGAATTACCCAAACAAGCAAAACGCTGGCGCTTGCAGCAAAAAGAGCGTGCGGCACATGCCGCTTTGCTGGATGGCATGGCGCAATTCATGGAAGGCCGTTTCCTGCGTGCCCGTAAATCAGCAGAATTGGTTTTGGTGCGTGAAAAATCTTTGCTTGATGCGGGGGAGGTCTTGTCGCACGCAGGATCATTGCGCAGCGTGGCGCACATTCTGGCAGCCGAATCCGCGCATGCACTTCAAGACAGTGCGGCACGTCAGTCTCATTTGGAGGCTGTTTTACAAGAGCCGATGGCTGAACATTCAGGTCTTCGAAAATCGTTGATGGAGGGGGCCATGATGCGTGCTGCGCGTTGGGCCTTAGACGATCGGGATGCCCCTGAAAGCCTGCTGTGGTTGGACCGCTTGCCGCAAGGTGTGTCGCGCCGTACGCTTGCCATGCGCCTGCGCTTGAAGGCGGCCCGTCTGGCCGGCGAGCCATCACAGGCTTTGGACACGGCCTTGCTGCTCATCAAGCACCGCGCATTTACAGCGGAGGCAGCCGAAAGCATGGTTCGAAGTTTGGTGTTTGAATTGATTGCCAAAACGCATGAGTTAGGTCAAATGCAAAGGTTGTGGGCCCGGTTGGGTGAAGCGCAGCGTCAATCCCCCGACTTGGCAATACAGGCAGCGCTGCACTGGCTCAACTTGAAGGGTGACCCGGTGGTAGCTCGCGCTTGGCTTAAACCGATTTGGACCAAGTCTCAATCGAATACGCAACAGCTGTCTAAGCCGCAGTTGTTGAAACTGGTTCAGGCATTAGACCGTAGCTTCACAGGTCAAGACAGTGCAGAAGAGCGCGAATGGTTGGT
This sequence comes from Limnohabitans sp., assembly GCA_030158125.1. Classification (GTDB taxonomy): domain Bacteria; phylum Pseudomonadota; class Gammaproteobacteria; order Burkholderiales; family Burkholderiaceae_C; genus Limnohabitans_A. The sequence continues at coordinate 103,531 of JAOATL010000010.1, read as the reverse complement.
GACCATTGAAGCCGCACAAAAAGCCAATCCGCGCAATGCGTTGCTGCAGTTTTTGTCAGGGCGTTTGTGTCAAAAACGCCAGCTGTGGGGTAAAGCGCAAGTCCTACTCTCGCAAGCTGCGCTGGCGCTGGAAGATACCGGCTTGCGCAGACAAGCTTGGCGAGGCGTAGCAGAACTTGCAGAGCAGCGAGAAGATCTGCCAGCAGCCATGCAAGCTTTGAAAAAAGCAGCGATGGATTAAAAAAGGGACCCGAGGGTCCCTTTTGCATGCTTGCCTTCTGATATTAGAAGGGCAGGTTCATGTTGCTTAAGTCTTTGCGCGTTTCAACCAAGACCAATGGGCCTTCGTCAAACACCACAGCGGGTGGACGTTCGCGTGGAACATGCACAGGCTTGGGTTCTGCTGCAATGGCGGCTTGTGCTTGTGCAATTTTTTCGGGATCTGAGTTGACCCACTTCAAACCGGAGCCTTCAGCTACTTCGATCAAACTGGCCATAGGCAGCACATAGGTTTGAACCTTAGGCAGTGCCGTTGCGGTGTTGCTTGCAGACGTTGTCGTTGGTGTTACGACAGTTGCTGCGGCAGTTGCGGGCGCTGCTGTAGACACAGGAATACTGATGGGTTCAGCAGAATTTGCCGTCGGTGCTTGTGCCGTTGAGGCTGGCGCTGCCGATGCTGCACGATCGAAATACGAGCGCGTAACAGGGGCTTCTTCAGCACCAGACTGTTCAGCCGCTGGTGCATCTGTAACGCTGACCATACCAGCCTCAGACGCATTGTTGTCTGAGCCTGTGTTGCGCTCTCTGCGGTCGCGGCCATAACGATCGCGTGAACGACGTTCTCTGCGCTCCGGTGTGCCATTGGTACTGTCAGTGCCGTCGGTGCGCTCATGCCCTGAGTTGACTGCGTCAGCTTGCGCATTTGCGTTGTCGTTCAGTGATGCTTGAGCAGGCGCTAAATTGTCGGCATTGTCTGACGCTGCATTTTGACGGTTGCCATCTTGTGTACGGCGCTCACCGCGTTCGCCACGCTCACGACGGCCTTCGCCGCGTTCGCGGCGACCTTCTCCGCGAGGTGCGCGTTCACCACGTGATTCGTTGCGATTGTCTGGGTTGTTCAACTCAGACGAATCGGCATTCACATTGCTTGCGTCCACTGCTGGGGAGGCATTGCTATTGGCGTTTTCACGACGCTCGCCACGTTCACCACGCTGGCCAGAGCGTTCGTTGCGCTCGCCGCCACGTCGGTTGCCACTGTTTTCGCGCGGTGCGCGTGTTTCAGTGGTCTCGCTGCGATCGCCTTTTTCATTGCGTTCTGCATCGTTGCGTTCGCCGCGATCATTGCGTTCGCCACGACGGCCACCGCGGCCACCGCGACCGCCACGGCGTTCGCCGTTGCGTTCGCTGCGTTCGCCATCTTTGCCAGTGCGTTCGCCGCGTTTGCCGACATTTTTAGCTGGTTCTGCTTTGGTTTCGGCGCTGCCACCAAACAAGCGCTTCAGCCAGCCAAAGAAACCACCACTGCTTTCAGCTTTGGCGTCGGCTTTGCCGGTTTGAGCCTTGGCTGTTTTGACCGTCTCAGCCTTGGGCATGGAAGCTGGCGCAGGTGCGTCAGGCAAAACGCCTTTGATGACAGGTGTTTGACGGTTGGTAGGCTCTTGTGAGCGGCGAGTCACGGTGGTTGGATCTTCCATTTCTTCGGCCATGGTGTAGCTGGCTTCGATGTGGTCCAAACGGGGATCGTCGTGCTTCAAACGCTCGAGTTTGTAGTGTGGTGTTTCCAAAGATTTATTGGGCACCAACAGCACGTTGATGCGCTGTTTCAATTCAATCTTGGCAATCTCTGGACGCTTCTCATTCAACAAGAAAGATGCCACTTCCACCGGCACTTGTGCATGCACTGCGGCGGTGTTGTCCTTCATGGACTCTTCTTGAATGATGCGCAAAATTTGCAAAGCCGAACTCTCGGTATCGCGTACATGGCCAGAGCCACCGCAACGAGGGCAAGGAATGGAAGAGCCTTCAGACAAGGCTGGTTTCAAGCGCTGACGGCTCATTTCCATCAAGCCAAATTTGCTGATGGAGCCGAATTGAACGCGCGCACGGTCTTGACGCAAAGCATCGCGCAAGCGGTTTTCTACTTCGCGGCGATTGCGTGACTCTTCCATGTCAATGAAGTCGATGACGATCAGGCCGCCCAAATCGCGCAAGCGCATCTGGCGGGCCACTTCGTCGGCAGCTTCAAGGTTGGTGCGGGTAGCAGTTTCTTCGATGTCACCGCCCTTGATGGCGCGTGCAGAGTTGACGTCAACAGACACCAAAGCTTCTGTGTGGTCGATCACGATGGCGCCGCCAGAAGGCAGCTGCACTGTGCGCGCATAAGCCGATTCAATTTGATGCTCAATTTGGAAGCGGCTGAACAACGGTGCATCGTCGCGGTAACGCTTCACACGAGGTGCGAACTCAGGCATCACGTGGCTCATGAACTGCTGAGCTTGTTCGTAGATGTCGTCGGTGTCGATCAAGATGTCGCCGATGTCGCTGTTGAAGTAATCACGAATGGCGCGAATCACCAAGCTGGATTCTTGGTAGATTAGGAAGGCGCCTTTGGCACCTTGCGTGGCGCCATCGATGGCCGACCACAGTTTGAGCAAGTAGTTCAAGTCCCATTGCAATTCTGGCGCGCTGCGGCCAATGCCAGCGGTGCGGGCAATGATGGACATCCCTTTGGGATATTCCAGCTGGTCCATGGCTTCTTTGAGCTCAGCGCGGTCGTCGCCTTCAATGCGTCGGCTCACACCACCACCACGGGGGTTGTTGGGCATCAAGACCACATAGCGGCCAGCCAAGCTGATGAAGGTGGTGAGGGCGGCGCCCTTGTTGCCACGTTCTTCTTTTTCAACTTGCACCAAAAGTTCTTGGCCTTCGCGAATCACATCGTTGATGCGCGCTTGGCTAACCGAAACACCTTCGGCAAAGTATTGGCGGGAGATTTCTTTGAAGGGCAAGAAGCCGTGGCGTTCTTCGCCGTAGTCGACGAAGCAGGCTTCGAGGGAAGGCTCGACGCGGGTCACAACAGCTTTGTAGATGTTGCCTTTGCGTTGCTCGCGGCCTTCAATTTCAATTTCGTAGTCGAGGAGTTTTTGTCCGTCGACGATGGCCAAGCGGCGTTCTTCAGCCTGCGTGGCGTTGATCAGCATCCGTTTCATGATGCGTCCCTTCTTTTCATGTGTCAGCAATGCCCACCCCGCCATGCGTGGCGTTGGGGTCGGATCACCTGTTTAACAACCAGCTCTCAAGGAGCCAACGGTGCCGAGACTGACGTTCGAAACGAAGGGAATTGCCAAATGATTCCGACATTCATGAGCGCAAATGTGTCGCTGGAATGTGGAAAGGGGCGCGTGGAAGATTCGAGGCTGTGGGCGGGCGCAGGCGATGGTGTCTCGAGTGGCGCAAAAAGCCACTGCAAAAAAGACAGCAAAGATCCAAACAACACACTCATTTCGATTCAATCCGTTCAGCAGCTGAAAAGCTGCTGAATAAAATATTCCGTATCTGGGTTTCAAAGCATCGGTCCAACCAACAAGCTTGTCTGCCACTGTTGGCCCTGGCCTTCAGTCTGCAGATTTCGCTCATGGCGGCATCGAACTTACGGCGCTTGTTGGTGGAGAGTGAACTAAACTCCTGTCTTCAGGAATTCATTTCCATTCAAATCAACCACTTACAGCACAACGCCGGTGAATCACATTATAGGGCCCCAAGCCTCCCATTCGACCACTCCTCAAGCCACAAATCCGGCTTTGGAAGTGAAATGGTTGACCGTGGATGAAGAGTCGGCTGGACAAAGGCTGGACAACTTTCTCATCCGTCACCTCAAAGGCGTACCTAAAACACACGTATACCGCATCATTCGAAGCGGCGAAGTGAGGATTAACAAGGGCCGCGCCTCGGCCGATACCCGAATTGAAAACGGCGATGTGGTCAGACTTCCCCCGGTCCGGATTTCGGACAAGGTGGCCCAAAAAGCAGCCAGGCCGGCCCCAGGCCGGGAATTCCCACTGTTGTTAGAAGACGACGCTTTGATGGCCATTGACAAGCCAGCTGGCGTGGCAGTGCATGGTGGTTCGGGCGTTAGTTTTGGTGTGATTGAGCAATTGCGGCAAGCAAGACCCCAAGCCAAACTGCTAGAGCTGGTACATCGATTGGATCGAGAAACCAGTGGTATTTTGCTGGTGGCCAAGAAGCGAAGTGCCCTGAAACATGTGCAAGATCAGTTCAGGGAGAGAGAAACTGGTAAGACGTATTTGGCGATGGTTCAAGGAAGTTGGCCGGAAAAGCTGAAAGTTATCGACAGTTCTCTGCATAAATACCTGCTCCCAGATGGTGAGCGCCGGGTCCGTGTCACGACAAACGATGATCCGGACGGCATGCGTTCCATCACGTTGGTCAAGGTGGCGCAGCGGTTTGAAGCCTGTACTTTGCTTGAAGTCACCATCAAAACAGGACGTACACATCAAATCCGTGTTCATCTGGCGTCACAAGGCCACCCCATTGCAGGCGATGACAAGTACGGCGATTTCGAATGGAACAAAACGCTGAACAAGCAAGGCTTGAAGCGCATGTTTCTTCATGCATGGCGACTGCAATTCACGCACCCTACAACGGGTAAACGTGTGGAATTGAAATCACCACTCCCTCCAGAATTACAACTGTATGCAAACCATGTCAAATCAAAATCAACGCCCTCGGCAATTTGACCTGATCGCCTTCGATTGGGATGGCACTTTGTTTGACTCTACGGCCATCATCACGCGATGCATTCAGCGTGCTGTGGTGGATGTGGGGGGGGAAGAGCCAAGCCGTGAGGCCGCTTCTTACGTCATTGGCATGCCTTTGATGCAAGCTTTGGCGCATGCTGCCCCTGATGTGCCGACCGAAAAATATCCGCAGCTTGGTGACAGATATCGCCACCATTACGTGGCAAATCAGCATGATTTGAATTTGTTTGAGGGTGTTTTGCCTATGCTGGCCGATTTGAAGGCCAGACATCATTGGATAGCGGTGGCCACTGCGAAAAGCCGAAAAGGCTTGAGCGAGGCATTGCATGCTGTCGAGCTCAAAGGGACTTTTGACGGCTCCCGAACTGCAGACGAAACCGCCGGAAAACCCAATCCCTTGATGCTGCACGAGCTCATGCGAGAGTTTGGTGTAGAACCTGAGAGAACCCTCATGATTGGCGACACCACGCATGATTTGCAAATGGCTCTGAACGCCGGATGTGCCAGCGTGGGTGTGAGCTACGGCGCGCATGAGCCTTCTGCGTTTCAGGCTTTAAAGCCTCTGCATGTGGCGCATTCTGTCAAGGCGTTGCGTCAGTGGTTGCATGACAACGCCTAAAACTGAGCGCAATGGCCGTGTTGTTTGAACACAAATTTGATTCGTGGAGAGGTGGTTCATGAGTGAAGCAATTCCTTTGTGCAATTCCCATGACTTGATCGACAGCGGACTGGCTGTGCCGTTTGATGTCATCTATGGTGGACAAACCTGCCGTGCCTTTGCGGTTCGATTCAAGGGGCATGTGCATGCCTACTTAAACCGTTGCAGTCACGTGGCCATGGAAATGGATTACCAACCCAATCGTTTTTTTGACGCCTCGGGGCAGTTTTTAATTTGCGCTACCCATGGCGCCATGTACCGACCTGAGTCGGGTGCCTGCGCAGGTGGTCCTTGCAATGGCGGCTTGATTCCAATCACCTTGTCAGAGCAAGGCGGAGTGGTTCGCTGGCATACTGATTTCAATTTAAAACCTTTTGAGTTCTCATGAGTTCTGAACAACCTGAATCCTTTGGCGCTGCTGCCTCATCTGCAGAAAGTGCTCACAGCCAAACCCATGTGGCGCAGTCAGCGCAAGCGCAAACGAGTTGGGAGCGGCAAACGCTGTCTGACTTGGTGCATGCCAATTTGAAAGAGCAGCAGGCTGCACGTCGTTGGAAAATGGGCTTGAGATTGGCTTGGTTGCTGTTTTGGATTGTGGTCATTTGGCAAATTTTTTCGCACAACCAAACCGCCTCCAATGTCACCGCGCCACACACGGCATTGGTCAACATCAAAGGCGAAATTGCCGATGGTGCCGATGCCAGTGCAGAAAATATTGTTGCCGCTATGCGGGCTGCATTAGAAGACTCTGGCTCACAAGCCTTGATTTTGTTGATCAACTCACCGGGAGGAAGTCCTGTGCAAGCGGGCATCATCAACGATGAAATCGTGCGTTTGAAGGCTTTGCATCGCAAACCGATCTATGCCGTTGTCGAAGAGTCATGCGCCTCCGCAGCTTATTACATTGCCGCTGCAACAGACAAAATCTATGTCGACAAAGCCAGTATTGTTGGCAGCATTGGTGTCTTGATGGATGGTTTTGGCTTCACAGGTTTGATGGACAAGTTGGGGGTGGAAAGACGCCTCATGACGGCGGGTGAGAACAAAGGATTTTTAGACCCTTTTAGTCCGCAAACTGATGCACAGCGCAAGCACGCGCAAAGCATGTTGAACCACATTCACTCGCAGTTCATTGCGGTTGTAAAAAAAGGCCGCGGTGATCGCTTGAAAGAAACACCCGAAATGTTCAGTGGTTTGTTTTGGACAGGTCAGCAAGCCGTTGAATTGGGTTTGGCTGACGAGCTTGGAAGCATCGATCAAGTTGCAAGAGACGTGGTGAAGGCCGAAGAGTTGGTGGATTACTCGCGTCGAGACAACGTTGCAGAGCGCCTGGTCAAGCGTTTTGGGGCGGCCATGGGTGAAGGCGCATGGCGCGCTATGCGCGCCAGCACACCCATTCGTTGATGACCGGTTTGAGCGCCCGCCTTCAATTGCCAATGGCAAAGACGGCGGGTGTTTGGTTGTTCAAACCCTCAGGCAATTGGCCCGAAGCTACTTTGCGCCATTGCTGAACAGCCGCACTTCGATGTGTTGCATCAGGCAGCGTGATGCCGCTACTGAATGCCAAGCGTGTGTTGCCTTGCAGGTTTTGAACAAGGGCCGACCACAGTGGCGCATTGCGATAAGGCGTTTCAATGAACAGCTGGGTTTGCCCCGTCTTGTGGGCAAGTAGTTCTAATTCTTTAATGCGGCGACTGCGCTCTTGTGGGTCTTGCGGCAAGTAGCCCACAAATGCAAAATTTTGCCCATTCATGCCGCTGCTGGCCAAAGCCAGAAGCAATGACACAGGCCCGACCAACGCCACCACCTGAATGCCAAGATCGTGCGCAGCACGGACCACAGAGCTGCCAGGGTCTGCAACAGCAGGCATGCCTGCTTCACTGACCAAGCCGATGTCTTGTCCTTGTAACGCAGCAGCCAGTAAAGGCTTGGCATCAAATCCGCCTTGGTGATCGCCTTTTTTGTGAACTTCTCTTGGCAGCTCGGTGATGACTTGCGACTGAATGGGCGCCGACAGAGGGCTGCATGCGTCGATGCGCTTGAGGTAGGCTCGGGTGGTTTTTGCGTTTTCGCAAATCCAGTGCGTGATGTTTGCAGCTGCGTTGAGGGTGCCAAGGGGCATGACGCTTTGAAGCGCAGCCTCTTGTTTGCAACCAAAGTCCAAGGGTGCAGGGACCAAGTAAAGTTTGCCGAAGCTGGCACTTGTTTGTGTCATAGCAATTTCACGCCCGCTGCGCTTAGCATGTGGCAAGTTCGAATCAGGGGTAGCCCCACCAAAGCCGTTGGGTCGTCATTCTCGATGGCGGCCAACAAGGCAATGCCAAGGCCTTCGCTCTTGGCGCTACCAGCGCAATCGTAGGGTTCTTCGGCTTTCAAATAAGACTCAATTTCTGCGTCGGTTAAATCTCTGAAAGTGACTTTCACCGCAGCCAAGTCCGTTTGTTCAAAGCCAGTGGCCACACAAATCACAGACAGTGCCGTTTGAAAAATCACAGTTTTGCCGCGCATGCGTTGCAGCTGCTTCACGGCATTGGTGTGATTGCCGGGCTTACCAAGCGCTTGGCCGTCCAAGTCGGCCACTTGATCAGAACCAATCACCACGGCGTCTGGGTATTTGCATGCAACGGCTCGTGCTTTGGCCAATGCCAAGCGAAGCGCCAAATCTTTGGGTGCTTCGTTGGGTTGCGGGGTTTCATCCACCTCTGGGGCCGCAACTTCAAAGGGCAAGCCGAGGCGAGACAGCAATTCTTTGCGGTAACGAGACGTGGAGCCCAAAATCAAAGGGCGACTGAAAGCGGAGGTGAGGGGGGTGGAATTGTCTTTGGACATCCCTCAATTCTCTTACACTGGCGGCATGGATAAGAAAATTGATTTGAAACATATCAACGTCAAGGCTTTTGCACGCGATGGTATGCGTGCGCAAGGGGTGCAAAGTTTGGCGCATTTCGACCGTTTGTCAGAGTTGGCATGGTCTGGTGGTGGGGCGGACAACCCAGCCCCCCAAGTCTCATGGTCCTTAACTGGGGAAATGGTTCCAGTGACAGGGGGCGATGCCGAGATTTGGCTTCATTTGTCTGCTGAAGTGAGCTTGCCCATGCAGTGTCAGCGGTGCATGGGGCCCGTGCTGGTGGAAGTGTTTTCTGATCAATCCTTCCGTTTTGTCGCAGATGAAGCCACGGCCGAGGCCCAAGACGATGAATCTGATGAGGATTTGTTGGTTTTAAGCCCTGAATTGGATGTCTGGGAGCTGATCGAGGATGAGTTGATCATGTCGGCCCCCATCGTGCCTAAACATGAGGTTTGCCCTGCGACTGTGACCATGTCGGTCGCCGACGCGGCCTTTGAAGAGGCCTTGGAGGCAAAACCCAATCCTTTTGCAGCCTTGGCGCAGTTGAAACAAAAACCGGAATAAAGGCCTAGATCGGCCCAAAAGATTGGGCTATAATCAGCGGCTTCGCGTCTTTCAAAGACGTGAGTTCACCGTTTAACCCAAAGCTGCGTTGCACAAATACGCTGCTTACAACGCTTCTAAGGAGCCATCATGGCTGTTCAACAAAATAAAAAGTCACCTTCCAAACGTGGCATGCACCGTTCACACAATGCATTGAACGTGCCTGGTATTGCTGTCGAGCCAACCACTGGCGAAACACATTTGCGTCACCACATCAGCCCCAATGGCTTCTACCGTGGTCGCCAAGTATTGAAGAACAAGTCAGAAGCCTAACTGACATTAGACACAAAGGCCCGATGCTACATTCAAGGTAGCCTCGGGCCTTTGTCTTTGTGCGCTTAATGAACATGTCCTCCAAAGAATTCTTCACGGTGTCAGTTGATTGCATGGGCGGTGACCACGGCCCTCGCGTCACGTTGGCAGCGTGCCGTAACTTTTTAGCAAAGCATCCTGCTGCGCGACTGTTGTTGGTCGGCCAGCCAGAGGCTTTGGCAGGTTTTCAACACGAGCGTGCTGAAGTTGTGGCGGCCTCGGAAGTTGTGGGTATGGACGATCCGGTTGAAGTTGCGTTGCGCCGGAAAAAAGATTCCTCAATGCGTGTTGCCATTGAGCAGGTTAAATCTGGCGCAGCCGATGCGGCTGTATCTGCTGGCAACACGGGGGCATTGATGGCTATCGCACGTTATGTGCTTAAAACCATGGATGGCATTGACCGTCCCGCCATTGCAGGTCAAATGCCCAATTTCAAAGGTGGCGGTACCACCATGCTTGATTTGGGTGCCAATGTCGATTGCGCCCCTGAACATCTGCTTCAATTTGCGGTCATGGGCTCGGCCCTGGTTTCGGTGTTGCAAGACAATGAAAGTCCTAGCGTGGGCTTGCTGAACATCGGGGAAGAAGCCATTAAAGGCAACGAAATTATCAAAAAAACAGCTGAATTGTTGCGATCTGCGGGAAATTCCGGCGATTTGAATTTTTATGGCAACGTCGAAGGCAACGATATTTTCAAAGGAACCGTCGACATCGTGGTGTGTGACGGTTTTGTGGGCAACGTGGCCCTTAAAACCAGTGAAGGCTTGGCTACCATGATGGGTGGCTTCTTGAAATCTGAGTTTTCTCGCAGCATATTCACTAAAATTGCAGCTATTTTTGCTTATCCTGTTCTAAATTCATTTAAAAACAGGGTTGATCATCGTCGCTACAACGGCGCGGCACTGCTGGGCCTTCGTGGCTTGGTTTTCAAAAGCCATGGTTCAGCAGACGAACTTGCCTTCGAAACTGCCCTCAACCGGGCGTATGATGCAGCCAGACATCAACTGCTCAGCCGTGTTGCTGCCCGAATTGCCCATGCGGCGCCTTTGTTGGCGCAGCAAGGTGCCTCTTGCGAGGATTCGGCACAAACTGCTGCTACCGAATGACCATTTATTCACGAATTTCAGGCACGGGCAGCTTTTTGCCTCCCCGGCGATTGACCAATGCCGATTTGGTGGCCGAGTTGGCCACTCAAGGCATCGAAAGCTCCGACGAGTGGATCGTTGAGCGAACCGGCATTCGGGCTCGACATTTTGTTGACGCAGGTGTGGGCAGCAGTGATCTTGGAGCAGAAGCTGCGCGCAGAGCCATTGCCGCAGCAGGTTGCCAAGCATCAGACATTGATCTGATCATCGTGGCCACTTCCACGCCAGACATGGTGTTCCCCTCAACGGCGGCATTGCTTCAAACCAAGTTGGGCATTGTGGGTTGCCCCGTGTTTGACGTTCAGGCTGTTTGCAGTGGCTTTATTTACGCCATGACGGTGGCAGATGCCATGATCAAAACGGGCACCGCTAAGCGCGCTTTGGTCATCGGTGCTGAAGTATTCAGTCGCATCTTGGATTTCAAAGACCGCACCACTTGCGTTTTGTTTGGTGACGGTGCGGGTGCTGTTGTGCTGGAAGCTTCCGACACGCCAGGCATCTTGGCCACCGATATCCATGCCGATGGCAAATATTCCGAAATTTTGTGCGTGCCAGGCCATGTGTCCGGTGGCGCCATTCTGGGCGATCCTGTCTTGAAAATGGACGGCCAAGCGGTCTTTAAATTGGCGGTAGGCGTACTTGAAGAAACAGCCCGCGCCTCTCTAAGCAAGGCTGGCTTGAACGATTCTGACATCGATTGGCTCATTCCCCATCAAGCCAACATTCGCATCATGCAAAGCACGGCGCGCAAGCTGAAGATGCCAATGGAGAAGGTCATTGTCACGGTCGATCAGCATGGCAATACGTCGGCTGCATCCATTCCGTTGGCGCTAGATCATGGCGTTCGTTCTGGGCAAATTACCAAAGGCCAAACCTTGATGCTGGAAGGCGTCGGTGGTGGTTTCACTTGGGGTTCTGTCCTTCTAAAATATTGAAAATTCTGTACAGACATCATGAGTGCATTTGCTTTTGTTTTCCCTGGTCAGGGCTCACAATCTGTGGGCATGCTGGACGCATGGGGTGATCATCCGGCGGTCAAGGAAACTCTCAAAGAGGCGTCAGATGCCATGGGTGAAGATTTGGGTGCGCTCATTCACGGCGGCCCCAAAGAAGCACTGGGATTGACCACCAACACGCAGCCAGTCATGTTGGTGTCTGCCGTGGCCGCTTATCGTGCTTGGTTGGCCGAAGGTGGCGCCAAGCCTGCCGTTGTCGCTGGCCACTCTTTGGGTGAGTATTCCGCATTGGTCGCTTCTGGCGTTTTGACATTGGCGCAAGCGGCACCCTTGGTGCGTTTTCGTGCGGCCGCTATGCAAGATGCAGTGGCCGTTGGCGCAGGTGCCATGGCTGCCGTTTTGGGCATGGACGCAGCCAAGGTCATTGAAGGTTGCGCCCAAGCACAAGCCACATTTTCTGCGGCCAGTGGTGAAGTGGTCGAAGCGGTGAACTTCAACGATCCTGGTCAAACAGTGATTGCGGGCAGCAAAGCTGCCGTCGAAAAGGCCTGTGAAATTTTGAAGGCGATGGGTGCCAAGCGCGCACTCAATTTGCCTGTGTCAGCACCTTTCCACTCCAGCCTCATGAAGCCTGCAGCTGAAAAGCTGAAAGAAAAGTTGGCAGCCACAACATTTGCGGCGCCTCAAATCCCAGTCATCAACAACATTGACGTGACGGTTGAAACAGATGCTGATCGCATTCGCGATGCCTTGTACCGCCAAGCGTTTGGCCCTGTTCGCTGGGTTGAGTGCGTGCAAGCCATCAAGGGCAAAGGCATCACCACCTTGGTGGAGTGCGGCCCCGGTAAGGTCTTGGCTGGCATGGTCAAGCGCATCGACCCTGACATGACAGGTTTGCCCTTGTTCGATCCTGCCTCATTGACCGAAGTCAAAGGAGCCTTGGCATGAGCGTTTCCAAAGCAGAATTCAAAGGCCAAGTTGCATTGGTTACCGGCGCTTCCCGCGGCATTGGCGCAGCCATCGCTTTGGAATTGGCCCAACAAGGTTTGCAAGTGGTTGGCACGGCCACCACAGACGAGGGTGCAGCGCGCATTTCTGCCGCATTGGCCGCCTTTTCTGGCTGCCGTGGCGCCAATTTGAATGTGAATGACGCGGCGGCCGGCGAAGCCCTGATCGATGAGATCGTCAAATCACAAGGCGGCCTGCATGTTTTGGTCAATAACGCGGGCATTACGCGTGACACTTTGGCCATGCGCATGAAAGACGACGATTGGGACGCTGTGCTGGACACCAATTTGAAGGCTGTTTTCCGCATGAGCCGTGCCGCAATTCGTCCAATGATGAAGCAGCGCTATGGCAGAATCATCAGCATTACCAGCGTGGTGGGCGCCTCTGGCAACCCTGGTCAAGCCAATTACGCCGCTGCAAAAGCGGGTGTGGCCGGTATGACGCGCGCTTTGGCTCGCGAATTGGGCAGTCGCAACATTACCGTCAATTGCGTGGCGCCAGGCTTTATTGCCACCGATATGACGGCTGCGCTGCCAGAAGCACAACATCAAGCCCTGATGGTTCAAATTCCATTGGGTAAACTAGGTACACCTGAGGACATTGCCCATGCAGTGTCCTATTTGGCCAGTCCGCTGGCAGGTTATGTTACGGGTCAGGAACTGCATGTCAATGGTGGCATGCATATGTCCTGATAAAATCTCTTTTTTCACAACCCTCAGAGGGAACCATGAGCGATATTGAAGCACGTGTCAAAAAAATCATTGCTGAACAACTCGGCGTTGAAGAGTCACAAGTCACACCAGAGAAAGCATTCGTTGCTGACTTGGGTGCAGACTCCTTGGACACAGTTGAACTGGTGATGGCCTTAGAAGATGAGTTTGGTATTGAAATTCCAGACGAAGACGCTGAGAAGATCACTACTGTTAAAGCGGCGATTGACTACGCCCAAAGCAAAAAGGCTTGATCTGAGATGACCCGTCGCCGCGTCGTTGTCACGGGCCTGGGATGTATCAGCCCCGTTGGAAATACGGTGGCGGACGCATGGGCCAATCTCTTGGCAGGCCAATCTGGTATTGGTCTGATCTCCAAATTTGACACCTCCGCTTTCTCTTGCAGAATTGCAGGAGAAGTGAAGGGTTTCAATTTGGAACAGTACATCAGCGCGAAAGAAGCGCGCACGATGGACTCTTTCATTCATTTCGGCATTGCTGCAGCTGTACAAGCCGTAGAAGATGCTGGTTTGCCTACGGGCGAGGCTTTGGACGATGAGCTGGCTACACGCATTGCTTGCGTGATTGGTTCTGGCATTGGTGGCTTGCCCATGATTGAGCAAACCCATGTTGAGTACACCGCTCGCGGCCCACGCCGAATTTCTCCTTTCTTTGTGCCAGCTTCCATCATCAACATGATTGCTGGCCATGTCTCGATGCGTTTCGGTTTCAAAGGGCCAAATCTGGCTGTTGTGACCGCTTGCACCACCGGCCTTCATTGCATTGGCGAAGCCAGCCGCATGATTGAGTACGGTGACGCTGATGTGGTGGTCGCTGGGGGCTCCGAAGCCACCATCTCACCGCTGGGCTTGGGTGGTTTTGCAGCCATGCGCGCTTTGTCCACTCGCAATGACGATCCGGCAGCCGCATCCCGTCCTTGGGACAAAGACCGTGATGGCTTTGTTTTGGGTGAGGGGGCTGGTGTCATGGTGGTTGAAGAGTACGAACACGCCAAAGCACGAGGTGCAAAAATTTATGCTGAAGTGTGTGGTTATGGCATGAGCGCAGACGCTGGCCACATGACTGCGCCCAGCATGGATGGCCCCCGTCGCGCCATGGTTTCAGCCATGCGCAATGCCGGCATCAATGCTGATCAAATTGACTATTTGAACGCGCACGGTACATCCACACCCTTGGGTGATATCAACGAAACCAACGCCATCAAGGCGGCGCTGGGCGATCACGCCAAGAAAACCTTGGTCAGCTCTACAAAGTCCATGACAGGTCATCTGCTGGGCGGTGCTGGTGGTATTGAGAGCATCTTCACGGTGTTGGCCTTGCACCACCAAAAAGTGCCCCCTACCATTAACTTGGCCAACCCAGATCCCGAGTGCGATCTGGACTACTGCGCCAATACCGCTCGCGATGTCAAAATTGACTACGCATTGAAAAATAACTTCGGTTTCGGTGGCACCAACGGCAGTTTGGTTTTCCGTCGGATCTAATTCTTTTGAATCCAAACGCCCCATCGGTAGACTTCCCGGTGGGGCGTTTTTTCATGGGCGTTTGCTTGGTGTTCGTTCTTTCGGGCGTCACAGCCTGTGCATTTGCCTTCAGTCATGTCTCGGGCGACTTGACGGGCTGGCGCGTCAATTTGCTCATGTGCTCATGGGGCATTGCCAGTTGCATTTCTTTTTGGGCAGTTAGACATGGCCAGCAAAAATGTTGGCTGTCTTGGAATGGTCATGTGTGGCAAGTTTTGCCATTGGCTGCACACGACATAGCGCTAGCATCTTGGCGCGACTGTGCCATGACCGTTCATGTGGATTTACAGCGCCACATGTTGGTTTCTGCTTTCAATCACACTGGTTTTCGCAAATGGTTTTGGGTGAGTCAACAATCATTTCCCGATCGTTGGCATGGTTTTCGTTGCGCTGTATATTCACGACCCGAATCAACCCTCTTTCATTGAAAAATTGGAGCCGACGTTTTCTATGAAATCATTGAACGCAAAAGTACCCCTTCGTTGGGTGACATTTATTTTGATCGCAGCGTGCTTCTCTGGCATGCAAATTCCTCTCAGTGCTACAGCACAATCAGCCATCGTGAAGGGCTTGCCAGACTTTTCGGAGTTGGTTGAACAAGTGGGCCCCTCTGTGGTCAATATTCGGACGTTGGCGAAAGTGCGTGCCCCAGGCTTGAATGGCGGCGGCATGGACGATGAAACACAAGATTTGTTGCGCCGTTTTTTTGGTATTCCAATTCCCAACACGCCCAATACGCCCAACGCCCCCAAACAAGCGCCTAGACAAGGACGCACGCCTCTGCCGGAGGAGGCTCAACCCCGTGGTGTGGGCTCAGGCTTTGTCCTAACTTCTGACGGCTACATCTTGACCAACGCTCATGTGGTGGAGGGCGCTGATGAGGTACTGGTGACGTTGACCGACAAGCGCGAGTTCAAAGCCAAATTGATCGGCGCAGACAAACGAACCGATGTGGCGGTTGTCAAAATTCAAGCCACGGGTTTGCCTGCTGTCAAAGTGGGTGACGTGTCACGTCTCAAGGTGGGCGAGTGGGTCATGGCCATTGGATCGCCCTTTGGTTTGGAGAACTCTGTCACCGCTGGCATCGTGAGTGCCAAGCAGCGCGATACGGGCGATTATTTGCCCTTCATTCAAACCGATGTGGCCATCAATCCAGGCAACTCTGGCGGTCCCCTCATCAACATGCGCGGTGAAGTGGTTGGCATCAACAGCCAAATCTATTCACGCTCTGGCGGCTTCATGGGTATTTCGTTTGCGATTCCGATGGACGAGGCCGTGCGTGTCAGTGAGCAGCTCAGGTCAAATGGCCGTGTCACGCGCGGTCGCATTGGCGTGCAGATTGAACCCGTCAGCAAAGAGCTGGCCGAGTCTATCGGTTTGAGCAAGGCACAAGGCGCATTGATCAATCGAATCGAGCCAGGCGCCCCGGCAGACAAAGCGGGCTTGGAGGCCGGCGATGTGATCCTCAAAATTGATGGCAAAGCAATTGAGAAGTCGGTGGACTTGCCCCGCTTGGTTGGCAATACAAAGCCCGGAACCAAAAGTAACTTGACTGTTTTCCGTCGCGGCACGACGAAAGAGATGGTCATTGTCATTGCCGAACTTGAGCCAGAACAGACGGCCAAACGAAGCGCCGATGTGGATGAAAAACCAAAGGCCATTGCCTCTGTTCAAGGCTTGGGTTTGGTTGTGACGGAAATGTTGGACGTGCAAAAAGCTGAGTTGAAAATGAAAGGTGGCGTGCGAATTGAGAGCGTTCAAGAGCAGGCTGCCAAAGCAGGGTTGCGGGAAGGCGATGTGATATTGGCTGTGGGCAATCACGAAGTGACACACATGAAGGAATTTGAGGCGGCCGTCGCCAAAGTTGACAAGAACAGTCCTGTCAGCGTGTTGTTTAGACGGGGAGAACTCACGCGATTTGCATTGATTCGCCCGAATCGCTGATCTTGGGAATGTCAAGAGTCCCTTTTGAGTCACAGGGTTTTCCTGAATTTAAAAATATTTTTTAAGTTTGTATCTACTAACTTTTTAAGCCTGTGTTTCTCAAAAATGGTTAAAATCTGAGCACTTGAACCAAGATTCATGGTTAAAAAAGCAGGAGTGTGTTCACGATGTGGGATGTCCCATATCAGTCCACCGGTGATCCACAGAACACCCACAAGTTATTCATCTGATGCTAGAGTTAAATGTGAATAACTTGTTGATAAGTTTTCTGTTGCGAGCTTGCAACGACCTGCAAAGTGCGATTTCGGGGCTGTACGTGTCTGGCTTTTTGCCTACAATGAAGTCCCAACTATCGCAGTTGCCATTGATTGTTGGTTCAGGGCGCGTCCTCATTCGACGCGCCCTTTTTTCTTGTCTAGTCCCTTGAATCTCAAACACTTGTAGCTGGTCCTTGATGAATCACATCAGAAATTTCTCCATCATTGCGCACATCGATCATGGCAAATCGACGCTTGCCGATCGGTTGATTCAACGCTGCGGCGGTTTGCAGGAGCGCGATATGGAAGCGCAAGTCTTGGACTCCATGGACATTGAAAAAGAGCGCGGCATCACCATCAAAGCGCAGACAGCGTCCCTTCAATACAAGGCCAAAGATGGTCAAATTTACAACCTCAATTTGATTGACACACCGGGTCACGTTGACTTCTCTTATGAGGTTTCACGCTCCTTGTCAGCCTGTGAAGGTGCTTTGCTGGTGGTTGATGCAAGCCAAGGTGTCGAAGCGCAAACAGTGGCCAACTGTTACACCGCTTTGGATTTGGGTGTTGAGGTGGTGCCTGTGCTGAATAAGATGGATTTGCCTCAAGCAGATCCCGAAAATGCCAAAGCTGAGGTCGAAGATGTGATTGGCATTGATGCCAGCGAAGCCATTCCTTGTTCTGCCAAAACTGGCATGGGCATTGAAGAAATTCTCGAAGCCATTGTCGCCAAAATTCCTGCGCCCAAAGGCAATCCCGATGCACCGCTGCGCGCCATGATCGTCGACAGTTGGTTTGATACCTATGTTGGTGTGGTCATGTTGGTGCGTGTCGTGGATGGTCGTTTGGGCAAAGGCGAGCGTTTCAAAATGATGGCAACGGGGGCTGTGTATAACGCTGACACCATGGGTGTATTTACGCCTGCCAATGAGCCACGCGAAAGCCTCGAAGCAGGCCAAGTGGGTTACATCATTGCGGGCATCAAAGAGTTGCAAGCAGCGAAGGTGGGCGACACCATCACGTTGGAAAAAAAGTTGCCCAACAACTTAGGACCTGCAGATCAAGCGCTGCCCGGTTTCAAAGAAATTCAACCCCAGGTTTTTGCAGGTTTGTATCCCACCGAAGCCAATCAATACGATTCGCTGCGAGATGCGTTGGAAAAACTCAAACTGAACGATGCCTCTTTGCATTACGAGGCCGAAGTTTCACAAGCTTTGGGATTTGGATTCCGTTGTGGCTTCTTGGGTTTGTTGCACATGGAAATTGTGCAAGAGCGTTTGGAGCGTGAATTTGACCAAGACCTCATCACCACGGCACCCAGCGTGGTGTACGAAGTCGTGAAGGGCGATGGCGAAGTCATCATGGTTGAAAATCCCGCCAAAATGCCTGATCAGGGCAAGATGCAAGAGATTCGCGAACCGATCGTCACGGTGCATCTGTACATGCCGCAAGATTACGTGGGCCCGGTCATGACCTTGGCCAACCAAAAGCGGGGCGTTCAAATCAACATGGCTTACCACGGCCGGCAAGTCATGCTGACTTACGAAATGCCACTGGGTGAGATTGTTCTGGACTTCTTCGACAAGTTGAAGTCGGTTTCTCGTGGCTATGCTTCCATGGACTATGAGTTCAAAGAATACCGCGCTTCTGATGTGGTCAAGGTTGATATTTTGCTGAATGGCGAAAAGGTCGATGCTTTGTCAATCATTGTGCACCGCACACAAGCTGCTTATAGAGGCCGCGCAGTGGTTGCCAAAATGCGTGAAATCATCAGCCGGCAGATGTTTGATGTCGCCATTCAAGCAGCCATTGGTGCCAATATCATTGCCCGAGAAACAGTCAAAGCTCTGCGCAAGAACGTTTTGGCTAAATGTTATGGCGGTGACATTACCCGCAAACGCAAATTGCTAGAAAAGCAAAAGGCAGGTAAAAAACGGATGAAACAAATTGGCTCGGTTGAGGTGCCTCAAGAGGCATTCTTGGCCATTTTGCAGGTTGAAGATTGATGCAAGTTCTCACCGGATTTTTGCTGGCAGCATTTTGTGCGTATGCCGGTTCGTGGTACTTGGGCATGATTGAAGGCAATTTCGCCCTGCTCATGCTCATGGCCGTCGTCATTTCTGGTTCTTACTGGTTGGCTGAAAAATTCTATTTTTGGCCACAACGCCTGAAGGCTGTTCAGCAGTTAGACCTTGAAAAAGCCAAACGACAGCAAGAATTGGCCAAAATGGGCATCGACCGTGTAGACACAGACACTGGTGAGGCCCGCGACCGTTTGCTCATGCAACCCTGGTGGCTCGATTGGACGGCGGGTTTGTTTCCAGTCATTTTGATTGTGTTTGTGTTGCGCTCATTTCTGTTCGAACCTTTCAAAATTCCGTCTGGCTCCATGATTCCAACGCTGTGGGTGGGCGATTTGATTTTGGTGAATAAGTTTCACTATGGCATTCGTTTACCCGTGGCCAACGTCAAAATCACGCAAGGCACACCGGTTGCGCGGGGTGATGTCATGGTTTTCAGGTACCCCCCACGGCCCAGTGTGGACTACATCAAACGCGTTGTGGGTATTCCGGGTGATGAAGTTGCATACCTCAATAAGAAATTGAGTATCAATGGCAAACCAGTTCCAACAGAAAATTTGCCTGAATTTTTTGATGAATCTGTCATGCGCTATTTCAAACAGTCTCAAGAGAAACTGGGTGAAAAGCCTCACAATTTAATTGTGGATGACGAGCGCCCAGCCTTTATTCCGGGTGCGGATGATTTCACTTTCCGTGACCATTGCAACTACACGGTTGAAGGCGTCGTTTGCAAAGTTCCTGCAGGCCATTACTTCATGATGGGCGACAATCGGGACAATTCTCTCGATTCAAGGTATTGGGGGTTTGTGCCCGACGCCAACATTGTGGGCCGGGCTTTTTTTGTATGGATGAATTTTGGTAATTTGGGCCGAATTGGCGCTTTCAATTGAGGCTGTTCATTGCCCAATACATCTTTTTGCATATGTGCTCATTTAACAGGTCAACAGTTTGAACGACGGTCTTAGTCAGCTACAAGTACGCATGAAGCACAGCTTCAAGGATGAGGGCTTGCTGCAGCGTGCTGTCACGCATCGCAGTTATTCTTCGGATCACAATGAACGCCTCGAGTTTTTGGGCGACTCTGTCTTGAATTTGGCTGTGGCGCATTTGCTCTTTCAGCAACTGCGTGATTTGCCTGAAGGTGATTTGTCTCGTGTTCGGGCCAACTTGGTGAAGCAAGAAACCTTGCACCAGCTGGCGCTTAAATTGGACATCCCCAGTTGTTTGAAATTGGGCGAGGGTGAATTGAAGTCGGGCGGTCAACGTCGGCCTTCAATTTTGGCGGATGCCTTAGAAGCCCTGATTGGTGCTGTCTTTTTAGATGCAGGGTACGACATCGCTGAAAAATGGGTTCATGCCCTTTTTCAAAATGTTGAGATCACGCCCAAAATGCAAGCGGCCGCCAAAGATCCCAAAACAGAATTACAAGAGTGGTTGCAAGGACGAAAATTGCAACTTCCTCAGTACAGCGTGGTCGCCACATCAGGCGCCGCACACCGACAAATTTTTGATGTCGCTTGCGACATACCCGAACTCAGTCTCTCACAACACGGCAGCGGCCCTTCGCGCCGTGCAGGTGAGCAAGCCGCGGCAGCTGCCATGCTTGAAATTTTAAAAGTCAAGGCGCGCGCATGAACACAGAAACCACTCCCGCTCAACGTTGTGGCTTGGTTGCCATCGTTGGCAAACCCAATGTAGGTAAGTCCACGTTGCTCAACGCATTGGTGGGGCAAAAAATTAGCATCACCTCACGCAAAGCCCAAACCACGCGGCACCGTATTACCGGGATCCGCACCGAAGGTGCCACGCAATTTGTGTTCGTCGACACGCCCGGATTCCAAACCCGTCACAACACCGCTTTGAACAAGTCTTTGAACAAAACGGTTCTCGGCGCAGTTGGCGATGTGGATTTGGTGTTGTTTGTGGTTGAAGCCGGCATGTTCAACACAGCCGACGCCAAAGTATTGGCTTTGCTCAAGCCCGATGTGCCTGTTTTGCTCATCGCCAACAAACTCGATGCCATCAACCGCCGCGAAGATTTGGCACCTTGGCTTAAAGAGATGCAAGAACGACATCCCTTCACGGAGTTTGTGCCCATGTCGGCTAAAAATGCCAAGGACATTGAGCGCTTGATGGGGTATTGCGAAAAGTATCTGCCAGAGCAAGCGTGGTGGTACGCCGAAGACGAACTCACAGACCGCAGCGAGAAGTTTTTGGCCAGTGAAATTGTTCGCGAGAAACTGTTCCGCTTTACCGGTGATGAATTGCCTTACACCTCGACTGTGGTGATTGATAAGTTCGAGGAAGAACCCAGTCGATCGGCCAATCGCATGATTCGCATCGCGGCCACCATTGTGGTGGAGCGCGAAGGTCACAAAGCCATGGTCATTGGCGACAAAGGCGAGCGTCTCAAACGCATTGGCACCGAAGCTCGCCAAGAACTGGAAAAGCTCATGGATGCCAAAGTGTTTATCGAGTTGTGGGTCAAGGTTCGCTCTGGCTGGGCCGACGACGAAGCGCGTGTTCGCTCATTCGGTTACGAATAAAAAGCGCAGGCCATGGCCGCTGTCTTGAAACGGATTTCGGATGAGCCGGCTTTTGTGCTGCATCGCTACGATTGGAGCGAGTCCAGCCTCATCTTGGAAGTCTTCACACGGCACCATGGTCGCATTGCGCTAGTAGCCAAGGGTGCCAAAAAACCAAGCTCCTCATTCCGGCCAGTACTGTTGCCTTTGCAGGTCATTCAAGTTGCGTACGGTGGTGATGCCGATATTCGCACTTTGAAATCGGCCGAGTGGGTAGGGGGACATGTCATGCCAACAGGCGATGCGTTGCTCTCTGGCTACTATTTAAACGAGCTGCTGCTGAAGTTGCTGGCCCGTGAAGATCCTCATCCCCAATTGTTTGATGCTTATGCGGCCACCGTGCGCGTGATGGCCACAGAACCCGGTGAATTGCTCCAGGCCTCGCTTCGCGTGTTTGAGCTTTTGTTGCTCCGAGAAATTGGTTTGCTGCCCAGCTTGAACTGCCAAACGCTGACCATGGCCGACTTAGACGAGTCCCGCGACTATTGTTTGGTACCCGAAGGGGGCTTGCGTTTGGCCCACCGCGATGACCGACATGCTTTAAGCGGTCAGCAATGGCTGGCGCTGCAAAATGCGTTGGATGGCAATTCGGCTTTTACAGACACACTTCGTTTGAGCTTGGACATGCTAACGCCACTTCGTACTCAACTTCGCACATTACTCAATTACCATTGTGGCGTCGGTACTTTAAAGACCCGACAAATGATGATCGACATTCAAAGTTTGTGAGCCCTTCATGACCCATCATTCCAAAACGGCGCTGTCCGTCAATGTCAACAAGGTGGCGCTGCTGCGCAATTCGCGCCACCTGGGTATTCCCAGTGTCTTGAAGGCTGCTCAAATGTGCCTGGAGGCCGGCGCACAAGGCATCACCATTCATCCTCGCCCTGATGAACGTCACATTCGTGCATCCGATGTGGTTGAGTTGGCTGAACTGATGAAGCAGTGGCCCGATCGAGAGTTCAATATTGAGGGCAATCCATTTCACCAGTTGATGGAATTTGTTCGCACCTACAGACCGCATCAAGTGACCTTTGTGCCCGACAGTGAAGGTCAATTCACCAGCGACCACGGTTGGTCGTTCCCCAAAGACGCCGACAAACTAAAACCTTTGATAGACGAATGCAAGGCCATGGGGGTTCGTGTCAGTTTGTTCATGGACCCTGATCCTGAACAAATGCAAGCGGTGCAGCAAATTGGCGCAGACCGCGTGGAGCTGTATACAGAGCCTTATGCAGCCACCTTTGGCACAAGCGCTAATGCAGCTTGTTTGATGCAGTATGTCGACACCGCCAAAGCCGCCATGCTGCAAGGTTTGGGCGTCAATGCGGGACACGATTTGAACCAAGACAACTTGCCCCTGTTTGCACAAGCAGTGCAAGGGCTATTGGAAGTGTCCATCGGTCATGCATTGATTGCCGATGCATTGGAGGTGGGTTATGCGGCTACCGTGCATGGCTACTTGAAGGCCTTGGGCCGGTAACAGTTAGACCGCCATGATTTACGGCATAGGGACCGATCTGTGTGATGTGCGTCGCATCCGAGCCAGCTTGGAAAAGCACGGCGATCGCTTTGCACAAAAAGTTTTGAGTGACGCAGAATTTGTCACGTATAAAGCGCGTGGTGCCAGGTGGCCAGAGCGCGGCGTGCGTTATGTGGCAACTCGTTTTTCTGCAAAAGAAGCTTTCAGCAAAGCCATTGGCATGGGCATGCGCATGCCAATGACCTGGCGTTCTTGCGAAATTGGCAAATTGCCATCTGGTCAGCCAGTGATTATTTTGCATGGTGCCTTGAAAACTTGGTTTGAGTCCCAACATTTAAAAGCACACATCAGCGTGACGGACGAGGCGGATTACGCCGGCAGTTATTGCGTGGTGGAAAGAACGGAATGAACATTCAAGCACCACTCATCATTGACATTGAAGCTCAAGCGCTCACAGCGCTTGACAAAAAGCGCCTGAAAAATCCTTTAACAGGCGGCATCATTTTGTTTGGCCGCAACTGGCAAAGCCGGGCGCAGCTCACGGCTTTGTGTGCTGACATCAAGGCGGTACGACAAGATTTACTCATTTGCGTCGACCACGAAGGTGGACGCGTGCAACGTTTCAGAACAGATGGCTTCACACATTTGCCAGCCATGCGCCGCCTCGGTGAGATGTGGGCGCAAGATGGTAAGGGGCTTGAAGGTGAGGGCGTTTTGAAAGCCTGTAAAGCAGCATCCGCTGTGGGTTATTTATTGGCAGCAGAGTTGCGTGCCTGCGGTGTGGATTTCAGTTTCACGCCAGTGCTCGATTTAGATTACGGCGAAAGCAGCGTCATTGGCGACCGCTCTTTCCACCGCGACCCGAGACATGTGAGCTTGTTGGCCAATAGCCTGATGCATGGTTTGCGCCGAGCAGGCATGGGCAACTGCGGCAAACACTTTCCAGGTCACGGCTATGTCAAGGCGGACTCTCATGTGGACATGCCCATCGACAAACGAAGCCTCAAAGCCATCTTGAAAGACGATGCCAAGCCTTATGAGTGGTTGAACAACGAGCTGGCTGCAGTGATGCCCGCACACGTCATTTACCCAAAGGTGGACGCACGGCCCGCTGGATTTTCGAAAACTTGGATCCAGGACATATTGCGAGAGCAGATGGAATTTACGGGTGCCGTTTTCAGTGACGATTTGTCGATGGCGGGTGCCCGTGTTCTAGATGGCAAACCCATCAGCTTCACACAAGGTACTTTGGCCGCACTCCATGCCGGTTGCGACTTGGCCCTGTTGTGTAATCAGTCCTTGAAGGGCAGTAAGGTCATTGATGACGTTTTGGATGGCTTGGCCGAAGCGCAAGTGAAGGGCTGGTGGCAGCCCGATGAGTTGAGTGAAGCGCGCCGCTTGGCGCTGTTGCCTACATCGCTGGCTTTGGCTTGGGATGATTTGGTCCGTTCGGTCAATTACCAACAAGCCTTAGCCTGCTTGCCCTGATATGCAATTCATCGCTTGGATTTTTAAAATATTTTTCAGCCTTTTGGGCCTGGTGTTTGTACTGGGCATGCTTTGCATTCTCTTGTTTTCTTTGTTATTTGGCGCACTGTGGTCATTGGTGCGCGGCCGCAAGCCTGAAGTGGCTGTGGTGTGGCAACGCTACCAAGACATGGCCCGCAGCAAAGCGCATTTCGGTGCTTGGGGCAAGGGTGCCAGCCATGATGCCGAGGTGGTCGATGTCGAAGCCAAGGAAGTTCCCAATATGGCACGGCCTCAAGATCGGTTGAACAAGGAATAAAAAAGAGCGCGCTAGGCGCTCTTGGCTTTTTTTTTATTCTTGTTCGCGCTTGAGGGCGGGGAACAAAATCACATCTCGAATGCTGGGACTGTCGGTCAGTAGCATCATCAGACGGTCAATGCCGATGCCGCAACCGCCTGCAGGTGGCATGCCGTATTCCAATGCACGCACAAAGTCGTGGTCAAAGAACATGGCTTCATCATCGCCACTGTCTTTGGCATCCACTTGCGCTTGAAAGCGCGCCACTTGGTCTTCGGCATCGTTCAATTCTGAGAAACCATTGCCAAATTCACGACCTGTGATGTAAAGCTCAAAACGCTCTGTTACTTCAGGGCGCTCATCGTTGGCGCGCGCCAAGGGGGAAATCTCGGTGGGATGTTCCATGATGAACGTGGGCTCCCACAGTTTTTCTTCGACTGTTTCTTCGAAGTACAAAACTTGTAAACCGGCCAAAGATTTTTTCGACAAGTTGTTTTTGGCTTCGCTCATGCCCAGTTTTTGCAAAGCTTGAATGAGCCAAGCAGCATCGTCTACTTTGTCACCAGCTTCTGTGTGTTTCACAATGGCTTCACGAATGGTCAAGCGAGCAAATGGCTTCGCCAAATCTACAGGCGTACCAGCGTAGGTGAGTTGCAAATGGCCCACCGCATTCATGGCCGCATCGCGCACCAATTCTTCAGTAAAACCCATCAAGTCTTGATAGTTCCAATAAGCCGCATAGAACTCCATCATGGTGAATTCTGGATTGTGGCGGACGGAAATGCCTTCGTTGCGGAAGTTGCGGTTGATTTCAAACACACGTTCAAAACCGCCCACCAACAAACGCTTCAGGTACAACTCGGGTGCAATTCGCAAGAACATTTCTTGATCGAGTGCATTGTGGTGTGTGGCGAAGGGGCGCGCATTGGCACCGCCAGGGATGGGGTGCAACATGGGTGTTTCAACTTCTAAGAAGTTGTGCTTGACCATGAATTCACGAATGCCGCTGACTGCTTTACTGCGCGCAGTGAAGCGTTTGCGTGCGTCTTCGTCCATCATCAAGTCAACATAACGTTGGCGGTATTTGATCTCTTGATCGGCCACACCGTGGAACTTGTCGGGCATGGGACGCAAGCTCTTGGTGAGCATGCGAACACTTGAAGCGTGCAGAGAAAGCTCACCCATTTTGGTTTTGAACAAGTAGCCTTCTGCGGCCACGATGTCGCCCAAGTCCCAGTGTTTGAAGTCGTTGTAGGCTTCTTCGCCAATGTCATCGCGCGTGACATAAATCTGGAAACGACCGGTGGCGTCTTGCAAGGTGGCAAAACTGGCCTTGCCCATCACGCGTTTGAGCATCATGCGACCCGCAATTTTGGCCATGACAGGCGCGATGCCCTCTCCCTTTAAGGCCTCAGGTGCTTTGTCGCCATGAGCTTGTGTGAGGGGTTCTGCGCGGTCTTCAGGTTTGAAGTCATTGGGGAACGCAACGCCTTTTCCTAGCGCTTGCGCTTCACGCAGTGCTTTGAGTTTGCTGCGGCGTTCGGCGATCAGCTGATTCTCGTCAACGACGGGGGTGGTTTGGTTTTCTGCTGGCATGTCTGACATGAAGTGCACTTTTTGAGTGGGGGCTGTTCAAAGCCCGTTAAGACGCTGAAATACAGCGCGAACCCGTTATTTTACGATTGCTTGAGCCTGCCGTTATCATCTCTAGGCTTGGAGGACAGCTGTGTTTCTACAAATAGTGAATTTGATCTTGGATGTGGCCACCGGACTGGTGGGGGGCGCTTGTTTGCTCAGGATGGTGATGCAATGGCAGCGACTGCCTTTTCAGAATCCCATCGGCCGCTTTGTGTTTGCCGTGACCGATTGGCTGGTCATGCCTTTGAGACGTTTTGTGCCCAGCATCGGTCGCTTGGATACTTCCAGCCTAACGGCTGCTTGGCTGATGAAATTAGGTCATCTGACTTTGATGTGGGTGCTTGCAGGCACACAAGCCATGTACTTTGGGGTTTTACTGGCCAGTTTGTTGGGTCTAATGCATTGGCTGGTATCAGGGCTGAGCGCCATCGTGATGCTGTACGCCATATTGTCTTGGGTCCAGCCCAACAGCGGCAGCATGCAGTTGTTGACTCGTTTGGTAGAACCTTGGTTGGCCCCCATTCGCCGCACATTGCCACAACCCGGTGGCATTGACTTGTCGCCTCTGGTCTTGCTGGTGGCGTTGCAAATTGCAGGCATGTTGCTCGCTGGCTTGCAATTTGGCGGGTTTTAAACGCAGCAGACCGCAGGGGCCTGCTGGTTCAATCGTGTTATCAGCTGACAGCGTCGGCTGGTTGGCGGGTCAGCATGGCCAAGGTGCTGGCAATGGTCATCTTCAATTCCCGGCGATCGCAAATGAAGTCCAAAGCGCCTTTTTCTTGCAAGAACTCGGCACGTTGGAAACCTTCTGGCAAGGTCACGCGCACGGTGCTTTCAATCACGCGGGGGCCGGCAAAGCCAATCAAGGCCTTGGGTTCGGCAATGACCACGTCGCCCATGAAGGCAAAACCTGCAGACACGCCGCCCATGGTGGGGTCGGTTAATACGCTGATGTAAGGCAAGCCTTTTTTGGCCAAACGGGTGAGGGCCGCATTGGTTTTTGCCATTTGCATCAAGGACAACAAGCCCTCTTGCATGCGCGCACCGCCGGTGGCCGTAAAGCAAATAAAGGGTACTTTTTGTTCGATGGCAGTTTCAACGCCGCGCACAAAACGCTCGCCCACCACAGAGCCCATGCTGCCGCCCATGAAATCAAATTCGAAGCAAGCGGCCACCACGTTGATGCTGTGGATGGCACCGCCCATGACCACCAAGGCGTCGGTTTCACCGGTGTTGCTCATGGCTTCTTTGATGCGCTCGGGGTACTTGCGGCTGTCTTTGAATTTCAAAGCGTCAACAGGTACCACTTCTTGGCCAATTTCGTAGCGGCCTTCGTTGTCCAAAAAGTTATTCAGACGGGCACGTGCGCCAATGCGATGGTGGTGGCTGCAAGTGGGGCAAACGTTTTGGTTTTGCTCCAAGTCGGTTTTGTAAAGCACAGATTCGCACTGGGGACACTTGATCCACAAGCCTTCTGGCACGCTGCGGCGGTCGGCCGGGTCGGTGTGCAGAATTTTGGGGGGAAGCAGTTTTTCGAGCCAACTCATGTCGAGGTCCTTGTGGGTTGTTTCAGGCGTCCATCGCCTGACGAATGCCACGCAAAAAGTCGCCAGCTACGGCTGCAACTTGATCGCGAGGTTCATTTTCTATCAATTGGATGATTTTGCTACCAATCACCACGGCATCGGCCACTTTGGCAATGGTTTGTGCCGTTTGGGCATCGCGAATGCCAAAGCCAACACCCACCGGAATGCTCACTTTTTGGCGAATGCGGGGCAACATGGCCTCCACTTCGTCGGTATTCAGGGCGCCAGAGCCTGTGACGCCCTTGAGCGACACGTAATACACATAGCCACTGGCCACATCGGCCACCTGCTGCATGCGCTGATCAGTGCTGGTAGGAGCCAACAAGAAAATCAGGTCCATGCTGTGAGCGCGCAGTTTGGCCGCAAATTCAACGCATTCTTCGGGGGGGTAGTCCACCACCAAGACGCCGTCGATGCCGGCGGCTGAGGCGTCGCGAATGAAGCCGTCTTTGCCGTGCTTCAGGTCGTAGCGTTCAATGGGGTTGGCATAGCCCATCAGCACCACAGGCGTGGTGGTGTTGGTCTGTCTAAAGGCTTTCACCATGTCAATGACATGGGAGGTGCCAATGCCAAATGCCAGGGCTTTGTCGCCAGCTTTTTGAATGACAGGGCCATCGGCTGAAGGGTCGCTAAAAGGAACGCCCAGTTCAATGACGTCGGCGCCTGCAGCCACCATGGCATGCATCAATTCGGGTGTGACATCTGCAAAGGGGAACCCCGCTGTGACGTACGGAATGAGGGCCTGTCGACCCTTGGATTTCAGTTGTTGGAAGGTGGCTTCAATGCGGCTCATTTGACGACTTTCACAATTTGCTCGCCCATGGCCAAACCACCTTTGACGCCTTGACCTTGGCAGCTGGGGCGGCAGTAGAAATCGGCTTGGCTCAGATCGGCCACGGTACCGATGTCTTTGTCGCCACGGCCCGACAAGTTAACCAAAATAGATTGATCGGGCTTCATGGTGGCGGCCAATTTTTTGGCATAGGCCACAGCATGGCTGGACTCGAGGGCAGGGATGATGCCTTCGGTGCGACACAAGTAATGGAACGCGTCCAATGCTTCTTGGTCGGTGATGCCGACGTATTCAGCACGGCCTATGTCTTTGAGGAAGGCATGCTCAGGGCCCACGCCTGGATAGTCGAGGCCCGCGCTGATGCTGTGCGTTTCTGTAATTTGACCGTTGTCGTCTTGCAGAATGTAAGTGCGGTTGCCGTGCAACACGCCGGGGCTGCCGCGCTGCAAAGAGGCCGAGTGTTTGCCGCTTTCTAAGCCTTCACCCGCTGCTTCAACGCCAATGAGGCGTGTGTTCTTGTGGTTGATGTAGGGGTAGAAAATGCCCATGGCGTTGGAGCCACCGCCCACGCAAGCGATGACTGCATCGGGTTGTTGGCTGTGCAAACCTGTTTGAGCCAAAAGCTTGGGCATTTGCTCAAGGCATTCGTTGCCAATGACACTTTGAAAATCGCGAACCATCATGGGGTAGGGGTGTGGCCCGGCCACAGTGCCGATGATGTAGAACGTGTTGTCGACGTTGGCGACCCAATCGCGCATGGCTTCGTTCAAGGCGTCTTTGAGGGTGCGGCTGCCAGAGGTTACAGGAACCACGGTAGCGCCCAGGAGTTTCATGCGATACACATTGGGACTTTGACGCTTGACATCTTCGGCGCCCATGTAAACCACGCACTCAAGGCCGTAGCGCGCGCAAATGGTGGCCGTGGCCACACCGTGTTGGCCGGCGCCGGTTTCAGCAATGATGCGCGGCTTGCCCATGCGCTTGGCCAGCATGGCTTGACCAATGGTGTTGTTGATTTTGTGCGCGCCAGTATGGTTCAGGTCTTCGCGCTTCAAATAGATTTGCGCACCCCCCACTTCACGGCTCATGCGAGCCGCGTGATAGATGGGAGAGGGGCGGCCTACAAAGTGCGCCAGTTCGTATTGGAATTCGGCCAAAAACGCTGGGTCGTTTTGGTACTTGGCATAGGCCTCGCGCAATTCGAGGATGGCGTGCGTCAGGGTTTCGCTGACAAAACTGCCGCCATAAATGCCAAAGTGGCCAGAGGCATCGGGTTGTTGGTAATTGGACATGGTGTTATTCAATGGCATCGGCTGCTTTGACTGCAGCCACAAATTCTTGGATTTTTCGGGCGTCTTTGAGGCCTTTCTGGCCATCCAGCTCGACGCCCGAGCTGACATCAACGGCCAAAGACAGGGCTTTGGGCCGAAGCTGACGAATGCCATCGGTCACATTTGCAGGCGTCAATCCACCACTCAAAACGAGGTGAGCGTTGACGTTTGGAGGAAGCTGTGACCAATTGAATGTTTTCCCGCCACCACCATACCCGTCAACATGTGCGTCGAGCAGAATGGCCTGGGCATTTGAGTAATCTTGGGTGAATTTTACCAAGTCAAACGAGCCGGTGTTGTCGGTGGGAATTCGGGCCGCGCGCCAGTAGGGACGATTGACGGTTTGGGCCAATCGATCGCATTCGGCGGGGGATTCGTCGCCATGAAACTGGAGCAGGGCGTTGGGCACGGCGTCGCAAGCTGCTGCAACTTCTTCTAGGCTGGCATTCACAAACAACAGGACAGGGGTGAGGCCGTGCGGCAGCAGCTTAGCCAAGACCCCAGCGCGCAATGGCGACACGTACCTGGCGCTTTGGGGGTACATCACAAAGCCAATGGCATTGGCACCCGCCGCAACGCAATCTAGGACATCGGCTTCGCGTGTGAGGCCGCAAATTTTGACGAAGGTATGGTGTGGGCCTGTGTTCATGGCAACCAATGAAAAGGTGGGGTGTCGGTTGGCAAGCCCCATTGCGGGTCGTAAACCGGGCCCTGAAAATACAAGCCATCTGGGGCGAAGGTAGGGGCCGCGGCATCACGGCGCTTGCTCTCAATGACCTGCGCCATCCACTCTGGAGGCTGAAAGCCTTGGCCAATGGTGACCATGCAGCCCATGATGTTGCGAATCATGTGGTGCAAAAAGGCGTTGCCTTCAAATTCAAAACGCCAATAGGGGCCATGTTTGTGAATGTCCACGCGCAACAGGGTTTTGATGGGGGACAAGGCTTGGCAGCTGCTCGCTCTGAAGGATGAAAAATCGTGCTCACCCAGCAAAAAAGCCACTGCTTGACGCATTGCACCCTCGTCCAAAGGTCGATAAACCCAACCTGCACGACCAAACTCCAAACTGGGCCTAACGGGGGATTCCAGCAAGATGTAGGCATAGCGGCGCGACAACGCACTGCCTCGCGCATGAAACTCAGCGGGTACTTCTTGGGCCCACTGCACGGAAATGTCATGGGGCAAATAGCGGTTGGTGCCGCGGATCCAAGATGCCATGTCGCGGGCTAGCGGTGTGTCAAAGTGAACCACTTGCATCAAGCCATGTACGCCAGCATCGGTGCGACCCGCGCAGAGAGTGGTGACTTTTTGGGTGGTGAATTCTTTGAGGGCTTTTTCCAGTTTGTCTTGGATCGTGAGGCCTGTGCTTTGGCTTTGCCAGCCTTGATAGTGCTGACCGTTGTAGGTGATGCCCAGGGCAACTCTCACTGGAGCGTCTCAGTGGTTGACGGGGATCGAAACAGTCCCGTTGGTTTTTGGGCTTGAGGATTCAAGTCAAGGTTTAAATCCAGGGCAGCAATGTCGGCAGGCAATTCCAGCTGACTTTGTCGGTCAATGTTGGCGCGGTAAGTGCCCCCATCGGCTGCGGGCATCAGGGTGCTGAGTGTGTGCGACGCTCTTTGGCCTTGGATTCGCAGACCGGCCCAGACCGCCAAAATGCCCAGCAGGCCCAATGCGGCCCAAAGGTATGCGTTTTGATGGGGGGCATCTAACAGTCGGTTCAAATTGAGCCAGCCCATTGGGGTGTCGTTAGACACCCGTTGCGTCACAGCGGGCCCCACGGTGATGGGTGCAGGCGCAGTCAGTTCAAGCAATTGGTTCACATTGCTTTGCACTGTGGCCAATTGTTTTTGCGCGTCTTGCAAAGCGCGTTGAGCAGCCAAGCGGGTTTCAGCATTTTGCTTTTCAATTTTGGCTTGCGTCAGTTTGAGCTGATCGATGGTGGCTTCGGCCGCCTTGAGTGCGGCTTCTTCTTGGCCTACCTTGCCTGACATTTGTCGGGTGGGTGCTTGGCCTTTCACCCAGTGGGTGCGCTGCGCTGCAGCTTGCGAGAAGGCTAAAAATTCTTTTTGCTGAGTCACCAAAAACTGACGCGCTTCATTGGCATCAATGGCGTGAACAGCTGTCGCCGAGGGCGCCTTGAGGACCGCACCCGCCCGCAATAAATTGACGTTCCCTTCAATGAAGGCGTCAGGCTGGCTTTTGAGCAAAGCCACCAACATTTGCTGAGTGCTCATGTCTTCGGTGAGCCACTGCTGAATGATTTGGCTGGCGCTTTCTCCCTTTTGGACCACGTGTTCAGAGGCGGCCGGCATGCCAGGTTTGTTCATGCCTGCAGCCGCTGCCAGCTGCACAGGCGTGTCCGTTTTGTGAGGTGCTGGTTTCAGCATCAAGGTGAAAGCTTTGACCCATTTGCCAGAGGCTGTTTGCGCTTCGATCAAAAGATCGACAAAGTTGTCTGAAAAAGTATGCGGGCCCGAAATGCGGATGCGTTGCGAGCCATCGCGCATTTCATAAGGCTCAGCTTGCAACTGCCCCACCGCTGCGGAGTAGACCAGACCCAATTGGGTGAACCGCTCTGCTGGTGCAATCTTGACACTCAGTTGTCCCCATTCTTCGGCTGTGGCACTGGCCACGCCGATTTCGGCGCGTAAGGGCTCGCCTTTGAACGACTGCACTTCAATGCCGGCCAGTGTGAGGGCATGCGCACTGAAGCACACGCCCATGGCGCTGAGTAAACCGGCAAGGAAGTAGCGCGTGCTTTTCATGTGTGACCGATTAGGCGTCCAGCAAAATGCGCAGCATGCGACGCAGTGGCTCGGCAGCACCCCACAGCAATTGATCGCCAATGGTAAACGCGCCAACATACTCTGGGCCCATGGCCAGCTTGCGAATGCGGCCCACAGGAATGGTCATGGTGCCTGTGACGGCCACTGGTGTGAGGTCTTTCAAGGTGGCTTCACGGGTGTTGGGCACCACTTTGACCCACTGGTTGTCGGCCGCGATCATGGCTTCGATGTCGGCCACAGGCACGTCTTTCTTTAATTTGAAGGTGAGAGCCTGGCTGTGGCAGCGCATGGCGCCAACGCGCACGCAGAAACCATCGACTGGAATGGCAGGTTTGCCGAAGTCTTCGCCCAGACCCAAAATTTTGTTGGATTCGGCCATGCCTTTCCACTCTTCTTTGGACATGCCATTGCCTAAATCTTTGTCGATCCAAGGAATGAGCGAGCCGCCCAGAGGCACACCAAAGTTGGCAGTTTCAGCGCCGGTGAGGACGCGTTGTTTGGCAATGACTTTGCGATCGATTTCCAAAATAGCGCTCTTGGGATCGTCGAGCAAAGCTTTGACTTCGGAATTCAAGGTGCCGTATTGCGTCAGCAATTCGCGCATGTGCTGTGCGCCGCCGCCAGAAGCAGCTTGGTAAGTTTGGGTGCTCATCCACTCCACCAAACCGGCTTTGTACAAAGCACCCACACCCATCAGCATGCAGCTGACGGTGCAATTGCCGCCCACCCAATTTTTGCCGCCGTTTTTCAAGGCAGATTGAATGACGGGCATGTTGACCGGATCCAAAATGATCACGGCGTCTTTTTCCATGCGCAGCGTGGAGGCTGCATCAATCCAATGGCCGTTCCAACCTGCTGCACGCAGCTTGGGGAAAACTTCGGTGGTGTAGTCGCCGCCTTGGGCGGTGATGATGATGTCGCAACGCTTCAAAGCATCGATGTTGAAAGCATCTTGCAGCGTTGTTTCATTTTTGGCCATGGCGGGCGCTTTGCCGCCAGAGTTGGAGGTGGAGAAAAACAAAGGTTCGATCAAACCAAAGTCGCCCTCGGCCTGCATGCGGTCCATCAAGACGGAACCGACCATGCCGCGCCAGCCTACAAGTCCTACCAATTTCATGTCATCACCCTTTCAATTTAATTTTGAGATTCCGACTCGTCGAGCCGGAAGGGCATGACGAGTTTTGAGCTTTAGCTCTTTGTCGTTTTCGTAATGGCTTTCACAACAGCTTCGCCCATTTCACGCGTGCTGACCTTTTGTGTGCCTTCTGACCAGATGTCGACCGTACGCAAACCAGAAGCCAAAACAGACTTGACTGCCGTCTCAATGCGATCGGCAGATTCGGCTTGGTTCAATGAAAAACGGAGCATCATGGCAGCAGACAGTATTGTAGCCAATGGGTTTGCAATACCCTTACCAGCGATGTCAGGCGCGCTGCCATGGCTAGGCTCGTACAAGCCTTGGTTTTGGCTGTTCAGGCTGGCCGAGGGCAGCATGCCAATAGAGCCCGTCAGCATGGAGGCTTCGTCTGACAAGATGTCGCCAAACATGTTGCCCGTGACCACCACGTCGAACTTCTTAGGTGCTTTGACCAATTGCATGGCGGCGTTGTCGACGTACATGTGTTCCAGCTCAACGTCTGGGTATTCTTTGTGCACGTCGGTGACCACATCTTTCCAGAACTGGAAAGTTTCAAGCACATTGGCTTTGTCGACGCTGGTGACTTTTTTGCTGCGTTTGCGGGCGGCTTGGAAGGCCACGTGGGCAATGCGTTCAATTTCGGGGCGCGAATAACGCATGGTGTCGAAGGCTTCTTCGGCGCCAGGGAAGTGGCCGTCTGTGGCGATACGGCGGCCGCGAGGCTGGCCAAAATAGATGTCACCGGTCAGTTCGCGAATGATGAGGATGTCGAGGCCAGAAATGAGTTCGGGCTTGAGGCTGGAGGCGCTGACCAACTGCTCATAGCAAATGGCAGGACGGAAATTGGCAAACAGACCCAGGTTTTTGCGCAGGCCCAGAATGGCTTGTTCGGGGCGCAAAGGACGGTCGAGTTTGTCGTATTTCCAGTCGCCCACCGCGCCAAACAAGACTGCATCGGATTCTTTGGCGAGTTTCAGTGTGGCTTCAGGTAGGGGGTGGCCATGGGCTTCATAAGCGGCGCCGCCCACCAAAGCCTCTTCCATTTCGAATTTCAGATCGAGAACATTCAAAACCTTGACGGCTTCTGCAACGATTTCTGTACCAATGCCGTCACCCGGCAGAACTGCGATTTTCATAATGTGTCTTTTGTGATTCGAGGAGGAGGCAACGGGTTGTTAGGCGACGTGTGCCAACCAGGGTTTGGTGGCCAATCGTTCGGCTTCAAAGGATTTGATTTTGTCTGCATGACGCAAGGTCAAACCAATGTCGTCTAAGCCATTGAGCAAACAGTATTTACGGAAAGCTTGAACGTCAAAGGGGATTTCTTCGCCCTGAGGACGAACCACCACTTGACGCTCTAAGTCGATGGTGAGTTGGTAGCCAGGGAAGGCTGCCACTTCATCAAACAGTTGCGCCACGACGTTTTCAGGCAGCACGATTGGCAACAAACCATTTTTAAAACAGTTGTTGAAAAAAATGTCGGCGTAGCTGGGAGCAATGACCGCACGGAAACCGTATTGGTCAATGGCCCAAGGCGCGTGTTCACGAGAAGAGCCGCAACCAAAGTTTTTGCGAGCCAACAAAATAGAAGCGCCCTGATAGCGTGTTTGGTTCAACACGAAATCGGGGTTGGGCTTGCGGCCGGCAGGGTCTTGGCCGGGGTAGCCCGCGTCCAAATAACGCCATTCGTCAAACAAGTTGGGGCCAAAGCCTGTTTTGCGAATGGACTTGAGGAATTGCTTGGGGATGATGGCGTCGGTGTCGACGTTTTCACGGTCCATGGGGGCCACGAGGCCTTTGTGCACGTTGAATTTTTGCATGTGTGTTCCTGGATCTGGAGTTTGAGGAATGCGTGTTCAGTTGCGCTGGTTGCGATCAGGCAAACTGACGAATGTCCACAAAGTGACCATGAATGGCAGCAGCAGCAGCCATGGCAGGACTGACCAAGTGCGTGCGCCCACCTGCGCCTTGACGGCCTTCGAAATTGCGATTACTGGTACTGGCACAGCGCTCACCTGGCTCGAGACGGTCGGCATTCATGGCCAAGCACATGGAGCAACCGGGCTCTCGCCATTCAAAGCCTGCAGCGGTAAAAATGGTGTGCAAGCCTTCGCGCTCAGCCTGTTCTTTGACCAAGCCAGAGCCTGGAACAACCATGGCGAGTTTCACACCTTTGGACACTTTTTGGCCCAGTTTTTTGACCACTGCGGCCGCTTCGCGCATGTCTTCGATGCGGCTGTTGGTGCAAGAGCCAATGAAGACTTTGTCAACGTGTATGTCATTCAAAGCTTTGCCAGGCTGCAAGCCCATGTAGGTGAGGGCGCGTTCAATGGCCCCCCGCTTGTTGGCATCTTTTTCTTTGTCGGGATCTGGCACGATGGCATCGATGCCCAGCACCATCTCGGGTGAGGTGCCCCACGTCAATTGCGGCACGATGTCGGCTGCATTGATTTCGATCACTGTATCGAAATGGGCGCCAGCATCTGACTGCAAGGTTTTCCAGTAAGACGCAGCTTGGTCCCATTCCACGCCTGTGGGGGAGAGCAAACGGCCTTTGACATACTCAATGGTTTTTTCGTCCACAGCCACCAAGCCAGCGCGAGCGCCTGCTTCAATGGCCATGTTGCAGACGGTCATGCGGCCTTCCATTGACAAGGCGCGAATGGCAGCGCCGCCAAATTCAATGGTGTAGCCGGTACCGCCAGCTGTGCCAATTTTGCCAATGATGGCCAAGACAATGTCTTTGCCTGTGATGCCCTTGGCCACAGTGCCTTCAACCTTGATCAGCATGTTTTTGGCTTTTTTGGCCAGCAAAGTTTGCGTGGCCATGACGTGCTCAACTTCGCTGGTGCCAATGCCGTGCGCCAGTGCACCAAAAGCGCCATGGGTGGACGTGTGAGAGTCACCGCACACCACGGTCATGCCTGGCAGTGTGGCACCATTCTCTGGGCCAATGACGTGAACAATGCCCTGACGCTTGGACATGAACGGGAAGAAAGCGGCAGAGCCAAATTCTGCAATGTTGCTGTCTAGGGTGGTGATTTGTTCTTTGCTGATGGGGTCGGTGATGCCGTCGTAACCCAACTCCCAGCCGGTGGTGGGTGTGTTGTGGTCGGCCGTGGCCACGATGGAGCTGACACGCCAAACTTTACGGCCCGCTTGACGCAAACCTTCAAATGCCTGAGGGCTGGTGACTTCGTGTACCAAGTGACGGTCAATGTACAAGACGGATGTGCCGTCTTCTTCGGTATGGACGACGTGTTCGTCCCAGATTTTGTCGTAAAGCGTACGGGCCATGATGCTTCCTAGGGTCAAGCTGTGCATTTTATGCTGAATGCATGAAAAAAGCCCGCGGATCACGCGGGCTTTTTGTAACTGGCTACGAGCTTATTTTGCAGCTTTGACATCACGGCGAGGTGAGCCAGTGAACAGTTGACGTGGACGGCCGATTTTGTACTCGGGGTCGCTGATCATCTCGTTCAGTTGTGCAATCCAGCCAACCGTACGGGCCAATGCAAACACACCAGTGAACAAGTTAACAGGAATGCCAATGGCGCGCTGAACGATGCCTGAGTAGAAGTCAACATTGGGGTACAGCTTGCGTGACACAAAGTAGTCGTCTTCCAAAGCGATTTTTTCGACTTGTTTGGCCAGCTTGAACAGGGGGTCATTTTCCAAACCCAGTTCTGCCAAAACTTCATTGCAAGTCTCTTGCATCAATTTGGCGCGTGGGTCGTAATTTTTGTAAACACGGTGACCGAAGCCCATCAATTTGACGCCAGAGTTTTTGTCTTTGACTTGTTCCATGAACTCGCCCACTTTGGAGATGCCACCCATTTTTTGGATGTCGTCGAGCATGTTCAAACAAGCTTCGTTGGCGCCACCGTGGGCTGGGCCCCAGAGGCAAGCTACGCCAGCGGCAATGGCCGCAAAGGGGTTGGTGCCAGACGAACCGCACAAACGCACGGTAGATGTGGAAGCATTTTGCTCGTGGTCTGCGTGCAAGATGAAGATGCGGTCTAAAGCGCGCTCCAGCACGGGGTTGACTTTGTACTCTTCGCAAGGCACGCCAAACATCATGCGCAAGAAATTGCCAGAGTAAGACAGGTCATTGCGGGGGTATTGGAAGGGCTGACCGACGCCGTATTTATACGCCATTGCCACCAATGTAGGCATCTTGGCAATCAAGCGGATGGCGGAGATTTCGCGGTGTTCGGGGTTGTTGATGTCGGTGCTGTCATGATAGAACGCAGACAAAGCGCCCACCAAGCCAGTCAAGACGGCCATGGGGTGCGCATCACGGCGGAAACCGCGCAAGAAAAACTGCATCTGTTCATTCACCATGGTGTGGTTGTTCACCAAGTTGTGAAAGTCGGTGCTTTGCTTGGCATCCGGCAACTCGCCTTTCAACAGCAAGTAGCAAGTGTCCAAATAGTCACCATGATTGGCCAGTTGTTCGATGGGGTAGCCGCGGTAGAGCAACTCGCCCTTGTCGCCATCAATGTAGGTAATGCCAGATTGGCAAGAAGCCGTTGACAAGAAGCCGGGGTCATACGTGAACATGCCGCTTTGGCCATACAACTTGCGAATGTCGATCACGTCGGGACCGATGTTGCCGCTGTAGACGGGCATTTCAATACTGGGGCTGCCGTTGCTAAATGACAGTGTTGCTTTGTTGTCAGCAAGTTTCATGGTTCGATTTCCTCAAGTAATCAGTCAATTCAAATTGGGGTGTTTGCAAATTAATTTGATGCAAACTTCATGCCATTAGCATGGTCAGCACTTCGCTGACATCTTCGGATTCAATGTCAGCGCCTAGGGGTTTGCGCTTCATGAACAAATCCATCAGGTCGTTGTCTGACAAGTCCATCAACACATACATGCCACGGGCTT
This sequence comes from Limnohabitans sp., assembly GCA_030158125.1. Classification (GTDB taxonomy): domain Bacteria; phylum Pseudomonadota; class Gammaproteobacteria; order Burkholderiales; family Burkholderiaceae_C; genus Limnohabitans_A. The sequence continues at coordinate 64,686 of JAOATL010000010.1, read as the reverse complement.
GACCAACGGTCATTTGTTGGGCGTGTCGATTGAAGAAGCGCTCGATGAACAGATCATTTTCGAGCAAACCGCGGCGGCAACGCCAACGTAATTTGCTCAAAGCGCGCTCACCCAAAGGGGTAAGGCGGTCTAATCCGTCAAGCAGTTCATCTCCCATGTGTTTGGACTCTTTGATGGCTTCGGTATTAGATGGCGCGACGCACCATCATCTCTTTGATCTTGCCAATCGCTTTGGTGGGGTTGAGGCTCTTAGGGCACACGTCCACGCAGTTCATGATGGTGTGGCATCGGAACAGGCGATAGGGGTCTTCCAAATTGTCCAAGCGCTCGGCCGTACCTTGGTCGCGGCTGTCAGCCAAGAAGCGGTAGGCTTGGAGCAAACCAGCAGGACCCACAAATTTGTCGGGATTCCACCAGAAGCTAGGGCAGCTGGTGGAGCAGCTGGCGCACAAAATGCACTCGTACAAACCGTTCAACTCTTCGCGTTCTTCAGGGCTTTGCAGGCGCTCTTTTTCGGGCGGAATGGTGTCGTTGATCAAGTAGGGCTTGATCGAGTTGTATTGCTTGAAGAACTGCGTCATGTCGACGATCAGGTCGCGGACAACGGGCAGGCCTGGCAAAGGTTTCAACACAATTTTGCCTGGCAGTGTCAGCATGTTGGTCAAGCAAGCCAAACCGTTTTTGCCATTGATGTTCATGGCATCTGAACCGCAAACGCCTTCGCGGCATGAGCGGCGGAAAGACAAAGTGGGGTCGACTTTTTTCAACTTCATCAAGGCGTCCAGCAACATGCGCTCGTTGCCGTCTAGTTCCACCTCAATGCTTTGCATGTAAGGCTTGGCATCCTTGTCTGGATCGTAACGATAGATTTCAAATGTACGTAGTGTCATGATTCAACCTTAAGGAATTTAGAAAGTCCGAACTTTGGGTGGCACGGAGTCCACTGTCAGAGGTTTCAAGTTGACGGGCTTGTAGGTCAGGCTGTTGGAGTCGCTGTGCCACAGGGTGTGTTTCATCCAGTTGGCATCGTCGCGGCCCAAAGGTGCAATTGGGTCATCTGCAGGACGCTCGTAATCGCTCACAGTGTGGGCACCACGGCATTCTTTGCGAGCAGCAGCTGAGACCATGGTGGCTTGTGCGCACTCGATCAAGTTGTCGACTTCCAGCGCTTCAATTCGCGCTGTGTTGAACACTTTGGACGTGTCTGACAAAGCGATGTTTTTGACGCGTTCGCGAATTTCAGCAATTTTGACAACACCTTCGTCCATGGCGGCTTGCGTACGGAACACGGCAGCGTGCTTTTGCATGGCGGCGCGCATGTCGTTGGCCACGTCTTGTGAGTATTCACCTTTACGACCTTCGAGGCGGTTCAGGCGAGCCAAAGTGAAGTCGGCTGCATCTTTTGGCAAGTCTTTGTGTGCTTTGGTTTTGCTGGCGAAATCAACAATGTGATTGCCGGCAGCACGACCAAACACCAGCAAGTCGAGCAAAGAGTTGGTGCCCAAGCGATTGGCGCCGTGCACGCTGACGCAAGAGCATTCGCCCACTGCGTACAAGCCATTGACCACGGCGTTGTGGCTGCTGGCGGTTTGCGTGACCACTTGACCATGAACATTGGTGGGAATGCCGCCCATTTGGTAGTGGATGGTCGGCACCACAGGAATGGGTTCTTTGGTGATGTCGACGTTGGCGAAGTTGACGCCAATTTCATAAACGGAAGGTAAGCGCTTGTGAATTGTTTCTGCACCCAAATGGTCCAGTTTCAGCAAGACGTAGTCTTTGTTAGGACCGCAGCCACGGCCTTCTTTGATCTCTTGGTCCATGGAGCGTGACACGAAGTCGCGAGGGGCCAAGTCTTTCAAAGTCGGTGCATAGCGCTCCATGAAGCGTTCGCCATTGCTGTTGAGCAAAATAGCGCCTTCACCGCGGCAGCCTTCTGTCAAGAGCACGCCAGCACCGGCCACGCCAGTGGGGTGGAATTGCCAGAACTCCATGTCTTCAAGCGGGATGCCCGCGCGTGCAGCCATGCCAAGACCGTCGCCTGTGTTGATGAAAGCGTTGGTAGAGGCCGCAAAAATACGACCTGCGCCACCGGTGGCCAGCAAGACTGTTTTGGCGTGCATGACGTGCAAGTCGCCAGTTTCCATCTCGAGGGCTGTCACGCCTACGACATCGCCTTCAGCGTCGCGAATCAGATCAAGCGCCATCCATTCCACGAAGAAGTTGGTTTTGGCTTTGACGTTTTGCTGGTACAGCGTGTGCAACATGGCGTGACCGGTACGGTCCGCTGCGGCACAGGCACGCTGAACAGGCTTTTCGCCGTAATTGGCGGTGTGGCCGCCGAACGGACGCTGGTAAATGGTGCCATCTGGGTTGCGGTCGAATGGCATGCCCATGTGTTCCAAGTCATAAACGACTTTGGGGGCTTCGCGGCACATAAATTCGATGGCATCTTGGTCGCCAAGCCAGTCTGAGCCTTTGATGGTGTCGTAAAAGTGGTAGTGCCAGTTGTCATCGGACATATTGCCCAAAGAGGCACCAATGCCACCCTGGGCAGCCACGGTGTGTGAGCGGGTTGGGAAAACTTTAGAGAGAACAGCGACGTTCAAACCAGCGCGTGACAGTTGCAAGGCGGCGCGCATGCCGGAGCCGCCGGCGCCGACGATCACGACGTCAAATTTACGCGTGGCGATCTTGTCTTTGGTGTAAGTCATGGTGTGTGAAATCTTATTGAAAAGGTTTGGTGTTCAGAACCTGAAAAGGATTCAAGCGGATTTGAACGGTGTCAAAGGCGCCACAAGGCTTGAATCGCCCAACCGGCGCAGCCGATGAGCCAAACCAAAGAGGCAACGTGCATGACAAGTCGCAAACCGACAGGTTTGATGTAGTCCATCCAGATGTCACGAATACCAACCCATGCGTGGTAAAGCAAGGACAGGATGGTGGTGAATGTCAAAACCTTCATCCATTGCGCGGCAAAAATGCCGGCCCATTCTTCGTAGCCGATGGGGCCACTGGTGAAAATGACTTGTGCCAACACCACCAAAGTGAATGCTGCCATGAGCGCACCTGTGACACGTTGTGCCAACCAGTCGCGAATGCCATAACCTGCGCCGACGGTGACGCGTTTGGAGCCGTAATTAACTGACATGTTTGCTTGCTCCTAATTAGTAAATGCCAAACAATTTGGCGGCCAGCACGGCGGTGAGACCTAGGCTCAAAACCAGTGTGACGATGGCGGATGATTTGCCAAACTCTTTGGTAACGGCATGGCAAGCGTCCATGTACAGATGGCGAATGCCAGCAATAAAGTGGTGCAGGTAGGCCCAAATGATGGCCAAAGCAGTTAACTTGACAAACCATCCAGGAATGAATCCCACGCCCACATTGAATGCTGCAGCAAAGGACGCAAATGAAATCTCGGAGGTGATTGAGTTGTCGAACATCCAAATGATGAATGGCATGAGCAGAAACATCAATGCGCCGCTGACGCGGTGCAAGATAGAAACCCACCCTGCGGCAGGCAAGCGGTAGGTCGGCAAATCACTGATAGCGTTGATATTGCGAAATTCAGGCCGTTGACGGGCGGTTTCGGTCATTTTTAAGTCCTCTTAGGTAACGTCACTGTCATTTTTGTTTTCAGCGCTTGCGAATTCTATTGCAACGCAACAAACTGACATGGAGATTGCAGAAAGAAATTACAAAACTAAATGTTGTGGGGGCAATTAAGTCGCCTGGGCGTCAATTCAAGGCGTTGTGATAGTGATGCGTATCGGTCACGTAGAAGCCGCGTCGCAACTCCATGGGGGTATCGTTGTAGGTGTATGCAATTCGCTCAACGCTTAACAGCGGCGTGTGAGATTTAATCTCAAGGAGTTTGCACTGCGCTGCATCGGGCACAACGGCCTTGATGCGTTCCTCTGCGCGGACCATGCGAACGCCAAATTCAGTCTCAAACAAGGCGTACATAGGGCCGTCATAGTCACTCAGCCGCTCAGCTGTGAGTCCCTTGAAGGGGTTGCCTGGCAACCACAGGTCTTCCAAAATAGTCGGCGCGCCTGCAAACGAAAGTACGCGTCTGACCTGCAATACCGCATCGCCTGTCCGCAGCGCCAAGGCGCGGCCAATGTCGGCGTTGGCGCGCAGTCGTTTGCAATCAATGATTTTGCGTTGGGCTGGGCCTTCGCTTTTAGGGTCGCCCTCGTCGGGCAGCAGTTTTAAAAAACGGTATTGAACTTGCTGTTCGGCGTGCGTGGCCACAAACGTGCCTTTTCCTTGGCGGCGAATGAGCAGGTTGTCGTTGGCCAATTCGTCTATGGCTTTACGAACAGTTCCTTGGCTGACGCGATACCTGGCAGCCAAGTCCATCTCGCTGGGGATGCCTTCGCCCGGTTTCCATTCCCCTGTTTGCAAGCTTTGCAGGATCAGCCCTTTAATTTGTTGGTACAAAGGACTGAATGCCGGCGCGGCAGCAGGGAGGTCTGGTAACCCAGGCGCATCAACAGAAAAAACTTGGGATGTCATGTCAGTGGCCCTTGAAATGGGCGAGCACAAAAGTGGGGCAATGATATCTTATATAAGACATAAGACAAATTGACTTTTGAGGGTTTTCGCGGGTACACTCGAAAGCTGTTTGCCCGTGCGCAGAATTCTTTGCGCACCTGTCTGGAAACTCCAGATGACCCGGTTGGCAGTGAATGCCAAGATGGGGTCGGCGAAGTCCGTTTTCTTATCACTATCTGGAGTTCACACCATGAGCAAAAAGCCCGTTCGCGTCGCCGTCACAGGAGCCGCTGGTCAAATTGGATACGCATTGTTGTTCCGCATCGCTTCCGGCGAAATGTTGGGCAAAGACCAACCCGTGATCTTGCAATTGCTTGAAATCCCCGACGAAAAAGCCCAAAAAGCTTTGAAGGGTGTCATGATGGAACTGGAAGATTGCGCATTCCCATTGCTCGCAGGCATGGAAGCCCACGCCGACCCCATGACCGCTTTCAAAGACACTGACTACGCATTGTTGGTCGGTTCACGTCCCCGCGGCCCTGGCATGGAGCGCGCTGAGTTGCTCGCCATCAACGGCGCCATTTTCACAGCTCAAGGCAAGGCTTTGAATGCAGTGGCTTCACGCAATGTCAAAGTCTTGGTGGTCGGCAACCCAGCCAACACCAACGCTTACATTGCCATGAAGAGCGCCCCCGATCTCAAGCCTGGCAACTTCACCGCCATGCTGCGTTTGGACCACAACCGCGCTGCGTCACAAATTGCTGCCAAAACTGGCAAAGCAGTGGCCGACATTCAGAAGCTGTGCGTTTGGGGCAACCACTCTCCCACCATGTACGCTGACTACCGCTTCGCCACCATCAATGGCGAATCAGTCAAGACCATGATCAACGATCAAGAATGGAACGCCAACGTGTTCTTGCCCACCGTGGGCAAACGCGGCGCGGCCATCATTGAAGCACGTGGCTTGTCCTCTGCGGCTTCTGCTGCCAATGCAGCCATCGATCACATGCGTGATTGGGCCTTGGGCACCAACGGTCAATGGGTCACCATGGGCATCCCATCACAAGGCTGGTATGGCATTCCTAAAGACGTTATGTTCGGTTTCCCCGTCACATGCGAAAACGGCGAATACAAAGTGGTGGAAGGCTTGGACATTGACGCCTTCAGCCAATCTTGCATCGACAAGACATTGAAAGAGCTGACAGACGAGCAAGCCGGCGTGGCTCACTTGGTCTAATCAGGCAACACGGCTGTGAAGCATCCGCGCGACATTCTGTTGGGCTCTCAAGCGGCAAGCATGGTCTTGCCCGTTTGTGATCACTACAGTGGTGTCGAAGTGCGGATGCGCAAAAGCTTGCAGTTGCAAGCAGAGATGACGCAGGAGCTGGGCGCCTGCGTTTTCGATGTGACTTTGGATTGCGAAGATGGCGCCCCAGTGGGCGGTGAAATTGAGCATGCCCATCTGGTCAAAGAAATTGCTGCCAATGCAGCGCCCGACGCCAGGGTTGCGGTGCGTGTGCACCCCGTGGATCACCCTTCATTTTTCAGCGATGTGAGCCTCATTGTGGGTTCCGTTCACAACAAGTTGCGACATGTGATGATTCCCAAGGTGGAGTCGGTTGCAGATGTTCAAGCGGCAGAGCAGGCTTTGAATCAAGTCGGCGCAATGTCTCTGCCATTGCATGTTCTGATTGAGTCGCCTGCGGCGGTTCATCGTGCATTTGACATTGCCGCGCATCCGCGTGTGCAGTCTTTGAGTTTTGGCTTGATGGATTTTGTGTCTGCACATGGCGGCGCCATACCTTCTAGCGGTATGGGTGTGCAGGGCCAATTCACTCACCCTTTGGTATTACGTGCCAAAATGGAAATTGCCAGTGCTTGCCACGCGCATGGCAAAGTGCCATCCCACTGTGTGGTGACCGAGTTCAGTGATTTAGAAGCCATCAAAATTGCGGCGACAAAAGCCTCGCGCGAGTTGGCTTACACGCGCATGTGGAGCATTCACCCCAGTCAAATTAGACCGGTCGTTGAGGCTTTGGCACCCAGTGCCCAGGAAATTGAGCAGGCTGCAGATTTGATCGATGCCGCCCGCCGAGCTGAGTGGGCGCCAGTCAGCCACGGTGGTCAATTGCATGACCGCGCCAGTTACAGATTTTTTTGGCAAGTGCTAGAACGTGCTTACCAAACCGGAAGGCTTTTGCCAGAATCAGTTCAATCCTATTTTGGAGAGACACCATGCGCAGCGTAAAGTTCCTTTTTCTGGTTTTGATGACTTGTCTGTTGAGCGTTTTTGCCGCCCATGCGCAAACCACGCATTCGCCAAATGCTGCGCCCAAAAAAGACGCGAAATCAAAGCCCAATGCCAAGCCGACAAACCAGAAGTCGGCCAAGAAAAGCGAACCTGCTAAGCGTGTACAGACGCTTCCTGTCGATGCGCCCTTGGATTCCAATCATCTCAGTATTGCAGAGCGGGTTCATGTGGGGCATTTGCCGTGTGAGCTTGGCGCTTCTGTCCGCATGACTGCAGATGCACAGGCCCCTGGGTACTTTGACTTGCACGGCAAGGGTTACAAATACCGCATGCGTCCTGTGACAACCAGCACAGGTGCCATTCGTTTGGAAGATGAAAAAGCAGGTGCAGTTTGGTTGCAGCTTGCCAACAAGTCCATGCTCATGGATCAAAAAAATGGCCGTCGTTTGGCCGATGAATGCGCCCACCCCGATCAGGTGGCCGTGGCCAACGACATGAAAGTCAATCCCCCCCCAGCCTTGATTGATGTCAGCAGTCCTGCGACATCGGTGCAGCGCTGAGTGGCGTCGTTTGAAAATTATTGATTTGTAAATTTATTTAGACAGGAGAAAACCATGTTGAAAGCCTATCGTGAACACGCCGCTGAACGCGCTGCGTTGGGAATCCCACCGCTGCCTTTGGATGCAAAACAAACTTCTGAGTTGATCGAACTGATCAAAAATCCGCCGCAAGGTGAAGACGCATTTTTGTTGGACCTGCTGACACACCGTGTCCCCCCAGGTGTTGACGATGCAGCCAAAGTGAAAGCTTCGTTTTTGTCAGCTGTTGCACACAGCGATGTCAAAGTAGCGTTAATCAGCAAAGCCAAGGCCACCGAACTGTTGGGCACCATGGTCGGTGGTTACAACGTCAAACCTTTGATCGATTTGCTCGATGACAAAGAAGTTGGCGCGGTGGCTGCTGAAGGTTTGAAAAAAACATTGTTGATGTTTGACTTTTTCCATGACGTGGCAGAAAAATCCAAAGCTGGCAATGCCAATGCCAGCGCAGTGATCAAGAGCTGGGCAGATGCTGAATGGTTCACTTCACGTCCTGAAGTGGCCCAAAAAATCACAGTCTCTGTATTCAAAGTGCCAGGCGAAACCAACACCGATGATTTGTCACCCGCGCCCGATGCATGGAGCCGCCCTGACATTCCATTGCACTATTTGGCCATGTTGAAAAACACACGCCCAGATGCAGCTTTCAAGCCTGAGGAAGACGGCAAGCGCGGTCCTATGGCTTTCATTGAAGAGCTGAAGAAAAAAGGTCACTTGGTGGCCTATGTGGGCGACGTGGTCGGTACGGGTTCTTCACGCAAGTCTGCAACCAACAGCATCATCTGGGGTTTTGGTGAAGACATTCCTTTTGTGCCTAACAAGCGCTTTGGTGGTGTCACTTTGGGCGGCAAAATTGCGCCTATTTTCTTCAACACACAAGAAGATTCCGGTGCCTTGCCCATCGAAGTGGATGTTTCCAAATTGGAAATGGGTGACGTGATTGATGTCTTGCCTTACGAAGGAAAGATCATGAAAAATGGCGCCTTGCTTAACGAGTTTGAGCTGCGCAGCGACATGTTGTTTGACGAAGTGCGTGCTGGTGGCCGTATCAATTTGATCATTGGTCGTTCATTGACTGGCAAGGCACGTGAGTTCTTGGGTCTGCCCACTTCCACATTGTTCCGCTTGCCCAAAGTGCCAGCTTCTACCAAGGCCGGTTTCACATTGGCGCAAAAAATGGTGGGCCGTGCTTGCGGTTTGCCAGAAGGTCAGGGCGTTCGCCCCGGTACTTATTGCGAACCCAAAATGACCACTGTGGGTTCACAAGACACCACTGGCACCATGACGCGTGACGAATTGAAAGACTTGGCTTGCTTGGGCTTCAGCTCTGACATGGTGATGCAATCTTTCTGCCACACGGCCGCTTATCCCAAGCCCGTCGACGTCAAAATGCACCACGAGTTGCCAGCTTTCATGAGCAATCGCGGTGGTGTTTCACTGAAACCCGGTGATGGTGTGATTCACAGTTGGTTGAACCGTCTGTTGTTGCCCGATACAGTGGGCACTGGCGGCGATTCACACACACGTTTCCCTATCGGTATTTCTTTCCCCGCCGGTTCCGGTTTGGTGGCTTTCGGTGCTGCCACAGGTGTGATGCCTTTGGACATGCCTGAGTCCATCTTGGTTCGATTTAAAGGCAAGATGCAGCCTGGCATCACCTTGCGCGACTTGGTTCACGCCATTCCTTACTACGCCATCAAAGCTGGTTTGTTGACTGTTGCCAAGTCCGGCAAAATCAACGAGTTCTCTGGCCGCATTTTGGAAATTGAAGGTTTGCCAGATTTGAAAGTCGAGCAAGCGTTTGAGTTGTCTGATGCGTCTGCAGAGCGTTCTGCTGCCGGTTGTACCGTCAAGCTCAACCCCGAGCCCGTCAAAGAGTATCTGAACTCCAACATCGTTTTGATGAAGAACATGATTGCGCAGGGCTACAACGACAAGCGTGCGCTTGAGCGTCGCATCAAGGCTGTTGAAGCATGGTTGGCCAACCCCAACTTGCTTGAGGCAGACAAAAATGCGGAATACGCCCACGTGCTTGAAATTGACATGGACCAGCTCAAAGAGCCCGTCATGTGCTGCCCCAACGACCCAGATGACGCCAAATTGTTGTCAGACGTCGCTGGTACCAAAATCGATGAAGTGTTCATTGGCTCTTGCATGACCAACATCGGCCACTTCCGCGCAGCCTCCAAGTTGCTCGAAGGTCGTCGTGACATTCCGGTGAAGTTGTGGGTTGCGCCGCCAACCAAAATGGACGCTGCCGAATTGACCAAAGAAGGTCACTACGGTGTGTTTGGTGCAGCTGGTGCACGCACTGAAATGCCGGGCTGTTCTTTGTGCATGGGTAACCAAGCACAGGTGCGCGAAGGCGCTACTGTGGTGTCTACTTCTACACGTAACTTCCCGAACCGTTTGGGTAAAAATACCAATGTGTATTTGGGTTCTGCTGAAGTGGCTGCCATCAGCTCAAAATTGGGCCGTATTCCAACCGTGGCGGAATACCAAGAGAGCATGACTGACATCAACAAAGACGGAAGCCAGATCTACAAGTACATGAACTTCGACAAGATCGAAGAGTACGCGGAAGTGGCCAAAGGCGTTGCCGCTTAATTTGAACTTTCTTGCTTAGTTCAGAAGCCCAAAAGATCTCGGTCTTTTGGGCTTTTTTGATGCCTCTCATGTTTAGATGAAAATCTTCGCTGCAAAATGGACTCCGTGAAAAATTCAATTTTGATTGTGGGCGGTGGCATTGGTGGATTGGCTGCTGCATTGGCGTGTGCCCGACAGGGGGCGAAGCCGCATGTGATTGAGCGTGCCAAAGTTTTCAGTGAAGTGGGGGCGGGCATTCAGATGGGCTCCAATGTCACGCGCACTTTGTTTTCGTGGGGTCTAGAAAAAGCACTTCGAGACGTGGTGTTCACGCCTGAGCGTTTGCACGTGCGTGATGCGCAATCAGGCAGCACCTTGGGTGCTTTAAGACTGGGTCAAAGAAGTGTGCAGACCTATGGGGCACCTTATTTTGCAGTGCACCGGGCAGATCTGCATCAGGTCTTGTTGCAGCACGTGCTCAATACAGGTGCTGCCAAGTTAAGTCTCAACTGCCAAATTGATTTGATTCGAGATGATGCCGATCAGATCACGGTCAATGGCCGCGGCTTGCCTGAAGGTTTTTTTGAAACGGTTAACGCTGAGGCCCTGGTGGGGGCTGATGGTCTGTGGAGTTCCACACGTCAGTACGTTGTGCCTCAAACGCCCCCAAGGGTCACCAATCTCTTGGCTTACCGTGCGCTTGTTCCGATGCTGTCCTTGCCTGAAAGTTTGCGCACGCAAGATGTGACCGTGTGGGTGGGGCCCAAGTTGCATGCTGTCTTGTACCCTGTCAGGCGTGGTGAATTTTTGAATTTGGTGGTGATCGTGCATGGACAGCCCCCTGAGCAACTGGCGGAATGGGATCATGCTGCCAACAAGCATGATCTAGATTTGGCCATGGAATTTGCACATTCAGATTTGAAACATATTTTGAATGCAGTGGAAGATTGGCGCTTGTGGTCGCTCTGTGATCGTCCACCTGTTCGTGGTGCAAATGAAATGGCCAAGGGTCGCATTGCACTGCTTGGCGATGCGGCACACCCCATGCGCCCATTTATGGCGCAGGGTGCTGGTATGGCGATAGAAGATGCAGCCGAATTGGCCGCATGTTGGATCCGTTCAGACTTGACTGTGCCAGAGCGATGGCAGTTGTACGCCAAAGCACGTTGGGCACGCAATGCCAAGGTTCAGCATCGATCCATTCAAAATGGCAAGATTTTCCATTTGCAAGGTCCCTTGCGTTGGGGCAGAGACTTGGCCATGCGCATGATGGGCGAGTCCTTGATGGATGTGCCTTGGCTTTATGCGGGCCCTTAAAGAGATCGCCGCCAAGGCCAGGTGAGGCAATTAAACTTGGCCCAGCAGTAAAAACTCCATCAACGCTTTTTGTGCGTGCATGCGATTTTCTGCTTCGTCCCAAACCACAGATTGAGGGCCATCAATCACTTCTGCGCTGACTTCTTCACCACGATGTGCAGGCAGGCAGTGCATGAAGAGTGCATCTGGTTTTGCAACCTTCATCATGTCTTCGTCTACGCACCAATCGGCAAAAGCTTTTTTACGTGCTTCGTTTTCAGCCTCGTAGCCCATGCTGGTCCAAACATCGGTGGTGACAAGGTCGGCACCCTCGCAAGCTTGCATGGGGTCTTTGAAGAATTGGGTGCTGGCCGCGCTTCTGACGCCCACCACAGCAGGGTCAACTTCGTAGCCACTGGGCGTGCTCAGGTGCACTTTGAATCCGAGCAGGTCGGCCGCCTGGAGCCAAGTGTTGGCCATGTTGTTGCCGTCGCCCACCCATGCCACGGTTTTTCCTTTAATGGAGCCACGGTGTTCGATGTAGGTGAAGATGTCGGCCAAGATTTGGCAGGGGTGGAATTCGTTGGTCAAGCCATTGATCACTGGCACGCGTGAGTGCGCTGCAAAGTTTTCAATCTTGTCTTGGCCATAGGTTCGAATCATGACCAGGTCAACCATGCGGCTGATCACGCGCGCGCTGTCCTCAATGGGCTCAGCACGCCCCAATTGACTGTCGCCCGTGGTCAGGTGCACCACAGAGCCTCCCAACTGGTACATGCCGGCTTCAAAACTGACGCGCGTGCGTGTGGAAGCTTTTTCAAAAATCATGGCCAGCGTGCGGTCGGCAAGTGGCTGGTATTTTTCGTAGGCCTTGAATTTGGCTTTGATGAAAGCAGCCCGTTTGAAGAGGTGTGCGTACTCATCGGCTGAAAGGTCGGTGAATTGCAAATAATGCCGAAGTGGCATGGCCTGAACATTCGAGGTCATGAAATTACTCCGAAAGAAATGTGTGGACCAGGGGCAACAAGATGTCGGCCACTTGATCGGCCTCTGCTTGCGTCATGATGAGTGGTGGGACCATGCGAATGACGGTGTCTGCGGTGACACTGATGAGCAAGCCTGCGTCAGCTGCGCGTTGTGTCAAAACGCCACAGGGTTTCTCGAGTTCAATGCCCAGCATCAGGCCTTGGCCGCGAATTTCTTTCACACCATTGACGCCTGCCAAACTTTGTTCAAGGCGTGCCTTGAGGTGGGCGCCAACGCGCGCGGCATTTTCAATCAGACCGTCTTTTTCCATGATGCGAATGGTTTCAACGCCTGCACGCATGGCCAAGGGGTTGCCGCCAAAGGTGGTGCCATGACTGCCAGGTTGGAAGATGTTTGCAGCCTTGGGGCCAGCCACCACAGCGGCGATGGGCACGCCAGAGCCCAAGCCCTTGGCCAGTGGCATCACGTCAGCTTTGATGCCGGCCCATTGGTGGGCAAACCATTTGCCTGTGCGTCCCATGCCACACTGGACTTCGTCAATCATCATGAGCCAATCTTTTTGATCGCACAAAGCGCGGACGTCACGCAAGTAATCCATGTGCATGGGATTGACGCCGCCTTCTCCTTGAATGGTTTCGAAGAAAACAGCCACAACGTTTGGATTGTTTTCTGTGGCTTTTTTCAAGGCTTCAATGTTGTTCACTGGAACACGAATGAAGCCTTCCACCAAAGGTCCAAAGCCTTGTTGAATTTTGGTGTTGCCCGTGGCGCTTAAGGTGGCAATGCTGCGGCCGTGAAAAGCTTTTTCGTACACCACGATCTCAGGTTTATCGATGCCTTTGTCGTGCCCATACTTGCGCGCCAACTTGATGGCAGCCTCGTTGGCTTCAAGGCCCGTACAACAAAAGAATACGTTGGTCATGCCAGACAGTTCTACCAATTTGGCCGCCAATTTTTCCTGATTCGGAACGTGGTAGTAGTTGCAGCTGTGAATAATTTTGCTCAACTGGTCCTGCAGTGCAGGCACCAATTCTGGGTGGTTGTGACCTAATGTGTTCACAGCAATGCCACCCAGCGCATCCAAATACTCTTTGCCATTGACATCCCACAATCGGCAGCCTTGTCCATGGCTCATTGCGATAGGCAATCGGCCATAGGTGTTCATGGTGTGCGGCGAAGTGGCTTCAATGAAAGCGGGCATGCTGAGAACTCCTCTGAAAAGAAATCGGCCCAACGAAGAGGGCCGCTGAAGTGGGATTTTAGAGCCAGAAATAAAGCTTCAAGTCTTATATAAGATACAATAGTTGTGCAATGCAACATTTAGGCGATCCCTGATGTCTGCCCGTCAAATTATCCAACCTCTGATCGATGGTTTCCAACAACGCCAAAGAAGTACTGATTCAAGGTCTCACCTTGGATGGCCGCACATTCAGACCCAGTGATTGGGCTGAGCGTTTGGCGGGTGTGATGGGGCAGTTTCGGCCAGGGGGTGCAACACCTGGCAGTCACTTGAGTTATTCACCTTGGTGTATCCCTCAAACTTTGGGGGGTGTGAAGTGTGTGGTGGTTCACACCGACTTGCGAGGATTTGAGCCAATGGCGTGGGACTTCCTCATGAATTTTGCAAAAGACAACAACTTGCAAGTGTCTGAGGCCTGCCTTCTGCCTGAGCATCCCAAATAATCAATTCAGCATTTCATAGCGCTTGAAATATGCATCGCCCACAAAAAAGCCGTCCTTGGACGGCTTTTTGCTTTTCTTTGCTGACAGCGCACCCGTTTCAAACGGCGGCAACCCTGATGGGTGCCGGGCTGATGATCAATTGATCAGGCGAGTGCCAAGGCTTTCACCTTGGTTGACAAGCGGCTCTTATCGCGAGCAGCTTTGTTCTTGTGGAAGATGCCTTTGTCAGCAATCGTGTCCACAACTGCTTGCATTTTGGCAAACAGTTCTGTTGCTTTGGTTTTGTCACCAGCCAGAACAGCTTTTTCAACGTTCTTCACGGCGGTGCGGTATTTTGAGCGCAGGGATGTGTTTGCTGCGTTCAATTTCACGTCTTGACGTGCGCGTTTACGGCCTGATGCCAGGCGGGGGTTTTTTTTCTTGGGTTTTCCAGAAGCCATTTTAAATTTCCTAGTTGTCTGAGGATGTTGTCAGCAAAGCCGGCTATTGTATCAGTCAAATTGCACACCGGTCTAGCACCCCTGACAGCAAGCCCATTCAGTCGCTACACTCTTGCCGTGAGCCTTCTTAAATCAGCATCTACCGTCTCTCTTTGGACCTTGGCCTCCCGCATCACGGGATTGGTCCGAGAGCTTCTGATCGCCTCTGCTTTTGGTGCGAGTGCACTGACAGATGCATTTAATGTGGCCTTTCGTATTCCAAATTTGTTTCGAAGGTTCTTTGCTGAAGGTGCATTCAGTCAAGCATTCGTGCCTGTTTTGGCGGCCAGCAAAGCCCAGCATGGCGAGCTTGTCACACAGAAGGCCATTGACCATGTGGCCACTTTGTTGGCTTGGTCGTTGTTATTGCTGAGCATTGCGGGTGTGGCGATGGCACCATTTTTGGTGTGGGCAATGGCCAGTGGCTTGCAACAGCAGCCAGAGTCTTATGCAGCTGCAGTGCACATGACGCGCTGGATGTTTCCCTACATTGCCTTCATGTCCTTGGTGGCACTTTCTGCGGGTATTTTGAACACGTGGAAACGCTTTGCAGTGCCCGCCGCCACGCCCGTTCTATTGAATGTTGCCATGATTGGCGCTGCCTGGGTTTTGGCCCCTTGGTTCAAGGCTCAGGGTATCCAAGCCGTTTATGCGCTGCCCGTGGGGGTTATGGTGGGAGGTTTGCTGCAACTCTCTCTGCAAATTCCAGCTCTGTCTAAGTTGGGTTTGTTGCCGCGCATTGGCCTGACATGGCGCACCATTCAGCAAGCCTGGCGTGACCCCGCAACGCGTCAAATTGCCAGCCTGATGCTGCCGGCCCTTCTTGGTGTGGGTGTTGCACAGATTTCTTTGTTAATCAACACTCAAATTGCGTCTCATTTGGCACCCGGGAGTGTCAGCTGGTTAACCTATGCGGATCGATTGATGGAATTTCCAACTGCCATCCTTGGCGTTGCATTGGGTGCTGTCTTGATGCCGCAGTTGGCGGCTGCGCGGGCGAATGGCGATCAAGCTGCGTATGCCGCCATGCTCGATTGGGGGCTTCGGCTGGTTGTGCTGCTTGCGTTGCCTTGTGCCGCCGCTTTGCTGGTTTTTTCACAGCCTTTGGTGTCTGTGCTTTATCACTATGGCGCCTTCACCGATCAGGATGTGAAGCAGACCACTTTGGCGCTGACTGGTTATGGCGTTGGCTTGCTAGGTCTCGTTGCCATCAAAGTGTTGGCGCCCGGCTATTACGCAAGCCAAGACATTAAAACCCCCGTCAAAATTGCAATCGTTGTTTTGTGTTTTACGCAAGCAATGAATTTTGTTTTGGTACCTTATTTGGCGCATGCTGGTTTGGCGCTGTCGATTGGTTTGGGTGCCTTGTTGAATGCGGCTTGGTTGTTTGTGGGCTTGATTCGAAAAGGACGCTACAAGCCTTTGCCGGGTTGGGGCGTGTTTGGCGCCAAAGTTTTAGCGGCAAGCCTATTGCTTGCGGCCTTCCTGTATTTTGCAAGCTTGCAGTTTGATTGGTTGGCGGGGCGTCAGCAAGTGCTCATTCGCTTGGGTGCTATGGCGATGGTGTTGGTCACTTCTGCTGTCCTTTATTTTGGGTGCTTGCGATTGACTGGCTTGCATCTGAGAGCCTTTGTGCGTCGCTAAAGTCATCTCTTTCTTATGAACCTTCAAGTCAGTACTGTCACGCCCTTAACCTATTTCAAAAGCTTGGTTGAGTCAGACATTGATTTTCCGTTGTTAGAGGCTGCGGCTGCCATTGCACAGGACGAAGAGCCTGCGTTGGATGTACAAGAAGTTCTGGCAACGTGTGATGCGCTCATGGTTCGATTGAAGCGGCGTTTGAAGCGTGAAGCTGAGCCGCTGCAACAGCTGAGCGTCTTGAATCAGTTTTTCTACAACGAGCTTGGTTTCTCTGGCAATGCAAATAATTTTTATGCGCCAGAAAACAGCTATCTGAACGAGGTTTTTAGAACGCGCAGAGGCATTCCGATTTCAATTGCCGTGATCTGGTTGGAGTTGGCGCAAGGCCTAGGCTTACATGCAGAAGGTGTCTCTTTTCCTGGCCATTTCTTGGTCAAGGTGACATTGCCTGAGGGCTTGGTGGTCATGGACCCTCTGACTGGGCAGTCCCTGGGACTTGACCGTTTGGCAGAAAGGTTGGCGCCGTTTCGCCCGCGCACAGATGATGGGGACGATGCTGACACACCTTTGGGTTTGTATTTGCAGCCAGCGCCGCCAAGAGACATCCTGACGCGAATGCTGCGCAACTTGAAAGAAATCTTCACCAGTCAGGCTGATTGGCCGCGTTTGAAATGTGTCTTGGACCGACTGATTGTGCTCAACCCAGACGCTCACTTCGAAAGACGTGATCGTGGATTGGCCTTGATGGAAATGGGCTTGAATGCACAAGCCCGTGATGACTTAAGTGCCTACGTCAATCAGGCAAGCACCGCAAGCGATGTCGACATCATTCGTTTGCGATTGGCTTCACTGGAAACTTGAGCGGCTTGATGCCTTAACGCACCACCACTTGCGCGCCGTCACCTTGGGTTGCAATGGTACCAATCTGATAAACCTTCTCGCCCGAACTGCGCAGCGTGTCGGCACAAGCGGCCGCATGCGCTGCATCGATGACGACGACCATGCCAATGCCATTGTTGAATGTGCGATTCATCTCGATGTCGTCAATACCGGCGGTGCTTTGAAGCCATGCAAACAACTCAGATTGAGGCCAACTGCCCTTGACCAAATGGGCTGCAGTGCCTTCAGGTAAAACACGTGGAATGTTTTCTAGCAAACCGCCCCCGGTGATGTGGGCCAGAGCCTTGATGGGGTGCTGGGCTAATGCATTCAAGACCGATTTGACATACAAACGTGTTGGCGCCATGACTGCTTGTTTGAAATTCTGACCATCCAGCTTTTCTGGCAATTGAGTGCCGGCACGTTCAATGCATTTGCGTACCAAGCTGAAACCATTGGAATGGACGCCATTCGCGCCTAAACCTAAGACGACATCACCAGGTTTGACATCGCGACCCGTGAGGATCTTTGATTTTTCGACGGCGCCCACCGCAAAGCCGGCCAAATCATATTCGCCCGCAGGATACATGCCGGGCATTTCCGCTGTTTCACCGCCGATGAGTGCGCAGCCTGACATTTCGCAGCCATTGGCAATACCGCCCACAACCGCGGCCGCGGTATCGACATCAAGCTTGCCGCATGCAAAGTAATCTAAAAAGAAGAGAGGCTCGGCACCTTGCACCAAGACATCATTGACGCTCATGGCCACCAAATCGATGCCCACGGTGTCGTGCATGTTCCATTCAAAAGCCAGCTTCAGTTTGGTGCCCACACCATCCGTGCCAGAGACCAACACTGGCTCTTTGTATCGCTTGGGTACTTCGAACAAAGCGCCAAATCCACCAATGCCAGCCAATACGCCCTCACGCATGGTCTTTTTGGCCAGGGGCTTGATGCGTTCGACCAAAGCGTCGCCTGCGACGATGTCGACGCCAGCGTCTTTGTAGGAGAGAGGAGTTGAGCTCATGTGAAAAATGGGGAAATTGTGGGGAAGAGGGCGAGGGGGGACTAAAATCAAGGCTTATTTTAAGGGGGCGGCATGCTTGCTGCCCCAAAGCTTTTGGCTTCTTTTAAATTTCTTTCACCACGAATCGAACAAATGCCCATCCATATTGCCGCTAAGCGCCTCATTCTGTGGACAGGTGTCGCTTTGGGACTGGCCTTGTTACTGTGGGCGTTGGGGCCGGTTTTGGTGCCGTTTGCTGTGGCTGCTGTTTTAGCCTATGCGTTACACCCCGTTGTCACCCGTTTGCAAAGGGCCTTGCCTTGGTTGCCTGCAGTCGTCAGTGTGATCCTCGTTGAGTTGTTTGCGCTGTTGGTCGTTTTGGGCGTCGTGCTTTTATTGGTGCCCATTCTGACGCGTGAAATTCCATTGCTTCAGCAACAGCTCCCATTGCTATTGGATCGGTTGGTTGCATTTTTGAACCCCATTCTTGACCGATATGGCTGGCGCTTGAGTTTGGATGTGGCCAGTCTGAAGGGCCAACTTTTGACATACCTCAGTGCCAACCGCGAAGACTGGATGGCGCCGCTGGTGACCTCATTGAAGCTGGGGGGCAGTTTCGCCCTTGCAGTCATTGGCAATTTGATCCTGATACCCGTGGTTTTGTTCTATCTGTTGCAGGAGTGGGATCGGTGGGTTTCACTGGTCGTGCAGTGGGTGCCGCTGCATTGGCGATCGGCATATGACAGTTTTATGCAGGAGTGTGATGCTGTTCTAGGACAGTATTTGCGCGGTCAAATGTTGGTCATGCTGGCCCTGTCGGTGTTTTATGCGACTGGTTTGGCTGCATTTGGTTTGGATCTGGCATTGCCAATTGGTGTCTTCACGGGATTGGCCGTTTGCGTACCTTATCTC
The DNA here is from genome assembly GCA_030158125.1 of Limnohabitans sp. Classification (GTDB taxonomy): domain Bacteria; phylum Pseudomonadota; class Gammaproteobacteria; order Burkholderiales; family Burkholderiaceae_C; genus Limnohabitans_A. The sequence continues at coordinate 45,864 of JAOATL010000010.1, read as the reverse complement.
GGGTTTGGGGTGGGCCTGATCTTGGCCTTGCTGGCAGGTTTTTTACAGTTTGCGTCAATCAAGGCGGTTGTGATGGTTGCCGTCGTGTTTGGTGCCGGTCAATTGATCGAAGGGTTTTGGCTAACGCCCAAATGGGTGGGGGAGCGAATTGGCTTGCATCCATTGGCCGTTATTTTTGCACTGCTCGCCTTGGGCCAATTGTTTGGCTTTGTGGGTGTGCTGGTGGCTTTGCCCACCAGTGCGGTGATTTTGGTTGCACTGCGCCGATTGCGAGATCAATACTTTGACAGCAAGCTTTACCAAGGTCCTGACGCATGAAGCAACTGGCCCTAGACATCGGCCTGCAAACGGTGCCAAGCTTGGACAGTTTTTTTGCAGGGCCTAACGCAGCTGCATTGCAACATCTCAAGCTTTGGACGGGTCGTCAAATGCCCAGTCCAGTGCCGACTTACTTGTGGGGTGAGAGTGGTTCTGGTAAATCACATTTGCTCAAAGCGGTCTACACTGCCCTGAAAAGTCAGGGGCTGTCCGTTGGCTGGTTAGATGCTACGACCAATGTGCATCTGAGTTTTGACGAGTCTTGGGTTGCCGTGCTCATGGACGATGTCCACCTGTTTGACTTAGAGCAGCAGGCGATGGGCTTCAATTGGTTCGTCAATGCGCTCACACCCAAGTCAGGGCAGCCACGTTGGGTCTTGGCCTCAGGCGCGCTGCCTCCTGCTGACTTGAAGCTTCGCGATGACTTGCGCTCTCGGTTGGGCTGGGGGCATGTTTATGCGCTGCAAGTGCTCAGTGATCCAGAGCGTCGATCAGTGTTGCGGCAAGAAGCAGACTCGCGCGGCTTATTTTTAAGTGACGATGTCATGTCTTACATGCTCACGCGTTTTTCGCGTGATTTAAGTAGTTTGATGACGCTGCTCGATCACCTGGATCAGTTTGCATTGCAAACGCAAAGAGCCATCACCATTCCACTCATCAAGTCCATGTTGGAGAGCACATGAAGTTGGCTTTGTTTGACCTTGACAACACCTTGTTGCCAATTGATTCTGATTACGCATGGGGCGAGTTCAGTCAGCACATTGGCTGGACCGATCCGGTTTCATTCAAAGCGCGCAACGATCAGTTTTATGCCGATTACCAAGCCGGTATATTGGACATCCATGATTACGTGCGATTTGCAACCGATGCTGTACGGCTGAAAGGTGCCGCGCTAGCCGAGAAAGCACATCACCAGTTCATGCGTGAGATCATTCTGCCTGCTGTCAAACCTGCCGCGATCGAGTTGGTCGCGCAGCACCAAGACGCGGGTGATCACGTCATGATTGTCACAGCCACCAATGAATTTGTGACTCGACCCATTGCCAATGCCTTTGGTGTCACTGAGTTGATTGCGGTCGAATTGGCGCGCGATGCAGAAGGTTGGATCACTGGTGAAATTGCCGGGACACCTTCTTTTAAAGAAGGTAAAGTCACCCGGGTGGCACAGTGGCTGACTGCAAAAGGCCTTCGTTGGTCCGATGTCCACATTACTTTTTACTCGGATTCCGTCAACGATCTGCCGCTTTTGGAAATGGCGCAGACACCCGTTGCGACAAATCCAGACGCGCGTTTGCGCCAACTTGCGACCGATCGAGGCTGGCGCACACTTCAACTATTCTCATGATTAAAAAATTTATTCAAAAAATATTAGGCCAACCCAAATCTGGTGGAGGCGCAGTTGATTTTGGCAAGCGCGTCGAAATTCCGGCGTCGGTTCATGGCATCAATCCCACACTTGTGGATGAGCGTGCTTTGAATGTGGTTAGAACCCTTCAAGACGCTGGCTATGAGGCTTACGTGGTGGGTGGCGCTGTGCGTGACTTGCTATTAGGACTTCGTCCCAAAGATTTTGATGTGGCCACCGATGCCACGCCTGAAGAAGTGAAAAGCTTGTTCAGGCGAGCTTTCATCATTGGACGGCGTTTTCGCATTGTTCACGTGGTTTACGGAAGAGGGCGTGAGCACGAGGTGATTGAAGTATCAACCTTCCGTGCACATTTAGACAATCGTGCCGCAGAGCAAGTCAAGGGCAATGAAAAAACCAGTAAGTCTGAATTGGCAGGCATGAAGCACGCTGTCGATTCAAGCGGGCGTGTGCTGCGAGATAACGTTTGGGGTCCGCAAGATGAAGACGCCACACGCCGTGACTTCACGGTCAATGCCATGTACTACGACCCAGAGTCTCAGTATTTGGTTGACTATCACGGCGGCATGCAGGATGCCAAAAAGAAAGTGTTGCGAATGATTGGCGATCCTGTGGCGCGATATCGGGAAGATCCAGTGCGCATCATTCGCGCCATTCGGTTTGCTGCCAAGCTCAGTCCTTTGGGTTTTAAGTTGGAAGGCAAAACGGCCAAGCCTTTGGCGACCATGTTGAAGTTGTTGGCCGATGTGCCGCAAAGTCGACTGTTTGATGAAATGCTCAAACTGCTCCAGACGGGTCATGCTTTGGCCTCTGTGGCGCAGCTGCAAACCTTGGGATTGCATCAAGGCATTTATCCGCTTTTGGATGTTGTGGTTGAACGCGCAGACACGCCTTTTGTGAAGGCGGCATTGGCTGACACCGACCGTCGTGTCGGCGAAGAAAAACCGGTTGCGCCAAGTTTCTTATTGGCCTGTGTCTTGTGGGCCGACGTCAAACTTGGGTGGGATCAGAGAGTGGCCAAACGGGTGCCGCCATTTCCCGCGTTGCAAGAGGCCATTGATGAAGTCTTTGATGCTCGCATAGGCGATGTCTCGGGTCGTGGCAAATTGGCGGCAGACATGCGTGAAATTTGGATGATGCAACCGCGGTTTGAAAAGCGCATTGGCAGCGCACCCTTTAGTTTGGTGGAGCAGCCGCGTTTCAGGGCCGGTTTTGATTTTTTACGCTTGCGTGCAGAAGTGGCAGATGTGGAATTGACCTTGGCCGATTGGTGGCAAGAATTTAGCATGGCCGATGATGCTGCGCGTGAAGACTTGATTCAGCAAGCCAAATCAGAAAAGAACCATGTGCCCGCTGCAGGTGCCAGCAAAACACGTCGTGCACCGCGCCGCCGCAAGCCGGCCGCTAAAAACGCAGCAGGCACATCAAGCGCACCGGATGCAGGACACTCGACATCTGGTGAGTAACAGCAATGAGGCCGTTTTGATGCAACGCGATTGGGTGCCGGTGTTTGTCGGTCTTGGCGCTAATTTAGGCGAGGCTCGCTATGCGCTGGAGGCCGCGGTTCAGGCCATTGGCAAATTGCCCAACACACGCGTGATGGCCTGTTCGTCCTTTTACCGTTCTGCGCCCGTCGATGCTGCGGGACCTGATTACATCAATGCCGTGATCCAATTGGAAACGCGCCTCAATGCGTATGAGTTGTTGCGTGCTTTTCAGGCCCTGGAGATCTTGGCTGGACGTGAGAGGCCCTACCGGCATGCCCCTCGAACCTTGGACATTGACTTGTTGTTGTTTGGAAGTGCAAGCATACAAAGCCGAGAGTTACAGGTGCCGCATCCGAGAATGAGAGAGAGGGCGTTTGTTTTGTTGCCTTTGTGGGAGTTGGCGCCGCATTGTGTGTCGAAGGACGATTTGCGCCGCGTACAAGATCAAGCCATTCAAAGGCTGCACTGATATAGTTTTAAGTAGCGAAAAAAGTCTGAGGGCGACCGATTGGCCGCATGTTCATTTAACGCTGCATAAAAGATTTGCTGTCTGTACCTGCCCATAACGGGATCCAACGTGCAAGCATCATGGTATGCATGGACTTCCAAATGACATAAAAAAGACATGCTTCTGAAATAATTCATGGATAGCGTTTAAACTCCCGAATGCCTCAAACAGTGAATTTCTCGCTGTTTGTTCTCGGAGAATCCTATGTTTTTTGGCAAACTTTTGCCCAAAGAGGGCAACTTTTTTGAGTTGTTCAACCAACATGCAGATCGAATTGTGGAAGCGGCGCGCGCCTTTTCAAATTTGGTTGTCAACTACAGCGATGAGCATTTGCGAGAAAAGTATGCGCAAGATGTAGACAATGCAGAGCGATCAGCAGACCGTGTCACGCAAGAGGTGAATCGTTTAATTCACACCACATTCATCACGCCCATCGACCGTGAGCAAATTCACAGCCTCATTAACTTAATGGACGATGTGGCTGACCTGATTCAAGACTCTGCTGAAACCATGGCGCTTTACGATGTGCGCGCCATGACAGACGAAATTTCAAGGCTGACAGACTTGTCAGTGAAATGTTGCGAGCGAGTTCGTGATGCAGTCAGCATGCTCGGCAAAATTGCCGATCCCGCAACCGCCGAGGCGGCGTTGAAAACATGCGAAGAAATTGATCGCTTGGAATCTGATGCAGATCGCGTCATGCGCAGTGCCATGAGCAAGCTGTTCCGCGAGGAAGCCGATGTGCGCGAGGTCATCAAGTTGAAGGCAATTTATGAATTGCTCGAAACCATTACCGACAAATGTGAAGACGTCGCCAACCAAATCGAGGGCATCGTCCTCGAGAACTCCTGACATTCGGAACATTTAGCATGGACACTCAAGCCGCTTTGTGGGTGGTGATACTGCTGGTGGTTTTGGCCCTGGCATTTGACTTCATGAATGGATTTCATGATGCTGCAAATTCCATTGCCACCGTTGTATCAACTGGCGTCTTGAAGCCCACGCAGGCCGTTTTATTTGCTGCCTTCTTTAACTTCGTCGCTATTTTTATTTTCCACTTAAGTGTGGCGGCTACCGTGGGTAAAGGCATTGTGCAACCCGGCGTGGTCGATGTGCACGTTGTTTTTGGCGCCTTGGTTGGTGCCATTACATGGAACGTGATCACTTGGTACTACGGTATTCCGAGTAGTTCATCTCACGCGTTGATTGGTGGCATTGTTGGCGCTGTCATTGCGAAATCAGGTGCTGGCGCACTGCTCTCTGCAGGGGTTATCAAAACTGTCACGTTTATTTTTGTGTCGCCAATACTAGGCTTTCTCTTGGGTTCGCTCATGATGGTCTTGGTGGCCAATATTTTCAAGCGCAGCCGACCCTCCAAAGTTGACAAGTGGTTTCGACGCTTGCAACTGGTTTCTGCAGGCGCCTACAGTCTGGGGCATGGGGGTAACGACGCCCAAAAAACAATTGGCATCATTTGGATGCTCTTGGTTGCGACAGGCTATGTGGCATCCACAGAAACCTCGCCGCCTACTTGGACCATTGTCAGTTGTTACATGGCCATTGGCTTTGGCACGATGTTTGGAGGGTGGCGCATTGTCAAAACCATGGGCCAAAAAATCACCAAGCTCAAGCCTGTGGGTGGCTTCTGTGCTGAAACAGGCGGTGCATTAACCCTGTTTTTGGCCACTGCATTGGGTATTCCTGTCTCCACAACGCATACCATCACGGGCGCCATTGTGGGTGTTGGGTCTACGCAACGTGCCAGTGCGGTCCGTTGGGGGGTGGCTGGCAACATCGTCTGGGCTTGGATTTTGACCATCCCTGCCAGTGGTTTTGTTGCTGCCATTGCCTATTGGTTCAGCTTGCAAATTTTCTAAGCCTGCAAAACAGGCTTAGGCCATGGCTTTATGCAGGGGGGTGGGACTGACCCAAGCCCAAGGCTTTTTCCATCATGACGATGTCGAGCCATCGCTCAAATTTCCAGCCACAGCCCGACACGATGCCCACGTGATTGAAGCCCAAAGACGTGTGCACTCCAATGGAGCCCGCATTGGCGGAATCTCCAATCACCGCAATCAGCTTGCGAATGCCTGCTTTTTCTGCAGCCTGGCACAGCTCTGCCAGCAGCATGCGACCCCAGCCTTTGCCAGCGGTGCCTGCAGCCAAATAAATAGAATCTTCGGCAGAGAATCGATAAGCCGGGCGTGGTTTGAACCAATTGCAATACGCAAAACCGACCACTTGGCCGCTATCTTCCAGCACCAAATACGGCAGACCTTTGCTTAAAACGTCTTCTCGCCGAGCGGTCATGTCCTCCAAAGAGGGTGGCTCTATTTCAAAAGTGCCGGTGCCATGAAGGACGTGGTGCTTGTAAATGGCGGTGATTGCGGCCATGTCTTCTGATTGGCTGGGGCGTATGGTTGGCATTTTAGAACTCCGGGTTATAATCAGCGGCTTTTCAGTGTGTCACTGGCCGGGTGGCCAGTTGCGTGTCTCAAACGCTGGAAGAATTTGTGTCCTTGTTTCATTTCAAAATTTTTTGAATGTTGCAATGTGTACACCACCCCTAGGATAAATCATGGTTGTCATTCGTCTTTCTCGTGGCGGTTCTAAAGCCCGTCCATTTTTCAACATTGTTGTGGCTGACAAGCGCGTTCGCCGCGATGGTCGTTTCATTGAGCGTATTGGTTTTTACAACCCCATCGCCAAGGATACAGAAGAAGGCCTGCGCGTTGTGCAAGACCGTTTGACATACTGGACAGGCGTTGGCGCTCAAGTGTCGCCTACCGTTCAGCGTTTGGTCAAACAAGCTGCTGCCAAAGCTGCTTAATTGCTTTTTGGCTACGCCAAAGGCTTTGCTGTGTTACCCCATTTAGAGTTTGCCGAAATGCCGGCAGACGCCATCGAAGTGGGGCGCATTGCAGATGCTTGGGGCATCAAAGGCTGGTTCAAGGTCTTGCCCCATAGCGCCTCGCCCGAGGCGCTTTTTTCTTCTAAACGTTGGTATTTACTACCCTCCGACCGCAATGTGGGGGGTACCAAATCGCCTACTGCAAAGTCGGCTGCACCTGCTGTTGGCGGCGCTGTCAAACCCGTACTTCTCAAAATCAAAGAAGCCAAAGACCATGCCGATACCGTTGTTGCATGTTCATTGGATGTGGCCGACAGAAATCAAGCCGAAGCGCTAAAAGGCGCACGTATTTTTGTACCCCGTTCAAGCTTCCCCACCGCGGGCATCGATGAATATTACTGGGTCGACTTGCTGGGCTTGGATGTTGTCAACCGAGAAGGTGTGGCAATGGGGCAAGTTAAAGATTTGATGTCGACTGGGCCTCAAACTGTATTGGTCTTGTCTCAAGCATCAGATGAAGCCGACAAACCGCCCATTGAGCGCATGATCCCCTTTGTGGCGGCATTTGTTGACAACGTGGACCTGCCTGGTCGCAAGATCACCGTTGACTGGCAGCTTGATTACTGAGCAGGTGAGGGCAAGCCATGCGCTTTGATGTCATCACGCTGTTTCCCGAACTGTTTGCTCCTTTTCTAAGTTCTGGCATCAATCGCCGTGCGTTTGAATCTGGTGCAGTTGAGTTGAAACTCTGGCAATTGCGTGACTATGCAGATGGTACCTATCGCCGTGTGGACGACCGTCCCTTTGGTGGTGGTCCCGGCATGGTGATGTTGGCCGAGCCCCTCGAAAAGTGTCTGCTGGCCATTCGTGAAGACCGAGCAGCCCAAAGTCCGAATCAACCCAAAGTGCCCACCGTCCTTTTCTCGCCGATCGGTCAAACGCTGAACCATGCGGGCGTTGAGTCTTGGTCACAAAGCGATGGTGCTATTTTGATTTGTGGCCGCTACGAGGGGCTGGATCAGCGCTTCATCGATGCGCATGTGGATGTACAGATCAGCTTGGGTGACTTTGTTTTATCGGGTGGCGAAATCGCTGCCATTGCGCTTCTAGATGCCGTTGCGCGTTTGCAGCCAGGCGTCTTGAACGATGAGGGCAGTCATCAAATGGACAGCTTCAATCCAGCGCTGGATGGTCTGTTAGATTGTGGTCACTACACCCGCCCTGAAGCTTGGCACGACGAGCGAGTTCCTCCCATTTTGATGTCTGGGCACCATGCCGATATTGCCAAGTGGCGACGTCAGCAAAGCTTGGCCTTAACGCAAACACATCGACCTGATCTGATTGAGTCGGCCAGAGCTTTGGGCAAACTAAGTGCCAAAGATGAACACTTTTTACGTCATTTGACCTCGGGTGGCACGAGTCTCGCCTAAGTCGCCACATGCGGTAATTCCCAGGGCTTTGAAGACTTTCACATAGCCTCAAAACAAATATATAATCGTGGGCTTGTCGATCCTCTGCCCGCCGCGGCTGTTGCGGCTGTTCTTCGCCTTCATGGTTGAGAGCCGCCAGCATAGAAGCCGCCTTTAGCGTAGCGTTGTGCATGATCGGTAGTTGAAAGAGCTCAAAATGAATTTGATTCAAACTCTCGAGCAGGAAGAAATTGCCCGTTTGGGTAAAACAATTCCTGACTTCATGCCTGGTGACACCGTTATCGTTAGCGTTAACGTGGTTGAAGGTACACGCAAGCGTGTGCAGGCTTATGAAGGCGTTGTGATTGCCAAGCGCAATCGCGGCTTGAACAGTGGTTTCACCGTTCGCAAAATTTCAAGTGGTGAAGGCGTGGAGCGTACGTTCCAAACATACAGCCCCTTGATTGCCAGCATTGAAGTCAAACGTCGTGGTGATGTTCGCCGCGCCAAGTTGTACTATTTGCGTGATCGTAGCGGCAAGTCTGCACGTATCAAAGAAAAGTTGCCACAACGCGCTGTTAAAACTGCAGCTGCTGCGTAAAGCAATTTGGAGGGTTCTTCGGAGCCCTCATGAAAAAACCGCCAAGGCTTGCGCCAAGGCGGTTTTTTTACGCCCCTGCGGAGCAGGGGCGTGGGGTGGGGGAATTAACCGCGCGTCACTTTCAACACTTTGGCGCCAGTGCGCTTGGGTGCCGCATGGCCGCCGGCATTGTGTGGCTTGAAATTACCTGCGCCAACGACCTTGGGGCCACGAGCGAAGCGATCGCCTGCGCCGCCACGTGCATTGTCGCGGCCGCCAGGTGTGCGGGGTGCACGGCTGTCGCGGTTGTCACGCGCTTCAAAGCGGTCACCACCACGGTTGTCAGGGCGCTGATCGCCGCGAGGCTCAAAGCGACCTTCGCCACCGCGAGGTGCAAAGCTGCGTTGTTCGCCGCGGAAATCGCCGCGTGGTTCGAATCGACCTTCAGGGCGGAAATCACCGCGACCTTCAGGACGACCTTCAAAACGAGGAGCAGGTGCGCCACGGTTCTCGAAACGATCGCCACGGCCTTCGAATCGGTCACCGCCACGGTTGCCTTCAAAGCGAGGCGCGCCGCGTGATTCAAAACGGTCACCACCGCGGTTGCCGCCAAAGCCGCCACCACCACCGAACGGACGGCCACGGCCACCACGGTCGCCGCGGTCATTGCCACCACGGCCGCCTGGACGGCTTTCGGGGAAGTTTTGTTTGGGTTCCATGCCCGGAATGACTTCAGCTTTGAACGGTTGACGGCTGTAGGCCTCAATGTCCAAAATTTTGCGGCGATCACGAATTTCAGCGAAAGTAATGGCCAAACCATCGCGACCTGCACGGCCTGTACGGCCAATGCGGTGGGTGTAATCTTCGGCTTTCATAGGTAGGCCAAAGTTGAATACGTGCGTGATGGTGGGGACGTCAATACCGCGGGCTGCCACGTCGGTGGCCACCAAGATTTGCACTTGTCCATTGCGCAGTGCCATCAAGCGGCGATTGCGCAAACCTTGGCTCAAAGCGCCGTGCAATGCGACAGCATCAAAGCCGTCTTGTTGCAGGTCTGCTGCCAAACCATCGCACTCAATTTGCGTGCTGGCAAACACAATTGCTTGGTTGATGGATGCGTCACGCAACCAATGGTCGAGCAGCTTGCGCTTGTGTTGCGCGTTGTCGGCCCAGAACAAAACTTGCTTGATGTTGCTGTGTTTTTCTTGGGGTGAGTCGATCTGAATTTTTTGAACAGATGAGCCGCCGTCGTGCATGACGCGCATGGCCAGCTGCTGAATGCGTGGTGCAAACGTGGCGCTGAACATCATGGTTTGTTGACGCTGGCTGGTCATTTGGTTGATGTCGGCCAAGTCGTCAGAGAAGCCCAAGTCCAACATGCGGTCGGCTTCATCGACCACCAAGAATTTAACTTTGTCGAGCTTGATTTGCATAGAGCGCTGCAAATCGAGCAGGCGGCCTGGTGTGGCCACCACCAAATTGGCATTTTGCAACTTGGCAATTTGCAATTGATAAGGCATGCCACCCACAATGTTGGCAACGCGCAAGCCGCGGCAATGCTTCACCAAATCGATGGCGTCATGAGCGACCTGTTGGGCCAATTCACGAGTTGGGCAAACGATCAGTGCACCAGGTGATGGCGCTTTGAAGTTGCGTGCGTTGGTGGGGTCTTTGCGTTTTGGGCGCTTGGGTGCTGGCTCGCCATTGGCTGCCGCATCTGCACACGCTTGGGCAAATGCAGCGCGCTCGGCTGCTTCTTCAGCAGCGAGTTCTTGTAACAGTGTGTGAAGCACTGGCAACAAGAATGCGGCCGTTTTGCCACTGCCTGTTTGGCTAGAAACCATCAGGTCGATGTAGCGATGTGCTTCACCCAGTGTTTCTTTGGGCAATGCCAAAGGAATGGCTTTGAGCTGCACCGATGTGGGCTGCGTGTAGCCGAGGTCGGCGACAGCTTGCACCAATTCAGGCGCCAAACCTAACAGCACAAAGCCATTGGGTTGCTCGGGCGCAATATCGATGGCTTGATTGTCATTTTCATTGGCTTGAACATTATCAGCATCAAGCGCCAATGTTTCAGTCACGAAAGTTTCGTTCGTAGAGGATTGCGCAGGCGACAAGTCGGCCTGCACTTCAAAAGCGTCAGTCATATTTTTTCTCGCACGGACGTCCGCAAGATTTGCGGTGGCGCCGTTCATGGTTAAAAAACATCAACCATCAAACGGAGCTCGGTGCTGTTTGAAAAGAGGGGTGTTGACGTGAAGCCAAGGACCATCTTTTCCAGTCGAGTGACTCTTATCAGTGAGTCAAAGGCGTGAAGGGTGATGCACAAGGGCTGCGGCACGAGGCCTGTTTGCAGCACAGCCGGCGATTATGGCACAGTTTTTTGGAGTTGTGCGGGTTTTCCCTGAAATCAATGCTTTGATGCTTCAAAGGCGAATGAAATGTTCGCGGTAATGCACCAATTCTTCAATGGATTCGTGCACATCGGCCAGGGCCGTGTGCTTTTGTTGCTTTTTAAAACTGTTGAAGACCTCTGGTTTCCAGCGTTTGGAGAGTTCTTTGAGGGTGCTGACGTCTAGATTGCGGTAGTGCAAGTAGGCTTCGAGCTTGGGCATGAACTTGACCAAAAAGCGACGGTCTTGGCTGATGGTGTTGCCGCACAGAGGGGAAGCGTTTTTAGACACGTACTTTTTGATGAATGCCAAAATCTGCTCTTCGGCATCTAGCTCGGACGTGGTGGAGGCTTTGACTTTGTCGATCAGGCCGCTGCGTCCATGGGTGCCTTTGTTCCACGCATCCATCTTGTTGAGTAACTCGTCGCTTTGATGAATGACGCAGACGGGGCCTTCGATGCGAGGACTGAGGTTGGGGCCTGTGACCACCACGGCAATTTCTAGGAGGCGTTCTTTTTCGGGGTCCAGTCCCGTCATTTCGCAGTCGATCCAAACCAAGTTGTCGTCTGACTTGGCCAAGCTAGGCGTGGCGCTGTCTGCTGGGGATGGGGTGGCGTTTGATTTCTCAGTCATTTTTGAATTATGGCTTTTCGTGAAGGCCTCGATTGTCGCTGATGTCGACTGATCTACACTTCGGTCTATGAACCCGACTTTGACCCTGACTTACCTTCTGGTGGGCGCCTTGCTGACCAATGTCCTTTTGAAGCTTTGGCTAAACGCCAGGCAGGTTCGCCATGTGGCGCGGCATCGGGGTGAAGTACCCAATGCATTTACCAGTCAAATTTCATTGGCAGACCATCAAAAAGCAGCCGATTACACCTTGGCCAAAGCCAAAGTCTCTCAGATAGACATATGCATAGATGCCGCCGTGCTTGTGGGATGGACTTTGATGGGGGGATTGAGCGCGTTGAATGCCCTTGTGTTGGAATTCATGGCACCCGGTCTTTGGCAGCAGGTGGTGTTGGTCCTTTGTTTCAGTTTGGTGGGAGGGCTACTGGATTTACCTTTGTCGCTGTATCAAACTTTTGTACTCGAACAAAAGTTTGGTTTTAACAAAATGACTTGGTCTTTGTGGCTCAGTGACGCTTTCAAGGGCTTGCTGTTGGGGCTGGTCCTTGGGGTGCCAATCATTGCGCTGGTCTTGTGGTTGATGCAGGTCGGAGGCGCTTATTGGTGGTTCTGGACCTGGTGCACCTTGGTGTTTTGGCAATTGTTTTTAATGGCCATCGCACCCAACGTGATCATGCCCTTGTTCAATAAGTTCACACCGCTGGAAGATGAGGCATTGAAGGCGCGTGTCCACGCGTTGATGCAACGTGCTGGGTTCAAGGCCAAAGGATTTTTTGTGATGGATGGCAGCAAGCGCTCCGCGCATTCCAATGCATTTTTCACAGGCTTTGGTGCCAGCAAGCGCGTGGTGTTTTTTGACACCTTGCTCAAACAACTTACGCCTGCCGAGATGGAAGCTGTGTTGGCGCATGAACTTGGGCATTTCAAACATCGGCATATTTTCAAAATGATGCTGACCAGCTTTGTATTGAGTTTATTGGGCTTGGCCTTGCTTGGCTTTGCCTCTCAGCAAGTTTGGTTCTACACTGGCTTGGGCGTGATGCCCAATTTGATGGGGGGCAATGAGGCCGTTGCCTTGTTGTTGTTCATGCTGGTGGTGCCTGTGTTTACCTTTTTGTTGGCGCCCATTTCGTCTTGGCGTTCGCGAATTCAAGAGTATGAAGCTGACGCATATGCAGTTTCGCAAACACCGGCTGCCGATTTGAGTTCTGCCTTGTTGAAGTTGTACCAAGACAATGCATCAACTCTGACGCCCGATCCTTTGTACGTGACTTTTTATTACTCGCACCCACCCGCAAGTTTGCGTTTGGCGCGCATGCAGCATGCGTAAGCTGAATCAACGCACACACACCAAAACCAAGGCTGCGCAGGCCTTGGTGGAATCAACGCAAGAAGCTTTGAATACAGGCTTGGTGGTTGCCACGCATGGTCGTCACTGTGTGGTGGAGTTGGACAATGGTTCGCGAATCATCTGTCATCCACGCGGTAAAAAAAGTCAGTCCGTCGTGGGCGATCGAGTGAGATGGCAGGCTGCTGCAGACGAGGGCACGATTGAAAGCGTGCTGGAAAGACGAAATCTTTTTTATCGCCGCGACGAGGTTCGAACCAAATCTTTCGCAGCCAATCTGGATCAAGTATTGATTCTGCTGGCAGCTGAGCCAGAGTTTTCTGAAACTCAATTGTCCAGGGCATTGATTGCAGCAGAGGCGGAACACATCAAGCCGCTCGTTGTGTTGAATAAAAGTGATCTGAACAGCGCATTCCCTCAGGCGTGGGCGCGATTGGCTGCATATCGACAAATGGGTTACACCGTCATGCCTTTGCAATTGAAACAGGCGCACGACGTGAATGACTCCCTGCGCATGTTGCAAGCCGAAATGGCAGGCAAAACAACTTTGATTTTGGGGCCATCAGGCGCCGGCAAAAGCACCTTGGTGAATGCCTTGGTCCCCAATGCCCGAGCGTTAACTGGTGAAATTTCACAAGCACTGAACTCCGGCAAGCACACCACCACCAGCACTTCGCTGTATTGGGTTGGCACGCGTCCTTCCAGTTTGGCGTCAGAGGGCGCGGGTACCGCCATCATTGATTCGCCAGGATTTCAAGAGTTTGGATTGCAACACATTCCGCAAAATCAGTTGGCGTCTTGCATGCCAGACTTGAAACAGTATGTCGGGTCGTGCAAATTTTACAACTGCACGCATTTGCATGAGCCCGGGTGTGGCGTTTTGACGGCTTTGCAAAAAGACGAAAATGTTGCGCTTCAGCCCTCTGAAGTCAGTCAAAGGCGGCATCGAATTTATGCGCAACTTTTTGAAGAGCTAGGCCAACAACGTTGGTAGGGACTCATCAGCGCTTGCGTCGTGCAATTAACCCAGAAGATTTGCCAGTGACAAAAGCGCGACCAATACCAACCACATGATGACGGTACGCCAAACCAAGCCAACCACTTGCGCGAAATGTGCAAGCTCGGGTGGGCGGCCTGGGGTACTGCTGCTGCCAGGTGAATCGGGTTGTAAGGCGGCCCCACCCAATTGAACATTGATGGCCCCTGCGGTGGCTGACAAGATGACGCCATCGTTGTCATCTGGGAATTTTTCGGCGTGATGGCGCCATCCATCCATGGCATCTTCAAAGCTGCCCATGACGGCAAATCCCAGTGCTGTTGCTCGGGCGGGTAGCCAATCGATGGCGTGCCATGCGTCATCGGCCACTGATTTCAATGCATCACTGAGCCAATGGGCTTGATGTGTTTCTGTTTGCACGGTTTGATTGGACAGGCTGGCGGCTGTTGTGCTGTAGCGTTTTGCATACTCTGCAATGCGGTAAACCACTGCGCCCACAGGGCCAAGCCCAATGACAGATAGCAAGGCGTAGCTGAAGAAAACACCAAACACATGCCTGTGCGCTGAAAGAATTGAGTGTTCAATGACATGGCGAACAATTTCATTGCGGGGCAGCTCGTTGACTTCTACTTGTTGCCATTCAGCCAGCAGCTTGCGAGCCTGGGGCTCGTCACCATCGTTCAGCGCATCACGAATGCCAGTGAAATGATGGCTGAATTGTCGAAAGCCTAGAGTGACGTAAAGCAAGGCCACATTCCATGCGATGGCGAAAAACCAGCCGAAGAAAAATGCCAGGAGCCAATGGATGAGTACGGCCAAACCGGCCGGTACGCCTATGATCAAGCCCCAAGCGAGCCAGGCTTGCGTTCGCCTACCGCCATCTATGTGAGATGTGACCCAATCTGCCCAATTTCGCAGCCATTGGTGCAAAAAATGAGAGTTGCTCATGGGTCTGGCTTGTTCAATCACCAGTGCCAAAAAAATAGAGAAGAAGCTCATAGCAACATCATAAAGAATTTGCAGCCAATAAGAAACGATAGAAATTGCGAATCATGCCTGCCGTTGCGCCCCATATAAAGCGTTCATTGGCAGATCCTGTTGTCAATGCATGGGGCTCGTTGTAGGGCATTGAATACCACTGACGCATCACACCGTCACGAGTCCAATGATGAAGTCTGTGATTTGCCGGATCCATCAGAAAAGAGAGGGGAACCTCAAACACAGCCGCGACTTCAAAGTCGTTAGGTGCTAATACATGCGCAGGTGATACGAGTCCGACGACGGGTGTGATGTGAAAGGCAGTACCTGTGACATAGCTTGGCATGGTGCCAATTATTTCAACAAATTGAGGGGACAGACCAACTTCCTCTTGTGCTTCGCGAAGTGCTGCAGCTTCAAAGGACGTATCTTCTTCATCAACTTTGCCGCCGGGGAAAGCAATTTGTCCAGCGTGGGAGGATAAATGCA
The DNA here is from genome assembly GCA_030158125.1 of Limnohabitans sp. Taxonomy (GTDB): domain Bacteria; phylum Pseudomonadota; class Gammaproteobacteria; order Burkholderiales; family Burkholderiaceae_C; genus Limnohabitans_A. Next base: position 30,510 of record JAOATL010000010.1, on the reverse strand, counting down.
TCGTGCGTTGAGTTAGCAGTAGATGCGGTTCTGAGCCTTGCTGACCTCTAAGCACGATGGGTATGAGTACCGCAGCAGCGCGGGGAGGTCGATGCCCCAGTGCCGGTTCGTGTTGAAGCTCAGGAGACCACGCGGGCGGATTTTCAAAAACCCGTTTGAGTTGGTCGGCCATTAGCCATTCCTTGGGCAATGCAGGCCAATGCCCCGGGGAGACGGTCCATGGAACATCGCGCGGGTCAAAGCCCAGAGTGCTTTTCATATAACGGGTGTGAGGGGTTTCACGACAAGCAAATTAAAACGGCGTTTGATAGCTGGGACACTTGATCTCAATGCGATGTGGTGTGTCGGTAGGTTGATTGCGCTGAAAGGCTGTGAGGCACCCGCCCCAAACACAGCCTGTGTCCAAGGCCCATATGTCATTTCTGGCGACTGCGCCCAGTGTTGACCAATGGCCAAATGCAATGGTGATGTGGTTCGTTTGTCGGTGCGGTACTTCAAACCAAGGCATATAGCCAGCAGGTGCTTTGGCGCTACTTTCTTTGGTATTGAATTCCATGGCACCTGTAGGCGAACAAAATCGGAGGCGCGTGAAGGCGTTCAAGGCACATCGCCAACGCGCAATGCCTTGAAGCTGAGGATGCCATTGCGCTGGCTCATTGCCATACATGTGCAAGAAAAATTCGTCAGCGTCATGGTTTTGCAAAATGCTTTCGAGCTCACGTGCCAAGGCCAACGTTTCCGCCAACGACCATTGCGGCAATACGCCTGCGTGCACCATCAACACGTCTTCCTGGAAGATTGCAATGGACTGATGCCTCAGCCAATGCAGCAAATGGTCCCTGTCGTCGGCTTGAAGGATGTCGTCGAGGGTGTCGGTTTGACTGGGAGGTCTGGCGCCGGCCGCGATGGCCAGTAAATGCAAGTCGTGGTTGCCTAAGACGCATTGAATGCTGCTGCCAAGACGCTGCAAACGGCGTAAAACAGCCAAAGAGTCTGGCCCACGATTGACCAAATCGCCCAGAACGTAAAGCCGATCGCGACTGGCTGAGAAATCAATCTGGTCAAGCAGCTGACCCAGTGGCGCATCGCATCCTTGAATGTCTCCAACCCAATAAACTGACATTTGCTTCCAAAATCATTCTGAATACGACATTGTGGATGCATTTGGGACTAATTTCCTTAGTGAATGCACAAGAGTGTTTCATTCACGGACCGCCCTTGGCACAATGTAGGCATGGATTTTTTATTGATTGCATTGTTGATATTGGTTAACGGCCTTTTTGCCATGTCTGAATTGGCCTTGGCGTCCAGTCGAAAGGCCAGACTTGCGGCCATGGAAGAGGCGGGGGACAAAGGCGCTGCCATGGCGCTTAGATTGCTGGACAACCCGACGCAGTTTCTGTCCACTGTGCAGGTCGGCATCACATCGATTGGTGTTCTAAACGGCATTGTGGGTGAAGCTGCTTTCAGTGGCGGTGTTGCCACATGGTTAATCGGACACGGCATGACGGAGGCCGCAGCAGCCTTCGCCGCAACCGCGTTTGTGGTCACGGCCATCACCTTTGCAACCATTATTTTTGGTGAATTGGTGCCCAAGCGAATTGGACAGCTGTATCCAGAGCCTGTTGCCCGTTTGGTGTCCCGTCCTATGGCTTGGCTCGCTGGCATTGCCAAACCTTTTGTGGGTCTGTTGTCACTTACCACCCATGGCGTTTTGAAATTGTTGCGAATTGACACACGTGGCAATCGGGCCGTCACTGAAGAGGAAATCACAGCCAGTCTGGAGGAGGGGGTTGATGCTGGATTGATAGAAGCTCACGAACACCAAATGGTTCGAAACGTGTTTCACCTGGACGACCGTCCGCTGACCTCTTTGATGGTGCCTAGACTGGACATCCAGTGGTTTGAAATGGGCATGACCGTGTCTCAGTGTCTGACGCAGGTGGGCCAGGACAATGGCGCACAAGGGCATTCTTGGTACCCGGTGTGTCGGGGCAGTTTGGACGATGTTTTGGGCGTGGTCAACGTGGCCCGTTTGGTAGCGCTTGAATCGCCAACAGAGACTGTTGAAAAATATGCCTTGCCAGCCATATTTGTACCTGAGACCCTCAGTGGCATGTCGCTGCTTGAGCAGTTCCGAGGTAAATCTGGGCGATTGGTTTTCGTGGTCGACGAGTATGGTGTCGTTCAAGGTTTGTTGACACCTCGAGATTTGCTGGAAGCCATTACGGGGGAGTTGCAGCCCTTGCAGGTTGCAGATGCGTGGGCTACAGCACAAGATGATGGTTCGTGGCTGCTCGATGGGTTAATGCCTATCAATGAATTGAAAGCCAGATTGGACATTAAACAAATAAATGGTGAGGAACGAGGTTTATTTAATACTTTAGGTGGTTTTATATTGGCTGAGTTGGGTTATTTACCGAAGGTGGACGATATTTTGAACACTGAAAACTGGACTTTTAAAATCAAGTCTCTTGACGGTCGGAGAATTGATCGAGTCATTGCAAAATATAATATTTAACCGTTTATTTATAAATTCGATAATATTAATCTGTGTTATCTAATTTAAAATAAAACATTAATTAACGTTTAAATATTTTTATTTAGGAATGATCATGAACAGTTCGTATAAAGAATTGCTGAAACAGCGAGAAGCCCTAGAGCAAGCCATTTCTAAAGCGCGTGAACAAGAACTTTCTGAAGCCGTGCGCCAAGTTCGCGTCTTGGTTGCAGAATTTGGCCTCTCTGTACAAGATGTATTCCCTGCGGGTCGCAGTGCGGCAAAGCCAAAAGGCGGAAATCGGTCCAAGGTTGCCCCTAAGTACCAAGATGCCGCAACAGGTCAAACTTGGACGGGTCGCGGAAAAGCGCCGAAATGGATCGATGGCAAAGATCGGTCGCAATTTCTAATTAAATGAGGGTCTCGCGGCCCTCCTTTCATTGGCCACCTTGTGTGGCTTTTTTAATGTGTTCATGCTTGTAAAATATTTGCAAATAACCAGAAGCACCCCTTGACGACACAAACGCCTCCGCAGCACATCGGCATCATCATGGATGGCAATCGACGCTGGGCCAAGAAACGTTTTTTGCCAAGCGCCCTTGGACACGCCGCAGGTGCCAAACAAGTTCGAGACATTGTTGAGGCATGTATTCGCGCCAAGGTTCCACACTTAAGTTTGTTTGCATTCAGTACTGAAAATTGGCGGCGGCCTGAGGAAGAAGTCTCTGTTCTGATGAGCTTGTTTGCAAGTTATTTGCAAAAGGAAGTTGATGCCATGGCGGCCAATGGCGTGTGCTTGAAAGTTGTCGGTGACAAGTCTAAATTCAGTCTTGAACTTCAGGACCTGATCCGTCGAGCGGAGCAGCAAACCCAACACAATCAAAAAATCACATTGCGAGTAGCAGCCAATTACGGCGGCCGTTGGGACATGCTGCAAGCAGTCAAGGCATGGCAACAATCCAATCCAGGCGTGGACATGTCATTGCTGACAGAAGAGGCTTTGGCAGTTCATTTGAGCACGGCAGATGCCCCTGAAATGGATTTGTTGATTAGAACTGGGGGCGAGTCTCGCATCAGCAATTTCATGCTGTGGCAGGCTGCTTATGCCGAGATGTTTTTCATTGATGATTTGTGGCCTGACTTCACGGTCAAGCATTTCAAGGCCGCGCTAGATTGGTTCTCTAAGCGCGACCGTCGATTTGGTTCAGCTGCGCCGTTTTAGCTTGGATTGGCTTGTGCTGCCAATTGACGTAATTTGTCTTTTTTGCTGGGGCGCTTGCCCTTGATGCCCCCATTGCTAGGACCTGTCTCGGGGATAGCCTGAGTTGCCTCAAAGCCTTCAATCGTCTCGCGTTCTAGCTTGGTGTTGTGTTTTTTCTCAATCAAATGCCAGTGCTGCAGGGTCTCTGGACTGACGAAGCTAATGGCCAATCCTGCTTCGCCAGCGCGGCCAGTTCGACCGATGCGATGGGTGTAGTCAACGGCCGATCTGGGCAGGTCGAAGTTCACCACGGTGGGCAGTTTTTCAATGTCAAGTCCCCGAGCGGCCAAGTCGGTGGCCAGGACCACTTTGACACGATTTGTTTTAAAGTCTGCAAGGACTTGTTGGCGTTTACCTTGACTCAATTGGCCATGAAAAGGCTCTGCGGCAATGCCTGCAACTCGTAGCTTGGCCGCCACAATTTCACTGCTGTGCTGTGTGGCGACGAAGACCAAAACTTGTTTGAGCTGTTGTGCCTTGATCAAATGTTTCAGCAGTTGTGCGCGTTTGCTGGTGTCGGTGTAAATGGCGCGCTGCACGATGAGTGCGGGTTGAGGTGTTTCGCTCTCGATATGAATTTCATGCGGCTGTTGAAGCAGGCTGCGCGCCAAAGTTTCGATGCTGCTTGGGCGTGTAGCCGATAAAAACAGATTTTGACGTTGATGCGGTAATGCGGCCAATATCTGACGCAATTCGTCTTGAAATCCAAGCTCTAACAGTTTGTCGGCTTCATCCAAAACCAAAGTATGTACCTGCGAGAGTTTGAGCGCGTTGTGATCCATCAGATCCAAAAGTCGACCCGGGGTTGCGATCAAGATGTCCGTGCCACCGCGCAAGCCCATCATTTGGGGGTTGATTGAAACACCGCCAAAGACCACAGTGACTTTGCAAAGCTTGCCCAGATGCGCAGACAAACTCATGAAGGTTTGACCCACTTGAATGGCCAGTTCACGGGTGGGAACCAGGACCAAGGTTTGAAGTGCTTTGGTGTTGCGTCCTAGGACCGGTGTTGGGTTGGCTGACCTTGTGAGGTGTTCAATCAAAGGCAAGGCATACGCCACAGTTTTGCCGGACCCTGTAGGGGCTGTGACCCAAATATCCTGTCCTGTGAGTGCAACGGGAATGAATTCACGCTGGACAGGTGTGGGAGCAGGGTAGGATTTCGGTTTGAGTGCACGCAGCAACTCGGGCGACAGGCCCAGATCGTTAAAAGACATAGGGCTCAAGCATAAGTGCATATGGCTTGATAAGCCAGCCGAGCGTGGCAAAATCATGCTCCATGAATACACGCAAAGGCATTATTTTGGCAGGTGGGTCGGGGACGCGCCTGTACCCTGTGACGCAAGCGGTCTCCAAGCAATTGATGCCCGTGTACGACAAACCCATGGTTTATTACCCATTGACCACGCTCATGCTGGCTGGCATCAAGGATGTGCTGTTGATCAGTACGCCACAAGATACGCCGAGATTTTCAGAACTCTTGGGTGATGGCAGTCAGTGGGGTATGAACATTCAATATGCGGTACAGCCCAGTCCCGATGGGTTGGCGCAAGCATTCATCATTGGACGGGAGTTTGTGGGCTCAAGCCCCAGCGCCTTGGTGTTAGGGGACAATATTTTTTATGGTCATGACCTGGTGAAGCTGATGCAGCGCGCGCATGACAAGGCGACGGGTGCCAGTGTGTTCGCTTATCACGTGCAGGATCCTGAGCGTTACGGTGTGGTGGAATTTGATGCACAACAGCGTGCACTGAGCATTGAGGAAAAGCCAGTGAAGCCTCTGAGTAACTATGCAGTCACTGGTTTGTATTTTTACGACTCGCAAGTGTGTGATATTGCCGCCAACATCAAACCCTCTGCGCGAGGTGAGTTGGAAATCACGGATGTCAATCGCTGGTACCTCGAACAGCACCAACTTGACGTGCAGATCATGGGCAGGGGCTATGCCTGGCTGGACACGGGGACGCACGACAGTTTGCTAGAGGCGGCGGGTTTTATTGCCACCTTGCAAAAACGTCAAGGTTTGATGGTGGCCTGTCCCGAAGAAGTTGCGTTTGCACAAAAATGGATTGATGCTTCGCAACTCCAAAAATTAGCGGCGCCTTTGGCTAAAAACAGCTATGGCCAATATCTTTTGAATCTCTTGAAGGCGCATTGATGCCCTATACCGTCACGGCAACCCATTTGTCTGAAGTCCTCATTTTGCAACCTCAGGTTTTTGGTGACGCGCGAGGCTTTTTCTTTGAAAGTTTCAACGCTCGCGATTTTGCCAAAGCCACGGGCTTGGAGGTTCAGTTTGTTCAAGACAATCACAGCAAGTCCGCCAAAGGCGTGCTGCGCGGATTGCATTACCAAATTGAACACGCACAGGGAAAGCTGGTCAGAGTCACAAGCGGTGAGGTCTACGACGTTGCCGTAGATATGCGACAACATTCACCCACGTTTGGGCAGTGGGCGGCATGTCATCTTAGTGCAGAAAATGCGCGTCAATTTTGGGTGCCACCAGGATTTGCACATGGCTTCTTGGTGCTCAGCGATTCTGCAGAGTTTTTGTACAAAACCACTGATTACTGGTATCCAGAGTATGAGAGAAGTCTTTTGTGGAACGACCCCGCATTAGGCATTGAGTGGCCTTTGCCGGCAGGCATTCAAATGCCCTTGTTGGCTGCTAAAGATGCAGCTGCCTTGCCCCTCTCGCAAGCGCAAACCTACGAAACGCTTTAAAGCGTCATTTGAGGGGGGGTAATGCGTAGGCTTTGATCGCACTGAGCTGACCCAGGCTGAGTCGATTGCCATGTTGGCTGACAACGGCGGCGGCTGCGTGATTGCCCAATGCAGCGGCTTGATCGGGCGCATGTCCGCGTGTGATGGCGTACAAAAAAGCACCTGCAAACATGTCGCCTGCACCATTGGTGTCGATGGCTTGGACTTTTTCTGCAGGCACATGCCAAGACTGCTTCTCGGTGAGAACTTCAGAGCCCTGAGGCCCGCGAGTGAGACACACCATCTTGGCCATCTTCTTCAAAGTTTGGCGAACCAGATCCAAGTCTTCTGTGCCGCACCAGACTTGCGCCTCCTCTTGATTGCAAAACAAATAATCGACCCCACCGCCAAGCATGGCATCAAGGCCCGCTTTGCAAAATTGAATCATGCTGACATCGCTGAGGGTGAGGGCCAGGGCGACTCCTGCGTCTTGCGCCATCTGTCGGCCTTTCAGCGCCGCTTCTAAGCCAGTAGAAGAGGCTGCCAAGTAGCCTTCCATGTAGTAAATCTTAGATTTGGCGATGGCGTGAGGGTGAAGGGCTGCATTGTCCAATTCTGCAGAAACACCTAAGAAGGTGCACATGCTTCTTTCTGCATCTGGCGTGACCAAGACCATGCAACTGCCCGTTTGACCCTCGAGCGCGCGCGTGTGGGTGAGGTTGGTGTCGACGCCTTGTGCTAGGAGGTCTTTGACGTAGAAATCTCCCAGACTGTCGTGCGCCACTTTGCATGAGTAAAAGGATTTGCCGCCAAGCTGCGACAGTGCGACCACCGTATTGCCAGCTGAGCCGCCCCCTGTTTGTCGTGGCTGGACATTGCTGACATGCCCGAGCAATTCTGCACGCCGTGGCGTATCGATCAATGTCATATGACGCTTGCTGACACCCATGGTTTGGAGCATGGCGTCTGAGACTTCGTATTCGGAGTCGACCAAGGCGTTGCCAATGGCGTAGAGATCGTAATGGGACATGGGATGGCTTGGATCTAAGTCAATGAACCGGGAAGTTTAATCCCTTTGCCGCCTTGGCCGGTCGCTAAAATGGCCACTGGGTTCGCAGACCCACTCAGTTTGGTCATCGCTTACCGATGACCGCTTTATTTTTATTCTATGAACTCAAGGCTGCGATGAAGCGCAATTATTTTTCTCACGATTCAAAAGATCTACGTCGGCATTCCCACGAATCGCCTGCTGAGCGCTGTATTGCGCTGATCGATGCGCGCTTTTTGGCTTGGCTGGCACACCAAGCTTCGGCGGGGGCAGCACAAGTGCCGGTCAATCGCATGGGGCTGGCCGATTTTTTGACGGACTTGCTTTTGCAGGCAGGGCTTGAGGTCGATCTCAAACGGATTTATTGGTACGCTGAAGTTCAAAATGCGCTTGATGTTGAGGGACAAATTGTTCGCAAAATATTTCCCCATGATGCAGATGGTGGCGTTTCACTTCTCCAAAGCATGGGGCAAGATTTGCGAAAACTGGCCGACAACAACGCCTGCGAACATGTGCTGTTGGCCACAGACGATGAGCGCTTTTTCAGCGCAATTGACCATGCGCAATTAACAGGCATGTCCGTCCATATTTTGGCCGATGATGCCGCACGCAACATGCCGAAGTTGCACCAAACAGACCCAGGTTGGGGGCGTTTGTTGTCTCAGGCTGATCGACGCATTGTGGTGCAACCCAAAGCCTTGGCAGATATCCTTCAAGGTGCAATCGGCAAAGAAATGAATGCTGTCCCGGAAGATCCAGAGTTCATTCGCGAGTCTATGACCGAAGTGATCGTTTCTTGGTGGGACGACGAGCCTGAAGACAAACGTGAAGAATTGCGTGATGAGTTGCACATCAATCGTGGCATACCGCAAGAGGTAGATCGCCAGCTGTTACTTCGCATGCGCCATCGATTGACGCGTGCATTGACGTTGCAAGAGAAAAAAATGTTGCGTGAAATTTTCAGAGCAGTGGCCTTTGGCACGTCGTCGAGCGACACGAGTCAAACCTCCGATGCACTGTCCTCACTGCCAGTCATTGAAGAACCACTGTAAATGCAAGAGAAAGGGAACAAGATGCAGCAAAGAACAACCTGGATGGCGCTCTTGGCGTGCATGTGTTTGCCGGTCAAGGTTGGCGCTACTGACCTGCATCCGCACATTGCTGCGAATCTATTGCCCATGTCGCTTCAAGTGAGTTGGAACTCAAACAAGCCGCAGCTTGGAAAGTTTGGACAGTGTGCCGCGGCATTTGACAGTCGAACCGATGACGGGAAAATGGCGTTTGCTTGTTCTATTTATGTCAAATTGTCAGCGGTTGCGCAGCGTAAGGCCATTCAGCACTGTGATGAACAGCGAGAGGCCCGTCACATCAAAGCCCCCTGTCAATTGATCGACAAATAAGGTGAGGGGCTGAACCTGCTCAGTTTTGCGTGGTTTTTTCGAGTCGTTTGATGTCGAACCCCATCAAAGACAGACGCTGCGTCAAAGCCGCGTAGGACACCTCCGAAATTTTGGAAGTGCGAGACAAAACCCAGAGGTAATTGCGAGTGGGATCTCCTACGGCTGCCAATTGGTAATCGGCATCCAGATCTAGAACCCAGTAGTCGCCCCAAGCAAAGGGCAACCAACCCATCCAACTTGGCGCAAATCGCACCTCTAGCTGGGCAGGCAGCCCATTGACCCGCGGTCTGGCCATCCCTATTGCTTGAATCACTTCCCCATTGGCTGTCTGGCATTGATTGAGAACTTGAATTTGGGGAGGTTTGAGCAGTTGATAAGTAGCTTGCGTGTTTTGGGCACACTTGCGCTGAAACCAGTTTGGAAATTTGGCAATTTCATACCAACTTCCCATGTACCTTGCAATCTCTATCTGATCAATTGATTTGACCTCGGTCGAAGGTTGCCCGTTGGCATTGCAGGCAACCCAAACCGTGAGCAACATAACCCACCCTCTGAAAATCTTCAAACTGATGATGAATTTCGACATGGTGGGGATTGTTGCTTATTTCTCTAAGTGATAGCGTGTGACACGTTCCACTTCGTTTTTAGACCCCAAGATCACGCTAACGCGCTCATGCAATTGCTGTGGCTTGAGGTCCAAAATTCTTTCACGCCCATTGGTTGATGCACCACCGGCTTGTTCAATCAGCCAACTCATCGGATTGGCTTCGTACATCAAGCGCAGCTTGCCTGCTTTGTGAGGTTCCCTTTTGTCCCAGGGGTACATGAAAATACCGCCGCGTGTCAGGATGCGGTGCACATCAGCCACCATGCTGGCAATCCAGCGCATGTTGAAATCCTTGCCGCGAATGCCATCTTTGCCCTGCAAACACTCGTCGACATAACGTTTGACAGGTGCATCCCAATGACGCATGTTGCTCATGTTGATGGCGAACTCTTTGGTGTCTTCTGGCACGCGAACGTTTTCTTGCGTGAGAACAAATGAGCCTTGTTCACGGTCCAGCGTGAACATGGCCACACCATCACCCACCGTGAGCACCAAGGTGGTTTGAGGACCATAGATGCAATAGCCTGCGGCCACCTGTTGGTGACCCGGTTGCAAGAAGTCCTCTTCACTGATGGCGTGCTGGTTTTCGTCTTTTTGGAGCACGCTGAAAATGGTGCCAATGCTGACGTTGACATCGATGTTGCTGGAGCCATCCAAGGGATCAAACATCAGCAAGTATTCACCTTGAGGGTAGCGGTTGGGAACCAAGTGAATGGTTTCCATTTCTTCTGATGCCATGGCCGCCAAGTGGCCGCCCCATTCATTGGCTTCAATCAGCACTTCATTGGCAATGATGTCCAGTTTTTTTTGAATTTCACCTTGGACATTTTCAATGTCTGCGCTGCCCAGGACGCCACCCAAGGCGCCTTTGTTGACAGCGTGGCTGATGCTCTTGCAAGCTCGGGCCACCACCTCCAGCAACAAACGCAATTGCGAGGGGATGTGCCCCTTGCTGCGTTGTTGCTCTACCAAGTAGCGGGACAATGAAATTTTCTGTGACATAAGTCTGACTCCAGTGGGTTTCGCGTTATTCGGCCAATGCGCGTGTGACAACTTCACGCACGTCGTTGCTCAAGTCTGACTTGGCTGCAACGCGTTCGATGGCAGCTTTGGCGGCTTGGCGGTAGGGCTCTGCTAATTTTTTCCAGCGGTCTAGCGCTCTGGCTAAGCGGGCAGCCACTTGCGGATTGATGGCATCCAATTCGATCACGCGTTCGCTCCAGAACACATAGCCCGCCGCATCGCTGCGATGGAACCCGCCTGAATTGGCACTGCAATAGTTGAAGATCAAGCTGCGCGCACGGTTGGGGTTGCGCAAGTTGAAGTCGGGGTGCTGCATGAGCTGGCGCACGATGGGCAGAATGTTGCCGCCGCGGTCGGGAGCGCTGGCTTGCAAGGCAAACCATTTGTCAATGACCAAATCTTCGCTCTTGAACAAAGCATGGAATTGCGCCAAAGCCGTCGTGGCCAATTCGTGACCACTGCCCACGAGAGCCGTCAGCGCATTGAAACGATCGGTCATGTTGTGCGCATCTTTGAAGGCTTGCAAAGCCTTGCCTGGCCAGACCGTGCTGCCTTGGTGCTGTGCAGCCAGACACAACATGTTCAGGGCCAAGCCGCTGAGTGAGCGTTTGCCACTTGAAATGGCATCGGGTGAGTAGGCGCCCAACACACGGTTGTGTTCGTAGCAAGTTTGCCAATCTGGCAACAAGCTGGTGGCCAATTGCAAGCGCATGGCTTCACGCACGGCATGGACTTGTTGGGGATCTACCGATTCCAATTGCTCAGAAATATAAGTCTCTGAAGGCAAGGTGAGGACCAAGTCTTTGAAGGCGGCATCCAAGTCGGGGTGGTTCAAAACTGCGCGCATGGCGTCGATGTAATTGGCACCCAAAATGCTGTCTGTTTGAGGGTTGCCACCGCTGCGAATAAATCGAAGTGCGGCTTGAACGGCCAAGCGTTGGCCCGCTTCCCAGCGGTTGAAGGCATCGGTATCGTGGGCCAGTAAGGTGAGCCACTGCGTATCAGACAGATCGCAGTCTAAATTGACGGGCGCGCTGAAATTGCGAAGCAGTGAGGGCGTGGGGATCGTGTCAATATTTTCAAAGACAAAGCTTTGTGAAGCTTGATTCAGCACCAAGGTTTTGCTTGGGTTGGCCGCCGCCGAATCGCCTTGCAATTGCACATTGAATGACTGACCCGATTCACTCAACAAACCAACCGTGACGGGAATGACGAAGGGTTCTTTGACGGCTTGGTCTGGCGTGGCTGAACAGCTTTGTGACAGCGTTAAGGTGAAGGTTTTGGCTTCACTGTCGTAGCTGCTGGATGCATTGACACGCGGTGTGCCGGCTTGGCTGTACCAGCGTTTGAATTGCGTCAGCTGTTGGGCCAAGGGTGAGCTGGGGTTGGCATCTGCAATGGCTTGCGCAAAGTCGTCACACGTCACGGCTTGGCCATCGTGACGCTCAAAGTACAGCTTCATGCCCTTGGCAAAGCCTTGCTTGCCTTCTTCATCACCTGGTGCGCTGAGCAAGGTTTGCATCATGCGAACCACTTCAGCACCTTTTTCATAAATGGTGACGGTGTAGAAGTTGTTGATTTCGACGTAGGCGTCGGGCCGCACAGGGTGCGCCATCGGGCCTGCGTCTTCTGGGAATTGAACCGTGCGCAATACACGCACGTCTTCAATGCGTTTGACGGCGCGTGCACTGGCCACACCGGCCATGTCTTGGCTGAACTCTTGGTCGCGGAAAACGGTCAATCCTTCTTTGAGTGACAGCTGGAACCAGTCTTGGCAAGTGATGCGGTTGCCTGTCCAGTTGTGGAAGTACTCGTGTCCCACCACGCTCTCAATGCCGGCAAAGTCAGCGTCGGTCGCGGTGGCTGGATTGGCCAGCACATATTTCGTGTTGAAAATGTTCAGGCCTTTGTTTTCCATCGCGCCCATGTTGAAGTCGCTGGTGGCCACAATCATGAAACGCTCAAGATCGAGAGGTAAACCAAAACGGGCTTCGTCCCAGGCCACGCTGGCCATCAGGGAGTTCATGGCGTGTTCTGTTTTGTCCAAGTCGCCGGGGCGCACAAACACTTGCAACAAATGCTCTTTGCCAGAGCGAGACAAGATGCGCTGTTCGCGCGCCACCAACTTGCCCGCCACCAAAGCAAACAAGTAGCAGGGCTTTTTGTGAGGATCGGCCCACTTGGCAAAATGACGACCGTCTTCCAATTGGCCTTGTTCCAGCAAATTGCCGTTGGACAAGAGCACGGGGTATTGCTGTGCATCCGCACGCAAGGTGACGGTATAGCTGGCCATCACGTCGGGACGGTCTAAGAAGTAAGTGATGCGGCGGAATCCTTCGGCTTCACATTGTGTGAAGAAGGACTCGTTGCTGACGTAAAGGCCAGAGAGCTGCGTGTTTTTGGCAGGGTTGCAAGTGGTGAAAATTTCCAAGTCAAAAGCATCGTTGCCTTCGGGTAAATTTTCTAGTACCAATTGGTTGCCGTCCATTTTGAACGAGGTACCGCCGCCATTGACCATCACGCGCGCCAAGTTCAATTCCTCGCCATCCAAGCGCAAAGCTTGTTCAGGAACGTCGGGGTTGCGACGCACACGCATTTTGTTCAGCACGCGTGTTTTGTTGGGGTCTAAGTCAAATGTCAGGTCGACGGTGTCGATCCAAAACGCCGGCGCGGTGTAATCGACACGGCGAATGGCCTTTGATTGTTCTTCAAGCATCACAAAAAATCTCCATGGGTCGGGTTGACAAGCTGGCCCCGCCAGCTCTGTCAAACACCTTGTTTGAGCGAAGCTTCAATGAACGCATCCAAGTCGCCATCCAACACTTTTTGGGTGTTGGACATTTCAACGTTGGTGCGCAAATCTTTGATGCGACTTTGGTCGAGCACGTAGCTGCGAATTTGGTGACCCCAACCCACATCGGTCTTGGTGTCTTCCAGTTTTTGCTGTGCTTCCATGCGCTTGCGCATTTCAAAGTCGTACAGGCGCGAGCGCAGGCGTTTCCAAGCGACATCGCGGTTGCTGTGTTGGCTACGGCCATCTTGGCACTGCACCACAATGCCCGTAGGAATGTGTGTCAAGCGCACGGCAGAGTCGGTCTTGTTAATGTGCTGACCGCCCGCGCCGCTGGCACGGAAGGTGTCGGTGCGAACGTCGGCGGGATTGATGTCGATCTCGATGGAGTCGTCCACTTCGGGGTACACAAAAATACTGGCGAAGCTGGTGTGACGTCCACCTGAAGAGTCGAAAGGTGACTTGCGCACCAAACGGTGCACGCCGGTTTCGGTGCGGAGCAAACCAAAGGCGTAATCGCCTTCAAACTTGAGCGTGGCACCTTTGATGCCGGCCACGTCACCTGGTGATTCATCTTCCACGGTGATTTTGAAGCCTTTGCGTTCGGCGTACTTGAGGTATTGGCGCATCAGCATGCTGGCCCAGTCGCAAGCTTCAGTGCCACCCGCGCCTGCTTGAATGTCCACAAAGGCATTGCAAGAGTCGGCTTCGTTGTTGAACATGCGGCGGAACTCGAGCTGCTCCACGATGGCAGACAACTTGTTGGCTTCAACTTCGATGGTGAGCAAGCCGGCTTCATCGCCTTCCTCTTTGCTCATGTCAAACAACTCGCTGTTGTCTGAGAGCTCAGAGGTGAGGGTGTTGAGGGTGACCACCACACCGTCCAGGGCTTTTTTCTCTTTGCCCAATTCTTGGGCTTTTTTGGGGTCGTTCCAGACCGTAGGATCTTCGAGCGATGCGTTAACGGTTCTTAGGCGTTCTGATTTGGCATCGTAGTCAAAGATACCTCCGTAAATCTTCGGTGCGGGCGGCCAGGTCAGCCAATTTCGCGCCAATTTGATTGATGTGTTCTGCTTCCATGAGAGTGGGTATCCGAATCTATTAAAGATGGGATTTTCTCATGCCTAGAGGCCTCTTGCGTGTTAAATCAGGCCAAAAAGTCCTCTAGAAGCTGGGCCAAGGCCTCCGCTTGGTCGTGGTGCAGCATGTGGCCAGCATCATGCAGGGTGGCCATTTTTAAATTTGACACCGATTCAAGGCGCTCGTGAAACTCTTCTAGGGTGAATTTGCCTTTCCACCATTGTGAGAGGGAATCGTCAGAGGCCTCGACCACCAGTGTGGGGGCTGTGATGCGTTTGTAAATTTCGAGAACTTCGTCCACCCTGTAAAGGTAGGGATTGACCACTTTGTGGGCGGCATCACCCAGAATTCGCCACTGACCTTGTGCGTCCGCCTTCGCCCAGTGTTGGGCAAGCCAATCGGCTTTGTCTTGCGACAGTCGTTGGTTGGTCTTCATCAGCCGTTGGGCGACTGCGGCGGCATCGGGGTAGGCCTTGAGGTCCAATTCACCCTTCTCAAGGGCCTGGAGTTCGTCTAACCATTGGCCCAATCGACCTGGGGCTTGCGAGGGGCGGGTAGTCGCCATGCCGAAGCCTTCCAAATTGACCAAGCGCCTGATGCGATCGGGGCGGGCGCCGGCGTACATCATGACCACATTGCCCCCCATGCTGTGGCCCACCAGATCAATGCTTTGATCGGGACACAGTTGGCGTACCAGGGCATCCAAGTCACCCAGGTAATCTGGCAGCCAATAGCTGTCGGTGGCAGGGCCTTGGGTCAAGCCGTAGCCACGCCAATCGGCCGCCAAGATGCGACGGTTTTGGAAAAAACCGTCTGTGAATGATTCCACCATGAATTGCCAAGAGGCGGCCACATCCATCCAGCCGTGGGCCAAGACCACAGGCGGCAAACTCGACTGGGAGTTACCCCATTCGCGGACGTGGTATTGGTGACCGCGCAGAGTGACAAAATGGCTAGTAGAGTGGCGTTTAACTTGGTACATACTGCGAGATCATAAGGAGGCAGGGAATGCGTGTCAGTCACCCGAAAGACGCTTACGAGCGGGTTCATCGCCAATTTGCCTGGCAGGTGCCCGCAAAGTTCAACATGGCAGAGGTTTGCTGCGGGCGCTGGGCTCGATCAAAGCAGCACCAGCAGTCAATTGCCATTGTGGAACACGCTAGCGGAGGTCAAGCGCCTACCTCTTGGACTTTTGGGCAACTGCAGGCTGCAGCCAATCGGCTGAGTGTCAAACTGCGCGAATTGGGTGTCCAAAAAGGCCATCGCGTGGCCATTGTGATGCCGCAGCGATTTGAAACGGCGGTCGCCTACATGGCGGTGTTGCAAATGGGTGCAGTGGCCATGCCGCTGTCCATGTTGTTTGGGTCTGATGCTTTGGCTTACAGGGTGGCAGACAGTGGTGCAGCAGTGGCTTTGTGTGACGAGGTCTCAGCGCCCGTTTTGCAGGCATTGAAAAAAGAGTGCCGAGACCTTGAGGCGGTTGTGAATGTGCCCAAGGCGCTGAATGTGACCGTTGGCAAAAAGTCGACTGCGCAGACGTTCAAGCCGGTGAATACACGAGCCGATGAACCTGCCATCTTGATCTACACCAGCGGTACCACGGGCAATCCCAAGGGCGCGCTCATTCCGCACAGCGCATTGATGGGCAATTTGACAGGTTTTGTATGCAGCCAAAATTGGTTTGGCTTTGACCCATCTGCACCTGTATTGAGGGACTCGAAAGAGCCATTGCCAGCAGGCTCGCAAGCGGTTTTTTGGTCGCCTGCCGATTGGGCCTGGACGGGCGGTTTGATGGACGCTTTGCTGCCGTCACTTTATTTTGGGCGACCCATCGTGGCCTTCAAAGGACGCTTCAGTCCTGAGCTGGCTTTTGAGATTTTGGATGCGCACAGCATCACACACAGTTTTTTGTTTCCAACGGCCTTGAAGGCGATGATGAAGGCGCAAGCGCACCCGCGTCGACATTACAAATTGAAGCTGAAGGGCCTGATGAGTGCAGGTGAAGCTGTGGGCGATGCCGTGTTTGCGTATTGCCGCGATGAGTTGGGCGTGGTCGTGAATGAGATGTTCGGCCAAACTGAAATCAATTATGTGGTGGGCAACTGCCAAGTGTTTTGGCCCTCCAAGGCGGGCAGTATGGGGCGTGGCTATCCAGGCCATCAAGTCGCGGTGATAGACGAACACGGCCAGATTTGCAAGCCTGGTGAGGCTGGCGAGGTGGCAGTGAATCGATTCGATCGCCATGGCCACCCCGACCCTGTTTTCTTTTTAGGCTATTGGAAAAATCCAACGGCTACAAAGGCCAAATACACAGGAAATTGGTGCCGAACGGGCGATGTGGCCATTCAGGACGAAGATGGCTATCTTTGGTACCAGGGGCGAACAGACGACATGTTCAAAGCGGCGGGCTATCGGATTGGGCCGGGCGAAATTGAAAATTGTTTGGTCAAGCATCCAGCTGTCGTCAATGCCGCCGTTGTACCAAAACCCGATGCTGATCGCGGCGCGTTGGTCAAAGCCTACGTGGTGTTGTCGCCAGAGTATGTGAAGAAAAGAGCCTCGGTTGCCAATGCGCAACAGTTTGAACGAAGTGTGATGGCAGACTTGCAGCGTCATGTGAGCGCTTTGTTGGCCCCCTATGAATACCCCAAAGAAATTGAATTCATTGACCAATTGCCCATGACCACGACAGGCAAGGTACAGCGCCGATTCTTGCGCTTACAAGAAGAAGAGCGCGCGCAGCAATGCGCAGGGGTGTGACTTTGAGTCAGTTGATGAGGGATGACTTCACAAGCACTTTCAAATAAGTTTTACACTCAGCCTCAATCTATCTTCTCAACTGTTTCCAATCAAAATGAAAAAAATAACGCTCGGTACGTCAGATCTGCAAGTGACGCCCATTTGCTTAGGCACCATGACCTTTGGTGAGCAAGTGGCTGAAAAAGAAGCGCACCAAATTCTGGATCGCTCTTTGGCTTTGGGCGTTAATTTCTTAGATACCGCCGAAATGTATTCAGTGCCTGCCAAAGCAGAGACCTGTGGCTCGACTGAAAGTATTCTGGGGAACTGGTTTGCCAACAATCCTGGCGCGCGGCAAAAAGTGGTGCTGGCCACCAAAGTAGCTGGCCCTTCACGCGGTATGCCCTGGATTCGCGAAGGCGCCGGCATGACGGCACAAGATATTTTGAATTCTTGTGATGCCAGTTTGAAACGTTTGAAAACAGACGTCATCGACCTGTATCAAATTCACTGGCCAGAACGCCATGTGCCCGCATTTGGCACAATGTATTTTGACCCCAGCAAAGACAAGATTGAAACCTCAATTCACGCGCAACTGGAGGCCATGGCACAGTTGGTCAAAGCAGGCAAAGTTCGCCACATTGGACTCTCCAATGAAACACCCTACGGCACCCACGAGTTCATCCGTTTGGCAGCGCAACATGGCTTGCCACGTGTTCAGACGGTTCAGAATCCTTATTGTTTGGTCAACCGCACGTTTGACAATGCCATGGACGAAACATGTCACCGTTTGGGTGTTTCTTTACTGGCCTACTCGCCACTGGGTTTTGGCTCTCTCACAGGTAAATATGACCAAACTGGCTTCGAGGGCGAGGGCGCACCGATGGGTCGCTTGGCCAAGTATGAGTCGATGCGCAAACAGCGTTGGGCACGTCAAAGTGCACTGGAGGCTGCGCGTTTGTACAACCAACTGGCACGTGACAATGGCATGACACCGACGCAAATGGCTTTGGCATTTTGCTACACACGTTGGTCCGTGGCCAGCACCATCATTGGCGTAACTTCTGTGGCTCAACTGGAAGAAGACGTGAAAGCCTGGGGCACACAATTGTCTGCCGAGGTATTGGCTGAAATTGATGCCATTCGATTGGTGCACCGCGACCCAGCGACCTGATGCAAGCTTTGAAATTTTGAAACAGTCAAGAGTCGCCTATGCCTGAAAATATGTTGAATGTGTTGCTTCACCCAGTGGGCGTGGTCGTTCTGTCCTACCTGCTTGGTTCCTTGAGTTTTGCGGTCATTGTGAGTCGCATCATGGGCCTGTCAGATCCGCGTTCTTATGGCAGTAAAAATCCAGGCGCCACCAATGTGCTTCGCTCGGGCAACAAGAAAGCGGCCATCTTCACATTGTTGTTCGATGCGCTGAAAGGGTGGTTGCCTGTGTTCTGGGCAGTGCAGCATGGCGCCGCCTTTGGCTTAGGCGAGAGCACGGCAGCCGCTGCGGGTGTGGCTGCTTTCTTGGGTCATTTGTACCCCGTGTTTTTCAGATTTCAGGGCGGAAAAGGCGTGGCCACGGCCCTTGGCGTCTTAATGGGCGTCAGTCCATTGTTGGGCCTGGCCATTGCCTTGACTTGGATCGCTGTGGCTTGGTTCTTCAGATACTCATCGCTGGCCGCTTTACTTGCCGCCATCCTGGCGCCGGTTTACTACGCCTTAGGGGGCGATGTCTTATGGCCATTGCAAGGCCCCATGCTGGGCTTGTTGTGCCTCATGGGCATCTTCCTGGTATGGCGTCACCGAGACAACGTGAACCGTTTGTTGGCGGGAACAGAGTCCAAGTTGGGCGGCAAGAAAGCGGACGCCTAAGACCCCGAATCTGGCGCAGTTGCGCCATGAAAAAAGCGCCAAGGTGTTTGCCTTGGCGCTTTTTTTATCAGTCACGGAAGTTGTTGAAACTGATCGGAATTTCGGTGATGTCTTTTTTCAGCAAAGCCATGGCAGCCTGCAAATCATCGCGTTTGGCCCCCGTCACGCGCACGGCATCACCTTGAATAGAGGCTTGCACTTTGAGTTTGCTTTCTTTCAGTGCTTTTTGGATTTTTTTGCTGTCTTCGGTGGCAATGCCATTGCGCACCTTCAAGACTTGCTTGACTTTATCGCCGCCCATTTTTTGCACATCGCCTTTGTCGAGGAAACGCACATCGACGCCGCGCTTGGCCATTTTGTTCAGCAGCACTTCATCAATTTGGGTGAGCTGGAAATCGGCATCGCCGAACAAGGTAATTTCTTTGTCTTTCAATTCAATGGCTGCTGATGTGCCTTTGAAGTCAAAGCGGGTGGCAATTTCCTTGGCGGTGGTGTCAACCGCATTTTTTACTTCAACCAGGTTAGGTTCGCAAACGGTGTCAAAAGATGGCATGAGATTCAATAATCAAGTAAGAGAATGCGACAATTCTCCCATGAACGTGACCCAAAACGTACCCCTTCAGTCCTACAACAGCTTTGGCATCGTGGCCAAGGCCCTTTCTTTGGTGCGCATTGGCTCTGAAGAAGATGCTGTGGCTGCGCAGAAAGACTTGCAAAATTGTCCTGAAGGACATTGTGTTTTGGGCGGGGGCAGCAACATTGTGCTCACGGGCGACGTCAAACCGCGTGTGCTCAAAATGGAAATTATGGGCAAGCGTTTGGTGTCCGAGACGGACAGGGCTTGGACAGTGGAGGCAGGTGCCGGTGAAAACTGGCATGAATTTGTCACGTGGACATTGGACCAAGGCTGGCCAGGGTTGGAAAACATGGCCCTGATTCCTGGCTCTGTGGGGGCTTCCCCTGTGCAGAACATCGGCGCTTATGGTGTGGAGTTGCAGGACCGTTTCGATTCCTTAGATGCCCTCGATTTGCTCACAGGCCAGGTCTTCAGCTTGAATGCTGCGCAGTGCGCCTTTGGCTATCGCGACTCAGTGTTCAAACATGCCAGCAGCGGGCCCAATGGCATTGGCTTGGCCGGGCGTGCTTTGATCCTGCGAGTTCGCTTCTATTTGCCTAAAGTTTGGAAGCCCGTGCTGGGTTATTTGGACTTGGAAAGAAAAATGACCGAGACTGGCATTTCAAACCCGTCCGCTCAGCAAATTTACCAGTGGGTGTGCGCTATTCGGCGTCAAAAATTGCCCGATCCCAAAGTCTTGGGTAACGCAGGTAGCTTCTTCAAGAATCCCACTGTGACGCCGGAGCAATGCGCCGACATCATTGCGCGCGATCCCAAAGTGGTTCATTACCCCATGCCAGACGGCACCATCAAACTGGCTGCTGGTTGGCTAATTGATGCCTGCGGATGGAAGGGCAAGAGCGTGGGCAATGCCGCGGTGTATGAAAAGCAAGCATTGGTGTTGGTCAACCGCGGCGGTGCAACGGGCGGCGAAGTGGTGACTTTGGCCAAAGCCATTCAGACCAGTGTTTACGAGCGATTTGGCATTCGTCTAGAGCCTGAGCCTGTGGTGATTTAACGCCAAGCCCAGTCGAAAAAAAAGAGCCACTGTCGTGGCTCTTTTGCATGGCGGCAGGATGCTTGCTGCTGTGATTATTTGCCGCCTTCGAGTTTGAGCATCTCGGCGCCTTCGCCCAACGACAACAAACCCGTTTGTGCATAGATGCCTAACTTGGCGCGTGTGTCGACAATGTCTAAATTGCGCATGGTGAGTTGACCAATTCGGTCCAACGGTGTGAATGTTGACTCGCCTTTTTCCATCGTTAAACGTTCGGGGTGATACGTGAGGTTTGGCGATGTGGTGTTCAAAATGGAGTAGTCGTTACCGCGACGAAGTTCGATGGTGACCTCGCCAGTGATAGCGCGTGCCACCCAGCGTTGTGCCGTTTCACGCAGCATCAAAGATTGTGAATCGAACCAACGACCTTGGTACAACAAGCGGCCGAGTTTGCGGCCGTTGTCGCGGTATTGTTCAATGGTGTCTTCGTTGTGAATGCCCGTGACCAGACGTTCGTACGCGATGAACAACAAAGCCAGGCCCGGCGCTTCGTAAATGCCGCGGCTCTTGGCTTCAATGATGCGGTTTTCGATTTGGTCACTCATGCCCAAACCATGTCGGCCACCAATGCGATTGGCTTCCAAAATGAGTTCGACGGGGTCTGAGTAGCTCACGCCATTCAGGGCCACAGGTTGACCTTCTTCAAAGCGCACGGTCACTTCTTCGTGCTTGACCACGCAGTCTTCTCGCCAGAAAGGCACACCCATGATGGGCTGCACAATTTTCATGCCGCTGTTCAAGTGCTCAAGATCTTTGGCTTCGTGTGTAGCCCCCAACATGTTGGAGTCGGTTGAGTAAGCTTTTTCGGCTGACATCTTGTAGCCAAAACCGTGTTGCGTCATGAACGCAGACATCTCGGCGCGGCCACCCAACTCGTCAATGAACAGCTGGTCAAGCCAAGGCTTGTAAATTTTGAGAGAAGGATTGGTGAGCAAACCGTATCGGTAAAAGCGCTCAATGTCATTGCCCTTGAACGTGCTGCCATCGCCCCAAATGTTGACGTCGTCTTCCTTCATGGCGGCCACCAGCATGGTGCCCGTGACGGCGCGACCGATGGGGGTGGTGTTGAAGTAAGTGACGCCGGCCGTAGAGATATGGAAAGCACCGCACTGCAAAGCAGCAATGCCTTCGTGGGCCAGTTGTTTGCGGCAGTCGATCAGGCGGGCCTGCGCTGCGCCGTATTCCTTGGCTTTGCGAGGAATTTCATCATAGTCTGGCTCGTCGGGCTGGCCCAAGTTGGCGGTATAGGCGTAAGGCACAGCGCCTTTTTGGCGCATCCAGAGCAAAGCTGCGCTGGTGTCTAAACCACCTGAAAAAGCGATGCCGACTTTTTGGCCTGCAGGAATGTGTTGAAGAATGGTTGCCATGGAAGTACTTTCAAATGCGTTGTGGATCAACCGAAGTGGCAGATGTAGTGGTATGCCTCGGTGACGCGAATCTCAAAGCTGGATTGGCCAGGTACGTTGAATCTTTCGCCGGCTTTAGAACCAACCCAGTCGTTGCTGCCTGCCAATTTGTATTCGCAAGAACCACCGACGCACTCCATGATTTCTGGTGCGCCTGTGTTGAATGTCAGGGTAGATGGAAGGACCACGCCCACCGATTTTTTGGTGCCGTCGGCCAAGGTGATGTTGTGGCTGACGCACTTGCCATCAAAGTAAACGTTGGCTTTGGTGGTGACGGAAACCTGGTCAATTTGTTCAGTGGTCATGGTGAAATCTAAGGTAGGGTGCCGTTGCAACCCCTGAGGGTGGCAGTAAAGCGTGGAACGAAACCCTAGATTTTAGGCGATTGCGAGCCTGGTGCAGACCGCCGACTGAGCCTCAGCGGGCTTAATTGACAGGTGTGATCTGCAATTTAATGGTGGGACCGGGGTCTTTGGGCCACTGCACGGTGTATTGTTTGCCTGCAAATTCGTACACCACGTTGTAACCTACCAAGCGATTCTCGTAGGCCTGTTGTGTGGTGCAAGTTTGTTGCGTTTGGGTTTGAGCGGCTTGAGGACCTTCCACTTTGTCGCCAGCAATGGCCCCGCCAATCACGCCAATCATGGTGGCAATGGCACGACCTTCTCCCTTGCCGATGGCGTTGCCGATGGCGCCACCTGCAATGGCACCCATGGCTGCGCCTGCGCCTGAGGTTTGGCCGGGTGCTGTGACCTGGGTCTGTGTGCAGACTTGTTTGGGCACAGTGACTTGTTGGTAAACCGGTGTGCGGCTGATGACTTGTCCGACTTCTTGCGCTTGGACTGCGCTGGACATTGAGAGTGTGGCCAACAAGCCAGTTGCCAAGCCGAGTGCGAAACGGGGGGGTGAGAAAACGAGGGCAGTCATGGTGTGCATTTCTGTAAATAAGGGCTGATCACAATTTTAGGGTGAGCTGAACGCCGTACCGTGAAGCCTGCGTAAAGTTCTCGACCCAAAGGCATTGAAGTGCCCATGAGTCTTTAACGCGCCAGCCACTGATCTGGTTGATAACCCACTGTGATTTGTGTGCCATTTGCTGTTTGCCATTCAATGACAGGCCGCTTGACCAAGCTGGGGTTGGCCAATACAAAGGGCTTGGCCGATGTGGCACTGATAACGCCTGCTTGTTCTTCAGGGCTCAGTTTGCGCCAGTTGGTGCCTTTGCGATTGACCACAGTTTCCCAGCCTACCGTTTTCATCCAGTGGTCGAGTGCTGTTTCAGGCAGGCCCTGTTTCTTGAAATCATGAAACTCATACGCATGGCCATGATCTGTGAGCCAAATTCTGGCTTTTTTGACGGTGTCGCAGTTGGGTATGCCGTAAAGGGTGATGCGGGTGTATTTCATGATGTTCACTAAGTGGATGCAGACTCAGCGACAATCTTATCCTTATGAAAACACTGAGTGAATGGCTCGCCCATTGCGAGCAACTGCACCCCCACGCCATTGACATGGGCTTAGAGCGCGTCCGTCAAGTGGCACAGCGCATGGCGTTGGGCCTGGAGTGTCCGGTCATTACTGTGGCGGGCACCAATGGCAAAGGCTCGACATGCGCCATGTTGGAGGCCATTTATCTTCAAGCAGGCTACAAAACGGGGGTCTATACGTCCCCGCATCTGGTCAATTTTGAGGAGCGTTGTCGCTTGGTGGGGGAGTCGCCCAAAGCGGAGGAATTTGCGGCAGCCTTCGAATGTGTTGAGGTTGCTCGACAAGACACCACCCTGACTTATTTTGAATTCAGTACGCTGGCTATCTTGAAAATGATGGCGGATGCCAAATTAGATGTGGTGATTTTGGAGGTGGGCTTGGGTGGTCGTTTGGACGCGGTCAATGTGATCGACCCCGATTGCGCCATCATCACCAGCATCGATCTCGACCACACGGCCTTGCTGGGGTCTGACCGGAACAGCATCGGTCTAGAGAAGGCCGGCATCATGCGCGCGGGCAAGCCTGTGGTGATCAGTGACCCCGTGCCGCCAGAAAGCATCGTCCAACATGCCCAAAGACTGGGGTCAGATGCTTGGCTGATGGGCAAAGACTTCAACTTTTCAGGCGATCAGTTGCAATGGTCTTGGGCAGGCAGAGGGCGTCGCTACAGTGGCTTGGCTTACCCGGCATTGCGAGGCGCCAATCAGCTTTTAAATGCCTCAGGCGTGCTGGCCGCGTTGGAAGTGATGCGCCCCCAGTTGCCCGTCACTGCACAGGCCATACGCAATGGTTTTGCCATGGTCGAGCTGGCGGGTCGTTTTCAAATTGTGCCTGGCGAGCCGGTTTTGGTCTTAGATGTGGCTCACAACCCCCATTCTGTGGCAGCTTTGGCGGCCAACCTCGATGCCATGGGCTTTTATCCCACCACCCACGCCGTGTTTGGGGCCATGGCCGACAAGGATTTGCCAAGCATGCTGAAGAAGCTCTTGCCGCTGGTTGATGCTTGGTATTTCACCGATCTACCCCTTCCAAGGGCCAGTTCAGCGAAGCAATTGGACAGTGAATGGGCGAATATGAGTACCCGTAAGGATGTTCGTGCCAGTGTGCATGAAACCCCGCAAAAAGCACTTGACGCTGCTATTTTGTCGGCCGACCCCACTGATAGAATCTTGGTCTTTGGTTCGTTCTATACGGTGGGCGGCGTTTTGCAGCAGGGCATCCCCAAGTTGCAAGCCAAACACCTGAGTAATTGAGACTCCTCCGCATGGCTTTTTTCAAGCTTCGATTTCCTGGTCGTCATTCGGCCAATTCCGGCGCTGACGCGCTTTCCAACACGCCCGCAGAAAGCGTGGAGGTCATTCGCAAGCGGGCTCGCCACCGTCTGATGGGCTCCGTGGTGTTGGTGTTGGGCGCGGTGGTTGGCTTGCCTTTGCTATTTGACAGCCAGCCTCGACCAGTGGCCATTGACACGCCCATCGTTATCCCTGATCGAAACCAAGCGACCCCTTTGGCTGCGCCTGTTGCCAATCTCAATGCTGTCGCATCCAAAGAGCGTCCTGTTGCTGTGCCCGCTCCAGCTGTTCAGGCGCCGTTGCCTGCGGCCAAAAATACCGTGGCCAATGTGGCGGCCTTGGATCCACACGAAGAAGTTGTGACCAAGGGTGCGAAGCCCGACGCAACGCCTGAAGTGAAGGTGGATCTGAAGACAGTGGTCAAACCTGAACCCAAGCCCGAGGCGAAGCTCGAAGTGAAAGCCGAAAGCAAAAAAGCGGACGTCAAGTCGGATGTCAAATCGGACGCCAAGGATGCGGCAAAAGCCAAAGCCTTGCTGGATGGCAAAGAGGTTGCCAAGTCCTCTGATGCTGTGCGTTCAGTGGTGCAAGTCGGTGCATTTGCAGACGCAGCCAAAGCCAGAGAAGCTCGCTCGAAACTGGAGCATGCTGGTTTAAAGACTTACACCCAAGAAGTAGACACCAAAGAAGGTAAGCGCATCCGCGTTCGTGTGGGTCCGTTTGCGACCAAAGAAGAAGCCGATAAAGCGGCCGAAAAAATCCGTAAACTGAATTTGCCTACCTCCGTCTTGAAGCTCTAAGCACCGCACCCCCATGTCCCCCACCGATTGGATCCTTCTGGCTTTGCTTGCGGCTTCCATGCTGGTTGGGGCTTTGCGGGGATTGGTTTACGAGGTTTTATCACTCATGGGATGGCTTGCCGCATTCTTGTTGGCGCAATGGCTGGCACCCGATGTTGCTGAAAAACTGCCCATGCAAAGTTCTGGTGAAACGCTGCGCTATGCGGCTGCATTTGTGTTGGTCTTTGTTGGCAGTGTGTTTGCAGCAGGTCTTGTTTCTGCATTGATGAAGCGATTGATCTCCGCCGTAGGTCTCCGACCGGTCGACCGTGTTTTAGGTGCTGTATTTGGCTTGTTTCGAGGTTTGATTTTGTTATTGGCCTTGAGTGTGGTGGTTCAAATGACCGCGCTTCATGAAGGCGATTGGTGGCTTGAGTCCAAAGGCGGCCCCATGCTCATCACGTTGCTCAAGGGCTTGAAACCCATGTTGCCAGAAAAATTTGGGGCTTATTTGCCTGACTGAATGGATTGACCTATGTGTGGAATTGTTGGCGTTGCAAGCAACGCACCTGTGAACCAATTGATCTATGACGCATTGCTGCTGTTGCAGCATCGAGGTCAAGATGCTGCAGGCATCGTGACGCAAATGGACCGAAAGTTTCACATGCACAAAGCCAAGGGCATGGTGCGCGATGTGTTCAGAACGCGCAACATGCGTTCACTGCCAGGCAATTGTGGTTTGGGTCAGGTGCGATACCCCACTGCGGGTAACGCTTTCAGTGAGGAGGAGGCGCAACCTTTTTATGTGAATGCGCCATTTGGATTGGTCTTGGTCCACAACGGCAATCTAACCAATGCCAAAGCCCTGAAGGCGGAGCTGTTTTCAACCGATCACCGTCACATCAACACTGAAAGCGACTCGGAAGTTTTGCTGAATGTGTTGGCACATGAGTTGGAGAAGACCACGCGTGGGTTGCCTCTGACGCCTGTCGATGTGTTCAAAGCCGTTGAAGGTGTGCATCGCCGCGTGAAGGGCTCTTATGCTGTGATTGCACTCATTGCAGGCCATGGTTTGCTGGCCTTTCGCGACCCTTTTGGCATTCGCCCACTGTGCATCGGCAAAGGCAAAGATGGCACCTACATGTTGGCCAGTGAGTCTGTGGCACTTGAAGGCACTCTGCATCAATTTGAGCGCAATATTGCACCAGGTGAAGCGGTCTTTATCGACATGAAAACGCAATTGCATAGCCAGCAATGTGCCGACTCACCCAACTTGAATCCTTGCATTTTTGAATATGTGTATCTGGCGCGCCCAGACTCCACTTTGGATGGAATCTCGGTGTATCAGGCTCGTTTGAATTTGGGCGAAACCTTGGCCAAACGTGTCATTTCTACTGTGCCGCCCAGTGACATTGATGTGGTAATTCCTATCCCAGAATCCAGTCGTCCTAGCGCAGCACAACTTGCACAGTTGCTGGGGTTGCCATACCGCGAAGGCTTTGTGAAGAATCGATATGTGGGTCGCACCTTCATCATGCCGGGGCAGTCTGTTCGTAAAAAATCTGTGCGTCAAAAACTCAATGTGATTGCCAGTGAATTCAAAGGCCGCAATGTTTTGTTGGTCGACGATTCCATTGTGCGTGGCACCACCAGTCGCGAAATTGTCCAGATGGCCCGAGAAGCTGGCGCGCGCAAGGTCTACATGGCCAGTGCTGCACCGCCAGTGCGATTCCCCAATGTGTATGGCATTGACATGCCGACCTCAGATGAGTTGGTGGCCCACAACCGAACGGTCGATGAAATTCGTCAAGTGATTGATTGCGATGCTTTGATTTATCAAGACGTCGATGCCATGAAACTTGCTGTGGCAAATGCCGTGTTGCCTGGCTACCCCAAGGTTCAAGGGTTTGACGCTTCGTGCTTTGATGGCGTTTACGTGACGGGTGATGTGTCGGCGGAAGACATTACGCGCCTCAATGAAAATCGTCCCTCGCAACAAGATGAATCAGAAGCTGACGCAGATCGCTCGCGTTTGGCATTGCCCAACGCCAGTTAAGTCCATTTCAAAAGTACTTTTGAATCTTGAAAATTTTTAATCCGCCAAGCAATTAAGACAGACATGAGTCAACATCCTTTGCCAGAAAATTTGCACATTGACACTTTGGCCGTGCGCGCTGCGGTTGATCGCAGTCAGTACGGTGAAAACTCTGAGGCGATGTATTTAACCAGTGGCTACGTTCAACCCGATGCGGAAACTGCCGCACGTCGTTTTGCAGGCGAAGAGGAGGGCTACACCTACTCTCGCTTAGGCAACCCAACTGTCACCAGTTTTGAAATGCGCTTGGCTGCGATGGAAGGCGCTGAGGCGTGCGTGGCCACATCGACTGGCATGTCTGCTATTTTGTTGATGTGCTTGGGCTTGCTCAAAAGTGGCGACCACGTCATTTGCTCGCATTCTTTATTTGGTTCAACCATCAAATTAATTGGCAGTGAGTTTGCCAAGTTTGGCGTGCAAACCAGTTATGTGTCACAAACCAATGTGGCTGAGTGGCAAGCAGCCATGCAGCCTAACACCCGCCTGTTGTTTGCCGAGACGCCCACCAATCCTTTAACGGATGTTTGTGACATACAGGCCTTGGCCGATATCGCGCACGCTGGCAATGCTTTGTTGGTGGTTGACAACTGTTTTGCAACGCCCATTTTGCAGCGCCCCTTATCGATGGGGGCCGATTTGGTGGTGCATTCGGGTACCAAGTATTTAGACGGGCAGGGGCGGGTCATGGCCGGCGCCTTGTGCGGCTCGAAAACGCTCATTGAAGATGTCTTTGGAACCGTCATGCGAAGCGCAGGCATGACCCTTTCGCCTTTCAATGCCTGGGTGGTTTTAAAAGGTTTGGAAACGCTCAGTATTCGCATGCAGGCACAATCACAGCAAGCCTTGGCCTTGGCACAGTGGTTGGAAGCGCAGCCGCAGGTTGCGCGCGTTTACTACCCCGGTTTAAAAAGTCATCCACAACATGCGTTGGCCATGAAGCAACAATCTGGTTTGGGTGGGGCCGTGTTGTCTTTTGAAGTGAAGGCCAATACCCCAGAGCAAGGTCGTGAGAATGCTTTCAAACTAATGAATGCCACTCGCATGGTCTCGCTTAGCACCAATTTAGGCGATGTGAAAACTTTGGTGGCGCATCCAGCGAGCACTTCGCATGGACGATTGTCCGAGGCGCAACGACAAGTGGCCGGCATTCAGCAAGGCTTGATCCGTGTGGCCGTTGGCCTTGAACATTTGGAAGACTTGAAGGCCGATTTCACGCGTGGCTTTCAAGCGCTTTAATTTCGGAAACAATCACAATGACTTCTACACATAAACCGGTGCGAACTCGTTTTGCGCCGTCGCCCACGGGCTTCATTCACTTGGGTAACATTCGCTCGGCTTTGTACCCTTGGGCGTTTGCCAAGTCGCAAGGCGGCACATTCATTTTGCGCATCGAAGACACAGATTTAGAGCGCTCCAATCAGGCCTCCGTCGATGTGATTTTGGAAGGCATGGCTTGGCTGGGCATGAACCCAGACGAGGGACCGTTTTATCAAATGCAGCGCATGGACCGCTACAAGCAAGTGCTGGCTGAATTACAAACCACAGGCCAGGTCTACCCTTGTTACATGAGCATTGAAGAGTTGGATGCGCTGCGTGAAAAACAAATGGCAGCCAAAGAAAAGCCTCGCTACGACGGTACATGGCGACCCGAGCCAGGCAAGACCTTACCGCCTGTGCCAGAAGGTGTGAAGCCTGTCTTGCGTTTCAAAAACCCACTCGAGGGCGTGGTGGCGTGGGATGACAAGGTCAAGGGCCGCATTGAAATCAGCAATCAAGAGTTGGATGATTTGGTCATTGCACGCCCTGATGGCACACCCACTTACAACTTCTGTGTGGTGGTGGACGACATTGACATGCAAATCACCCACGTGATTCGCGGCGACGACCACGTCAACAATACGCCCCGTCAAATTAACATTTTCAAAGCTTTGGGCAAAGAAGTGCCCGTGTATGCCCATTTGCCCACTGTGCTGAACGAGCAGGGTGAGAAGATGAGCAAACGCAATGGCGCCAAACCTGTGACGCAGTACCGCGATGAAGGTTATTTGCCCGATGCCATGGTGAATTATTTGGCACGCTTGGGTTGGAGTCATGGTGATGATGAAATTTTCAGTCGTCAGCAATTCTTGGATTGGTTTGACCTCGATCATTTGGGCCGCAGCGCTGCGCAGTTTGACGATGCTAAATTGCGTTGGGTCAATGCGCAACATTTAAAAGCCACTGACGATGCCAAACTGGCCGACTGGGTCAGTGCCATCTTGGCGCAGCGCGGCATTGCGGCAGATGAGCGCTTGGCCGATATTTGTGGCCTGTTCAAAGACCGTTGTGACACCTTGTGCGCATTGGCAGATTGGGTGGCTGTGTTTTACGGTGACGTCACGCCCAAGGCCGAGGAAAAGCTTCAACACGTGACCGATGCCGTGAAACCCGCATTGGCCTCCTTGGTCAACAAGCTGTCAACTGCCGCGTGGGACAAGGCCAGCATTGCGGCTGTGATCAAAGAAGTGCTCACTGAGCACAGCCTCAAAATGCCTCAGTTGGCCATGCCCGTGCGGGTTTTGGTAATGGGCACGGCACAGACTCCCTCCCTTGATGCGGTCTTATCTTTGTGCGAAAAGCAAAAAGTTTTAGAACGATTGAAAAACGCGTAAAAATCTGTCTATAATCCATTTCTCGACACCAACGAGGGATGTTTAAAAGCATCACAAAGGGGGTATAGCTCAGCTGGGAGAGCGCTTGCATGGCATGCAAGAGGTCAGC
>JAOATL010000009.1 GCA_030158125.1 Limnohabitans sp. | reverse complement strand
TGCGGAATGCAGGCTTTAGGGGTTTTCACTGCCGCTACCAGACTGGTAGTAAGCATCCGCCCCAAACAACAACTCGTCGTTAAAAACCAATCCTCACTGACTCAAAAAAGAATACTTAAAGGCTACTCCCCCTGTTCTTTTGAAACCCCAACCAACTCTCTCCGACGTATTCCCTCAAGTTCCCCCCACATCTGCCGATAGACGTTGATCGAACTCCCTCACTGGTCTGGTGCCATGAACGGGAGCTGCTCAGTCTGTCAGTCACCTCTATAAGGAATCGTCCAAATGGCAACCCCTAACGCACTAGCCGTAGCACTCTTCAATGCGGCCGCAGGTGGATACACAGCTCAAATTGCAGCGGACCCCAATTCGCTGGCCAATGCCGTTGGCCTTATTTTGGAAAAAGACATTGGCAATGACGCTTTGTATGTGGAGCATTTGCTCACCAACTTTGGTGTCACGCCGTCTATGTCGGTTTATTCGCAAGCCCGCAGCGCGTTGTTCGATTTGGTCAACACGCAGGGCCGGGGCCAAGCGGCGGTCATTGCCATTGATTTTTTGAAGTCGCAAGAAGGCGCCTGGAATGACTATGCTTTGGTGGCTTTGAACTTCTCGGTCAAGGTGAGTGAGGCAACCTTGTATTCCTCCATTTACCCTGGCCAACGAGACATCACCAAGCTGGTGTCGGGTGTCACGGGCGTGGACACCGATCAGTTGGCCATTGCAGAGGCCTTGGCCTCTACCAATCCTGCTTTTTCTGCCAGTTTGCAGTCCGCCATTACCGCAGCCACCGCCACGCTGCAAGCAGACAAAGCGGCGGCCTTGGCGGCACAAAAAGCCACGGCCGATGCCGCGGCCAAGGCCTTGACAGACAAGGCCGCAGCAGATTTAAAAGCAGCACAAGACAAAGCCAATGCAGATGCCTTGGCGGCCAAGGCGGCTTTTGACAAAGTGATTGCAGACACCGCCGCCACGCTCAGAGCCGCTGATGGCTTGGCCACCGAAGCCGCCCTCAAGGCCGCTGCCGACAAAGCCGCCGCTGCCGCTGGCGTGGACAAAACGGCCGACAACGCATTGGCCATTTCTACTTTCTTAAAGACAACGGCTGCAAGTTTAGGTTTAACGGGCTATGAATCAATGACCAACACGCAGTTGGTCAACATCATCAAGTATTCAGACAATCAAAACACGGCGGCCTCGGTGGACAGAACCACCGACAACGCAACGGCCGTTACGGCCTATTTGAAAGTGACCGCAGCAGGTTTGGGTGTGTCGGGTTACAGCACCATGACCGATGCGCAATTGGTTGCAGCCATCAGTGCTTCTAACGACGCAGTCGTGACTGCCGCCGTGGACAGAACCACCGACAACGCCGCTGCCATTACAACTTACTTGCGCACCACTGCCGCCAACTTGGGTGTCACAGGCACTGGCACGATGACGGATGCGCAATTGCTCAACTCCGTTAAAACGGTGGACAACGCTCAAGTTACGGCCGAACTCACCACCCGCATCAACGAGTTAACAACGCTAACGGGTAGAAGCTTTGCTTTGAGCTTGGACAACGATACGGTGCTGGCCGTGTCTGGTGGCAACGACACCGTAACGGCCACCAACCTGACCTACGCCACAGACGACATGGTGGTGGACACCTCTTTGGTAGACAGCGATGCCCTCAACTTGTCGACGACCAATGACATTACGGCGACGCCCGTTATTGTGGGCATGGAAAATTTCAACATCAATGTGACGTCTGTGTATGCAGGCGACACGCTGCCAGTTTCGTTGGCTTTCAATGCAGACAACGTTCGCAGCAGCAAGTTGAACTTTGATGTAACCAACGCCAGTTCTGTGGTGACAGAGTTGGTGGTCACCAATTTGCCCATTGGTGTGCCTGTGACGTCTTCCACTGAGTTTTCAAAGGTGTCCGTTTCTGCTGACGACAACGCCGTGGTCAATTACACGGGCTATGCAACCAACTTAACACTGGATTCCAGTGGCACTTTGACCGATGTGTTTGCCACTGTAACGGCCACCACAGCGGGCACTATTTCCACAGACTCCGATACGGTGGCAACCGTCACCACATCGGCCGACACCACCGTCACCGCAGCAGCAGCCGACACGGTGCGCATTACATCTGCAGGGCAAGCCACTTTGGTTGCCAGTGCCGCCAACACGGTTAGCGTCACGGCCACAGAAGAGGCCATCATTACAGCCAATGCAGCCGAGACCATTACCTTTGTAACTGGCGATGGCATTGACACCTTGTCTGCTTCTGCCATTGACTCCACCATCACCTCTACCAACGCCAACACCATGACAGTGAACGTGGCAGGCAACAACGCGGCCACGGTAGTAGACATTTCTGGCGCCCCCAATGTGGAGCGCGTGAACGTTACGGGTACGCCCAACGTAACCCTCAAAGTCAGTTTGGTTGCCATCGATGGT
Organism: Limnohabitans sp.; assembly: GCA_030158125.1. Lineage (GTDB taxonomy): Bacteria > Pseudomonadota > Gammaproteobacteria > Burkholderiales > Burkholderiaceae_C > Limnohabitans_A. The sequence goes on along the minus strand of JAOATL010000009.1, from coordinate 7,335 downwards.
TTGGGCACCGCCACCACAGGCACCACAGCCGACGACAACCTCTTAACCGTCATCAAGGGCAATTCGGGCACCACAGACATCTGGATCAAAACAACTGGCGGTGATGCCGACTTTTCTGCAGCCATTGTGAGCTCTGTCATTGTGGGTGCTGCACTGTCCGCATCAGACGATTTGACAGTGGCCAGTGGGGCATTGATTGTGAGTGCAGCCGATCAAACCAGCGACCTGGACATCATTGCCAAAAACAGCAGTGCAACCACCAATGCAGTCAACATTGCAGTCAAAGACAACGCATCTGCCAGTGTGGTCGGCAATTTAACTGGCGGCATCAAGCTCACCACGTTTGCCACGGCCACCCTTACCAACAACGATGCCAACGGGCAAGCCACCTTGGGCCCCGTGACTGCGCTGGGTACCAACTTCACAATTGCCGCAGGCACACAAGGCTTTACGCAGGTGGCCAACTCGGCCATCAATTTGAATACAGGCAACCTGACAGTCACGGGTTCGGGTGCTGTCAATTTGGGCAGTGATGTTACGGCCACAGCCGTCTTGGGCAGCAGCGCGTTTGGCGCCATCACCCTCGGCCTGAAAGGCCTGGACTTTGTGGGCAGCGTTACCACAGGCTTGGGCAACGATGTGCTGAGCATTTACAGTGCCGTACGCAACAGCTCTGGCAGCTACACACTGGCCACAGGCGCTGGTACCGACAGCCTGACGGTGTCCATTGCACAACCCTTCTCTTGGAACGCAGGTGCAGACTACGACTCCCTTAAATTTGATGTGGACGTAGACCTGAGCGGCAAAGTGGTGTCACTGACCAGCGTAGACGAAATTTTGCTGGACTCTGGCTCTGCAGGCGCCAAAACAGTCACCATCAATCCCACAACATTTGCCAGCAACAACGTGTTTAACTTGCGCGGCAACTCCACAGGCGCAGATGTGCTCATAGTGCAGGGCTTGGAAACTTCAGAAATCATCAATGCCAACCAAGTAGCGGTTGACCCCAACTACGCCGCCTTGCGACTGAACGGCGCAGCTGGCAACGACATCATCACTGGTTCATCATGGGCCGACTCCATTTATGGCGGTGCTGGCAATGACCTGCTGTCGGGTGGTAACTATGGCGATACCTACATTTATTATGCAGGCGATGCAGACGCTGGCGAAACCATCATTGAGCCTTCAACTGGCTCGGGCACAGACACCATTTCAATGGTCACCAGCACCACATTTGTCAACATGGTGGCCTCCAGCCTTGATGAAATTGAAGCCGTCACCATTGCTTCCGGTCAAATTGCAACGTTCACTGGTTTGCAGTTAACAGGCGAAGTGATTGCGTTCACAGGCGACTCGGGCAACGAAACACTGACAGTGAACATTGGTGAGGGTGAGCAATTTACTTCCTTGTCAACCAATGCTGCCGCCAACATTGAGCTGGTTCAGTACATTGGCAACACAGGTGCAGAGAGCATTGCGGGCGGCGCCATGACAGAAACCATCACGGGCGCTGCAGGCAACGACTTGCTATCGGGTGGTGCAGGCAACGACACCTTCATGTTCAACACCTACACCACCAATGGCCTTGATCGCATTACTTTAAGTACAACATCAACGACTACAGGTGGTGTTACAACCACAACTGTTGACGACAAGCTCAACTTCTCGAGTGATTTGTTCATCAACGACCCCACAGCCAAGATCAGCAAGATTACCGAGTCGAGCATTACAGGCGTTATCGCCTCGGACTCGGCCAATACCAATATTTTGATTCTTGAAGCAGCCTATTACGCAGATGCCGCTGCATTGGTGTTGGCCACCACCACCTTTGATGACATTGCGGCTGCAGACGGCAATGCACTCATCATCTATGCAAGCTCCAGCACAACCGATGCACGCATTGCATTTGCCACCATTACCAATGCGGGCGACATCACTGCCGCAACAGACATTGCGGTATTGGTGGGCATGACGGTGACCAATGCGTCTAGCTACTTTGCAACAGGCAACTTCATTCTGTAATTCAGAACGCGCAGCCCAGCTTCACAGTAATTGAACCTCCGGTTCAATTACTGTGTTTGCAAGGCCAAACTGATCACGACATCGGTAAGCGGCACATCGGCAAAGCCGTTGGTCACACCAGTAGGCTGCGCCACAATGGCGTCTACTACGTCCATGCCTTGCACCACTTTGCCAAACACGGCATAGCCTGGGCTAGCTTCGGTTTTGTAATCTAAGAAAGTGTTGTCCACCACGTTGATAAAAAACTCTGACGTGGCCGAGTTAAACACATCGGTGCGCGCCATGGCCAAAGTGCCGCGCAAATTAGACAAGCCCTTGTTAGATTCCAATTCAATGGCGGCAGCCTGTCCAGTCTTCTTAACCATGCCCGTGGTGTAGCCACCACCTTGAATCATGAAGCCAGAAATAACCCGGTGAAACAAGGTGCTGGTGTAAAAACCTTTGCTGACATAGCTGAGGTAGTTGTTGCTAGAAATTGGCGCCGTACTGGGGTCTAGTTCCATCACCACAGTACCCTTGGTGGTAAACAAAGTAACTTGGGGTTTGGGCACTGTGAGGGTGGTGGTGTAGATCACACTGCCATCTTCCGCCTTGAAGGTGAGCGGCACATCGCCCACCAGCTTGACAACGCAATTCAACACCAGCGTGTCCGTGGTGCTGTTGCTGGCAAAGCTAGGATTGGTACAGCCACCATTCGACTCCACCGTGATAGAAGAGCGCAAGTCTTTGCCCCCTAAGTAAACAGTGGCGGTGTTGCCGTACTTCAGGGTCTGTACTTTTACGCCAGTAATGACGGGCGGGAATCCGGTGGAGCCACCGCAAGCACTCAAGAGCGACACCAGCGCAAGCAGCGCAATACCAAGGACACGTTTAATGAAAGACATGAGATCGCTTTTTTAAAAATCAAAGGGCACTGCCCAAGCTGGGCAGTTGGCTCAAGCTGTTCACCCAAGCCAATTGCTGGGGCAAGCACACTGTTTGCAAATCGTAATGTTGCTGCGCAAAGGCGCGGGCATTGGTGCCCAGGCGTGCACGTTCTTCAGGTTGGTCTAGCAAATCACTCACACTTTGCGCCAAGGCGTGGGGGTCAAAGAAGCTCACCAGCTTGCCCGTTTCATTGTGCTTGATGGCTTCGTGCAAAGGCTGCGTATCGCTGGCCACAATGGCGCAACCGGCACTCATGGCTTCTAGCAAACTCCAACTGAGCACAAAGGGGTACGTGAGGTACACGTGCACTGTCGACAATTGCAGCAGCGGTATGAAATACTGATAAGGCACATGACCCAAGAAGTGAACACGCTGCCAATCGGCATCGCTAATTTGAGCGCGCACTTCGTTGGCAAAAATGTCTTTCCACTTGCTAGCGCCGTACTTGATTGCATCGGGTCTGGCGCCGTAGCTCACATCGTCTGCGCCCACCAATAAGAAGCGTGCGTTGGGTCGCTTGCGCAGCAACTCGGGCAATGCGCGCATGAAGGTGTGGTAGCCGCGGTAGGGCTCTAGGTTTCGATTCACGAAGGTAACCACTTCGCTATTGCGCGTAAGCACCAAGTCTTCGCCATTGGCTTTCTTCAGCGTGAGGCTAACCGCAGGGTTTGGCGCTACGGCTTGCGTGTCAATGCCGTCGTGCACCACCGTGATCTTGTCTTTGAACGGCGCTGGAAACGTACTGGCCTGCCAGTGTGTAGGCGAAATGCCTGCATCGGCCACTTCAAAGTGCAGCAGGTTGTTCAGGTTTTTAAGGCGCAAGCGACACACATCGCCTTCGTCGGTGGCCGGAAACTCGGGGTCAAAGCCCACGTCGGCACCATGCGGGTGGTAGTAAAACTCGCAGTAAATGCCCAGCTTGGCTTGCGGCCACACTTCCTTCAAAAACAAACTCTCGCCCCAGCCGTGGTGCGCCACAACCACGTCGGGCACAAAGCCTTTGGCCTTCATGGCCAGCGCTGCTTTAAAGCAAGCTTCTGCGCGAATGGTTTTGGTTTCAAAGTCGGACACCCAGGGATGCACTTGAGGTGTGCTGCCGCGCTGCGCGGTGTAATGCACCAAGCGCACACCTTGCCAAGCGGTGGCCTCGGTTTTTTGCATGGTCATGGCCACCACCTCGTGGCCTTGCTTCACCAAGGCAGGCGCCAAGAACTTGAACTGGCCAGGAAAGTTTTGATGAATGAAGAGAATTTTCATAAGTGGAGGCAATGCACGTTCAGGCATGCATTTTTAAAATGCCCATCTTGAGTAACCACACCAATGTTCTAAACACAAAAGGTTTTCTGGCGTTGTCGATGGTTTGAACCAGCTCAATGGCGGCTTGTGGGCCTGCGGCAGCTTGCTTTAAAACAACTGCAACTTCGGCGTCGATTGGCAACACAAATTTGGCAAAGCTCACCATGGCCATGGTTTGGTATGTTTGCAAGCGTGTTGTGGCTGCTTCTAAAGAATTGTCGACCAAAGCAAGCACAGTGCTAGGCTTCAAGGCTTGTGTGGGATAGCTGGCAAATGCATGAAAAGGGTCCATGCGCGCAGGCCATGGCTGTTCTAATTTGGTAGGTACTTTGGCTGCATCTTGCATGGCCGCCAAACGCACTTGGTCTTGCTCGGCCCACAAAGCCTCGTATTGCGCAATGATCACTTTCCAGTCGTACACCTGCTGTGCACGTTCACGCCCAGCCGTGCCCATGCTTTGGCGCAAGGCGGGTGACTCAAACAATTTTGCAAACGCGAGTGCCGCCGCTTCAATGTCCACCGACACCAAGGAGCACGTGTGGCCGCAGTACATGTCGTAGGTGTCTACTTCCACAGCATGCCGCAATGCCAGGTCGGTGGCCAAGCCTGCCTCGGGCATCACGGTGGCAATACGGTAGCCATCCACTTCGTGGCGCACCGTGTCTTTGTAACCATCCCAGTCGCTTACCACCACAGGCAAGCCTGCTGCCATGGCCTCGATGGGCACTATGCCAAATGTTTCTTGAATGTTGTCTGACAAGGAACAGAAGACATCGGCACCGGCCCATGCTGTTTCGCGGTCTTCGGCTTTGCGGCCATCCAAGGTGATCACTTCTACATCGGAGCATGCTTGCCGCGCGGCATCTTGGTAGGCTTTTTGGATGAACTCATTGGCATGCCAGCCGCACTCCACCAGTTTCACTTTTTTGCCAGAGGCTTTGACCAACTGCGCTGCTTTTTGCAAGGCTTGGTACATGGCCAATGGATGGGCCTTGGCATGAAACGACAAGCGGCCCATGAAAAGAACCACCAGGGTGTTGTCGTTGGCTTTGAGTCGTTTACGGGCAGCCGATTTTTGCGCATCTGTGTACACAAAATCTTGCGTATGTATGCCCAACGGAATAACGGGCAACATGGGCAGCACCAACTTGCTAATGCCCAGTCGCTCTTTCAGCATGTTGGCCTGCGCTTGCAACAAGCGGGTGACGTTGTCCTTCACGGCAGTGCTGGTGCAAATGACGGCATCCCAGGGTTGCACTGGCGCTGTAATCAGTTCACTGAGGGCATCCATGGCACCAGCAGAAGACGTGGTGTGCGTAATGCCGCACAAACTCCAACCCGTGTGTGCGCCTGTTGCGGCTACACGATGAAACGCATGCTGCCCAATACCTGGGCCAGGGTAATACACCAAGCCCGCTTGCGCCAAGGCACCCAAGTTGTGAGGCGTGACGGCATGCACCGTTTCAGATCGGCCTTGCACTTTGACTTGTGCCGCAAAGTGTTGGCCGTGCTCTTGCTTTTGCACTTGCGCCCAAAATGTAGAAGCATGCGAGTGCGTTAAGTAACCTCTTAAAAAAGACTCGCCGGCTGCGTTGCGCCCCATCAACTTGGGACCACTGGTGGTATAGGCCTCGGGGTGGTAATAAATGACAGGATTCATAAGCCCCGATTATCCCAACAACTTAGCCCCAATACCACCCGTCGTCGTTCACAATGGTTCGAACTGCCGTGAGTTGCACCACCCCTTGGCCAAAGGTGGCGCCAACGGGATTGAAGACGTCCAAATAAAAGCTTTCGTCAGGTTCTGGCAAGCTGTCAGCAATGATTTCTACCATCACCAAAGCGTGGTCTTCGTTGGGATAGATTTTGAGAGTGCCTTGGGTGGCTAAGAAGTCTTGGCCAGCCAAGGCAGTGCCACTGCGGGTTTTGTAATCCACACTCACAATTTGGTTGGGGTCGCTGCGGTAGCCATTGAACTGAACCCAAAAGTACACCGGCGTGGTGCCGCCAGAGCCTTCATTGACCACTTTTTGTACCGAGGCTTGTGTTGCAGGTTGATTGATGTATTGCGACCGAAGCGATTGGTCAATCCACTGCTGAAACGCACTGACACGCTGCCAACCAGCAATTTCTCCAAAGCTGCTGTTGTTGGTGTTGTCGACGTCGGGCACTGCACCTGAAGTACTAAGTCGTGCGGTGTAGCTGGCAATGCCTGCTACCAAATTGCCAATAAAGGCGGGCCCACCGCTGTCACCTTTTGAAATAAGGCCTTCAGAAGCACCCAAGCCTAAACCCGGCTTGTTGATCAATGAACCTAACGCATCGTTTTGCGCCAGGCCGTTGTCAAAGTCGGCCACCAACTGCTTGCCACTGGTGGCTTCCCAAACGCCACTGTCACCAAAGAAACGGCCCAAGCTTGCACTGTCGGCATCGAACTTGTTGTTGGCCTTAACTCGGATTGGGGCTTCATTGAAATTGCTAAGCGTGCCAGTGCTGCCAGAGCCAGGCGTGCCGTAGCCCACCAGGGTGAACGTTTGGCCAATTTCATTGCTGCCCCTGTAGATACCGAAGCGTTCTGCAGCAATGGGGGCATCTTGAGACAACCAGACCAAGGCTAAATCGCTGTTGCTGTTGGCGGTGTCGTAGTTGGGATTGACCAACACGCGGCTGGAAGAAATGGTTTGAATGCCAGAGCGTGTTTCAAAAATGATGTTGGCGCTGCTGACATTGTTGGCAAACAAGTGTGCTGCTGTTAGCACGGCCGTACCATCAAACAAAAGAACGCCTGTGCCGTACTGGCCCGCTGCCACCAAACGAACTACGCCATCAAAGCCGTCGCCTATCAAGGCGCGGCTGCGGGTGTCTGTGTAGGAGGTGACTGTGGTGACCATGGGTGGAAAGCATTCAATTGAGTGAGCTTAACGCATGCCTATGTGGGGCTGGCGTTTCAAAAATAGAAATTCATTAGTTTTTTGGTATTCATTTTTATCGGCAAATGCATCGAAATTTAACGACGTTTTGTCGTTTGGGAAGGATGCTTACTACCAGTTTGGTGGCGGCCGTGAAAACCCCTAAAGCCTGCATTCCGCA
>JAOATL010000008.1 GCA_030158125.1 Limnohabitans sp. | reverse complement strand
AAGCTACTGGTCACGATCTGTCAAATTGAGTGGTCACGATCGCTGGAATACGCAACTGTCAATCAGCGTGCATGAATCTGCATCGGTCAGAAGGATGTTGTTGGCCGACAACCACCCACGTTCAAAGACTTTCAGGCCAGGAATGTTGAACACGTCTTGCATCGATTTAAATTTCAAGAGATCAGGCCGCAAGGGCCTGAAACTTGAAAGCTAATGGATCAGTGGGTATTGCTGCGCAATTCTCTGCGCAGAATTTTGCCTACATTTGATTTGGGGAGTTCATCGCGGAACTCGATGTACTTAGGACGCTTATAACCCGTGAGGTTGTCATGGCAATAACGTGCAACGGCATCTTCAGTCAGCATGCTGTCGCTTCGAACCACAAAAACTTTGATCGCTTCACCTTGCATGGCATCTGGAATGCCAATGGCTGCACACTCTATGACACCCGGGCAAAGTGAAATGACATTTTCAAGTTCAGATGGGAACACATTGAAGCCGCTGACAATGATCATGTCCTTTTTGCGATCGACAATTCTGAAGTAGCCCTCTTCGTCCATGATGCCGACGTCGCCTGTGCGCATGTAGCCATCAGGAGTGAATGCCTTGCGTGTTTCCTCTTCTTGGTTGTAGTAGCCGACCATGACGTTCGGGCCTCGAATGCAAATTTCACCAGATTCACCTTGCGCCAGGCTGTTGCCTTCATCGTCCTTGATGGCCAATTCGATACTGGGTAACGGTAATCCAATGGTGCCGCTGAATGTGGTGCGAGTGACGGGGTTGTTGGTTCCAATGGCACACGTCTCACTCATGCCCCAACCTTCGATCATGGCACTGCCCGTTGCTGCTTGCCAAGACCGAGCAGTGCCTTCTGAGGCCGCCATGCCGCCGGCTTGCGTTAAACACAAGTTGGAAAAATCAACGGTCTTGAACATTGGATGTTGCATCAAGGCATTGAACAAAGTGTTAACACCTGGCAGCATGTGAAAGGGGCGCTTTTTGAGTGTTTCAATGAACTTGGCGAAATCGCGTGGGTTGGGAACCAAGGTGAGGTGTGAGCCTTGACGGATGGCCAAGAAACACAAAGTTAATGCAAAGATGTGATACAGCGGCAGAGCCGCAATGCTGTTTACTTTCCGCAAATCGGGCAGCCGCTCAAGCGCCGGAGCAAACCATGTTTCAGCTTGCAAAATGGCGGCAACAATGTTTCGATGTGTCAGTACGGCGCCCTTGGACAAGCCCGTGGTGCCGCCCGTGTACTGTAGGAATGCAATGTCGTCCAATGTTTGGGGAACAGCCTTAAAAGCTTGATGGCGACCGGCTGCAATGGCGTCTTTGAAAGATGTCACTTTGCGTTGCTCATTCAGAGGCAATTCAAACTCGGGCACCATTTTTGCCAAATGACGAACGGCAAACGTGATCCAGCGACCATAAACAGGGCCCAGCAAATCACCCATAGACGCCAGCACTGTATGCTTGATGTTCGTCTGCTCAATGACTTCGGCCAAGGTGTGAGCAAAGTTTTCTAAAATGACAATGGCTGTTGCGTCAGAGTCTTTGAGCTGATGTTGCAACTCTCGTGCGGTGTACAGCGGGTTGACGTTGACACAGGTGTAACCGGCGCGCAAGATGGCCGCCATGGTGACGGCAAACTGCGGAATATTGGGCAGCATCAGGGCAATGCGATCGCCTGGTTTGAACCCCTGCGATTGGAACCATGCACCCAGCGCTTGGGAGAGCTGATCAAGCTCTCGGTAAGTCATCCAACGCTCCATGCAAACGGAGAAAGGACTGTCACCATGGTGTTGAAATGCGCGCGTGAGCAAATCGGTCAATGAGGCATATTCATTGGGATCGATCTCGTGTTTAACGTTGGCGGGGTAATTTTTAAGCCAAATCTTGTCCATGTACTGCTCCTAGGATTTCCTGCATTGTCGTCAATTTGCTGTAAGTTGCCCATGAGGCATTACCCCTGAAGCAAGCAGGAAATCTCGATTTCGTCCCCAAAGCGACAAAGGTTTCAGCCTCGCAATGCGCCTGTTCAAGACAGAAATGCAAAGGTATGCAAGAATGCGGGTAAACCCTTATGACAAAACTCTCTGCTTTCACCAAATTGCTGTGGCGCCGTTGGACGCAGTGGATCCCCATCCGGATTCTGAGCGTCAAGCATCGGCCCAAGATCGCTGCGCATTTGAAAAGCCTCGGAAATCAAGACCGTTACCTGCGCTTTGGTTATCCTGCGACCGATGAGCAAATTGATGCATACGTGTCTAAATTGGATTTCGTCCGCGACGACATCTATGGTGTTTTCAACCGACGTTTAGAGATTGTTTCCATGGCGCATTTGGCCTTTTCGGTCGATCCACAGTGGGCCACCTGTGCCGAGTTTGGTGTGTCGGTTGATTTGAAAATGCGTGGGCGTGGGCTGGGCGGTCGATTGTTCAAACGAGCCGTGATCCACGCCCGAAACCAAGGGGTGGCCTTGTTGTTCATTCACGCTTTAAGTGAAAACACACCCATGCTCAAAATTGCCAGAAAAGCCGGGGCGCGTGTGGAGCGAGATGGCAGTGAAAGTGATGCCTATCTCAGCTTGCCGCCTGCCAATTTGGACAGTCAAGTCCATGAATTTTTGGAGGAAGGCATGGCTGATTTAGATTTCCAAATCAAAGCGCGGGCGCAACAATTCATGCGTCTCTTGAAAACGCTACAAGATGTGCGAAAAGGTGTGCGCGAGTCACGTCACCAATCTGGCGTTTAATCCGCTATCCTAGAGGCTCTTCCACAACGGCCTTTTGCCACTTTGACTGTGACCGACCCTCATCCTGTGCGTTTGAATGAACGTGACGACAAACGCGAATCAAAGCGCGAAGACAAACGCTCTTTTTTGCAAAAGCTGGCTGAGTTCATTCACCCTGGCCCCGATTCCAAAGACGAATTGATCGAGACCCTCGCGGAGGCCGAGGACAACGACATCATCAATGCCCAAAGCCGCTTCATGCTAGAAGGTGTGATTCGAATGGCAGACATGACGGCTGGCGAAGCCATGGTGGCGGCACCGCGCATGGAGTTGTTGTCGATTGATGCGCCTTTTGATGAGTTGTTGCATCAGGTCATCGATACGGCGCACTCCCGTTTCCCTGTTTACGAAGACGATCGCGAAAACATCATTGGCATTTTGATGGCCAAAGATTTACTCAAATTGCAACGTGCGCCGGAGCTGAACATTCGCGCGCTGTTGCGGCCTGCGGTGTTTGTGCCTGAAAGCAAAGGGCTGAATGATTTGCTCAGGCAGTTTAGAGACAACCGGCAGCATCTGGCCATCGTGATTGACGAGTTTGGCCGCACGGCCGGCCTCATCACCATTGAAGATGTGCTTGAAGAAATTGTGGGTGAAATTGAGGACGAATTCGACATCGAAGAAGAAGCGGGCGACATCTTTGGGTTGGCCGATCAAACCTACCGCGTCAGCGGCGACACCTCCTTGGAGCGTGTCTCGGAGGCCTTTGGTGTCAAGCTAAATCCAGAAGTGATGGATGAAGAAACGCACAACTTTGACACCATCGGTGGCTTGATCGCGCATGAGATGGGGCATGTGCCAAAACGCGGAGAACGATTCAGCTTGTCTGGGTTGGAATTTGTGGTTTTGCACACACGCGGTGGTGCGGTTCGATGGTTCAAGGTCTCTCCCATTTCGCGCGTCAAAAAATAAACATGTGGACATTCGGCGCTTCATTGTTGGCCGGTGTTTTGCATGGTTTTTCAATGGCATGGCCAGCCTTCGCGTTTGGCGATGTCTTGGGCATTTCGGGGCAATCCTTTGGCGCTTTGCAGTGTTTAAGCTTGGCGTGCCTAAGCGCCTTGCTTCTGCAAACAGCCTCCCAAGAGTCTGAACTGTCAACAGCGCGGCGCCCCGTCGGACGCGCATGGGTGACGGGCATGAAGATCGCAGGCGTGTTTGCCGCAGCGGCGATGTCGTCAACTTGGGGTTGGCTTTATGTGTCGATGCATCAATATGGCGGATTGCCCTCGTGGTTGGCGTGTTTGGCTGTTCTGGTGTTGGCCATGGCTTTGGCCATTTATTTTGCAATTGCGGGTGGCGCTTGGGTGTTTGTCTATCGTCGTTGGCTTTGGAAGGCACGCCATCAAGAAGGTCGTTACGCCACCCACGCCAAATCTTTCTTGATGTGGTCTGAATTCAACTTGGCCTTGGCGGGTGGGTTGCTGTTTGCGGCACTTTGGACATTGGCCGAGTTGGCTCGCGGCCAGTGGTTCACTGGCTTTCCGTGGGGTGCCGGGGGCTATGCGCATGGACAAAGCGTTTTGTCGGTTTATGCGCCGTGGGTAGGGGTGTACGGCATGGGTGCGGTGGCGGCGCTATTGGCCATGGGGGTGCCCCTTCTGATTTCTGTGCTGATGGCGCGTCGCACGCACGCATGGCGAGGGTTGTTGTCCCTCGGGGTGACGTTGGCCGTGGTGCTGCCCTTGTCGCTTCAGCGCATGTCGCAAGAGTTCACGCAGCCCGCTGGAACCATGACCGTCCGCTTGTTGCAGGGCAATATTCCACAAGACGAGAAGTTCATGCCAAGGCAAGGCGTCCCAGTGGCGCTGAATTGGTATGCGGCCCAACTGTTGTCCAATACCGAGGCCTTGGTCGTGACCCCTGAGACCGCTATCCCCGTGTTGCCGCAACAACTGCCGCCCGCTTACTGGCAAAAGCTGAACAACAAATACCAAGCGTCTGGGCTTGCTTCAGGTCGACAGGTACCCGCTCAATTGGCATTGATCGGCTTGCCAATGGGTGGTGCCAACGTGGGTTACAGCAACTCTGTACTGGCCTTGGGTCAAGACACGCACAAGTACCGCTACGACAAGCAACACTTGGTGCCCTTTGGCGAATTTGTGCCGCCATTTTTTCAATGGTTTGTGCGCCTTATGAACATTCCCCTGAGCGATTTTGGACAGCAGCGTTCAAGTGCCAGCGTGCTGTCTTGGCAGGGGCAGCGGTTGCTGCCGCAAATTTGCTATGAAGACCTGTTTGGCGAGGAAGTGGCGCGCTATTTTGCGAATGAAGAGCGGGCGCCCACCGTGTTGGTCAACATGAGCAATTTGGCGTGGTTTGGCCACACCACTGCGCCGGCTCAACATGCAGCCATCTCCAAAATACGTGCTTTGGAGTTTCAGCGGCCTGTCATCCGTGCTACCAACACGGGATTGACCGCTTTGATTGACGCCAAAGGCGAGGTGATCGCCTCATTGCCTGTTTTCACGCGCGGCGCGTTGGTCGGGGAGTTTGAGGGGCGCACGGGGTTGACGCCTTATGCACAGTGGACCTCGCAATGGGGTTTGTGGCCGCTTTGGTTGATTTGCGGCTCAATAGTTCTTGTTTTGGGTGCGTTTTTTCGGCGCTCTGGGTCTCAGGCGCTTTAAAATCAAGGGTTGCCACCGACGTACGGGGGCCTAACTTTTTTCAGCCATGTTGACCTTCCAACAAATCATTTTGAAACTGCAGTCCTACTGGGATGCTCAGGGGTGTGCGTTGTTGCAGCCCTATGACATGGAAGTGGGTGCGGGTACTTCGCACACTGCCACCTTTTTGCGTGCCATTGGCCCCGAGCCATGGAAGGCGGCGTATGTGCAGCCTAGCCGTCGGCCTAAAGATGGTCGGTATGGCGAAAACCCAAATCGTTTGCAGCACTACTACCAGTACCAAGTGGTCTTGAAACCCGCACCTTCCAATATTTTGGATTTGTATTTGGGCTCGCTCGAAGCTTTGGGTTTTGATCTCAAAAAGAACGACATTCGTTTTGTCGAAGACGATTGGGAAAATCCAACCCTGGGTGCATGGGGTTTGGGTTGGGAAGTTTGGCTCAATGGCATGGAAGTGACGCAGTTCACCTACTTCCAGCAAGTGGGCGGTATTGATTGCAAACCCATCACCGGCGAAATCACCTACGGTCTTGAGCGCTTGGCCATGTACCTGCAAGGTGTCGACAATGTTTACAACTTAAAGTGGACCGACACCCTCAGCTACGGCGATGTGTATCACCAAAACGAGGTGGAGCAGTCCACTTACAACTTTGAACACGCCGACGCCGAGTTCTTGTTCACAGCATTCTCTGCTTACGAAAAACAAGCGCAGCATTTGATTGGCGCGCAGTTGGCTTTGCCCGCTTACGAACAAGTGCTCAAAGGTGCACACACTTTCAACTTGCTGGATGCGCGTGGTGCCATCAGCGTCACTGAGCGTGCAGCCTACATTGGCCGCATTCGCAATTTGGCCCGCGCCGTTGCACAAAGCTATTTTGAGAGCCGCGAGCGTTTGGGCTTCCCCATGGCGCCGCGCGAGTGGGTCGAGCAATTGAATGCTTTGAGCAAAAAAGCAGCCTGAAGGTAAACATCAAAATGACACATCAAAACCTTCTCGTTGAACTGTTTGTAGAAGAGCTGCCTCCCAAGGCACTCAAAAAATTGGGCGAATCATTTGCCAATGTGTTGTTCGAGCAATTGCGCGACGCCGGTTTAACCGCCGCACAATCTGTGGTGACAGCCTACGCCTCGCCACGTCGATTGGCCGCGCATGTCACGCAAGTGGCCGCACAAGCCGCCGATAAAGCCATTCAACAAAAGCTGATGCCAGTGACCGTTGGCCTCGATGCCAGCGGCAATGCCACGCCCGCCTTGCTCAAAAAGTTGCAAGCACTTGGTGCAGACATCAGCAATCCGGCTGCGGTGGTGGCTGCATTGAAACGCGCGCCCGATGGCAAAGCCGACGCTTTGTTTTACGACAGTGTGGCCAAAGGTGCGAGCCTGTTGCAAGGTTTGCAAAAAGCTTTGGACGAAAGCTTGGCCAAGTTGCCTATTCCCAAGGTCATGACCTATCAGTTGGAAACCGACTGCGACATGCCAGGCTGGACCAGCGTCAACTTTGTGCGTCCTGCACACGGTTTGGTGGCTTTGCACGGCAAAGACGTGGTCCCTGTCAAAACACTGGGCTTGAGAGCCGGTCAGCAAACACACGGCCATCGCTTTGAAGCCAGTGTGTCGCCTGTCGTCATTCAAGACGCCGACAGTTATGCCGCTACTTTGGCCCGAGACGGCGCGGTCATTGCCAGCTTTTCCGAGCGCCGCGCAGAAATCGTCAAGCAACTCAATGCGGCTGCAGCCAAAGTGGGCGGCGGTGCCAAAGCCATTGAAGACGAAGCCTTGTTGGATGAAGTCACGGCCTTGGTTGAGCGCCCCAATGTGCTCGCCTGCGAATTTGAAAAACAGTTTTTGGAAGTGCCGCAGGAGTGTTTGATCCTGACCATGAAGGCCAATCAAAAATACTTCCCGCTGCTCACGGCAGAAGGCAAGCTCACGCACCAGTTCTTGGTCGTCAGCAACATTTCGCCATCCGATGCCAGTGCGGTGATCGGTGGCAACGAGCGCGTGGTGCGCCCGCGCTTGGCCGATGCCAAGTTTTTCTTCGATCAAGATCGCAAGAAAACATTGGCCTCGCGCGTGGAAGGTTTGAACAAGGTGGTGTACCACAACAAACTGGGCACACAAGGTGAGCGCATGGCGCGCGTGCGCGGCATTGCCAAAGCCTTGGGCCAAGCCCTCGGTGGCGACGCGCTGGCGCAAGCTGCAGACACCGCCGCACAGTTGGCCAAAACCGATTTGCTGACCGACATGGTGGGCGAGTTTCCAGAGTTGCAAGGCATCATGGGGGGCTACTATGCGCGCCACGACGGCTTGTCCAATGACATTGCCGACGCCATTGAAGACCACTATCGTCCGCGCTTCGCAGGCGACGAATTGCCGCGCAACAACGTGGGCTTGGTCGTGGCCTTGGCCGACAAACTCGAAACCTTGGTGGGCATGTTTGGCATTGGCAATTTGCCAAGTGGCGACAAAGATCCGTTTGCGCTGCGCCGTCACGCCTTGGGTGTCATTCGCATGTTGATGGAAAAAGATTTGGCGCTCGATTGGCGTCAGCTCTTGGCTTTGTCAGTACCCGTGTTTGGCGACAAGATCACCGATCCTTCTGAGGCCCTCACCACGTTCTTGTTTGACCGTTTGGCTGGCGCATTGCGCGAGCAAGGTTACAGCGCACAAGAAGTGGACGCGGTGTTGGCTTTGCATCCTGCACGCTTGGGCCAAATGCCCAAGTTGTTGGCGGCTGTGCGTGCTTTTGCGGCTTTGCCCGAAAGCCCCGCTTTGGCTGCGGCCAACAAGCGCATTGGCAACATCTTGAAAAAGGCCGATGAAGTCGATCCACATGTCAACCCTGCCTTGCTCAAAGAAACAGCCGAGCAAGCTTTGCATGCGGTGATGCAGCGTTTGTTGCCTGAGTCAGAGGCCTTGTTCAACGCGGGTGACTACACGGGCTCCTTGCAAACCTTGGCGGCCTTGCGCTCGCCCGTCGACGCGTTCTTTGACGATGTCATGGTCAACGCTGAAGAGATGGATGTGCGCTTGAACCGACAAGGTTTGCTCAAGTGCTTGCACGTCGCCATGAACCGCGTAGCCGACTTGTCCCGTTTGGCATAAACCGAGTACACCCAACAGTGCAACACATCAAGCTTGTCATCCTCGACCGCGATGGAACACTCAATCACGACAGTGATGAGTTCATCAAGTCGCCTGAAGAGTGGCAAGCGTTGCCTGGTGCACTGGAAGCGGTGGGTCGACTGAATCATGCTGGTTACCATGTGGTGCTCGCCACCAACCAGTCGGGCTTAGGCCGTGGTTTGTTAGATGTGGCTTCTTTGAACGCCATCCACAAACGCATGCTGAAACAATTGGCTGCAGTGGGTGGGCGCATCGATGCGATTTTTTACTGCCCGCATGCGCCCGAAGATGTCTGTACGTGCAGAAAGCCCTTGCCAGGATTGATCGAGCAAGTGGCTGATCGCTTTGGCATCGATGTCAAAGATGTGCCCTTTGTGGGGGACAGTCTGCGCGACATGCAAGCCGCAGAAGCCGCTGGTTGCAAGCCCCATTTGGTGCTCACAGGCCGATCTGAAGTTTTGCGCGGTGCCGCTTTGCCACCCACATTCCCAAAGGGTACGCAGATGCATACAGATCTCAATGCCTTTGTGGATGCGCTTTTGAAAAAATCGTCGGAACCTGTTTTATGAACTTCATACGCTCACTCGTGCACATGCTGTGGATGACCATCACGGTCATCCCTTGGGCTTTGGTGGTGGTGGTGGCCTCCCTGTTCATGAGCAGCAGCCGGTTGTACTGGTGGTGTGCGGCTTGGTTGCGAAATGCCATCAACAGTGGCACTTATATTTTGGGCATTCAAAACCGCATCACGGGCATGGAAAATTTGCCCGTTGGCGAAAAAGACCCCGTCATTCTGTTGGTGAAGCATCAGTCCACATGGGAAACATTTTTGATGCCGGCCATCATGCCGCACCCCTTGGCCTATGTGTTTAAAAAAGAACTCCTCAGCGTGCCGTTTTTTGGCTGGGCCATGGGACGCATGGACATGATCCACATCGATCGCAGTCAGCGTGCGCAGGCCTTTCAAAAAGTGGTGTCGCAAGGCAAGCGCTTGATGGACCAAGGTGTATGGGTCATCATGTTTCCGGAAGGCACGCGCATTCCACGCGGTCAAAAAGGCGTTTACAAAACGGGCGGCACACGTTTGGCCATCGAGGCTGGGGTGCCGGTCATTCCCATTGCCGTCACTTCGGCCAAGTGTTGGCCCACCAAGGCATTCATCAAGAAGCCGGGCGTTGTTGACATCTCCATTGGCAAAGCCATCTCCAGTGAGGGACGGCAACCCGAAGAGTTGATGCAAGAAGTCGAAAACTGGATTGAAGCCGAAATGAGACGCCTTGATCCTGAAGCCTATCCAGCGTCTTCATCGCCTGCCGCATAAAGCTGGGACGCAGAACACCGATGCGCAATCCGCTGCAACTTGTTCTTGATTTTTTAAGTCCCTCACCTGTGGCGGCTGTGCCGCCACCAACACCAAGGCCCAGGCCTGCGCCCTCTAGCGTCTCAGAGACCTTGCCTGCAAGGCCTCTGATCGAATCGCCGTCACTCGACACAGTGCCCTTGCATGGTGTGGCGCCTTTGACGCATCCCCGCGCCAACCGCGAAGCGGTGTTGGCAGGCGTGCGTGTGAGTTATTTGTTCCAGCGCGTTCGCAGGCGGTCGATTGGTTTTGTCGTGGGGCCCGATGGTTTGGAAGTTCGTGCGCCCAAGTGGGTCACCTTGAAAGAGGTTGAGCTGGGTTTGCAAGAGCGCGGCGAATGGGTACTTCGCAAATGGGTTGAAGTGCAGGAGCGGCAAAAAAACATCCGACAAATTGAGTGGACCGATGGTGCTTGCTTGGATTACTTGGGTGCATCCATCCGCTTGCGACTCAGTCCCGAAGTGGGACGCAGTGAATTGAATCGCAGCGACTTGCAGGAGGGCGTTGAGCTCAGGCTGGCATTGCCCGTGACGGCCGAAGCCTCTCAAATTCGCGATGCCGTTCAGGCGTGGCTGATGCGCGAAGGGCGCGCCTTGTTTGAAGCGCGTTTGAATTTCTTTGCGCCGCAAATGGGCGTGCAATGGCGCAAGCTCAGTTTGTCGAATGCGGGTTCGCGCTGGGGCAGCGCGCGCATCGATGGTGCCATTCGCCTCAATTGGCGCTTGATTCACTTAAAGCCAGAGGCCATTGACTATGTGGTGGTCCATGAGTTGGCGCATCTGCGCGAAATGAACCACAGCCCTGCATTTTGGAAAGTGGTGGCCGAAATCTTGCCCGACCACATGGCGCGCCGCCGAGCGCTGCAAAAAGAGAACTTGGCCAACTGGGCTTGAACGCGGCGGCGCTGGACTGACCAGCGCTTTCAGCGCACAGTTTTGAAACGCCAAACACCTTGCGCATCTTTGGCGCGAGACATTTTTCCGGCAAACCACAAGGCATGCAGGTGTGCCACAGATTCGCCAATGGCAAAGGTGGTCTGATGAAAATCCAAAGGCCTTTTAAAAATCACTTTGAGCATGTCGTGCGCGCTGCCGGCTTGCTCGCTACAAGCTGCCAAGACCTCGTCCATGCGATCTTCGTGATGCTTCAGCAATTGGGCAGTGCGTGTGTGCAAGCCGACAAAAGGCCGACCGTGCGATGGCAGCACCAAGGTGTCTGCTGGCAACGCGTCGAAGTGATGCAGCGATGTCATGAACAGGGCCAGTGAGTTGGCTTCGGGTTCTTGCGCGTAGACACTGACGTTGGTGGAAATTTTGGGCAGCACCATGTCGCCGCTGATCAGCACATGTGTGGCCTCGCAGTAAAGCGCCATGTGCTCAGGTGAATGGCCCCAGCCGCTGATGCAATGCCACGCATGGCCGCCAATGGTCAGTTCACGGCCATGCATCAGGCGGTGATAAGCCTCTGGGACTTGAGGCACCATCTTGGCGTAGTAAGACACTCGATCTTTGATTTGTTGCTGATCTGCCGGATCGTTCCAGCCGTGATCGGCAAAAAACTTTTGGGTACTCAGGCCACCAAAATTGGTGCCGCCGCTAGAGGCCAGAAGGGCTGCTTGGTATTCAGTGGCGCTCATCCACAAAGGCGCATTGAATTGCGCGCACAGCCAATGTGCAAGTCCCATATGGTCTGGGTGCATGTGGGTCACAATCACGCGCAAAATGGGCAAACCCTTCATGGGGCCTTCCAAAACTTGGCGCCATGCGTCTTGTGTGCCTGGATTGGTCACACCGCAATCCACCACCGTCCAGCCGTGTCTTACGCCTGTTGGCGTTTCTTCGGTGTCGGCCAAGAGCCACAAATTGATGTGATCCAAAGCAAAAGGCAATGCCATCCGAATCCACCAAATACCCGGCGCTACTGCCAAGGCTTGACCGAGTTCTGGCAAATATGTGCCTAGCGGAAAACGCAAGGCTTTTTCGCCAGCCATCAAATCGGCTGGGTCAATTGTTGGTTTGGCTTGCGCGAAGGGCGTGGCAGTTTGGGTCATGGCAATTTTGGCTTGGGGAAAAATCCCGTTGGTGCATTGACGTTTACGTTAACGTCAATTACATTTGAGGCATTGTAAGACGCACCAGACGACCCCGTCTGTCGCCTGTGCGCAAGTAGGAAAGTAAGCAGCATGGCAACTCAATTTTCAATCAGCGACCTGGCCAAAGAGTTTGACCTCACCACGCGTGCCATTCGTTTTTACGAAGACATGGGATTGCTGGAGCCTGAGCGCTCGGGCCCGGGTGGCCGCAATCGAGTTTATTCCTCGCGCGACCGAACACGCCTCAAACTCACGTTGCGCGCCAAACGTCTGGGCTTGTCACTCACAGAAGCCAAAGAGTTGATTGACATGTACGACAGCCCACGCGACACCGGGCCGCAATTGAAAAAGTTTTTGGTGGTGCTGGCCGAGCACCGGCAGCAACTGGAATCGCAGTTGGCCGACTTGCATGCCACGCTGGAAGAGGTGAAGACGCATGAAAAAGATGCGCGCACCTTGCTGGCGCGGGCCGATAAGGCGGCTCAGAAAAAGTCAGTCGCATGAACGCGCCAGACTTCTCTACACCCGTTGCAAAGCGCATTGCTGCCAGTTTTGCACGGCAAGGCATGATGAAACATTTAGACGCCACACTGGTGCGCGTCGAACGGGGTGAAGTTGAAATTGCCTTGCCCTATGGCGAAAAAGTGACGCAACAGCAAGGTGGTTTTCATGGCGGTGCCATGGGCGCATTGGCCGACATTGCAGGCGGCTATGCCGGCCTGACAGTGGCGCCTGAAGGCATGGAGGTGGTCACGGTGGAATACAAAATCAATTTTTTAAGTGGTCACCAAGAGGGTGAACTTCGCGCAGTGGGCAAGGTGGTCAAAGGCGGTAAACGCATCATCGTCACCACGGCGGAAGTTTTTCACATCGATGCACAAGGCAAAAAATCCATGTGTGCCGTGATGCAGCAAACCTTGGTGCCGGTGCCGCAAACCTATTGAGCGTCATTCTCAACCAGCCTTCCAATTTTTCAAATTCAGTGTGGAGTCAACAACATGAACATGCCAGGTCTTAACTTTCAATTGGGTGAAGAGATTGACGCTTTGCGCGATGCGGTCCGCGATTTTGCGCAAGCTGAAATTGCCCCCCGTGCTGCTGAAATTGATCGCGCCGATCAGTTCCCCATGGACCTGTGGCGCAAGATGGGCGACGTGGGTGTGTTGGGCATCACGGTGCCAGAGGTCTATGGCGGCGCCAACATGGGTTACCTCGCACACATGATTGCCATGGAAGAAATTTCTCGCGCGTCGGCCAGTGTGGGCTTGTCGTATGGCGCGCACAGCAATTTGTGTGTCAATCAAATCAAGCGCAACGGCACCGACGCGCAAAAGCAAAAATACTTGCCCAAGCTGATCAGTGGCGAGCACGTGGGTGCGTTGGCCATGAGCGAGCCAGGCGCTGGCTCTGACGTCATCAGCATGAAACTCAAAGCCGAGGACAAAGGTGGCTACTACGTGCTCAACGGCAACAAAATGTGGATCACCAACGGCCCCGATGCTGACACCTTGGTGGTCTATGCCAAAACCGAACCCGAGTTGGGCGCGCGCGGCGTCACCGCCTTCTTGATCGAGAAAAGCATGAAGGGCTTCTCGGTTGCGCAGAAGCTCGACAAGCTGGGCATGCGCGGTAGCCACACGGGTGAGCTGGTGTTTCAAAACGTGGAAGTGCCAGAAGAGAATATTTTGGGCGGCCTCAACATGGGTGCCAAAGTTTTGATGAGTGGTTTGGATTACGAGCGTGCTGTGTTGGCCGCGGGGCCATTGGGCATCATGCAATCGGTGATGGACAACGTGGTGCCTTACATACACGATCGCAAGCAGTTTGGTCAAAGCATTGGTGAGTTCCAACTGATTCAAGGCAAAGTGGCCGACATGTACACCGTGTTGCAAGCCGGCCGTGCGTTTTGCTACACCGTAGGCAAAAACCTCGACATGCTGGGCACCGACCACGTGCGACAAGTGCGCAAAGACTGCGCAAGTGTCATTTTGTGGTGTGCCGAAAAAGCCACCTGGATGGCCGGCGAAGGCGTGCAGATTTTTGGTGGCAATGGGTACATCAACGAATACCCCTTGGGCCGCTTGTGGCGCGATGCCAAGCTGTATGAGATTGGCGCCGGCACCAGCGAAATTCGCCGCATGCTGATTGGCCGTGAATTGTTTGCGGAAACATGCTGATCGATGCTTCGGATTTTTGCAAACGTTGAGACAATGCAGGCATGACTACAAAACATCTCTCACATCTCTTTGACAACAACCGGATTTGGGCCGAGCGCATGGAGCGTGAGCAGCCTGGGTTCTTCAATCATTTGGCGCAGCAACAGTCGCCCAAATATCTATGGATTGGCTGTTCCGACAGCCGCGTGCCCGCCAACCAAATCACAGGCCTCGAGCCCGGTGAAGTGTTTGTGCATCGGAACGTGGCCAATGTGGTGGTGCACTCCGACTTGAATGCCTTGTCGGTCATTCAATACGCTGTGGATGCGCTCAAAGTGGAGCACATCATGGTGGTGGGCCATTACGGCTGCGGCGGTGTGCTGGCTGCTACACGCGGCACCCGCATTGGCTTAGCCGACAACTGGCTGCGCCATGTGCAAGATGTGCGTTTGCGCCATCGCCAACGCTTGAACCATTTGCCACAACAGCAACTTGAAGACGCCATGTGCGAAATGAATGTCATTGAGCAAGTGGGCAACGTGGCTTTGTCCAACGTCATGCAAGACGCGTGGGGTCGTGGCCAAAAAATTGCTGTCCATGGCTGGGTCTATGGTTTGAACGATGGCCTGGTCAAAGACATGGACGTCACCATGACCGGATCGCACGAGGTGGTCGATGTGTTTCGACGCGCCTTTAAACGTTACCCACGCGGTGCGTAACGCCTTTCTCAAATTTCAATCTAACAGGAGTACTTCACATGACCACTTCACATGACCCCGTCGTCATTGTTAGCGCAGCGCGCACACCCATGGGCAGCTTTCAGGGCGACTTCGCGTCGCTGGCCGCACACGACTTGGGCGGTGCGGCCATCAAGGCGGCCGTGGAGCGCGCAGCAGCGGGTTCCAAGTTCAGCGCAGAGTTGGTCACGGAAGTCTTGTTTGGCAATTGTTTGATGGCCGGTCAAGGTCAAGCGCCTGCGCGTCAGGCGGGGTTCAAAGGCGGTCTGCCCAAGAGTGCAGGTGCCGTCACCATGTCCAAGATGTGTGGCTCTGGCATGCGTGCTGCCATGTTTGCACACGACATGTTGCTGGCCGGCTCACACGATGTGTTGGTGGCCGGCGGCATGGAAAGCATGACCAATGCGCCTTACCTGATGCTCAAGGGCCGCGGTGGTTATCGCATGGGCCACGACAAAATTTACGATCACATGATGCTCGATGGTTTGGAAGACGCCTACGAGGCGGGCCGTTCCATGGGCACCTTTGGCGAAGACTGTGCCGCCAAGTACAGCTTCACGCGTGCAGCGCAAGATGCGTTTGCCATTGCCAGCGTCGAGCGCGCCAAAGCGGCCACAGCCTCTGGTGCTTTTCAAGCAGAAATCACACCTGTGACATTCAAAACACGTGCGGGTGAAACCACGGTGTCAGTGGACGAAGGTCCTGGCAAAGTGAAGCTGGACAAAGTCACCAGCTTGAAGCCTGCGTTCAAAAAAGACGGCACCATCACCGCCGCTTCTAGCTCCTCCATCAACGATGGCGCTGCAGCACTTGTCATGATGCGTCAAAGCACCGCAGACAAATTGGGTTGCAAGCCTTTGGCCCGTATCGTGAGCCACGCCACCCATGCACAAGAACCCGAATGGTTTGCCACAGCCCCAGTGGGCGCTACGCAAAAAGCTTTGGCCAAAGCCGGGTGGACCGTTGGCGATGTGGACTTGTGGGAAGTGAACGAAGCGTTTGCTGTGGTGCCCATGGCCCTCATGAAAGAACTCAATGTGCCGCATGAGAAGGTGAACGTGAACGGCGGTGCGTGCGCTTTGGGTCACCCCATTGGCGCATCCGGCGCGCGCATCATGGTGACGCTTATTCACGCACTCAAAGCACGTGGCCTGAAAAAAGGTTTGGCCACACTGTGCATTGGTGGCGGTGAAGGCACTGCTGTGGCGTTGGAATTGGTTTAAGCGCAAGTTCAGCAAGGAGCCCTTTGATGAAAACTGTTTTGATCTTGGGCGCCTCGCGCGGCATTGGCTTTGAGTTTGCACGCCAATATGTGGCCGATGGCTGGCGCGTGCTGGCCACAGCGCGCGACGACGAAGGGTGTGCCAAGCTGCAAGCAGTGGGCGCAGAAACTTTCAAACTCGATGTGGCCAAGCCTGCCAGTGTGAGCGGCCTGTCTTGGCGCTTGGACGGCGAAAAAATTGATGTGGCTTTGTATGTGGCGGGTGTGATGGAACGCGCCTCGCCGCAAACACCGCCCACGCAACAAGTGTTCGATGACGTCATGCGCGCCAATGTACTGGGCGCTATGCAGGCTTTGCCGCAAGTGGCGCCATGGGTGGCTGAAGCCGATGGCACCTTTGCCTTTGTCAGCAGCCGCATGGCCAGCCTTGAGTTGACCGACAACGGCCGCGCTGCTTTGTACAAGGTCAGCAAAGCCGCACTCAACATGGTGGTGCGCACGGCCCCCTTTGATTTTCCCAATGTCACTTGGTTGGCGCTCAGTCCGGGCTGGGTGCAAACCGACATGGGCGGTGACGCTGCCCCTCTTGCCGTACAAGACAGTGTGACGCAAATGCGTGCCACGCTTGAAGCAGCCAGTGGCGCCAAGCAACGCGCTGCCATGCAAGGCCAGTTTTTGAATTACGACGGAACCACGTTGCCTTGGTAGACAAACACCCCTGAAAGAACAACATGCTGTTGACCCCCGACCAAGAAATGATTCGCGAAGCAGTTCGCGCATTTGCCAAAGAACAACTGTGGCCCTACGCCGCCACGTGGGACAAGACCCACGAGTTTCCCAAAGAAGCGCACAAAGGCTTGGCGGCCTTAGGTGCTTATGGCATCTGTGTGCCAGAGTCCTTGGGCGGCGCCAATTTGGATTACCTCACGCTGGCCTTGGTGCTGGAAGAAATTGCCGCCGGTGATGGCGGTGTCAGCACCACCATCAGCGTCACCAACTGCCCCGTCAACGCCATCCTCATGCGCTACGGCAACGATGCGCAAAAGCAAAAGTGGCTGACACGTTTGGCGCAAGGTGAATTGCTCGGGGCATTTTGTTTAACGGAACCTCACGTGGGATCGGATGCGTCGGCTTTGCGCACCACGGCCACGCGCAAAGGCGATGCCTATGTGATCAATGGTGTGAAACAGTTCATCACCAGTGGCAAGCATGGCGACGTGGCCATCGTCATTGCCGTGACCGATAAAGGCGCCGGCAAAAAAGGCATGAGCGCATTCATTGTGCCCACGACCACGCCCGGTTATCAGGTGGCGCGCTTGGAAGACAAGTTGGGTCAGCATTCCAGTGACACCGCGCAAATCAACTTTGAAAACTGCGAAGTGCCTGCCGAGAATTTGATTGGTCAAGAAGGCGAAGGCTACAAGATCGCTTTGTCTGCTCTAGAAGGCGGCCGCATTGGCATTGCGGCACAAAGCATTGGCATGGCGCGCAGTGCGCTAGAGGTGGCCATTGAGTACGCCAAGCAACGCGAAAGTTTTGGCACCGCCATCTTCAACCATCAAGCCGTGGGTTTCCGTTTGGCCGAATGCGCCACGCAACTGGAGGCTGCACGTCAACTGATGTGGCACGCTGCGACATTGCGCGATGCAGGCTTGCCTTGCTTGAAAGAAGCCGCCATGGCCAAGTTGTTTGCCAGTGAAGCTGCCGAAAAAATCTGCAGCGCGGCCATTCAAACTTTGGGGGGGTATGGCGTTGTCAGCGACTTTCCTGTTGAACGAATTTACCGCGATGTGCGTGTGTGCCAAATTTATGAGGGCACCAGCGACGTTCAAAAGATCATCATTCAACGGGCTTTGGCTTGAGTTTGTCTGCGCCCGATATTTGCCCATGTGGCGGTGCGCCCAGTGCTTTAAAGCGCAAAGGCGGCGGCGCAGCGTACCAAGATTGCTGCGGCCGCTACCTTCAAAACGGCCTGCTGCCACCAGATGCCTTGCATCTCATGCGCTCGCGCTACACCGCGTTTGTGTTGGAGAACCAGGCCTACCTCAAGCACACATGGCAGGCGGCACATCGACCTGAGTCTGTGAACTTTGACGAAGGTGCCAAATGGCTCGGTCTTGAAATCAAAGACTTTGTAGAGACGGGGGTGCAAAACGGTCAAGCCACCGCCGAAGTTGAGTTTGTCGCTCGGGTGCGGGTGGCAGGCAAAGCGCACCGTTTGCACGAGCGCAGTTGTTTTGTGTGCGAAGAGGGGCAGTGGCGTTACATCGAAGCCGTCTGAAATCGTTTGAAGCGGTTAACATCGGCGCATGAATTTTCAAGCCGTACTCTTTGATTGCGATGGCGTGCTGGTCGACAGCGAGCCCATCACCAACGCTGTGTTGCGTGACATGCTGGAAGAGCGAGGCTGGTTGATGTCGCCCGAAGAATGCTTTCGCTACTTTGTGGGCAAAGCTGTCAAAGATCACAAGGCAGAAATTGAAGCGCGAACAGGTTTGCCGCTGACCGAGGAATGGCTGCATGCCTTCAGAATGCGCCGCAACGATGCGCTGCAAGCGGGTTTGCAAGTGATGCCAGGTGCGCACGATGCAGTGGCTGCAGCGTATGAGTTGACGCAAGGTGCCATTGCCTGTGCTTCAGGTGCAGACCGGTTCAAAGTTGAAATGCAGTTGTCACATGTGGACTTGATGCCGCATTTTGAAGGGCGTATTTTCAGTGGCCATGAAATGGCGCGCACCAAGCCTGCGCCCGATGTTTACTTGGCGGCAGCAGCACATTTGGAATGCAATCCGGCGCATTGTTTGGTAATTGAAGACAGCACCGCAGGCATTGAAGCGGGTGTGGCGGCAGGCGCCACGGTCTGGGCGCTGTGTACTGACGAGGCGTTGGCACCTGCGCTGCTAGAAGCAGGGGCATCTCAATTGTTTCCTCATATGGGCGCTTTGCCCGAACTTTGGCGCGCATCCCGAAAAGCCGCAGGGGTTTGACCGGTCCACTGCTTGAACGCGCGGATAAAGCTTTTTTCATTTTGAAAGCCCGCGCTCTCGGCCACTTGCTTTACAGGCTTGCGGGTTCTTTGAAGCAGCTCGATGGCGCGCTCGCGTCGCACTTCATCTTTCAGGACTTGCAGGCTGGTGCCTTCCTCTTTGAGTTGCCTGTGCAAACTGCGCGGCGATAAATTCAACAAGGGCGCCAAGTCTTCTGCGCTGTGTGTGTCTTGCGGGTGCATGGCCAGTGCTTGCTTTACCTGGGTGAGCAGCAAACGGTCTTTGCGGTATTGCAGCACCGTGAGGGTGAGTGCCGTGTCGAGCATGCGCTGCAAGGCGGCTTCATCTCGGCGCAGCGGCAGTTCTAAGTAGCTGGCATTCATGACCAACTCAGACACCGCCCGTGCCTCTGTATGTTCTGACGCAGGACCAAATTGCACGGGCCCTTGAAACATCAAGGGATACACCGCTTGGTGTGCGGGTGCCTCAAAGGCAAAGTGAACTTGTTCGAGGGTGACGCGGGAGTCAATCAGCCAGCAGGCCACGCCATATAAATTTCGAAGAATGGACAGCACGCCAAATTCGCGTTGTGCACCCATGTCATTGAGTTCTCTTAAGCGAATGTGCGCTTTGCCATCCATTTCTTCAACCGAGAGTTCAATGTCATCGGTCACCAGGCCGTGATGCCGGCACCAACGTTTAAGGGCCACACCCAGTGTGGGCGAGGTCAGGGAGGCGCGCACCAGCATGCCGTAAGTGCCCCATGGCAACTGCCTGCTGAGGCAGCCCAGGGCCTCGTCATTGAGCTCGTGCATGGCAAAGCTGGAGATGCGCTCCATTTGCAAGGCGGTGATGTGTGTGTTGATTTTTTTGGCCTGTGATGGCGTAATTTGTGCAAATTCAAGCGCCTTGACCGGGCTTTTCTTTTGGGCGGCATAGGCGCGCAAAATAGCCTGAACAAAGGCCATGGGGGTGGCCGCAACAGGGGGGCTTTTGACGGGGTTTAGACGCATGACCTATTCTGCGTCATTTTTGGCGCAATTTGCAACCTCTGAGTTTCCCCTTCCAAGCAGCCTGGGTCTATCCTTGCGCATCAGGAGATTTCAAACATGTCGGTGCTTCAAACCCAGCTCAACACCCGCTCAGCGGATTTCATGGCCAATGCTGCAGCCTTGCAGGCAGCCGTCGATGACCTGCGCTTGCAATTGAAAAAGTCCGCGGCCGGCGGTGGCGAAAAAGCCCGCGCCAAACATGTCGCCCGTGGCAAGCTGCCACCCCGTGAACGCGTGCAAATGCTGTTGGACCCTGGCACGCCTTTTCTAGAGCTTGCGCCGTTGGCGGCACACGCCATGTACATCAACAAAGAAGGCATTGAAGATGCGCCTTGCGCCGGCATGATTGCCGGCATTGGTCGCGTCAATGGCGTGGACTGCATGATTGTGTGCAACGACGCCACCGTGAAGGGCGGCACCTACTATCCCATGACGGTCAAGAAGCATTTGCGCGCACAAGAAGTGGCGCAGCAAAACAACTTGCCTTGCATTTACCTGGTCGACTCTGGCGGCGCCAACTTACCCAACCAAGACGACGTGTTCCCAGACCGTGAGCACTTTGGCCGCATCTTCTTCAACCAAGCCAACATGAGCGCCTTGGGCATTCCGCAAATTGCGGTGGTCATGGGCAGCTGTACCGCAGGTGGTGCGTATGTGCCCGCCATGAGCGACGAAACCATCATCGTTAAAAACCAAGGCACTATCTTTTTGGGTGGCCCGCCTTTGGTGAAGGCGGCCACGGGCGAAGTGGTCAGTGCAGAAGACCTGGGCGGTGGCGATGTGCACACGCGCCTCTCAGGCGTGGCCGATCACTTGGCGCAAAACGACGCGCATGCTTTGGCCTTGGCCCGCCAAGCCGTGAGGTCACTCAATAGAAAGAAAAACATCGACGTGCAATTGCGCGAACCGATGGCGCCTTTATTCGACAGCAAAGAAATTTACGGCGTCATTCCTGCCGACAGTCGCAAGCCCTACGATGTGCGCGAAATCATTGCGCGCATTGTGGATGGCAGCGAGTTTGCAGAATTCAAAGCGCGCTTTGGCCCCACCTTGGTGTGCGGCTTTGCGCACATCGAAGGCATGCCCGTGGGCATCATTGCCAACAACGGTATTTTGTTTTCAGAGTCGGCACTCAAAGGTGCGCACTTCATTGAGCTGTGCTGCCAACGCAAAGTGCCCTTGGTCTTTTTGCAAAACATCACGGGCTTCATGGTGGGCCGCAAATACGAAAGCGAAGGCATTGCCCGCAATGGCGCCAAGATGGTCACAGCGGTGGCCACGGCCAAGGTGCCCAAGTTCACCATCATCATTGGTGGCAGCTTTGGTGCTGGCAACTACGGCATGTGTGGCCGTGCGTTCAGTCCGCGTTTCTTGTGGATGTGGCCCAATGCGCGCATTTGCGTGATGGGCGGCGAGCAAGCCGCTGGCGTGTTGGCCACCGTCAAGCGCGATGGCATTGAAGCGCGTGGTGGTGCTTGGAGCGCCGAAGAAGAAGCCGCTTTCAAGCAACCCATCTTGGACCAGTTTGGCCATCAGTCGCATCCGTATTACGCCAGCGCGCGTTTGTGGGACGACGGCGTGATCGATCCGGCCGACACACGCCGCGTGCTGGCGCTTGGTTTGTCGGCGTCCTTGAACGCGCCCATTGAAGACACGAAGTTCGGCATTTTCCGCATGTGATGTTTTGGAGCGATCAACATGACCTACACCTTTGACAACATTTACACCACCCCCGAGCACACCCTGCTGCGCGACCAAGTAGCCAAGTTCATTGTGCGCGAAGTCGAGCCTTTTGCCGAAGCTTGGGAGCAAGACGGCAAGGTGCCGCGCGAAGTGCTGCGCAAGATGGGTGATGCAGGCTTGCTCGGCTTGATGTACGACCCCGAGTTGGGCGGCGGCGGTGCCGATGCCATGGCCAACTTGGTGTTTGCCGAAGCCTTGTCGCAGTCTACGTTTGCGGGCTTCATCATTACCGTGTTGGTTCACACCGACATGGCCAGTCCGCATTTGCATCATGCGGGCACGGCGGCCCAAAAAGCCAAGTACATGCCGCGCATTACTGCGGGCGAGTGCATCACGGCAGTGGGTGTGTCCGAACCTGGCGCAGGCTCTGACGTGGCAGGCATTCGCACCACGGCCAAACGCGATGGCGATCACTGGGTGCTGAACGGCACCAAGATGTTCATCACCAACGGCGTGCATGCCGATTTGTATTTCATCGCCGCCAAAACGGGTGATGCGCGACATGCCATGTCGATGTTCATCGTAGAAAAAGGCACACCCGGTTTCAGTGTGGGCCGTGCTTTGAAGAAGACCGGTTGGTTGTCATCTGATACCGCCGAGTTGGTGCTCGACAACGTGCGCATTCCAGACCATCACTTGTTGGGCGAAGAAAACAAAGGCTTTTACTCGGTCATGAAAAATTTTCAGACCGAGCGCATTGCGTTGGCCGCTATGGCCATCGGTCACTGCACGCGCGCCTTGGAACTCACTTTGGACTACGTGCGCCAACGCCCCGCGTTTGGCGGCACCTTGTGGGACAAGCAAGTGATTCGTCAACGCTTGGCCATGTTGGATGCCAAAACCCGAGCGGCCAGACAGTTCATGTACCACTGCGCGTGGAGCGTCACACAAGACAAAGACATTGTGCAAGAAGTGTCCATGCTCAAAGCCCTCACCGGCGAACTGGTCAACGAAGTGGTGCAAACCTGCCAGCAGTTCCACGGTGGCATGGGTTACATCCGAGAAACCGCCATTGAACGCTTGTGGCGCGATGCGCGCATTTTGGGCATTGGCGGTGGTGCCACCGAAGTGATGCTCGACGAAGTGGCCAAGCGCTACTGAACATCACTAAACGTCAAAGAACAACAGAAAGTTGGCCAATGAGCGCTGCTGAAAAAACACTGGACATCCGCCGCCCTTCCAAATGGGTGGCCGAGGTGTGGCTGAACCGACCCGATGTGCGCAATGCCTTCAACGATAACGTCATTGCAGAACTCACGGAAGCATTTCAAACCTTGTCGAAAGACAATGACCTGCGCGCCATCGTTTTGGGCGCACATGGCAAGGCTTTTTGTGCGGGCGCCGATTTGAATTGGATGCGCGCCATGTCGGGCTACAGCTGGGACGAAAACCGTGCTGATGCACAAAAGCTGGCCGACATGCTCTGGACCCTGGACCAATGCGCTGTGCCTATCGTGGGGCGCTTGCAAGGCGACTGCTACGCGGGTGGCATGGGCTTGGCGTCGGTGTGCGATGTGCTGATTGCCGCCGACACCGTCACCTTCTGTTTGTCAGAAGCGCGCTTGGGTTTGTTGCCAGGCACCATCAGTCCGTATGTGGTGCGTGCCATGGGTGCGCAAGCAGCCAAGCGCTACATGGTGACGGCCGAAAGATTTTCTGCCACACAAGCTCACGCCATGGGCATGGTGCACGAGCTCTGCACATCAGAAACGTTGGATGCCAAAGTGGCCGAAATCGTCAGCACTTTGTGTGGCAATGGCCCGCAAGCTTTGCGTGCCTGCAAACGCTTGGTGCAAGACGTGACCGATCAACCGATTGACGAAGCACTGCGCGCAGAAACTGCCAGACGCATTGCCGACATCCGTGCCAGTGACGAGGGCAAAGAAGGTTTGCAGTCGTTCTTGCAAAAACGTCCGGCCCATTGGACGCAGGCGCAATAAGCGGCCACTGCATTGACATTGCACAAACTTTAAGAATTCAAAGATCAGACAGCAGGCTTACCATGTTCAAAAAAATCCTCATTGCCAATCGCGGCGAAATTGCATGCCGTGTGGCCGCCACAGCCAAACGCATGGGCATTCAAACGGTGGCGGTGTATTCCGATGCAGATGCAAATTCCAAACACGTGGCGGCATGTGACGAAGCCATTCATGTGGGCGGCGCCGCACCCAAAGACAGCTACTTGCGTTGGGAAGCCATCCTTGAAGCGGCCAAGGCCACGGGCGCCCAAGCCATTCACCCAGGCTACGGCTTCTTGAGCGAGAACGAAGCCTTTGCAAACGCATGCGCCAAAGCAGGCCTTGTGTTCATTGGCCCCCCTGCGTCGGCCATTCAAGCCATGGGCTTGAAAGCAGAGTCCAAACAACTGATGGAAAAAGCCGGTGTGCCATTGGTGCCGGGCTACCATGGGGCCGATCAAAACCCAGAGTTGCTTCAGCGTGAAGCTGATCGCATTGGCTACCCCGTATTGATCAAAGCCAGCGCCGGCGGTGGCGGCAAAGGCATGCGCGCCGTTGAAAAGTCAGAAGACTTTGCCGCGGCCTTGGCTTCTTGCCAGCGCGAAGCACAAAACAGCTTTGGCGATCAAGCGGTGCTGATTGAAAAATATGTACAACGCCCTCGCCACATCGAAATCCAAGTGTTTGGCGACACGCAAGGCAACTGTGTTTACCTGATGGAGCGCGATTGTTCTGTGCAGCGTCGCCACCAAAAAGTGCTGGAAGAAGCGCCTGCACCCGGCATGACCGAAGCGCTGCGCAAGCAGATGGGCGAAGCCGCTGTGGCCGCGGCACGTGCTGTGAACTATGTGGGCGCAGGCACCGTTGAATTCATCGTCGAGCAACGCGACAACCAAGCCACAGGCCAAGTCGACATGAACTTCTTCTTCATGGAGATGAACACCCGCTTGCAAGTGGAACACCCTGTGACCGAAGCCGTGACCGGTTTGGATTTGGTGGAGTGGCAGTTGCGTGTGGCCAGTGGCGAGCCATTGCCCCTTCAGCAAGACCAAATTAAACTCACAGGCCATGCCATTGAGGCGCGCATCTGCGCTGAGAATCCAGACAACAATTTCTTGCCCGCCACAGGCCATTTGCAGGTTTACAAAAAGCCATCGCACACGGCCTTTGAACGCGGCACTGTTCGCTTTGACGATGGCGTGCGCCAAGGCGACACCATCAGCCCGTATTACGACTCCATGGTGGCCAAACTCATTGTGCATGGCGACACCCGCGAGCAAGCCTTGGCGCTGCTCGATCAAGCTTTGGCGCAAACGCAAGTGGTGGGTTTGTCGACCAACGTGCAATTTTTACGTCACGTGGTGCACAGCCCTTCCTTTGCCGAAGCGCGTTTGGACACCGCCCTCATTCCCCGTGAAGCCGATGTGTTGTTCAACCAAGAACGCGTAGGCATGAATGTGGCGGCCGCTGCCGTGGTGGCGCACACCTTGCATCAAGAACAGTCAAAGCAAGGCCATGATCCGTTCAGCAAAAGCGATGCGTGGCAAAGCCATGCCGAAACCAGCCGTCGCTTCCCCATGGAATTTGCTGGCGAAACCCACACAGCTTGGTTGCTGTATGGCCACGATGGCCAGATGCAATTGACCTGGGGTGATGCGGCTGGCCCAGGCACCAAAGGTGCGCACGATGAATTTTCTTTCACGGCTGCCCAGTCTTCTGGTCATCACACCTCCAATGCATTGAACGTCACGTGGCAAGGACAGCGCGTCAGCAGTGACGTGGTGTTGCAAGCGGGCAAGCTCGGTCTGCCAGCCGAGTTGGCGCATGTGTTCACTGCGCATGGCGCCACGCGCATTCGCGTCATCAACCCCTTGGCCCATGCGGAAGGTGCACAAGATGAAAAGGGCGGCTTAACCGCGCCCATGCCTGGCAAGGTGGTGTCCTTTGCGGTGAAGGTTGGCGACAAGGTCAAAGCCGGACAAACGTTGGCCGTGATGGAGGCCATGAAAATGGAGCACACCATCACCGCGCCCAAAGACGGTGAGGTCAAAGAATTGTTGTACGCCCCAGGGGATCAAATTGCCGAGGGCGCAGAGTTGCTCAAGCTTGCGTAAACTCGGCACCTATGAAAATTGTTTTTTGCTGCACCAACACCAAAGCCGAACCTTGGTTAGAGGGGTTTCGTCAGGCCTTGCCCGGCGCCGACATTTGGGAATGGCAAGCGGCCCAGCCGGGTCAAGCCCCCAAGATGGCCGACCATGCCGTGGTGTGGTCACCCCCGCAAAGCTTCATTGACGAACAGGCGCAATTGCAAAACTTGTTCAACATTGGCGCGGGTGTCGATGCCTTGTTGAAACTCAACATGCCCACCCGCATGAACATCGTGCGCTTGAACGATGCTGGCATGTCAGTGCAAATGGCCGAGTACGTTTGCCACGCGGTCATTCGGCACTTTCGAGAATTTGACCAATACGACAAAGACGCGCAAGCACAGCGCTGGTCTTATCGCAAACCCACTTTGCGCGCCGATTTTTCGGTTGGCATCTTGGGTGCGGGGGTGTTGGGCAGTCATGTGGCCAAAGCGCTTCAGGGCTTTGAGTTTCCAGTGAATGTATGGAGCCGTTCGCCAAAGCACATTGCCGGTGTCACCAGTTTTTCAGGTGCAGCGCAGTTGCCGGAGTTTTTAAAGGCCACGCGCGTGCTGGTCAACTTGTTGCCGCTCACCGCCGAAACTGAAAACATTTTGAACCGCCAACACTTGATGCAATTGCAGCAAGGTGCGTACCTGATCAACGTGGCGCGTGGTCGCCATTTGGTCGAGCAAGATTTGTTGGATGTGTTAGCGACTGGGCATATGAAGGGCGCCACCTTGGACGTGTTTCGCGAAGAGCCCTTGCCGCAAGGCCATGCCTTTTGGACCCAACCCCAGATTACCGTCACACCGCACACCTCTGCGCGAACTTTGCGCGAAGAAAGCATTGCGCAAATTGCCGGCAAGATCAAAGCCGTGCATGCAGGCCAGGCCATTGAAGGTCGTGTCGACAAAGTGCGCGGTTATTAAACCTTCAACAGAGACACCTCATGACACTTCCTTCACGCGTTAAGTTGGTCGACGTTGGTCCTCGCGACGGTTTGCAAAACGAAAAGCAAGCAGTGCCGGCGGCCGTCAAAATTGAATTGGTGCATCGTTTGCAAGTGGCCGGTTTGAAAGAAATTGAAGTCACCAGCTTCGTCAGTCCCAAGTGGGTGCCGCAAATGGCCGACAACGCCGAGGTGATGGCTGGCATTCAAAGGCAGGCCGGCGTGCGCTACTCGGTGCTCACACCCAACATGCAAGGCTTTCAAGCAGCGGTCAACAGCAAGCCGGACGAGATCGTGGTGTTTGCGGCGGCCAGCGAAGCCTTCAGTCAGAAAAACATCAACTGCAGCATTGAAGAAAGCATTGAACGCTTTGCCCCAGTGGTGGCGGCAGCGCGTGCGGCCGGTGTTTATGTGCGCGGCGCCATGTCGTGCGTGTTGGGTTGCCCTTACGAAGGGGATGTGGCGCCGGCACAAGTGGCCCGCTTGGCGCAGCTGATGAAAAGCATTGGCGTGCAGCACATCGGTGTGGCCGACACCATTGGTGTTGGCACACCACTCAAGGTTCAAGCGGCCATGGAAGCCACCCTCAAGCATTACGACTTGAACGATGTGTCGGGCCATTTTCACGACACGTATGGTCAGGCACTGTCCAACACCTTGATCAGTTTGCAAATGGGCGTGTGGCAGTTCGACACGTCGGTAGCGGGTTTGGGCGGTTGCCCTTACGCCAAGGGCGCAACGGGCAATGTGGCCACAGAAGATGTGGTTTACATGTTGCACGGCATGGGCATCGATACAGGCATTGACTTGGACAAGCTGGTGGATGCGGGCGCGTTCATCAGCGACTTTTTGCAGCGCAAGTCGGGCTCGCGTGTGGCCACGGCCCTCTTGAACAAACGCTTGGGTTGAGCGCGTTCTTGCGCAAGGCCTTATTCTCTGCACCATGAGCCAACTTTCTCGATTGCAAACCCGCGCAGACCAAGTCTTGAATTCAGACTCGGTGCATGTGCCTTCGCCATGTGTGTCGATTTGTGTCATTCACCCCACCACCGGATGGTGTGAGGGCTGTTTGCGCAACCTGGACGAAATTGCGGCATGGGGCCAGATGCCCAGTGCGCAGCAGCGTGGCGTGTGGCAACAGATTCAAGTGCGGTGTGTCCAGAAATTGAGCGGCCAAGCGTGATGAAAGAAATTCATTTCTACTTTGATGTCATCTCGCCTTATGCGTGGCTGGCGTTTCAGGCCTTGCCCAAAACGCTGGAAGGCATCAGCCACCGTGTGCACTATCACCCTGTGTTGTTTGGCGCCTTGCTCAAACACCACGGTCAATTGGGCCCGGCCGAATTGCCGGGCAAACGCGATTGGACTTATCGCCAAGTGATGTGGTTGGCCCAGCAACAGGGCACCGTGTTGAAGATGCCTGCATCGCATCCCTTCAATCCGCTGGCGCTGCTGCGTTTGGCGGTGGCCACGTCTGTCAATGGCGAGCCCAATCGCTATGTGGTCGAAAGCATTTTCAAACACGTGTGGTGCGAAGGCTTGGAGGCCACCGACCCTGCGCGCTTGGCCACGCTGCAAGCCCACCTGTTGTCGCAAACCGCGCTTGAAGGTGCGGCCAAAGAGCCGCAGTCCGAAGAAGTGAAACGTTTGCTGCAACAGCAAACCGACAACGCCATTGCCTTGGGTTTGTTTGGCGTGCCCAGCATGGTGGTCGATGGCCAAGTGTTTTGGGGGCAAGACGCGTTGCCCATGTTGCGCGCTTATTTAGACGGCGACGAGTGGTTTCAAAGCGGTGAGTGGCGCGATGTGGACAAGGTGCCTGTGGGCATACGGCGCGCACCCGAGAAAAAGTAAGCGCAGCTCATTCTTCTAACGTGGTCTGTGCATGGGCCGCGAGGGTTTGTTTTTCCCAGTGGTTCACCGTCAGTGCATAAGTCCAGACGATGGCCAGAAACACCAGCACCGAGCCTTGTGCGGCCATCCAGAATCCAAGCGGCCGGTCAAATATCACCACGCTCAAATCGCGCGCAAAGTAGGCCACGCAAAATGTCACGCTGAGCCACACCAGCAGCAAACTCACGCGCAATCGGTTCAGGCGTTTCTTGAATTCTTCGTCGGTCATGGCGCTTTCTGGCATGGCGTCATCATCGCATGTGGGCGGCAATTTGCTGCGGCACACGGGCATTGCGCTTTGGCGTGTTGCAAATGGTGCTTGGTACTTACCCTTTGATTTTCGTCACATCTCATAATGCGGAATTAAAACAAAGGGTTTCACCTCAAACTGTCAGCCCCTGTTGGTTTCGTGTCAGAGGGTGGTCAGAGCTTGCTCCAAGAATCGCGCCCAAGCCTTCGTGTCGAGGGCTATTTTTTGGAGACAGCTAATATGGCTACAACTGATCCCCGCCCCATGTCGGCCGAAGAAAAGAAGGTTATCTTCGCTTCGTCCTTGGGCACAGTGTTCGAGTGGTATGACTTCTACCTCTACGGTTCACTCGCCGCAATTATTGCGAAACAATTCTTCAGCGGTTTGGACGAAGGCTCTGCCTTCATTTTTGCGCTGTTGGCTTTTGCCGCCGGTTTCATCGTTCGTCCTTTTGGCGCCATCTTCTTTGGCCGCTTGGGCGACATGATTGGTCGCAAGTACACCTTCTTGGTGACCATCTTGATCATGGGCTTGTCCACGTTCATCGTGGGTATCTTGCCTAACTACGCCAGCATTGGCGTGGCCGCTCCTGTCATCCTGATCTGCCTGCGCTTGTTGCAAGGTTTGGCTTTGGGTGGTGAGTACGGTGGTGCTGCAACTTACGTGGCCGAGCACGCCCCTATGGGCAAGCGCGGTGCGTACACCTCATGGATTCAGACCACAGCCACATTGGGCTTGTTCTTGTCCCTCATGGTGATTTTGGGCACACGTTCTGCCATTGGTGAAGAAGCCTTTGCCGATTGGGGCTGGCGCGTTCCGTTCATCGTTTCCATTCTGTTGTTGGCCGTGTCGGTTTACATCCGTTTGAGCATGAACGAGTCACCTGCTTTTGCCAAAATGAAAGCAGAAGGCAAAACGTCTAAGGCACCTTTGGCTGAGTCTTTCGGTCAATGGAAAAACCTGAAGATCGTGATCTTGGCGTTGATCGGCTTGACAGCCGGCCAGGCCGTGGTTTGGTACTCTGGCCAGTTCTACGCTTTGTTCTTCTTGACACAAGCCCTGAAAGTGGACGGCGCTACTGCCAACATCATGGTGGCCATTTCTTTGATCATCGGCACACCGTTCTTCATCTTCTTCGGCTCACTGTCCGACAAGATTGGCCGCAAGCCCATCATCTTGGCGGGTTGCTTGTTGGCTGCCGTGACTTACTTTCCAGTGTTCAAAGCGTTGACCGCTGCTGCCAACCCAGACTTGGCCGCTGCGCAAGCTAAATCAAAAGTGGTTGTCACTGCCGATCCAGCAGAGTGCTCATTCCAGTTCAACCCCACAGGTACGAAGAAATTCACTTCTTCTTGCGACATTGCCAAGCAACGTTTGGCTGGCGCATCTGTGAGCTACACCAACGAAGTGGCCCCTGCAGGTACACCTGCAACCATCAAGGTTGGCGAGACATTGGTTAAAGTGAAGTACACCCCTGAAGACATCGCTGAAGCCAAGGCCAAAGCCGAAGCCAAAGTGGCCGAACTCACTGCTGCACAACCCCAAGACGCAAAAGCTTTGGAAGCTGCCAACAAGTCTGTCAAAGATTTGAGCAACGAGAAAACTGCTGGCGCTACTTTGTTGGGTTCCAACTTGGGCGCTGCTTTGAAAGCTGCTGCATATCCTGCAAAAGCCGACATGGCCAAGTTTGACAAAGTCAAAGTGATTGCCATCCTGACTTACTTGGTGATTTTGGTCACCATGGTGTACGGTCCTATTGCTGCCATGCTGGTGGAAATGTTCCCAACACGCATTCGTTACACATCCATGTCCTTGCCTTACCACATCGGTAACGGTTGGTTCGGTGGTCTGTTGCCTACAACCGCTTTCGCGATCGTGGCGCAAACAGGTGACATGTACAACGGTCTCTGGTACCCCATCATCATTGCGGGCGCTACCGTGGTCATTGGTGGCTTGTTCATCAAAGAAACCAAAGACGTTGACATCTACGCCAACGACTAATTTGTAAGCTTTCCGGGACCTTCCCGGTGCTACATTCAAGCCCTCCCTCCGCGGAGGGCTTTTTTATTGAGGGCTGCTCTTTTAATTGAGGTCAGTTTTAAATGGGGTCAGATCAACATTAATTTCTAATCAAAGGACATAAAGGCTAATGGGGGCTTCCTCATACTGGAGTACCAGAAATCGTTCAGCCCCCATTAGCCTTTATGCCCTTCGATTGACAAAATTAATGTTGATCTGACCCCATTTAAAACTGATACCAATTAAAACGGACCCCCATTGCGCAAGAGCTCTGACCTCACTTACGTGGTTCGACTAGACCTGATTAACAATATTTTTTGGAGAAAATTATGTGGAAAATTGCTGTTGGATTTGCTATCTTCGCCGGCCTGGCTTTGTACGTCATCTCTAAAGGCGGCGACAGCCTCGACATGAGCGGTGAGAAGCATGGCGCAGATGCCGTGCACGCACCTGCACCCGCCGAAGCACCTGCTGCTGCTGCGCCTGCGGCGGCACCCGGTGCGCCTGCCGCCGCACCCGCACCTGCTACCAAGTAATTGCAATAGGGCGCCAGTCGCCAAAACAAATGGGGTCAGATCAACATTAATTCTTTGAATTAATGTTGATCTGACCCCATTTGTTTGAGATAGCCACACGCGGAGCAATTTAATTGTGATCTGACCCCCATTAAATTTTTCGCAAGCCTAGAATGTTGGGCCTCCACCCACAAAGCTTGCCCTTATGTCCAACGGTTTTATCAAGATTCGCGGTGCTCGTCAGCACAACCTCAAAAACATTGATTTGGACATCCGCACGGGGGAGTTGACCGTGGTCACCGGGCCCAGTGGGTCGGGCAAGTCGAGTTTGGTGTTTGACACGCTGTATGCCGAGGGGCAGCGTCGCTATGTGGAGACTTTCAGCGCTTATGCGCGTCAGTTTTTAGACCGCATGGACAAGCCGGCGGTGGACAAGGTGGAAGGGGTGCCACCGGCCATTGCCATCGATCAAACCAATCCGGTTAGAAGTTCGCGCTCCACAGTGGGCACGATGACGGAACTCAACGACCATTTGAAGTTGTTGTTCGCGCGCTTGGGTCATTTGCATGACCGAGACACAGCGAGGCCTGTGAAGCACGACACGCCTGAGTCGATTTATGCCGAGTTGGTTAAAAGGGCCGAAGCTGCGGGCGATCCGCGATTGGTTTTGACGTTTCCTGTTGAGTTGCCTGGCAACACCACGGCCGAGCAAGTTGAGCAGTGGTTGTCGGCGAGTGGATTTACCAAGGTGCAAGCTGAGCGGGAAGTTGCGACGCCTACCGGGCCGCGCAAGGTGTTGGATGTGGTGGCGGACAGGTTCAGGTTGGGGAATGCGGAGAAGGCGCGGGTGGTGGAGGCCATTGAGGTGGCGCTTAAAAGAGGGGGGCGGTTGAATGTTTATGTGGTGCAAGACGCTTCTTTGGCAGTAGACCCTCAATTGGGGTCAGAGCCAAAAAAATTGGATTCGCCCTCTTCGGGCTCACCCAATTTATTTGGATCTGACCCCAATTCATCCAGCATGTGGCGGTTCTCGGCGGGCTTGCATTGCCCCGAGAGTGACTTGCGTTACCCCGAGCCGCTGCCTTCGATGTTTTCGTTCAACTCGGCGGTGGGCGCTTGCGAAACTTGCCGTGGATTTGGGCGCGTGATTGGTGTGGACCTGGGGCTGGTCATTCCCAACGACAAGCTCACGCTCAGAGCTGGCGCCATCAAGACCATTCAAACACCTGCGTGGAAAGAAGCGCAAGATGACTTGATGCGCCACGCCGAAGCGGCGGGCATTCCGCGCGACACGCCTTGGTTCAAATTGACCGCAGAGCAACAAAAGTGGGTGATCGAAGGCTCGCCCAACTGGAATGG
This sequence comes from Limnohabitans sp., assembly GCA_030158125.1. Taxonomy (GTDB): domain Bacteria; phylum Pseudomonadota; class Gammaproteobacteria; order Burkholderiales; family Burkholderiaceae_C; genus Limnohabitans_A. The sequence continues at coordinate 21,599 of JAOATL010000008.1, read as the reverse complement.
CAAATGGAATCAGCAATGGTACGGCGTGCACCGCTTCTTTGCCTACCTCGAAAGCAAAGCCTACAAGATGCACATCCGCGTGCTCTTGTCCAAATACCGCAGTTACACCGAATGCGGCGCTTGCGGTGGTGCACGTCTTAAAACAGACAGTCTGATCTGGCGCATCGGCAGCGCTGAAGATGCCGATGCCACCTTGCCCAAAGAAAAACGCTTCATGCCCAAAGGTGTGAAGTGGACACGCGAACAACTCGAAGCTTTGCCCGGCCTGAGTTTGCATGACTTGATGATCATGCCCATCGACAAACTGCGCAACTTTTTCGATCGCATGTCGGCCACGGCCATTGAAGAAAACAGCCAAGACGGCGAAGCGCAAGCGCTCAAGCTTTTGCTGGAAGAAATTACCAATCGCCTCAAATATTTGTGCGATGTGGGCATTGGCTACCTCACCTTGGACCGTCAAAGCCGCACACTCAGCGGCGGCGAAGTGCAGCGCATCAACCTCACAACTGCATTGGGCACTTCACTCGTCAATACGCTGTTCGTGTTGGACGAGCCCAGCATTGGGCTGCACCCCCGCGACATGAACCGCATCACGCAAGCCATGCACCGCCTGCGCGACGCAGGCAATACGCTGGTGGTGGTGGAGCACGACCCCGCCGTGATGATGGCGGCCGATCGCATGATCGACATGGGCCCTGGCCCTGGTGAAAAGGGCGGTCACATTGTGTTTGACGGCAGTACGGAAGATCTCAAAAACGCCGACACCCTCACCGGCGCCTATTTAGGCGGCCGAAAACAAGTGGGCATGGGCTTCAAACGTTTGGTGACCGACAACACGCCGCGCCTCATTTTGGAAGGCGCCAGAGAACACAACCTCAAAAACGTGTCGATTGATTTCCCGCTGCAGCGTTTGGTGTGCGTGACGGGTGTGAGTGGCTCTGGCAAATCCAGTTTGATTCAAGACGTCTTAGCCCCCGCACTCTTAAGGCACTTCGGCAAGAGCACCGATGCGCCAGGCGCACACGACCGCTTGTTGGGTGCCGATCATTTAAGCGATGTGGTGTTTGTGGACCAATCGCCCATCGGCAAAACAGCGCGCTCCAACCCCGTGAGCTATGTGGGCGCATGGGATGCACTGCGCGAAATTTTTGCGGTAGCGCCATTGTCCAAACAACGCGGCTACACGGCGTCGAAGTTCAGCTTCAACAGCGGCGATGGCCGATGCCCCACTTGCGGCGGCTCGGGCTTTGAACACGTAGAGATGCAATTCTTAAGCGACGTGTATTTGCGTTGCCCCGATTGCGATGGCAAACGTTATCGTCCTGAAATTTTGGAAATCACCATTGAGCGTCAAGCCATTGGTGATTTGCGCGCACGTCACTTGAATGTGGCCGATGTGCTGGGCCTCACCGTGAGTGAGGCGGCGGCCTTGTTTGCACAAGACCGCGATGTGATTCGCGCCTTGCAACCCATCGTGGATGTGGGCCTTGAATACGTGAAGCTGGGCCAGCCCGTGCCCACCTTGTCGGGCGGCGAGGCACAGCGTTTGAAGTTGGCTGGGTTCTTGGCGGGTGCTGCCAAATCGTCCACAGCCAGCAAGCAGTCCTTGGCGAAGAAGGGCACCTTGTTCTTGTTCGATGAACCCACCACAGGCTTGCACTTCGACGACATCGCCAAACTGATGCGCGCCTTGCGCAAGTTGCTAGAAGGCGGTCATTCGCTGATTGTGATTGAGCACAATTTGGATGTGATCCGCGCCAGTGATTGGCTGATTGACTTGGGCCCCGAAGGCGGCGACGCTGGCGGCTATGTGGTGGCAGAAGGTATGCCGGAAGATGTGCGCAAGCATGCCACGTCGCACACTGCATTGGCCTTGCGCGAATATGCGCAAGCGATGGGGGAGTTGGGTGCTGTTTTGCAGGTTGCCGAAACCCTTACGCCAGCCCTGCCCAAAGTGGCACGCAAACAAAGCGCTGAAGACAACAGCATCCGCATCGTCAACGCCAAAGAGCACAACCTCAAGAATTTGAGCGTCAACATTCCGCGCGGTCAGTTCAACGTGATCACGGGTGTGAGTGGCTCCGGTAAATCCACCTTGGCCTTTGACATTCTGTTCAACGAAGGCCAACGACGTTACTTGGAAAGTTTGAACGCCTACGCGCGCAGCATCGTGCAACCTGCCGGCCGTCCTGAAGTGGACGCGGTGTACGGCATTCCGCCGACTGTGGCCATTGAACAGCGACTGTCGCGTGGCGGCAGAAAGAGCACGGTCGGCACCACCACCGAGGTGTGGCATTTCCTCCGACTTTTGTACGTGAAGCTGGGCACACAGCATTGCATCCACGACAACGCAGCCGTGGCCCCACAAACGCCCGACAGCATTGCCGCGCAGTTGATGAAAAACTTCAAAGGCCAGCACATTGGTTTGCTGGCGCCGTTGGTGATGAACCGCAAAGGCGTTTACACCGAGCTGGCCGAATGGGCGCGCCCACGTGGCTACACGCATTTACGCGTCGATGGCAATTTCTTGCCCACGCAAAATTTCCCGCGCATTGACCGGTTCAAAGAGCACACCATTGAGCTGCCTGTTGCCAGCCTCAAAATCAGTGCCGATCAAGAAAAGCAACTGCGAGAAGCGCTGACCAAAACTTTGGAATTGGGCAAAGGCGTGGTGCATGTGTTGAGCGATTTGAATGGCCTGCAAGACGCCATGGAAGCCAAGCAAACCACGGCCCACATTGGCCAACTGAATGTGTTCTCCACACTCAGAGCGTGCCCAGAATGCAGCACCTCGTACAACGAACTCGATCCGCGTTTGTTCAGCTACAACAGCAAACACGGTTGGTGTCCTGAGTGCGTGGGCACTGGCGTGAAGCTGACCAAAGACCAACGCAAAGTGTTTGATGACTCCGTCAGAGACGACGATCAAAAAGGCCGCGAGCAAAGTTTTGCCGAGCCTGAAATTGAAGACCTCATCGAACAAGTCTGCCCCCATTGCGAAGGCACACGCCTGAACCAAACTGCACGCCATGTGAAGTTCACAGCGCAGCATTTGCCCATCACCGACATCGCCAGCATGAGCGTGACGGACGTGCGCAAATGGGTGCAAAGTTTGGCCAAAGCCAACGAGTTGACACAAAGAGAAAACGACATCGCCCGCGACCTGCTGCCAGAAATTGAAAGCCGCTTGGAGTTTCTCGAAGAAGTTGGCTTGGGCTACCTCACGCTAGACCGCGGCGCACCCACCCTCAGCGGCGGCGAAGCACAGCGAATCAGACTGGCCGCTCAACTGGGAAGCAACTTGCAAGGCGTGTGCTACGTGCTCGACGAACCCACCATCGGTTTGCATGCACGTGACAATCAAATCTTGTTGAACGCATTGCACAAGTTGGGCGACAAAGGCAACACCCTGGTGGTGGTGGAGCACGACGAAGACACCATCAGACGCGCCGACCACATCATCGACATCGGCCCCAGCGCAGGCAAGCGCGGTGGCAAGTTGGTGGCGCAGGGCAGTGTCAAAGACATCACCGACGCCGCTGATTCGCAGACAGGCAAATACCTGCTGCACGCCATGAAGCACCCACTGCAAACTCGCCGATTGATGCCTGCTTTTGACGCGGTGGCCAACGCCATCCAACCAGAAAAGAAAGTTCAAGCACCTGCCGCTAAAAAGATTTCTAAAAAGGCGCAAGCTGCAGCGGCGGTACTTGCGGCTGCAGAAGCATCCAAAGCAATCAATGCCCCACAAGAAGCCATCACCACCCTCAAGTGGCTAGAACTCAAAGGCGCCAATCTACACAACCTGCAAAACGTCAATGTGGAAATTCCACTGCAACGTTTGGTGGCAGTCACAGGCGTTAGCGGTTCAGGCAAATCAACCTTGGCACGCGACGTATTGCTGGCCAACGTGCAAACCCACGTCAGCCAACGCAGCACCAAAGCAGGCAGAGAAGAACAAGAGGCCGGCAAGTTCCCCGCCCTCACAGGCTGCACCGAGCTCAAAGGTTTTGAAGCCGTCGACCGTGTGTTGGAAGTGGACCAAACCCCCATCGGCAAAACACCTCGCAGCTGCCCCGCCACCTACATCGGTTTCTGGGACACGATTAGAAAACTCTTCGCGGAAACATTGGAAGCCAAAGCCCGCGGCTACTTGGCCGGACGCTTCAGCTTCAACACAGGTGAGGGACGGTGCCACACCTGCGAAGGCCAGGGCCTCAGAACCATCGAAATGAGTTTCTTGCCCGACGTGAAAGTGCCGTGCGAAGCCTGCCACGGCGCTCGCTTCAACCCCGAAACCTTGGCCGTCACATGGCGCGGCAAAAGCATTGGCGACGTGCTGAAGATGGAAGTGGACGAGGCTGTGACTTTCTTCGAAACCATGCCATCCATTGCTCATCCGCTGCAACTTTTAAAAGACGTCGGCTTAGGCTACCTCACCTTAGGACAACCGAGTCCAACCCTGAGTGGCGGCGAAGCACAACGCATCAAGCTGGTGACTGAACTCACCAAGGTGCGGGACGAAGTGGGCAAGCGCGGCAACAAAGCGCCGCACACCTTGTACGTGCTGGACGAACCCACTGTGGGCCTGCACATGGCCGACGTCGACAAACTGATTCACGTGTTGCACCGCTTGGTGAATGCGGGCCACAGCGTGTTGGTGATAGAGCACGACTTGGATGTGATTGCAGAAGCCGATTGGATCATTGACCTGGGACCCGATGGTGGCAAGGCCGGCGGCCAAGTGGTGGCCAGTGCCAGCCCAGAAGAAGTGGTGCGCTTGGGCACCCACACAGGCAAGGCTTTGAAGGCGGTTTTGGCGAGATAAAAAACGCTGCCAAAGTGCGGCGTTTGAAATCTAGCAAATATCAAGCTTGCAACAACAAGCCTAACGGGCATCCACTCGCTTGGCTAGTGCTTCGCCTCTTCACTGGCCGCCATCACCAGCGCCAGCGAAATGCTGAGCGACAACATGGCGCCATAGTAGTTGTGGACCATGTTGGTGTTGGACAAACCCGCCGTGAGGTGCATGAACAAAATACCCAGCACACCTTGGGCAGCGCGCGGGTGCGGCACCCACAACTTGCGCACCACCAAGCCCATGCCCGTGGCCAGCACCAACAAACTGATGATGCCCATCAGCCCATGGCTGACCCACGCGTCCAAAAACTCGTGGTGCAAGTGCCCCAGTTTTTGCACTTGCGCTGAATTGATTTCCTGGCCCCACTGCTTGATCATGGCAATGCTGTTTTCTTTGCCGTAGCCAAACCAGGGCTGCGCCTCAATGGCATCGAGCGCACGGCTCCACAAAAACAAGCGCGAGCCCACCGAGGTGTTGGCGGCTTCGCCGGGGTTGCTTTGCGACAAGGACGCTTCTACCCAAACCTCGGACAGGCGCTGGAAGATGGTGGTCAACCAAGTGGGCTGTGCCGACAGCATCCAAATGAAACTGCCAAACGCAATGCCCACCCCCAACCAAGTGCGCAGTCGGAAGGTCGAGAGTTGCATCAAGGTGCGGTTGGATGCGGCCACATAGCCAGCAAGTGCCAGCCAAATGAGCAGGCCATACACCCCGCGCGATTGGCTCAAGACCACACCCATGCACCCCATCAAGACCGTGACGGCCCACAATCGGCGGCGTGCCGCAGAAATGTGTGGGTCTAGCACCATGGGGGCCAACAAGCACACCAAAAAGCTCAGACTGACGGCCCAGGCAATGGCGTGCAGAGGAGTTTCGCGGCCATACACAGCGGTGACGCCCATGCCCATGGCGCAGGCCAGGGCCAGGGCATCGCCCAAACGGCGTTTTTGGGTGCCCATGAGGCGGTAAAAAGGCGGCCATTTGACCAAGGCCACAGTGGCCATGGCGCCCAAGAGCAAGCGAATTTCGGCGTGCCGGCGGTCCCAGTCGTCTTGCCAAAAGGCGTGCGGTATGATTCGAATGGCAGTGGCTGCAAGGCAAGCAAAAAGCCAGATTCTGGCGGCTTCCTCTACTGGCGATGGGCCTGAAAAGGCACCATGACCGGTGAATTGCAAGCCAATGTTTGATCGCTGAACACGCTCCGACCGCAAAAATGCCCAAAATCCCATCAAACACAGCAGCACCCACGCCAGGCCACCCAATTTGGTGCTTGTCGGTGCGCCAGCCAACGTTAGCGCAAAGAAGGCAAATGCAAGTGCAGGAAAAGGGCGGCGCAACAATGAGTACTTTTTCTTAAATCAGCGATTAGAAATTATAGATTGCCCCACTTTGACAGCCACTGTGTCCCAGGTCACATTTCAGGGTGAAAACCCCAGCCACCCCCCCGTCAGCGGCTTGCATTCGCTTGCATCGGCGGGCGTGGCTGTCAGCCCTTTCTGGCTGGTCGTGCCCACCTACAACCCTGGCCTGGCCAATTGGGCCCAGTGGCTGCACGCCCTGCGCACGCAACAGGGCCAGCCAGACCGCGTGGTGGTGGTCGATTCTGGCTCTACCGATGGCAGTTTGGCCCTTACCCAGCAGGCCGTTCTAGCCACCACCCCAGACCATCCGGCCTTCACCCTCTTGCACGTGCAAGCTGCCCAGTTTGACCACGGCGGCACCCGCCAATGGGCCTTAGACCAAGCCTTGCAAGCCCACCCCCACAGTCCGCCACAGGTGGTGGTGTTCATGACTCAAGACGCCGTATTGGCCCACCCCGATGCCCTGGCCCACTTGCTGCAAGCCTTTGCAAACCCTCAAGTGGCCGCGGTCTATGGTCGCCAATTGCCCAAGCCTCAAGCGAACTGGCTTGAAGCCCATGGCCGCCAATTCAATTACCCCGACGACGCATCGCGCACGGTGCAATTGCAAGACAAAGACAGCTTGGGCCTCAAAGTCTGTTTCTTTTCCAACGCCTTTGGGGCTTACCGCTTGTCTGCGCTGCAAGCCCTGGGCGGCTTGCCTGCCGGTTTGCCCTTGGGCGAAGACACCTTCACAGCGGGCAAGCTCTTGCTATCGGGTCAATCCCTGCACTACCAAGCCAACGCGGCCGTTTATCATTCACACCACTACAACGGGCTACAGGATTTTCAGCGCATGTTTGACACCGGCGTCTTTCACGCTCAAAACCCATGGCTTGTACAAAGCTTTGGCCGTGCCGAGGGAGAGGGCTGGCGCCTCTTGCGCCATCAGTGGGCGCACTTGCAATGGCTTGCAAGTGGCCAAGCAACCGCAACCGCAACCGCAACCCAAGGCAAGCCCCCCAGCCTCTTGGGTGGTTTATGGCAAATGGTCTTCACCAACGCGGTCAAACTGTGCGGCTACAAAATGGGCCAGTGGCATCGCTTGTGGCCCAAGTCGCTGAACAAACGCCTGAGCATGTACAAATCTTTCTGGCAGCCCAAAGCATGATCAACACGCTGTCGCTGTTCCAAGTTCGGGTGTCCAAGTTCGCCATTTTGTTGGGTGATGCCATTGCCTTTGCCATTGCCTTTGCGCTGGCCACCCTCATCAATGTAGCGGCCGACCCCAGTCAAAACGTCAGCGTGTGGTTTTCCACGCAAGACATGCAGCGCTATGTGGCCTGGAGCGGCCTGGTGTTTTTGGGACTCATGCTGTTCCTCATGCGCTTTCAGCACTACAGCGATCGCCGGCCGTTTTGGGACGAGCTAGGCGACATCCTGCGCCTCATGGGCAGCTTGGCCTTGCTCGACATGACCTTGGTGGCCTCCACCCGTTGGAACTCGTCGCGTTTGTGGTGGGTGCTGGTGTGGGTGTTGGCCGTGGCCATGGTGGTGTGGGGCCGTGTCATCACGCGTTGGATGCTCAAGCAAATGGGCCTCTGGACGCGCCCCACCATCATCATTGGCCATGGCGAAAACGCGCGCGAGGCCGCCATTGCCCTAGAGAGCGAGCCTCGCATGGGCTTTGAAGTGGCCGGTTATGTGGATGTAGACGAGTCCAGTCCGCGCCTCAAACTGCAGGGCCACACCTTGCAAAACTTGCATCAACTCGAAGTGCTGGCCGATCAGCCCGGCATCCAGTGGGTCATTGCCCTAGAGCATTCTCAAGCCGAGCAACGCGAACACTGGCTGCGCACCCTCACGCAGTGGGGCGCCACCGACATCAGCGTCATTCCCGCCATGCGCGGTGTGCCTTTGTATGGCACCGACATGTCGCACTTCTTCTCGCACGAAGTGGCGCTCTTGCGCGTGCGCAACAACCTGCGCCGTTGGCCTGCGCGCCTCACCAAGCGCTTGTTTGACACCTTGGTGGCGGCACTTCTGTTGGTCTTGTTGTCGCCTTTGATGTTGCTCATTGCCTTGCGCCTGAAGTTGGAAGGCGGCAGCGTGTTGTTTGCACATCAACGCATTGGCAAAAACGGCCGCAAGTTTGATTGCTACAAATTCCGCTCCATGGTGCCCAATGCCGAGCAGCAGCTGCAAAGTTTGTTGCAACACAATGCACAACTCAAAGCGCAGTGGGACAAAGAACACAAACTCAAAGACGATCCGCGCATCAGCCGCATGGGCGCGTTTTTACGCCGCACCAGCCTCGATGAATTGCCCCAACTTTTCAATGTCCTTAAAAGCGAAATGAGCTTGGTGGGTCCGCGCCCCATTGTGGAAGACGAGTTGCAAAAGTACGGCCTTGAAAAAAGCTACTACCTCATGGTGCGTCCCGGCATGACAGGCCTGTGGCAGGTGAGTGGACGCAACGACGTCGATTACGAAACCCGCGTCTACCTTGATGCGTGGTACGTGAAGAACTGGTCGCTCTGGTACGACTTGGCCATCTTGTTCAAAACCGTCAAGGTGGTGTTTGCCAAAAATGGCGCATATTGAATGAGTCAAGCCTTCGTGAAACATTCTGACAACCTCACCGCCCTGCGACTTTTGGCGGCTACCATGGTTCTATTTGGGCATGCTTTTGTGTTCTTAGGTTTGCCAGAGCCAATGTTTATGCAATGGTTGCCCATGGGGCCTTTGGGTGTTTATATTTTCTTTTCAATCAGTGGTTACTTGGTTGCGCAAAGCTGGCAAAGAGATCCCAGTGTTATTCGGTTTTTGATTCGACGTGCGCTTCGAATTTTTCCGGGGCTGTTTGTCTGCACTGTTTTGAGTGTCTTTGTTCTAGGCCCCTTGCTGACGGAAGTGTCGCAGTCAGACTATTGGAAAAGTCCGCACATCCGCGGTTATTTCACCAATCTTTATCTTTACATCACGTATTACTTGCCAGGCGTGTTCACCCACAACAGGTTGCCTAACGCCGTGAATGGGTCGCTGTGGAGTTTGCCAGTTGAGTTTGCCATGTACCTGTTAATTGTGGTCGTAGGCTTAGTGCGCGCCCCCAAGTGGGGTGTGTTGGCGGCAGCCTTGGTGTTCATGTCGCTTTCTGCTGGTTGGGCTTTTCAGGCCACTGACATGCTGGTGTACTACCGAACCGATATGCGGCAATTGGTGCTGTGTGGTGTCTATTTCTTTGTGGGTGCCAGCATCAATCAGTTCAAAATAGAACGGTTCTTCAATGTGACCTATGTGGTAGTGGCCGTCATTGTTTGGTTGGCCCTCAGCCGCTGGATGGTCGTGTTTATAATGGCCTCTTGGGTCTTCTTGCCCTTCATCATTTTGGCTTTTGGCACCGCCAAAGACAGCCCACTGGCCCGCGTCACTCCCTGGGACTTTTCATACGGTATTTACATTTACGCGTTTCCAATTCAGCAAACGATTGTTTACCTCTTTCCCAAAGTGGATTTTTTTCCATACTTGGGCAGTACCTTGGTGATCACAGTCGCCTTGGCCGCCCTGTCATGGCATTTTGTTGAGAAGCCGGCGCTGAAGCTCAAGCCCTTTCGCGGATAATTCAAGAAATTGAAATGAACGCGGCAATGCAAGAGACAACCACAAGACCCGCCCCTGTCCTCACCCTGTCAATCGTCACCTACAACTCTGAAAAATGGCTGCCGGCCTTTTTTGAGAGTTTGCGCAAGCAAGATTTGCCTTGTGACCAAATTGCCTTGTGTGTGCTCGACAACGGGTCCACCGATGGCACCTATGCCGCGCTCCAAGCGCAGTTGTTGTCTGAAGGTGGTGCAGGCCACCGCTTTGCCAGCGTGCAATTGCACCAAGGCCCCAACATCGGTTTTGGCGCGGGCCACAACCACAATCTGGCCCTCACGCAAACGCCTTTCTTTTGGGTCACCAACGTCGACCTCGAGTTTGAGCACGACACCCTCACCACTTTGCTGCAAACGGCGCAGCGCGATGCTGCCCAAGCGCCAGGTCAAGCGGGTACCAACGTGGCCGCTTGGGAGTGCCGCCAAAAACCTTACGAGCATCCCAAAGACTATCACCCTGTGACGGGCGAAACGGCGTGGTGCTCAAGTGCTTGCGTGCTGTTCAAAACCGAAGCGCTCAAAGCGGTCAAAGGCTACGAGCCCTTGCTCTTTTTGTATGGCGAAGACGTCGAGTTGTCTTACCGCTTGCGCGACCATGGCTACACCTTGCGCTACGTGCCCAACGCCACCGTGTGGCATTTCACATACGAAGAAGCGGCGCAAATTAAGCCGCAACAATTTTTAGGCAGCACGCTGGCCAATGTGTTGTTGCGTTGCCGCTATGGCCGCCGCCATGAGGTGATTCAAGGCTTTGCCATGTTTGCCGGCTTGTTTGCCTTGCGCCCTTTGTTTCCAGGCATGCGCCGCAAATTGATGGCGCAAACATGGAAGCTCATGAAGCTGGCGCCTCAGTTTTTAAGTACACGTCGCAAGAGCCAAGAGAAGTTTCCATTTCGCATGTGGGATTACGAAATGGCGCGCGAAGGCGCGTTTTACGAATACCCTGTGGCGGCGCAATCACCCATCGAACACGCCAAGGCTTCAGCGCAAGGCGCGCCCATGGTCAGTGTGCTGATGCGCACCATGCCCGGCCGCGCTGGCAAGTTGCACGAGGCCATGGCCAGTGTGGCGCAGCAAACCTATGCGCACTTGGGAGGCCCCATTGAATTGGTGGTGGTGGAAGACGGTGGCCAAGGCGTTGAAAGCGCCAAAGCCGCAGTCGACGCGCTTCGCAGCAGCGGCGTGTTGGCCAAAGTGGTGTATGTGCCTCTGCCCAAATCGGGCCGCTGTGTGGCCGGCAACAAAGCCCTTGAAGCGGCCACGGGTCAGTTGTGCTGCTTCTTAGATGACGACGATTTGTTTTATGCCGATCACCTTGAAGTGTTGGTGAATGAGTGGCTGAAGCAGCCACAACTGGGTGCGGTGTATTCGCTCAGCTACGAAGTGCGCACGCATGTGCACAGCGAAGAGCCATGGGTGTACGAAAACGTGATGCACAGCCTCATTCACCGCCAGGCCTTTAGCCGCGCTACTTTGTGGCACCACAACTATTTTCCCATTCAAACCGTGTTGTTCCAACGCAAGCTGTATGAAGAATACGGCGGCTTCGATTTGGATTTGGAAAACTTAGAAGACTGGAACTTGTGGGTGCGGTATTCGTTGAAACACGATTTCAAACTGGTGCCCAAAGTCACCTCCTTGTACCGCGTGCCCGACCAACTGGACAAAGCCATTCAACGTCAGGCTGTGCTGGACACGTACTACGCCAAAGCCAAAGCCAAACACGACTTGCTCAAGGTGGAATTGACGCTGCCCGAGATTCAGCAAATTGTGGAAGAGATGACGCGCCAAAGCCAAGTGGCTGGCGTGCCCACTTCATGGCTGAAGCAGTTGGTGTTGAACACGCCAGGCTTGCGCAGCCTGTACCACCCACTCAAAAAATGGGTGTCGGTGTGGCGCCGTATTCGCCGCTAAATCAGTCAGAAATTTTGCTTAGCAACTTGCGCAGCGGTGCCGTGATGCGCCATGACGTGGACTGTTTAAGGCTGTCAATTTGCGCGTGCAATTCTTGAATCGACTGCTTGTGGTTTTGCAATTGCGATTCGGTCCAGGTCAGAGTGGCTTGGGTGTTGCGGGCTTGCTCGGTCAGTGCATTGAGATGCTCGGCGTGCTGCGCGGCAGCGTGCTGTTGCGCAGCAGCCCATGCCTTGTGTTGTGCATCATGCGCCGCCAGCAGGGCTGCGCGGTCGTGTTCTAGTCTTTGTAAATGCGCGGCCTCGGTGGCGGGCTGCGCGCGCACCACATGTTGGTACACCTCGCCATCAGCGCACTTGGCTTTTAAGAAAGCCTGCGTGGCTTCGTCCAGCAGATGCCAATAGGCTTTGAGCTCAGCTTGCGCAGGGTCCACTTGCACGGTGTGCCAGTGTTGCCACAGCAAACCGCATTCGCGCAACAACGCATCCAGGTCTTCGCGGCCGTAAAACTTCAGGTGCGTGTGGTCTAGCAAACCGTTCTTTTGATACGGAAAACGCCCACCCAGCAAACTGGCCACCACCGTCAGGTGCGAGGCATTGGGCAAGGACATCAACACGCTGCCGCCAGGCTTTAAAAAGCCGTGCAACTGGTTCAGCAAAGGACGTGGATCGCGCAAGTGCTCCAGTACGTCGGCGCAAATGATGGCGTCAAAGCTTTCGCCAGCCAAAGGGGCGGCCCACTGTGGGTCTTCTAGATTGGCTTGCACTGTGCGCTCGCAAAAGGGTGCGCACGTGGCCAGTGTTTCGGGGTCCATCTCTACGCCCGTCACCTTGCAGCCTTTGGCGTGCAAGATGCGTGTGACGGTGCCGGGGCCTGTACCCAATTCGAGCACGCGCTGACCGGGCTCGACCATGCGCGCCAAGACCGCGGCGGCACTGCCACCGTTGGGGTCAATTTCGTGGGCGTAGCGATGTTTTATCATTGAGCAAACAATATCACGGTATTCAGAATTACAACATGTGGCAACGGCTAATTTCTTGGCTCCAACCGGCAAAAGCAACTGAGGCTGCTTCAGCCAGCGCTGTTGCGCCCCAAGCGCCGGCTGTGGATGCAGACCAACCGCCTGCATTGGCCATGCCCTTTGACCTGGCGGCGTACCGCCAATTCATGTGCGACGAAACCTACCAATACCGTGCGTCTTACATTCAAAAACGCATCGACATTGAAGGGGCCACGCACTACACCGAAGCCCTTGCCAAAGGCTCGGTCATTGTAGTCTTTGTGCACCACGGCAGCTGGTTGCTCATGAACGGCGCCTTGCACCATCTGTGCGGTGGCGCACCTATCACGTCCATCGCATCGCGCCGCAATTTGGAGTTTTGCACGCCCGAAGAAAAAGCATTTTGGTTGGGCGTGCACAAGCGCTCAGCCGAAAGTTGCAATGCACCGGTGATCTTTTACACCGACCAAAGCCCCATCGGCTCGGTGCGTTGGCTCAAGCAGCCGCACCATGTACTTACAGTGGCCCTCGATGTGCGCGAGCCCGCTGCCGACAAGCCCGAGCAACAGTTTGAGTTCATGGGGCAACGCATTTATTTGCAAACAGGCCCCGCCAAATTGGCGCAGCTCACAGGCGCACAAGTGGTGCCAGCCGCCATTGAATACAACGCGGAAACGCAGCGGCATTTGCTCACCCTGTATCCTGCCATCGACCCCACCACCTGCACGCCAGAGCAGCTGACGCAAACCGCCTTAGATTGCATTGGTCCGCACGTGATGCGCGCACCCGAGCAACAGTTTTACGATTTGTTGGGCGCTTTGCAAACGCCGCAAAAGGCTTAGTTGGATTGCCAGCGGTGTGGCAATTGCACAAAGCCTTGATGCACACCAGGCTGCGTCACCACCACCGTAGCGGCTTGCAGCACCACGTCGTAGACATGCAGCGCACGCTCGTCGAACAAATAGGCGCCCACTGAAAAACGGCCCTTCATCAGCGGCAGTTTTTCAAACACCACAGTGGCTTGGCCTCGGCCTTGCGCATCGCGCTCCATGGTCACGTCATCAAACAATGTGTACGCGCTGGTAAAAATTTGGCCATCAGGCAATGCAAAGCCGGTGGCAAACGTAGGGCAGGGCTGCGCAGGATCTGATTCAAACTTCACAGTGATGTGCACATCGCTTTGCAAACTGACCGCTTGCAACTCGCGGCCCGACACGCCGTCCACACTCACCGCAATGCTTGTGATTCGGGTGGTACCTGTCGATGCAGATGAGGCGGCATCGCTTACTGCGGCAATCAATGCATTGGCATCTGCAGCCAAGGCATCTTTTGCATCGGCTTTTTCAAGTCCTGCAGCCACTGAAGAAGCTGAATGCAAAGCACCATCACCCCCTTCAGCTCGCAAGCTGTCGGTATACGTCGCCACCACATCTGATGCAGGCCCTTCCATTTGCACTTGCCCATGGTCTAGCCACACTGCGCGGTCGCAAAACGATTCCACTTGGTACATGGAGTGCGAGCAAAACAGCACCGTGGTGCCTTGTGCTTTGAGTTGCATGATGCGCTCAAACGACTTCTTGGCAAACGCGCCATCGCCCACACTCAAGGCTTCGTCGATCACCAAAATATCGGGATTGGCGCTGGTGGCAATGGAGAAGGCCAAGCGCACGTACATGCCGCTGGAGTAAGTCTTCACCGGCTGGTCAATGAACTCGCGAATGCCAGAAAATTCCACAATGCTTTCGTACAAAGCATCGGTTTCGGCGCCCGACAAACCCATCACGGCTGCGGCCAAATAAACATTTTCGCGACCCGTAAATTCAGGATTGAAGCCCGCACCCAATTCCAACAGCGCGCCAATTTTGCCGTTCACTTTTACGCTGCCACTGCTGGGGTTCAAAGTGCCACACACCATTTGCAACAAAGTCGATTTGCCTGCGCCATTGCGGCCAATCAAGCCCAATGCTTCGCCGCGTTGCACCTTCAGTGAAAGCGGCGCCAAGGCCACAAACTCGTTGGCTTTCGCATCACCACCGCGCAATGCTGAGGGCCACACTGCTTGCCAAAATCTGTCGGAGGGTTTGGCAAAACGCTTGTAGGTTTTGCCAACGCTTTCAAGCGCAATGACGGGTGCCGCAGCAGCACCACCAGGCAAAGCTGAAACTGCGGGTGCGTTAGAGGACATCAGCAAACCCCTTGCGTGATTTTTCAAACAACCAAGCACCGCCCAAAGCCAGCACACAACCCACCACGAACAATTGCAACAACGCAAGAAAATTGGGCCACACCCCCATCAAGCCAATGCTGCGCAAAGCTTCAATGGGCACAGCCAAAGGATTGAACGCCACCCAGCCTTGCAAAAAGTCGGGCAGCACGCTCAAAGGAAAAAACACGGGCGTTAAAAACAGCAACATGCCCATGAACAGTCCTACTATTTCGCCCAGGTCGCGAAAGTAAACGCCCAGCGCCGACAGCGCCCAACCCAAGCCCAACAGCGTGGGCACCAAGGCCAAAAACACCAAAGGCAAAGCCAACCAAGAGGCATGAATGCCTTGGCCAAACAACAAGCAACCGGCCAACCACACCAAGCACGACACCATCACATGGAAAAAACTCGACATCAGCGCAGACCACGGCAGCACCTGCAAAGGAAACACCACCTTGGTCACCAAGTTGGGTTGATCTGTCATCAAGCGCGGCGCGCGGCTTAAAAACTCTGCGGCCCAGTTGAACACCAACAAGCCTGCAAACAAGTTGAGGGCAAAGCTCATGTTGCCGTCTTCCACACCCGGCCACTTGGCTTTGAAAATGTGCCGGAACACTAACGTGTAAACGGCCAACATGGCCATGGGCGTTAGCACCGACCAGCCCACACCCAACACCGAGCCGCGATAACGGCCCAACACTTCACGCCTTGCAAATTGCCAAATCAAATGGCGATGCGCCGAAGGCCATGCAAAGTGTTTCAGAAAAGTAGAAGCAAATGCAAACATGTTCAAGGGGCCTGTGCTCAGTCCGCCGACTTTTCTGCCAACTGCTTCAGCTTGCTGGCGTCAACTTTCAAATCATCGCCATCGCGCGCCAAAGCGCCTTGCGATTGCAGCACCTGAAACGCCCGCGTCACGGTTTCGCGCGTGAGGTTGACCATGATGGCAATCTCTTGGTGGGTGGGTGCGTTGGCAATCAAGGAAGGGTTCTTGCCTTCCTTGGTGAGGTTTTGCAACAACGCGCAAATGCGTTGCAGCGGACTGATGATGCCCAAAATCTGGCGTTGGTTGGCTTGGTCGCGAATGCGCTTGGTCAGGCCCGAGGTAATGGCCTCGATGGCCTGGGGCGAACCAAAAATGTGCGACCGAATATCGCGGGCCGGCACCATCACCACCTGTGACTTTTTGGTGGCAATGACCACCTCGGGGGAGGGCAGGCCGTCCAGCACCGAGATCTCGCCAAAGTACTGGCCTTCTTCAATAAAGTGAAGGCCTACTTCACGGCCATCCAGCGTAAAGTCTATGGCTTGTAGCCGGCCTTCCAGCAAAAACATCAGGCTGCTGGAGGGCTTGTCTTTGGCCAATACCACCTCCCGCTTTGAAAAAGCGTGCGTGCTGGAATGTGCGGCAAGCGAGGCCAATGCGTCTGCTGGAAACAGTCGCATCAGGGTAAATTGCTGCAGTAGCGATGGGTGGATGGCCATAATTTGAACCCCGTATCTTAGGGGTTAATCAGCCCAAAGGGCCACTGCACAGGCCGGCCTTGTTTTTCTGGGCGTGTGATCTTGCGCACATGTTGTGCTGGCCTTTCCTTTTTATACTCCCACACAATATTGCGCCAAATCATGCACATTCAAGCCCTTCACCTTACCCAGCCAGCCGCGGCCCAGCCGTTCAGCCGCGCTTGGGCCATGGCCATCACCTTGCTGATGGTTTGGGTGTTGGCAGGCATGGGCAGCCTGGCCCAAGCCGCCCAAGTGGTGGGCGAGGTCACCCTCACCATTGGCAAGTCCAAAATTGAACGCAGCGCCAACGAAGCCGAACCTCAAAAGGGCGGCTCGGTGCAAGAGGGCGACGTCATTCGCACGTCCGACAACGGCCACGTGCACATCCGCTTCATCGATGGCGCCCGCGTTAGCGTTCGCCCCAACTCGGTGTTTCGCATCCACGAATTCAAATACAGCCCGGCCGACCCCGCCGCGTCTGTGGTTCGCCTTAGCCTCGACTCTGGTGAAGCCCGCTCTATTTCTGGCGCCGCGGCCCAAGCCGCCAAAGAACGTTTCCGTTTGAACACCCCCTTGGTGGCCATTGGTGTCAAGGGCACCGACTTTGTCACGCAAGTTTCCAAAGACGTCATTCGCGTCACAGTCAACCAGGGCGCCATCGTGATGGCCCCCTTCGACAGCGGTTGCAAGGCCGACGCTTTGGGCGTTTGCACCACGGCCCGCGCCAAAGAACTCACTGCAGAAATGCTGGGCCAAGCCTTGGTGTATCGCCTGGGCACCACCGACCCCAGCTTCCAAAACGTCAGCAAACCCGGCCAGGCCGACAACACCAAGCTGTTGCAACTCGACCGCCAAGTGCGCGACGCCGCCGAGAAGCCCCTGGCCTCCGACACCGAAGCCAAAAACCCCCTCAACGCCCTTGGCAGCAACCGCCTCATTTGGGGCCGTTGGGCCCGCGACCCCATTGCCAACGACACCCTTACCGTGCCATTCTTAGAAGCCATGCGCGGCAACGAAGTGACGGTGGGCGATGGCTACTACTTCTTGTTCCGTGAGCCCAGCCACATCAACGTGCTGCCCACCCTCACCACCAAAACCGACTTTGGCCTCAAGTCTGCCTCTGCTTATTACCGCAATGCCGCCAACGAAATGGTGCCTGCCACGGTGTCGTCTGGCAGTTTGTCCATCGACTTTGGCGCCAAAACCTTTGCCACCCAACTGGGCCTGAGTGCCGAGGGCACCGGTTTGCAAACCTTCAGCCAAAGCGGCAGCATCAATTCAAACTCGGGCATCTTCTTGGGCCGCTCGGGCCCCGAAGCTTCACCCACCAGCAGCCTGGCTGGCGCTATTTCATTAGACGCCCGTCAAGCCGGTTATCTCTTTAAAACCCAAGTGGGTCGTGGCGCTTTTGTGGGTGCCACCCTCTGGGGCCGCTAAGCCAGTACCGTATGAAGCTGGACGCACTCCTCAAAAAACCCTTGTGGCTTTACGCCGCCGTGTCTACGGTTGCTGTGCTGCTCATGGCTTTGGTCTCTGCCATTTGGGCGCCCCAAATGCAGCAGTGGGAAGAGCGTTTGGCCAGCCGCACTTGGTCTTTGGCCAACCCCAACGCCACCGAGCGCCGCGTGGTGGTGGTCGACATTGACGAGAAGAGCACACAAGCTTTAGGTGCCTGGCCATGGCCTCGTGAGCGAGTGGCCACTTTGCTGTCAGGCCTTGATGCGTATGGCGTCAACCTCAAAGTAGTGGATGTGCTGTTTGACGGCGCCCAAGACGCTGCTCAAGATCAAAAGCTGGCCGTCGCCCTCAAAGCAGGTGCGCCCACCGTCATTTCTCAGCTGTTTGCCCTCAGCCCGCAAGCGCAAGTGAAGTCTGGCCAATTGGCTGGCGCCATGGGCACTTGCCCTGCCAACAGCACCGCACAAAACCCCTTCGGCACCCCCGCCTTTGGCTTCATGGGTGCCGAATCTTTGTTTGCGCAAAGCAGCGCAGGCGTAGGTCACATCACCCCCATCATCGATGCCGACGGCAACATTCGCCGCGTGCCTGCCGTGGTTTGCTACGAAGGTCAGGCGTATCCGGCTTTGGCCGTGGCAGGCTTGGCCGCTGCCACTGGCGCACAGCCTGTGTGGCATACAACGCAAACGGGCTTGTTGAGCAGCAGCAGTGCTCAGTTGCTCGACATTGGCGGTTTGCAGTTGCCTTTAGACAACAAAGGCCAGTTGCGCGTGTCTTATCAAATGCCGCGCGACGGCTTTGCCTCGGTGTCTGCCGTGGACGTGTTGCAAGGCAAAGTACCGCCCAGCATGCTCAAAGGCGCTTGGGTGTTGGTGGGCTCTACCGCGTTTGGCGGTGGTGATGCCGTGCCTACACCGCAAGGCGGCGCTGTGGGTGGCGTAGAAGTGCATGCCCAATTGATGTCGGCCGCACTCGATTCACGCACACCGTTTGCTCCCGCATGGGCACCGCTCTGGCCTTTGGCTACGGGTTTGGTGGCCTTGTTGGTGTTGGTCTTTTCATTGCGCGCAGCCGGTCCTAAAGCTGCCGTGGTCATGCCTTTGGTGGCAGTGGCCACTGGCGCTTCCATCTTTGCTGTGCACGCCGTCTTGTTGTTGGTGTCACACCAGTGGCTGGGCTGGGGTCAACCCGCCGTGTTTGTGGCTTTGGCCGCAGGCCTGCTAACTGCTTCAGAAATGCTGCGTGTGCGCGCCGAGCGCGAGCGCTTGTTTGACAACCTCTCTAGCTACTTGCCCGAAGGTGCCGCACGCCGTGTGGCCTTTGAAGGCCCTACCGCCCAAGTGGTGGCCGAAACCCGCGAAGCCACCGTGATGCTGGTCGACTTGCGCAACTTTTCAGCCTACTGCGAAGAGCGCGCCCCCGAAGACGCTGCCATGGTGTTGCACTTGTTTTACACCACCCTCGACCGCATCGTGACCGAACATGGCGGCGTGGTGGAGCAAATGGTGGGCGATGGCCTGACGGCTGTTTGGAACGGCTCTAGCCCTTGCAACCAACACGCTCAAAAGGCTTTGCAAGCGGCCGAAGTGATTTGGAAAGAAGGCGTGGCCCAGTTGCCCAAAGTTGCTTCCAGAAAAACCCCGCCCTTGGACATTGGCATTGGCATAGAAACCGGCCCCGTGATGGTGGGCTCGTTTGGCCCCGCACGCCGCCGTGTGCACACCGTGATGGGCGAGGCTGTGAGCGTGGCCGCCAGATTAGAAAAACTCACTTCCGAGCTGGGTTATCCCGTGCTGGTAGGCCCACAGGCCAAGGCCCAGTCGGGCATGGACGACATGCAAAAGCTGGGCGACTTTTTGTTGGCCGGCATGCGCACACCGCGCACGGTGTACGCCTTGCAAATTGAGGTAGACCCATCACACCTGCATTTGGTGTCTGGCTTGGACGCAGGATTTGCGTCTGAAGTCAGTATGATCGGCTAATCGCCAACCCTTCTATTTTTTATCATTAAAACTGTGCAGAGTGAACAGTCTGGCTGCGAAAGTCTTCGCACAAAGCCGGTGCCCGCATGGGGCTTGCAAGCCTTGCTGGCTGTGGTTCTGTGCGTGCCTTCTGCCTATGCGCAAAACGCCTGCCCAGCCCCTGCAGCCTGGCAAGCCGCCAGCCTGGCCCAACTGGCTGGCTGGTCTGAAGCCTGCGACGACAACGCGTTCTTCCATGCGCACCGCGGTGCCCAACTGTTGGCCCAAGGCCAAACCGAAGCCGCTGCCGTTGCCCTAGAAAAAGCCTTGCTGCTCAACCCCGACTTGCCCGGTGCGCAACTGGACTACGCCCAGGCCTTGGCACAAATTGGTTTGAAGGGCTCGGCCCGCGCCATCTTGAACGAAGTGCTGCAGCGCCCCGACATTCAACCCGGCCTGAAAGCCCAGCTGAGCCCGGCACAAAGTGCATCGCAAAGCGCAGCCCAAAGCACAATGCAAGGCACCGCGCAAGGCACAGCGCTGCCCTGGCAATGGAACAGCCTGTTGCAAACCGCCTACGGCCGCGAGAGCAACCTCAACAGCGCCACCTACACCGACTCGCTCACTTTGTATTTGTCCAACGGCCCCGTGACCCTGGGCCTGACCGACAACGCCAAGCCCGTGGCCGGTGATGCCTTTAAAACCACGGCCGCCGTGCAGGGCCACCTCAAAGGTGCCGAGGGCCAAGAGCTGTCGGTCAATGTGGCCCTGGCCAGCAAAACGGGCGCCGCCAGTGTGGGCGGCAACAACCGCACCGCAGAAGGCGCCGTCAAGTACAGCTTGCCCATGTTGGCGGGCAATGCGTCTGGCGTGTGGCAAATGGCCGCTGGTGGCACGCAGTTTTGGCTGGGCAACCAAACCGCCTACCAAGACCAAGGCTTGCAGCTGAAGTTTGCATGGGACACCCTGGGCGCTGCCTGCAAGTGGGCGCCGGCCATTGGCCGCATTGACCAAAAGTTTCCGCAGTCTGCCAGCCTGAACGGCGTGTACACCTATGGCCGCATGGACTGGGTGTGCAGCAGCGGCCAAAACCGCGAAACCCATGTGGCGCTGGGCGGTGGCCAAGACAAAGCCCAAGACACCAGCCGACCGGGCGGCAACCGCACACGCACAGACTTGCTGGTGCGCCATGAGCAAATAGTCAACACACCCGCATGGCCTGTTGCCTCGGGCCAACTGTCGGCCTGGTTGCGTTATGCCCACAGCCAAGACAAGCTGGCTTACAGCGACCTGCTGGGGGACTTAAAATCTGATACGCACCGCACCGATATGGGGCTGGGTTATTGGGTGCCAGTGGCCAAACAGTGGAGCGCAGGCATCAACCTTGAAGCCACATCACAAAGATCCAATAACACCTTGTTTAATTTGAGAAATTCCAGTGTTTATGTGGGTGCAAGGTGGGCGAGTGACTGATTTGCCTAAAAACCACCCCAAAACGCGTTGTTTTTTTGCAAATAAGCGTTTTCATGCCCTTGTGTGTGACTCAAATCACAAAAAACGACGTCAGAAATCTTCTACAATCCCCTCACAGCGCATAAATGGGTGTTCTCTATTGGGATTCCCGTTTCTGTTTATTTAACTTTAAGAAGGAGAAAGTCAATGACAAAGTCTTATGACCAGACTTTCATGCTTACTAC
>JAOATL010000007.1 GCA_030158125.1 Limnohabitans sp. | reverse complement strand
TGCTTACTACCAGTTTGGTGGCGGCCGTGAAAACCCCTAAAGCCTGCATTCCGCAGAGCGCATTGGCAACAGTGCGCTCTGTCGAGTGTGGGCTTTTTGCTTAAACACCCGCACTCGGAATTCTTTGCAAAGAACTCTGAATTATCTGTAAACCCCTAAAAGGAAAAACAAATGGCTATCTCTACAAACGGTACAGTTCTAGCACGCTTGGCTGGCGCTCTGTACAACACACAAATGAGCAACGCGACTTACAAAGAAGTTGCTGCTTTGGATCCTTCTGCTTTGGCAGACGTTTTGTACGTACGTGATTTCAGCGCTTCTACAGACGCAGCTGTTGCCACAACATTGGTGACCAACCTCGGTTTGGCTTCTGTCACTGGTTTGGATAACTGGGTTGCAGCTCAATTGACAGCCGCTGGTTCACACAAAGGTGCAAAGATTGTTGAGTTGCTCAACAGCTTCGCTCAGATGACTGCTGACACAACATACGGTGCTTACGCTACAGCCTTTAATGCAAAAGTTGATAACGCATTGGCCTTGTCACAAACGGCAGACAATGCTGGCGGCACATTTGAAGCTGCAGGCGTAATTGGTGGAAAAACTTTCACGCTCACTGCAGGTACGGACAATCTGACCGGCACTGCTGGCAACGACACATTTACAGCGATACTGCAAGGAGCTGGCGCTTCCGGCACGACCATTCAACCCGGTGATGCCGTGTCCGGTGGCGCAGGTACTGACTCTCTGAGCATTACCGTGGCTGGTTCGGGTGGTGGCGCATACACACTGCCTGCCGTTCGTACCGAAAGCGTTGAATCTATTTTGGTGTCAAACTTCGACACAGATGCAGGCGCAACTACCGTTGCAGCAGATTTGATGACAGGTGTGACAACCGTTGGTCTGTCTTCTTCTGGTGCCGATGGCGATACAGTTTTCACCGGCATGAAGAACATGGTTGCCGCTGAAATGCGCAACGGCGCAGGCGACCTGACTTTGACCTATAACGGCGCACAAATTGTTACCGGTACAGCAGACAGCCAAAGCCTGACTGTTTCTAACCTGTCCGCTGGTACTTTCACAGCCGATGGCATCGAAGCCATTTCGATCACTTCTGAAACAGCCAAATCCACTCTGGCAGCTGTTGCATCCAACGCTCTGAAGAGCGTGACGGTTACAGGTGCTGCCGACCTGAAGATCACCGGGGCGTTGAACTTTGCCTCTAACGGTACAGCTACCGCCCCCGGTGCTGTTGTTGACGCTTCTGCGTTCACCGGCAAGCTGGAAATCACCACAACAGCATCTGAAGTTTTGAATGCCAAGGGTGGCTCTGGCGATGACACCTTCAATTTGGGTTCCTTGACCAAAGATGACGCCATTGTGGGCG
The DNA here is from genome assembly GCA_030158125.1 of Limnohabitans sp. GTDB lineage: Bacteria > Pseudomonadota > Gammaproteobacteria > Burkholderiales > Burkholderiaceae_C > Limnohabitans_A. Next base: position 10,736 of record JAOATL010000007.1, on the reverse strand, counting down.
GCGCAGGAGCTGACACCATCAATTTGGCCGCTGCCAGCTTGACTACTCAGTTTGCCAAGGTTTCTGGCATCGAGAAGGTTGCATTTACAGCTGGTACTGCAATTGCAACTATGGACGTTTCCAAGTTGTCGGCAGGCGTCACCACGGTTCAAATGGATTTGAGCGACGCAACCGATGGAACTGCCGCCCTTATCACAGGTACATTCTCGAACCTTGACGGTCAGGCTATCGTACTGAAACATACCGTTTCGAACGCAGAAGACGCAAACCGTTCTGACGGTGTGGGTTACACCATTACCAACAAAGTTGACACCGCCGCTGACACCGTAAACGTCACATTGGATGCAATCGGCATGACGTCGACTGCTGCCGCAACCAACTTTGGCGTAGTTACACTGGATGTAGCTAACTTTGAAACAGTTAATTTGACATCGAAAAAGTCTACAACTGTTACTGCAAACGAAGTGCGCTCACTGACAGACAGCTCGGCTACTGCGATCAATATTACTGGTGATGCCGATCTGACAATTACGCAAACAGGCACCAAGGTTACAAAGGTTGATGCGTCGGCCTTGACAGGCAAGCTCAATGTCACACTGGGTTCAAACAAAGTGGCAGTCACAGGCGGTTCAAAGGACGATACATTCGTGTTCGCTGGGAACCTCAATAACGACGACACAGTTGTCGGTGGTGACGGCAAAGATGCATTGACCGCAGACGCGAGTGGCCTTACCGCTACTACAGGCAAGTTGAATATCTCTGGCGTGGAGACAGTCACACTGACTACAGCGGGTGATAACACACTGGACCTGACTGGTGTGGTTGGTGCTGATGAGGTGTCGGTTTCTGCCAATGTCCAAACCATCACTGGTTTGAATTTGGCGACAAAACTGGTTGCAACAGCTAACGCAACTTTGAAGGTTACTGCCGCTGACGCCACTGGCACTAACGGCACACTTACTGTTGAGCAAAAGGTCGACGGTAACGTGACAAACGTTATTGAAGGCAAGGCAATCGAAAATCTGTCCTTGATTTTGAATGACACTGCTGCAACAGTTAACAACGCAACCTTCACCGTTTCGGCCTTCGAAGGTAGCACCATCACTGTTACAGAAGCTGCTACAAATGCTGCAACTGGCACAACAGTAGCTTTGGGCAACCTGCACAAGAACGTTACTTCTTTAAACACCTCTGGTGTTAAAGGCACTCAGAGCGCCAGCGCAGCGGCCTCTACTACTGCTGTGACGTTCACACTTGCCGGCGCTGCTGTAGCCACAGTCACAGGTTCTGACTATGCTGACACCTTCAATATTGCCTCTACAGGCGGTGTTGCCCACGCCATTACTGGCGGTACTGGCACTGACACAACCAATATTGCGGTCAAAGCTGGCTGGGAGAATCCTTCTGACATCGCTACAGAGAACCTTAACATCACAGTTACCGCTGGTGATGACATCACGTTGGCAGCGGGTGAAGCCTTCAATGCTGCCACCACCGCAATAACTGTTGCTGGCGGTAACAGCCTGTCTACGTTCTCAACCTTGGCTAATGCAAACACAGTATTGGCCGATGCTGTGAAAACATTTGATGCATCTAGTTTCGTAGGAAACATCACCGTTTCTGTTGCCAACGACAAGCTGGACGAAACAGTCACCATCACCGGCGGCGCAATAGCCACCGATAGCGTGACTGCAACGTTGGCCACTGCTGGCACTTACAAGCCTAAGACTGTTGCGGTTGAGTCTTTGCTGATTACCGCAGACAACGGCGCCACAACTGCTGCTTCGTTTGTTTTGGACATGTCTTCTTCTACCGGTGTAAAAACTGTTGTAGCTACCGTTGGTGATGCCGACACTATGACAGTCGACAAGGTTACCGATCAACTGATTCAAGTCGTTTCTGCCAGTGCAACAACAGCAGCAGCTACGATTGAAGCCAAGCTGGTTGACGCAACGGGTTCTGCTGACTCTGTCAGTTTTGATTTGAAAGATGCAGCAACAAATATTGCAGCGGGTATCAAACTCAAGACAACAGACGTAGAGACAGTGAACATTAAGGTCTCCTCTGCTGAGTCCATCAGCTTGGCGGATGTTTCAATCGCTGCCGCTGACAAGTTTGCATCTTTGGTCCTGACTGGTGATAAAGCACTCACGATCTCTGCTCTGAACGCTGATGTGAACGTGATCAATGCCTCTGGCATGGCCACGGGTGGTTCTGTTGTCCAAACAGGCCGTAGCGGTACAACTGCTGCCACCTACACTGGCTCCGCTGGTGCAGACACCTTCATCATGGCAAACACGGCTGACGTGATTGCTGCTGGCGAAGGTTCGGACACACTGGACATCAACCTGACTGCAGTCTTGGGTGGTATCGTTGTTGACTTGAGCGCTACAGACGTAGTGGTTCAGGCCAATGGATCATTGAACACTACTATTCAGTCTGGTTTCATCAACGTTGACTTGGCTGGTTATGCAGGAGGCTATGGTGCAGTTGTGACAGCTAACAAGGCTGGTTCGACTATCACCGGTACAGGCGCTACCGACCAGATCACTGGCGGTGCAGGTGCAGATACTGTTGTAGCAACTGCAGGTAATGATATTGTCGCTGCAGGCGAAGGTAATGACACACTTGAGTTCACAACTGCTGTACTGGCAGACAACAGTGGAACTACGACTACTTACAACGGGGAAGCCGGTACTGCCGACGTTCTGAAGTTGACCACCATTGGTACAACTGTTGCTGACGCTGATTTCCGTGGTGTTACCAACGTAGAGGTCTTGACTCTTGCCACAGGTAACAACACCATTGGATTAGGTGCTCTTGCAACTTCTGCTGGTATTACAACCGTCAATTACAGTGTTGGCGATCAGGCCTTGAACGCTTCAGGTCTTGGTGCTGCTGCTCCAGTCGCGATTAATGGCTTTACATTGGACGCTGCTGGCGATGTGCTCAACTTCGGTGGAACAGCAGCAGCAGGTAACGTAGCAATTACAGACTGGACAATTACCGCAGGTGTTTACACAAAAACTGGCGCAACTGTTGCTGATTTCTATGCGGCAATTGCTGGTGCGGCTAACCTGGATGGTGAAGTTGGTGCTTTTGTAAGCGGTGGCAACACCTACATTTTTGCAGAAGGAGCAACCACTGCTGCAACTGATGACAGCTATGTGGTGCTGATGGGCATCGTTGCAACAAGCGTAAGCGCTACACACGGTGCTGCTGTTGCACACATTGGCTAAGCTACTGCCGCAACCCCAACCTCGGTTGGGGTCTATTCCTCGGCTTCGGTCGAGGGGTCTTTGTAAAGAAACTGCCCCATCCCTCACAAGGGGGTGGGGTTTTCTCTTTAATGAACGGCCACTTCCATGCCCACGATCAAAATCGATAACGTCGACTACGACACAGACAAACTTTCTGACGAAGCCAAGGCCCAATTGGTCAGCCTCCAGTTCTGCGACCAAGAATTGACCCGACTGAAAGCCCAAGCCGCTGCCATTCAAACAGCTCGGATGGCCTACGCCAAAGCGCTGCAAGCTGTACTGCCCACAGCGCCTGTTGGCGATACGCTTAAATTCAACTGATGCCATCCATCGAGCAAGACTTCTGGGCCGAACTGACCCAAATCCAAGCAGAGTCCATTGGCTGGATTCCTTTAGATGACGGCGCTTACCTGCACGTAGGTTCAGACTCGCCAGTCATTCAAGTTGTTGGCTTAGCCAAAGAAGATATGGCTGGCTCTAATGTGCTTTGGCTAATCTAGAAGCCCAAGCTTTCTCCACCCGTTTGGCAGAGCAACTCAAAGCCAGTGGTCACCCCATCTCGGCTACCTACATAGCCCGTCAAATGCACGTCACCCCACACGCAGCTAGGCTGTGGCTCTCAGGCGTGAACATCCCCAAAGAACAGAACATGCAAGCCTTGGCTAAGTGGCTCAAGGTGGACCCACGGTGGCTTCGGTATGGTGGTGTACTGGAGGATTCATTCGTTGCCGATTTCATGTTGCTCAGTGAGGAGGACAAGGCTACTGTGAGGGCTGTGGTGGGGGTGTTTGGGCGGTGATGGCTATTGAGTCAATTCGAATCAATGACCAAAGGTTTGCCAATTGGATCGGGTTGCATAAACCTCACTTGTTTGTTTCGGGGCATAGAAGATTCAAGCTGCGCAGTCATGGCATTGGACTGAATGGCTTTCCCGTCTAATCGGTCAGCCAGTTCCTTGATCGCAGACAGATCCCCCTCAGCCGCTTTGTTTAGTAGCTGGCAAGCTGCCTTTTGACGCCTCGCACCATCATCAATTGCAATTTCTGCTCTCAGTGCATCCAGCCATGATTTGCCTTTACGTGCATTTTGATTTCCCAAAGGTGCGCCAGCCATATAGCCTCCTATTTATTTTCGTCACTTTTGTACGGCAGGGAGGGAGCAGGTCAACACCTCAACATACCGTAGCCACCTTGAGCCGCCTGGATTTCAAGTTCTGATCTTTGGGGGTGTTCATGCCCATCAGCCACAACCTAGCTGCGTGTGGGGTGACGTGAATTTGACGGGCTATATGGGTAGCCGAGATTGGGTTATCGTTGGCTTTGATTTGCTCTACCAAACGGGTAGAGAAAGCTTGAGCTTCTAGGTTAGCCAGAGCACATTAAAGCCAGCCACCCCTTCTTTGACCAACCCAACAACTTGAATGACTGGTGTGTCAGAACCTACGTGCAAGTAAGCGCCTTCATCCAGAGGAATCCAGCCAATGGACTCAGCTTGGATTTGGGCCAGTTCTATCCAGAAGTCTTCTTCAATGGAGTTCATTGTGTTTGAGTAACAGATTGAACGATGACGCTTTGATTTGGAAAATCATTCAACCCATATTGGGTTGATGTGGGCGTAATGGCCAATGCATCCAGAACCGATGAGCCACTGATCACTTTGCCAAAGACCGCATAGCCACCGTTGGCGGTATCGAGTGCTGTGTTGTCAGCCAAGTTAAAAAAGAACTGCGACGTAGCGGAGTTCAAGTCAGAGCTGCGAGCCATGGCTATCGTGCCCCTTGTATTGCTTAAGCCTTTACCTACCTCTAGGACAGTAGCAGCCCTTTGGCCTGGTTGCACAGCAGGTGCAGGAGTAAGCCAGCCACCTTGGGCCACAAAGATGCCGCTGGTGACTATTCTGTGAATGATGGTGCTGTCGTAGAACTTGTCGTTCACGTATTGCAGAAAATTCGTAGATGTAACAGGCGCAGCTGTTGGGTTTAGCTCTAGGGTTAGCGTGCCTAGATTGGTCACCATCTTGACTTGTGGGTTAAGTACATCAAAGGAGGCTGACTTTAAAACAGCGCCATCTGCCATCTTTGCCTCAAAGCTGATGGCTCCTGTGCCTACTGCTCCTACATTGCAGGTAACTGATTTGGACGTAGACGAGCCACCACTGACCAGCGCTAAACCCTTGCAGTTCTTGGTAGAGACATTGAAGTCTTTGTCCAGCGAGTAGCCCGTCATAGTGAATTGCGCTGATTTGGAATACATCAGGCTATCTGCCTTGATGCTCAAAACCACAGGTGTACCGGGTGCTGGAATGTCAAAAGTTTTGCTTAGAAGTACTTCGCCTGTGGAGGTAGAGACTTGAACGCTTACTGCCCCAGTGCCAACTGCATCGACTGCGCAATTCCAAGTGGAGCCTGAGCTGGTAGCAGCTGCTGGAGTGGTAAAGCTGCTGCAACCTTTAGCTGTCACGTTGATACCAGTACCCAGGTTAGATCCCACAACGCTAAATTGTGTAGATTGACCGTAGGCAAGCTGACTGGCTTGGATTTCTGAGACGTAAGGGGCAGATGAACTACCGCCGCAGCCAGTTAGCGCAGCAAGACTCAAAAGCAATAGGAGTGCTGTTAATTGAATGCGCATGGAGAGGAGGCTGTGAAAGTGGTGCCGCTTGTCGGATTCGAACTGACGACCTACCGCTTACAAGGCGGTTGCTCTACCAACTGAGCTAAAGCGGCATAAATACAGATTTTATATGGATACCCAGCGCTACAGAATTACCGAATCATCCAGTAGATACTGGTGAGCAATGTAGCAAGCACCAGCGCCATACCAGCCAATAACAAGCTGGCCTTCACATTCCGCTGGCTCATTAAGAAAGCTTGATGGTGTCGCTTCCGCCAACTACAGGCAGTGAATTTTTGAGGGCTTGCAGATAGGCAGCTTTGGCTGTTTGAAGGGCTGCGGCTTTGGCTTGCAGACGAACTAGTTCTTGTTCCACGAATTGAATGGAGGCTAGTTGGGCTTTGCACTCGTCAGACAAGGTGTCGAGGTCGTATTCTTTGTTGTTGATTTTGAGGGTTGGCATATTTGTCCTTTCATAAAAAAACCCTACCCCCTTTTGAGGGGTAGGGTTTTGATTACAACTGATTGTTACGTCAGTTTCGCTTAAATATTAAGCGAAGTTTGCACCAACCAAAGCTGTAACATCAGACACACCCACCAATGTTGCTACCAAGGCAACACCAGTGATTTCAGCAGCTGTTGTAATTGTAGAACCAGCGTTTGCGCCGTCAGCAGCAGCATCGTTCAAAAGAACACGATAGATACCTGTATCAGTTCCGTTGTCAAGTGCAATGTAGATGCTTGTGGCGTTACCAAAGTTAGTGATCAAACCAGCAGCAATGATTGCAGTTTCAACACCACCCGCATCGCCAGTACCTGTTAAAGCACCAGCAATTTGGAATGTAGATGCACCTAAGATCAATACTTGTGCTTCAGCACCTGCGGCAACTGCTGCACCAGTTGTAAAGCCAGTAGTAGCAATTGTCGAAACATTAGCTGCAGTCAGAGCATCAGCTGCATTACTCAGGATCAACTTATCACCAGTTGTACCAACATCAAAGCCAGTAATAACAAGCGTTTGATCGGATGTACCGGCATTATCTGTCACGAAACTATAGGAGTACTGAGTTGCGCTAGTTTCAACAGCATTCACGGGAATAGCAACACGTGTAGCTGTAGCAGCAAGACCTGTTCCATATGTGAAAGATTGAGCACCAACCACGCCGCCAACGTTAATTACATCCAAGTTAGCATTTGCAAGTGCTAAGTCGCCATCATTTATATCGATGATAGTTCCAGCATCGCCAATCCAGTTGAGGCTAACAGTAGCTGCCGAAACCGCAATAGGAGTTGTATCAGCAACTGCTCCAGCTGTCAAAAGCACACCTAATGCAGGCGTAACATTAAATGCAACAGTTCCTGTGCTGTTGATCGTAACTGTTTGTGCTGCCGCAACTGTACTAAATGTCACAGTTTGTGCTGCAGAACCAGGAGTTGTTGCACCTTGTGTTACAGCATTCGCAGTGTTATTAAGTGTCAAATTAACTGCCACATTTTCATAGGAAATTAAATCAACGTTTGTTGTAGTGTCACCAACAAAACTAACATCGCCTGCAGTTGAGATAATTAAATTCATCTCTCCAGTTGCACTGGTTCCAGCAATTGTAGTAATTGCATTGGCTTGAGCAGCAGTTGCAGTAATGTTAAAAATCTCAGTGGCATCACCAAGTGCTGCTGTGTAGCTAACGATACCTGTTGCTGCGGTAATAGCGTGAGCTGAGTTATTGGCATCAGCAAACGTAACTGCTTCGAAACCAGCGATAGTTCCCGCTGTAATCAAAGAAGTCAAATTGACGTTTTCAGTGGCACCTAAAGCGTAGAAGGCTAATGTGTCTGTACCAGTAGAACCGTTCAACAGGTTGTTTGTACCTGTCAAAGCAGTCAAAGCACCAAGCGTGATTGTGTCGTTACCGGCACCTGTATTTACAGTAATGTAATTGGATGCAGCACCACCATTAACTGTTACGCCGTCGCCAGCAGATCCAGTTGTAACTGTTTGATTTGCAAAGTTACCTAAGGTAATTGCTGATGCGTTTTGACCACCAGTGTTCGTAACTGTCAAAGTTTGACCAGCGGCTGCAGTAGTTGCACTCAAAGCAGCATTGTTGTCTGTACCAGTAACAGTCAATGTGTTCAAGGTCGCAGGCAAAGTACCCAAAGTAACAGCGCCACCACTTGCAGTAACAGTCAAGCCAACTGTTTCAACGCTAGTCAATGCCAAGGAAGTTGTGTTAGCACCAGCTGTTGTCAAGCTTGTCAAAGCTGATTGTGTTGCCAGAGTTGCGTTGAAAGTATCGCTACCCAAGCCACCGTTAATTGCAGCAGAGCTAGCACCGTTACCAAGAGCAACGCCAGTGGCAGCAGTAATTGTGTCATCTAAGTCTGTTGTCACAGCAGAAGCATTAGTGCTAGTAGTTGTGCTCAAGCTAGGACCAGCAGTCAATGTGATTGCATTACCTGTACCTTGTGCACCCAACTGCAAATCAGCAGCTGCCAAAGCTGTAACACCAGCCAAGTTAACAACTGTGTCGTTAACAGCAGTAGTGCCAGCTGTAGCTTGAACGTAAACATTGTTTTCGCCTGTAACAAAGAAGGCAATGTTTGCACGACCATCAGCAGCAGCAGCAGTGTTCGCAGCTGTGATAGTGGCGAAATTACCCAAGAATGCAACTGGAGTTTGTGCCAACTGAAGCTTGTCAGTGCCAGAGACGAAGTCAGTAATTGTGTCTGGGTTAGCAGAGTTGGAAACCACTGCGCCAGCTGCGTTTGTTGCATAAACGAATGTGTCAGCACCAGCACCACCAGTTACGGAGTCTTTACCAACACTGCCAGTGATAGTGTCATTGCCTGCGCCACCGTTTAATGTGTCGGCACCAGTAGAACCGGTCAAAGCATCAGCGCCAGCGCCAGTTGTCAATGAGAAACCAGCAGCAGCAGTTGTAGCAGAGAAAGTAACAGCGCCGTTAACACCAGAAGCGTCAACGCTTGTCAAAGCAACACCACCACCAGTGATGGTTGTAGCTGCGTTACCTGTCACAACCAAGGACTTCAAGTTAGCACTTGAAACACCAACGCTACGTGCGTTTGCGTTGTTAGACAATGCCAAGTTGTTGATAGTTGCTGTTTCGATGCCAGTAGCTGTAACCACAGTAGCGGCAGCCATTGCACCAGAAGCTGTAGCAGAGCCAACATTAACTGTCAAAGCGTCAGCAGTGCCAGTCCAGCCAGTTGTGTTGGTCACTGTAGCGTTACCACCTGTTGTCAGGTTCACAGTACCGCCCGCAGCGAAGCCAGTCAATGTACCGCCAGCAGCGTCAGCGATAGTCAAAGCAGCAACAGTGTTAGAAGCTGTTGGCAAAGCAACAGTCACGCCGCCGCCGATTGTCACGGCTTCGAAGCCAGTGATGTTTGCGCCAGTAGTTGTTGTGATGGCAGCAGATGTGTTCAATGTATCTGTACCTTCGCCACCAGCGATTGTGTGTGTAGCGGAGATGTTGGCGATACGAACTTGGTCGTTACCAGCACCCATGCTCACTGAGAGCTTGTCAGCTGCGTCAGCAGTGATAGCAACGTCGTGTGCGCCGTCGTCAGAAGTAACTGTACCTGTGGTTGTAGCAGTAGCGCCAACCAAGTTAGCAGCAACTTTAGCAGCAGCAGCGCCAGTCACAGCCAATGTTGTCAAGGCATCGCTTGCAACAGTCAGTGTAGAAGTTGTAGAGCCAGAAGCAGAGCCAGAAGAGGCAACGTTCACTGTCTCGATACCGTTAGCTGTAACGGAAGCGGAAGCTGTAACAGCTGCGCCGTTCAGGCTAACAGTGATTGCATCAGCAGCGCCAGCTGTAACAGCAGCAGAGCCGAAAGCAACGGATGTGTTTGTAGATGTACCAGTAACGTTAACTGCTGGGATGGCTTTCAAGCCAGTCACAGACACGTCAGCTGTAGAGCCAGTGTTGGTCACAGTTGTAACATCAGAGAAGCCAGTTGCATCAACAGACAAAGCGCCAACAGTAGCTGTAGCAGAAATTGTCTCAACGCCTGTAGAAGTTACACCTGCACCGAGAGCGGCAGCTGCAGTAGTTGTAACTTGCAATGTGTCAGCGCCTGTACCGCCAGCCAACACGTCGCCAGCTGTCAATGTTGTGCCAGAGGCTGTGTATGTGTCAGAGCCTGCACCACCAACCAATGTTGTGTCAACACCAGCAGTCAATGGCAAAGATGCGTTAGTGATAGCAACAACGTCAGAAGTTGCGAAAGAACCAGACTTAGTGCCAGTTGTTTGTGACTTCACCAAAGAGGCTTCTACTTTAGCGTTGAAGCCAGTTGCGTATGTGCCATACACAGCGTCGGTTGTCATGTTGGCGTAGCCGTTCAACATTTCAACCAACTTAGCACCTTTAGCAGATGCAGAAGAGCCAGCAGCTGTCAATTGAGCAGCAACCCAGTTGTCCAATCCAGTGATGCTTGTCAAACCGAGGTTTGTCAGGATGGCTGTAGCCAACTGAGCATCGGTTTTACCAGCGAAGTCGTTCTTCAAAAAGTCAGCTGCAACAGTAGCTGCCGCTGTGTCTTTAACTTCAGAGTAAGAAGCATTGCTCAGGTACTCGCCGTACAGAGCGCCAGCCAATCGCGTAATGATCGTGCCGTTCGTGGAGATTGCCATTTGATTTTCCTTTTAAGGGTTTACAGATAAAACTTGATTTCTTTGCAAAGAAACCGAGTGCGAGCGGTTAAGCAAAAAGCCCACACTCGACAGAACGGACTGGGGTCAATCCGCTCTGCGCAGTGCAGGCTTGGGGGAAACTCTTAGCTACCAAACTGGTAGTAAGCACTTTTTAAGAGGCCTAAAAAAAGCCCATTTCTTTCA
>JAOATL010000006.1 GCA_030158125.1 Limnohabitans sp. | reverse complement strand
TATGGATATTTATCCAGCATCATTAGCTCTGTGGAGCTAAGAGGATACCCCATATTTTTATACAGTATATTTGCAGCATGCCTACAACTGCTTTCATCACGCCTCAGCCAGTAGACCCCTCCGCCCCCAAGCTGTGGCTCAACATGTGCGCCTGGAAAGTGCCCGCTGGCTTTCCCTCGCCCGCAGCCGACCACACCCAAAAACGCATCGATCTCAACGACCACCTCATTCGCAACAAAGAAGCCACGTTCATTTTCAAAGTGAAGGGCGACTCCATGGTGGGCGCTGGCATTTACGAAGGCGATGCGCTGGTTATTGACCGTTCCATTGAAGCCAAGCACAACAACATTGTGTTGGCCGTGCTCAACAACGAGTTCACCGTGAAGCGTTTGTACAAGCGCGGGGGCGTGGTCAAGCTGGTGGCCGAAAACAATTTGTATCCGCCCATTGTGGTCAAGAGCGGCGAGGAACTGAGCGTTTGGGGCGTGGTGACGTACAACTTGCACAAGTTGTATTGAGACTTCATTCACCTGTCGTGTTTTGCTATGAGTTCTGCCACACCAGCACCCGTTCAACAACTGGCCTTGGTCGATTGCAACAACTTCTACGTCAGTTGCGAACGCTTGTTCCGCCCCGATTTGCGCAACGTGCCCGTGGTGGTGCTGTCCAACAACGATGGCTGCGTGGTGTCGCGCTCTAACGAGGCTAAGGCTTTGGGTGTACGCATGGGCCAGCCCTGGTTTGAGTGCAAAGCTTTGGTGACCGAGCACGGCGTGTTTGCGCTCAGCAGCAACTACGCTTTGTACGCAGACTTATCCAACCGCGTGATGCAAATTTTGAGCGACTATTCGCCGCACTCCGAGGTGTATTCCATTGACGAATGTTTTGTCGACCTTACCGGCACCCCCAACCTGCGCGAAGTAAGTTACGCCATGCGCCAGCGCGTGGTGCAGTGGACGGGCATTCCGGTGTGCGTGGGCATTGGCCCCACCAAAACATTGGCCAAGCTGGCCAACCATGTGGCCAAGAAACATCCGCGCTCGCAAGGCGTGTTCAATTTCAATGCACTCACTGAAATGCAAAAAGAAAAGCTGCTCACGCAATTGCCCGTGGAAGAAGTGTGGGGCGTGGGCCGCAAGCTCACCAAGCGTTTGGCCGAGTACAACATTCACACAGTGCAAGATTTAAAAACCGCACACACGCCCACACTGCGCGCAGACTTTGGCGTGGTGATTGAAAAAACACAACGCGAATTGCAAGAAATTCCGTGTGTCGATTTGCAAGAAGTCACGCCCGACAAACAGCAAATAATTTCCAGCCGATCGTTTGGCAACATGGTGGCCGAACTACCCGTTTTAAAAGATGCGTTGTCTACGTTTGTGGCCAACGCCTGCGCCAAACTGCGCGCACAAAACAGCCAAGCTGCCATCATTCAAGTGTTCTTGCACACCAACCGTTTTAGAAAAGATTTACCGCAATACTCGCCCAGCTTGGCGGTGCCACTACCCTACCCCACCAACGACAGCCTGGTCATTTTCAGATGGGTAGACGCGCTGTGCGAGCGCATGTACAAGCCCGAGTACCAATACAAAAAGGCGGGCATTGTGTTGAGTGATATCAGTCCAGTCACGCACTACCAAGGCGACTTGCTAGAAGAACCTGCGCCTGCGCAAGGTACGCTCATGCAAACCTTGGACACCCTGAACCAGCGCTTTGGCCGCGGCGCGGTGAAGGTGTCCACGCAAGGGGCCTACAGCGGTTGGCAAATGCGACAAGAAAGACGATCGCCGAATTACACTACGGACTGGGCAGAGGTACCGGTGGTTTAAGCGCTTTTAATTTCTGGAGAGCTTCATGGCTGATTTGTTTGAAAACCCAATGGGTTTGTGCGGTTTCGAGTTCGTAGAGTTTGCATCCCCTGTGTCGGGTGTTATCGAGCCCTTGTTTGAAAAGATGGGCTTTTCTTTGGTGGCCAAACACCGCTCCAAAGACGTGGTGCTGTACCGCCAAGGCGACATCAATTTCATTGTCAATCGCGAGCCTAGAAGCCTAGCGGGTTACTTTGCTGCAGAGCACGGTCCGTGCGCATGTGCGCTGGCATTTCGGGTGAAAGACTCTCACAAAGCCTACGCCCGTGCGCTAGACATGGGCGCCCAACCCGTCGAGGTACCGACAGGGCCGATGGAGTTAAGACTGCCTGCCATCAAAGGCATCGGCGGTGCCCCCCTGTATTTGATCGACCGTTACGAAGACGGCCGAAGCATTTACGACATTGACTTCGAATTCATTGAAGGCGCAGACCGCCATCCCGTGGGCCATGGCTTCAAGATCATCGACCACCTCACCCACAACGTGTACAAAGGTCGCATGGCGTTTTGGGGCGCTTTTTACGAGAAGATTTTTAACTTCCGAGAAATTCGCTACTTCGATATCAAGGGCACACACACAGGCCTCACCAGCCGAGCCATGACGGCCCCCGATGGACTCATCCGCATTCCTTTGAACGAAGAATCTGGCAAAAATGGCGGACAAATTGAAGAGTATTTGATGCAGTTCAACGGCGAAGGCATTCAGCACATTGCTTTGCGCACGGACGACCTGATGAAAAGCGTTGACGCCCTGCAAATGGCGGGCATTCCCCTCATGACAGCGCCCAACGACATCTACTACGAGATGCTAGAAGAGCGCCTAAAAGGCCATGGCGAACCAGTGGCAGAATTGCAGGCGCGCGGCATCTTGTTGGATGGCTCCACCGCCAATGGTGAAAAGCGTTTGTTGTTACAAATCTTCTCGCAAACTTTGTTGGGCCCAGTGTTCTTCGAATTTATCCAGCGCAAGGCCGATGAGGGCTTTGGCGAAGGCAACTTCAAAGCATTGTTTGAGTCCTTGGAACGTGATCAAATTAGACGTGGCGCACTTCAAGTAGACGCCTAAAGGAAAGTCATGAAAATTAGCAAAATTCACCACGCGGCTTATCGCTGCAAAGACGCCAAAGAAACTGTCGAGTGGTACGCCAAAAACTTGAACATGGATTTTGTGCTGGCCATTGCTGAAGATTTGGTGCCTTCCACCAAAGCGCCCGACCCCTATATGCACATCTTTTTGGATGCAGGTGGCGGCAACGTGATGGCCTTCTTTGAATTGCCCAACTCACCCGAAATGGGCCGCGATGAAAACACCCCTGCTTGGGTGCAACACATGGCCTTTGAAGTGGACAGCATGGAAGCCTTGCTGGCGGCCAAAGAAAAACTGGTGGGCAATGGCATCGAAGTCATTGGCCCTATCAATCACACCATTTTCCAAAGCATTTATTTCTTCGACCCCAGCGGCCACCGCTTGGAACTGGCTACCAACACAGGTACGCCCGAGATGTACAAAACCTTGGACGATGTGAAATGGGACATGCTGAACGAGTGGAGCAAAACCAAGCGCGCACCCAAGCATGCGGCTTGGATGCATGAGCCTTCTTGACTGAAAAACGAGTCAGTCGATTTACTTCGACTGACTTAACGCGTTGCCCACCATCTTGGACGTGATGTCCACAATTTGAATCATGCGCTCGTAGGGCATGCGGGTGGGGCCAATGACGCCCAAGGTGCCCACCACATGGCCATCCACCTCATAAGGCGCACTGACCACCGACAGCTCTTGCATGGGCACGAACTGGCTTTCGCCGCCAATAAAGATGCGCACACCATCCGCTTGACTGGACACATCGAGCAAGCGCATGAGCTGCGATTTTTGCTCGAACAAATCGAAGGCCTGGCGCAAGTTGCCCATGTCGCTGGAGAAGTCGCTCACCGACAGTAAGTTGCGCTCGCCAGAAATCACCACATCGCCTTCGTCTTCACTCAAAGCTTCTGAGCTCATTTGCACCGCCGCCTGCATGAGGCTGGCAATTTCGGACTGCAAATTGACCAGCTCTTGCTTCACGCGCATGCGAACTTGTTCGATGGCCATGCCGGCATAGTGCGCGTTCAAATAATTGGACGCCTCAATGAGCTGGCTTTGAGAGTAGTCGGTCTCGGTGAAGATGACGCGGTTTTGCACATCGCCTTCGGGCGACACAATGATCAAGAGCACCCGTTTTTCTGACAAACGCAAAAACTCAATGTGCCTGAACACCGAGGCACGCTTGGGCGCCATCACCACACCCACGTAGTGCGACAAGCTAGACAGCATGTTGGCCGCATTGGCAATGACCTTTTGAGGTTGGTCGGGCGCCAGGCGGTGCGTGAGCAATTCACCCGTCTGAACCGTCAGCATGGTGTCGACGAATAGGCGATAACCCCTATTGGTGGGCACTCTGCCAGCCGATGTATGCGGGCTGGCTATCAGGCCCAACTCTTCTAGGTCGGACATGACGTTGCGGATGGTGGCAGGGGATAATTCCAAGCCTGAGGCTTTGGAAAGCGTGCGCGATCCCACCGGCTGGCCGTCGGCAATGTAGCGTTCAACCAGCGCTTTGAGCAATAACTTGGCACGATCATCTAGCATTCGGTCATTTTAATGATGTAATTTGCGAATGAAATCTAAATTTCGTCACGTTGCGTTATTTGGCAAGTACCACACCACGGTTTCTGGGGCTGCCCTAGAAAGTTCCCGCAGGGTGTTGGACGACGTTGCCCAATTCATCAGCCGCATTGGCGCCGAGGTGGTGCTAGAGAAAGATACCGCCGATCATTTGGGTTTAAACCTCTACCCCACCCTCAAAATGGCCGACATTGGCAAGCAGGCTGATTTGGGCGTGGTGATTGGCGGCGATGGCACCATGCTGGGCATTGGCCGGCAAGTGGCGCAATATGGTTTGCCCCTCATTGGCATCAACCAAGGCCGCTTGGGTTTCATCACTGACATTCCCATTGAGAATTTTGAGCAAACCCTCAAACCCATGCTCATGGGCCAGTTTGAAGAAGAACAACGCAGCATGCTGCACGCCAAAGTGTGGCGCGACAAGCATTGCGTGTTCGATGCGTTTGCCATGAACGACGTGGTGGTCAACCGCGGTGCCACTTCAGGCATGGTGGAGTTGCGCATTGAAGTGGATGGCCGCTTTGTGGCCACTCAGCGCGCAGACGGCCTCATTGTGGCCACGCCCACGGGTTCTACCGCCTACTCTTTGTCGGCCGGTGGCCCGCTCATGCACCCCACTTTGGGCGGCTGGGTGATAGCGCCTATTGCGCCGCACACGCTGTCCAATCGCCCCATCGTGTTGCCAGACACTTCCAAAATCAGCATTGAAGTGGTGTCGGGGCGCGACGCCAGCGCCAACTTTGACATGCAATCCTTGGCCACCCTCATGCTGGGCGATCAAATTACCGTAGAGCAGTCGTCTCACAAAGTGCGCTTTTTGCACCCCCAAGGTTGGAACTACTTTGACACCTTGCGCAAAAAAATGCACTGGAACGAGGGAGGCGCTTAAGCCATGGCTTTGCGTCACATCAGCCTGCGCGACTTTGTCATTGTGCGCCAACTCGACCTCGATTTATCGCAAGGTTTCAGCGTGCTCACGGGCGAGACAGGCGCTGGCAAATCCATTCTCATCGACGCACTTCAATTGGCATTGGGCGAACGTGCCGATGCCAGCGTGGTGCGCGAGGGCGCAGCCCGCTGTGAAGTCTCGGCCGAGTTTGACTGCCCACCGCAAGCGCGTGCTGTGTTGGAAGATGCTGGCTTTGAAGTCACAGACACATTGCTGCTCAGGCGCAGCGTCGATCCACAAGGCAAAAGCCGTGCATGGGTCAATGGCAGCCAAGCCACTGCCACACAACTGCGTGCCCTTGGCGAAATGCTGTTAGACATTCACGGCCAACACGCCTGGCAAAGCCTGACCCGGCCCGATGCTGTGCGCGGTTTGCTCGATGCGTATGCCGGCCTCAGCACCGATGCCCTCAAGGCCGCATGGCAAACCTGGCGCCAATCACAACAAGCCGTACAACAAGCGCGCACCGCACAAGACTCGCTAAGCCGCGAACAAGAACGTTTGGCCTGGCAAATTGGCGAGCTCGACAAATTGGCACCCGCCCTAGACGAGTGGGACGAGCTCAACGCGCAACACACACGCCTGTCACACGCACAAGCGCTGATCGATGCCGGCCAATCTGCACTGGCGGCCTTGGATGGCGATGAATCTGCCCGAGTGGGCACCGTCAGCGGGGCCGTGGCTTTGCTGTCCCAAGCCATCAGCAACTTACAAGACCAAGCCCACGTCGAGCCCGAGTTTCAAAGCATTGCCGATGTGCTGCAATCCAGCTTGGCACAAACAGAAGACGCCGTGCACTCGCTGCAAACTTACTTGCGCAAAACCGACTTAGACCCCGATCGTTTGAACGAACTCGATCAGCGCATGTCGCAATGGATGTCTCTGGCGCGGCGATACAAACGCCCACCAGAAGAACTGGCCAGCTTGTTGGCCGGTTGGAAGCACGAGCTGAACGCGCTGGAGGCTGCAAGCGACTTGGAAGGCCTAGAGTCCCAAGCCAAAGCGGCAGGCCAGGCTTACCAAACCGAAGCCAAGAAGCTCTCACAGCAACGCAAAAAAGCAGCGCCCAAATTGTCTCAAGCCGTCACCCAGGCCATGCAAAATTTGGGCATGCAAGGCGGCCGCTTTGAAGTGGCCCTCATCAGCCTCGACGACGCAGCGCAACACGGCCTGGAAGACATTCAGTTTTTAGTGGCGGGCCATGCAGGCAGCACACCGCGCCCCGTGGGCAAAGTGGCCTCGGGTGGCGAGTTGTCGCGCATTGCGCTGGCCATTGCTGTCACCACCAGCGAGCTGGGCGAAGCCGGCACCCTGATCTTTGACGAAGTCGATTCGGGTGTGGGCGGCGCTGTGGCCGAAACGGTGGGCCGCCTCATGAAGCAATTGGGTGTGCACCGCCAAGTGCTGGCCGTAACGCATTTACCGCAAGTGGCCTCGTGTGCAGATCACCATTTGCTGGTAAGCAAGTCAAGCAGCAAAGAAGGCGTCAGCAGCAACGTATCGCCCATTGCCGGCGAGCAACGCGTCACCGAAATTGCACGCATGCTGGGCGGCGAAAAACTTTCAGCCACCACTTTGGCGCATGCGCGCGAAATGCTCACCAAATGAATTTCTGAAGTCTGGAAATGATGGAAATCGTATTGATCACTGGCATGTCTGGCTCGGGCAAATCCGTGGCCTTGCACGCACTTGAAGACGCAGGTTTTTATTGCGTGGACAACCTGCCGCCCGAATTGCTCATCCCGTTTGCAGAACTAGAGCGCGACCAAAAAGAGCAGCGCGTGGCCATTGCCATTGATGTGCGCAGCGCCACGTCCTTGCCTCTCATGCCGGGTCAATTGGAGGCCCTGCGCCAATTGGGCTTTCGCGTCACCTCCATCTACTTAGACGCGGCCTCGGACACGCTGCTGCGCCGCTACTCGGAAACCCGCCGTCGCCACCCACTGTCTGGCCGAAACGCGGCAGAAGGCGAACGAGCTCTGACCGAATCGATAGAATACGAACGCGAGTTGCTGTCCAACTTGCGCCAAAACGCCCACATCATCGACACCAGTTTGCTGCGCGCTTCGCAACTTCAAAGTTATGTGAAATCTTTGGTCAGCTCACCAGCTGCCAAGCTCACTTTGGTGTTTGAGTCCTTCGCTTTCAAACGCGGTATTCCACTGGATGCCGACTATGTGTTTGACGTGCGCATGTTGCCCAACCCGCACTACGAATCGGCACTGCGCCCCATGTCGGGCAAGGATGAACCGGTCCAAAAGTTTTTGCAATCTTATGCAGAAGTTAATTTGATGCAAAGTCAAATTGAAAGTTTCTTAGACCATTGGTTGCCAGCCCTAGAAAAAGACCACCGCAACTACATCACCGTGGCCATTGGCTGCACCGGTGGCCAACATCGCTCGGTTTATTTGGTTGAACAACTCAGCCAGCGCTTTAGCGCAGCGTGGCTGACTTTAAAACGTCACAGAGAACTCGACAGCAAATGACGCACGGGCTGTGGCAGACCCAAATCGGTCCAATTGGCTTTTGAACACCAAACACCTTCTGTCAACACAGGTGCGCCTCGGTTGACTTTGAGCTTCACCACATGGCAATGCAAATCTTTATGCGTCAGCACGTGCTTGAAGCTTGGCAGAAGCTCCCACTTCAGGGCACTGGCGTCCAATGCGATGGTCTTTTGCAAGGCAGGGCTTAAGGCCTCTCGCAGCGCCGCTTCAGATTCAAAGACCGGCAAGCTGTACAGGCTGGCCCATATGCCGGATGCAGGTCTTTTTTCCAGCCACGTGTCGCCCTTGGGGTTTTGCGCCAGCAGCAGCCACAACACTTCGCTGGTGCGTTTGAGCTTGCGCGTTTTAACGGGAAACTTTTCGGGCTCGCCTTGCGCGTGGGCTTTGCATTCGAGGCGAACAGGGCATTGAGCGCAGTTGGGTTTGCGCGGCAAACACACGGTTGCACCCAAGTCCATGATGGCCTGTGAATAGCGCGGCATGGCCGCTTTGAGATTGCGAGTTGGCAAGGCCGCTTCTGCCATTTGCCACAAAGCTTTTTCGTGTTTGCCCACCGACAAATCTTCTGCGTAGCCCCACACCCGGGTCAGAACCCGCTTCACGTTGCCATCCATGATGGCCACCCGCTCTGAAAAACAAAACGAGGCCACTGCCGCAGCAGTCGACCTGCCAATGCCCGGCAAGCTGATCAATGCTTCGGCAGTGCTGGGAAACTCGCCACCAAAACGTGACACCACGTCTTTGGCGCATTGGTGCAAGTTGCGAGCGCGGCTGTAATAGCCCAAGCCACTCCACAAACCCATCACTTTGTCTTGTGGTGCGGCAGCCAAATGGGCTACCGTCGGAAAGTTGTCTAGAAACTTGGCGTAGTAAGTCAGCACCGTGCTCACCTGCGTTTGTTGCAGCATGATTTCGGACAACCACACGCGGTAAGGATCGCGCGTGTTTTGCCAAGGCAAGTGGTTGCGGCCATGCACTTTCTGCCAAGCCACCATGGTGTCGGCAAACGTGGCCAAGGGCTTCAACGCTTTTGGCATACGGGGCAATAAAAGGTAGAGCGTTGGCCTTGCACCATTTGCTTGATGGGCGTTTCACAGGTGCGGCAGGGCAGACCCTTGCGACCATATACCGCGGCTTCCAATTGAAAGTAGCCGGTGTTGCCCTGCGCATTGACAAAATCTTTGAGGCTGCTGCCGCCCTGCGCAACGGCACGGGCCAACACTTGCCGAATGGCTGCATGCAACTTGGCCACACGCGGCGCGCTCAGCTTGTTGGCTTTGACAGTTGGTTGGATGCCTGCCATGAACAGCGCTTCAGACGCGTAAATATTGCCTACGCCCACCACCACATCGCCCGCCAACAAAACTTGTTTGATGGGTGCAGTGCGTTTTTTCAAACCCTGCTGAAACAGGGCCAGCTCAAACCCATCGGTGAGCGGCTCCATGCCCAATTTACGGAGCAGCTTCAAAGCGGGCTCGTGCTGCTCTGATGCAGACCACACGGCTGCACCAAAGCGACGGGGATCGTGCAATCGCAAAGTGCCAAGGCTGGTGACCAAGTCCATGTGGTCGTGTTTGCCAGGCGGCATTTGGGTTGGCGCAAAATTGAGGCTGCCCGACATACCCAAGTGCAGCATCAACAGCCCCCGGTCCATGTCCAGTAACAGGTACTTGCCCCGCCTGCGCACGCGCAGAATACTTTGACCCACCAACACGGAGGGTGCCACCCCTAAGGGCCAGCGCAAAGGCTTGCCCAGGTGCAACTCCAAAACGCGCGCACCAGCTATCCGGCTTGCAAAACTGAGCCGGGTCACTTCTACTTCTGGCAATTCAGGCATCGAATCCGCTTTAAAGACTGGGTGAAATAAGGGGGAAGCCACTGCTGTGATGCAGCTCGTGGATTATGATGGCTTCATGAAGTATTGGTTTTCTACAGCGGCATTGGTCTGGGCCACCACAGGGGCATGCGCCGAGCCGCCTGTGCAAAACTCCAAGCTCAATGCGGTCTTGTTTTACCAACTGCTCATGGGCGAGCTCAATGTGCAAGCCGGCGAGCCCAGTTCCGGCTTTGCCATCATTTTGGATGCTGCGCGCAAAACCAAAGACGAGGCCCTTTTTCAACGTGCCACCGAGCTGGCGCTCCAGTCCCGCTCAGGTGAGGCCGCTTTGCAGGCGGCCAAAAGCTGGAAGACCAGCTTGCCAGAATCACAAGAAGCCAACCGCTACATCTTGCAAATTTTGTTGGCGCTCAACCGCATTGAAGAAGCAGGCCGCGCCCTGAAGGCCAGCATTTCCAGCCTGCCACTTAAAGAACAATCGGCCGCCATTGGTTCCATCCCTCGTGTGTTTAGCCGTGTTCAAGACAAATCATTTGCGGCCAAAATCGTAGAACAATCTCTCACAGCGGCCATCCAAAATCCCGAAACTGCCGGTACAGCCTGGACCACCATTGGCCGCATGAAACGCGATGCAGGCGATGTTCAAGCAGCTGCTGAAGCGGCGCGTGCCGGTCATGCTGCCAATCGCAAAGCACCTGGCCCCATCATGCTGGCCTTGAGCCTTCTGAGCAAAGCACCAGATGAAGTGCAGCCCATGATTTCGCAATACATGGCGGGCGATGCCTTGCCCGAACTGCGCTTGGGTTATGCACGCACGCTCATTGACCTGGACCAGATACAACCCGCTTTGGCACAGCTCAATCAGCTCTCTGTGCAACACCCCGAATTTGCACCCGGCTGGTTGTTCTTGGGTCTGCTCCAAAGCGACTTGTCGCAAGTATTGCAAGCCGAGCAGTCGCTCCAGCAATATTTAAAACTGGCCACCCTCAGCAAAGACACCGATCGCGCAGCTGGCCTGACAGAGGCCTATTTGGCCTTGTCCCAAATGGCCCAAAAACAAGGCCGCTTGAGCCAAGCCGACGATTGGTTGGCGCAAATCCCGCCCGAAACCGATCCCCTCAAAGTGGCCAGCCGACGCGCAGCGCTGCTGGCGCAACAAGGCCGAAAAGCAGAAGGCCTGAAAGTGCTAGAGCAAGTCAAGGTGAGCAGTCCCCAAGAAGTCAGGTCTAAAGCCTTGGCGCTGTCCCAATGGCTGCGTGAAGACAAACAAATGACAGCTGCTTTTGCCACCATTGAAAAAGCCTTGGCACAATTCCCAGCCGACACCGACCTGCAGTCTGAAATGGCCATGCTCTGTGAAAAACTGGGACGTCACGAGCAAATGGAAAGCTTGCTGCGCGGGCTGATGAAAGCCAAGCCCACTGACCCACATGCCTACAACGCATTGGGCTACGCCTTGGCCGATCGCAAAATTCGTTTGGACGAGGCGCGCGAGCTTATTTTGAAAGCCGTTCAATTGGCCCCTCGCGATCCTTTCATCCAAGACAGTTTGGGCTGGCTGGAATACAGAGCAGGCAACATGCAAGAAGCCCTTCGCATTTTGGAAGCGGCTTTCAAAACCAGACCCGATGCAGAGATTGCCGCCCATTTGGGTGAGGTGCTTTGGCAAATGGGACAACTGGACAAAGCTGGCACCATTTGGCGAGAAGGTCTCATGCTCAAGGCCGACAACGAAACCCTGCTTGAAACCCTCAAGCAATTCAATTTCAAACCCTGAACGTGTTGAAGACCGCCGTGCACATGTATCGCTTGGGGACGATGACTTGTTTGGCCGCATGTTTGCTGTCGGCCTGCGCCACAGGACCCACTGCGGCACCATCCGAGGTCCCGCCTTCTGCCAACGCACCTGCCGACAAACACGTGGTGACGGTACAAGCCGAGCCCGCCGTGCCAGCCTTCAAAGCGGGCCGCTTTGCGCTCCAAATGGACACGCAACCGCCGCAGTCTTTCATCTTGTCATTTGATTTAACGGGTGGCTGGCCCGACGGCACCTTGAACATTTACAACCCGTTGGGTCTGCAAATGGCCCGCCTGGAATGGACAGCAAAAAGTGCACGGCTCCTGCAAGGCAATCAAGTGGGTTATGCCGAAAACCTTGAAAGTCTGGTGTACAAACTGACAGGCACGCAGCTGCCAACGGCCGCATTGGTCGATTGGCTGGGTGGCAAGCCCACGCCCGCCGAAGGCTGGCATGTCGATGTCAGCGAGTGGCATCTTCGGCGCCTGGTGCTTGAACGTGTCCAACCCGCACCACGCACCGTGCTGCGCATCGCCTTTGACTCATGAAGACGCTGCACCACGTTTTGGCGCCTGCCAAACTCAATCTATTTCTGCACATCACGGGCCGCAGGCCTGACGGCTACCACTTGCTGCAATCGGTGTTCATGCTGATCGACTGGTACGACACCTTGCACTTTGAGGTTCGACCCAACGGCCAAATCAGCCGCGAAGACCTGAGTACGCCCCTGCCGGCAGACGACCTCATCACGCGGGCTGCCCGCTTGCTACAACAAATCACGGGGACTTCGCAGGGCGCACACATTGCCATCGACAAATCCATTCCTGCACAGGCAGGCATGGGGGGCGGCTCGTCCGACGCAGCCACCTGTTTGCTGGCCTTGAACAAGCTGTGGAACCTGAAGATGTCGGTCAAGCAATTGGCACATCTGGGCCTACAGCTTGGCGCCGATGTGCCATTTTTTTTGGGCGGACACAACGCTTGGGTCGAGGGAATTGGTGAGCGCATCACACCCGTTCAGTTGCCGCCGGCCCAATTTGTGGTGGTCAAACCGCCAGAAGGTTTAGAAACTTCTAAAATTTTTGGGTCAGAGGCTTTAAAGCGGGATACAAAGCCTGCTACAATTTCGGTCTTTGCAGCAGACCCGTATGGCTTTGGCCACAACGAACTGCAACCAGTGGCCCAGCGCCTCTGCCCTCAAATTAGCGAAGCAATCGGATGGCTTGAAAAAGCCAGGCTCAAAACAGCCACCCTTGCACCAGCTGTTGTCAAAGGCAGAATGACGGGCTCCGGGAGTGCAGTGTTTGCGCAAGTGCCACGCGGCACGGATTTAAGCCAAATGCCTCAAGTTCCAGCAACTTGGCAAAATTGGAAAATCCGAATGTGTGGCAATTTGGAAGTTCATCCCCAAAAGGGTTGGGCCTCCAGCGACGATTGATCGGTCGCAAGCTCTGGTTTTCCAAAGCTTGCAACCCGTGTAGGGGAGTCGCCAAGTTGGTTAAGGCACCGGATTTTGATTCCGGCAT
>JAOATL010000005.1 GCA_030158125.1 Limnohabitans sp. | reverse complement strand
TATGGATATTTATCCAGCATCATTAGCTCTGTGGAGCTAAGAGGATACCCCATATAAAAATACAGTATAGTCAGCAAAATACCACTTCGCAAGTTGCCAGACCTACAATGGCTGCTCGAGGTTTCACTAAGCCAATCCATCAATTTCAACGAAGAAAGGGCACTAGATGAACAGAATCACTCTAGAACCAGGCAAGCGCGGTGGCAAGCCATGTATTCGTGGGTTGCGCATCACGGTTTACGACATCCTGTCTCAGTTGTCGCAAGGTGCCTCGCAACAAGAAATCCTAGAAGACTTCCCTGAATTAGAAGCAGAAGACATCTTGGCTGCACTCTCTTTTGCAGCCGATCGCGAGCGCAAAGTTTATTCAGTTGCAGTCTGATGAAGCTGTTGCTTGATGAGAACCTGTCTAGAAGACTGGTTCCTTTTTTGTTGACGGCTTACCCAGAATCCACACAAGTTGTATTGGTGGGGTTGGAAGCTGCAAGCGATGTTCAAATTTGGGAATATGCCAAAGTGAACGATTTTGTGATCGTCACGCAAGATGCAGATTTTGAAGAACTGTCCTTGATTAAAGGACATCCGCCCAACGTCATTTGGATCAAAACAACGCATCCATCGCGATCTGCGATTTTGAAAATCTTATTGGATCAAAAAAACTTAATTCATGACGTCTTGGTCAACCAGCATCAAGGGTGTATTGAAATGACACAGGCATTAAACTGATTAAACACAAGGAGAACGCATGAGCGCTTATGTGATTTTTGACGTGGAGATTTTTGACTTAACCCGCTACCAAGAATTCATGGCGGGCGTCAAACCTGCTTTAGAAGCTGCCGGTGGCAAGTACTTGGCAAGGGCTGGCGAGCATCGTGTTTACGAAGGTGACTGGGAGCCTAGGCGCATTGTCATTTTGGAATTTCCCGATATTGCGGCGTTTGAAGGCTTCTACAACGGGCCTATTTATAAAGGCCTTAAAAGTATCCGCGATGAATGCAGCCGCGCGCGCTTAGTTGCCGTTCAGGGTTTGTAGAGGCAACGCGAAAAAATGGCTAAAACACGAACGGTTCATCGCTTTAACGCAGCGGTATAAGTTCATAGCTCGTACTTCTGCCGCTGGCTTCTGAGCGCATGAGTACTTGGCGTTCTAACAATTCTGCAATGTCACGCAGGGCTGTGTCTTGTGAGCATTTGCCAATGGCGGCCCACTTGCTGGTGGTCAGTTTGCCTTCTAAACCATCGAGCATTTTGTTCAGCAGTTTGACTTGGCGTACGTTAAGGGGTTTGCCCGCCCAAGCCTGCCAATAACGCGCTTTGTTGAGTACTGCTGCCAAAATTTGGTCTGCGCCCTGCAGAGCTCTGAGTAAACAGGCCAGAAACCACGCTAACCATTGCGTGACATCAAGCTTGCCCTTTTGTGTGGCTTCTAGTTGCTCGTAATAGGTTTTGCGTTCACGTTGTATTTGGGCCGACAAACTGTAATAGCGTTGCACCGAGCCTTCTGCGCGTGCAAGTGCCATGTCGCCCACAGCGCGCGCAATGCGGCCGTTGCCATCGTCAAAGGGGTGAACTGTGACAAACCACAAATGTGCAAGACCGGCCTTGATGACGGGGTCGTCTTGATGGTCTGCGTTGAACCAGCGGATGAAGCTTGCCATCTCGGCATTCACTTGTGGCGCAGGAGGCGCTTCGTAATGAATTCTTTGTCGAGTCATGGCGCCCGAGACCACTTGCATAGGACCTTGTGCATCATTGCGCCATTGGCCCACCCGTATTTTCGAAAGACCGCTGTAGCCTGTTGGGAACATGGCGGCATGCCAACCGTACAAGCGTTTTGCCGTGAGCTTTGTGCTGTGTTGCTGGATGGCATCGAGCACCATTTCCACCACACCATCGACATGCCGGTCGGAGGGGGCTAATGCGCCAATGTCAACGCCTAGCCTGCGTGCAATGGATGATCTGACAGACGCGGGATTGAGGGATTCACCTTCAATTTCACTGGTTTTGAGTACATCTTCAGTCAGAACGCGAAGGCTTGCCTGGTCGCGCAGATCCATACCTAGGTCGTGCATTCGCCCCTGTAAACGGCCTTGTGCCAAATGCACTTGCGCTAGCAGGGATGCCAGTGACGGCTGGTCGTAAGTCCATTGAGGCCACGCTTTTTGCTGCCAAATGTAGATTTTTTCTCCGCGTTTCATGCGGTGATTGTGGGTCCTAATGTCCGCAAGGTCAAGCCAAGGCCGCTCAAATACGGAGTGACTTAACTTGCGAACAGGAGGGATATTGCAAAGATCAACTCATGACATGGTGGGCCATTGGTATATTGGCATTTCACAAAACTGAGGAGACCTCACCATGTTGGACAGACGCTTGTTTTTGGGTGCTGGCATTGCCGGCGCATCCGCTCTTACTTTCTCCTCGGTATGGTCGCAATCTGCGCCCAACTTTGGCCTGCCCGACTTGCCCGCCGTGGGCCACAAGCGCATGAAGCTTGGCAAGATGGAAATCATCGCCTTGAACGATGGCGCCGTGCGTCGTCCCTTGGGCGAAGAGTTTGTGACCAATGCCCCCCTTGAGCAAGTCAAAGCCTTACTGGCCAGCCAAAACCTGCCCACCGATTACATCGATGTGCCCTACACCCCCTTCCTGTTGATCAATGGCGATCAGCGCTATTTGTTTGACACCGGCTTTGCCGACAACGGCCCGCCCACCACTGGCAAACTGGCCGCCAACTTGGCCGCTGTGGGCCTCAAACCCACCGACATCAACAACGTGGTGTTGAGCCACTTCCACGGCGACCACATCAACGGCTTGCGCAACAAAGCGGGCCAATTGGTGTACCCCAACGCCCGCGTTCACGTACCCTCTGCAGAACATGCTTTCTGGATGGACGATGCGCGCATGGAAGCCGCACCCCCCGCCATGAAAGGCGCCTTCATGGGCGTGCGCCGTGCACTCGGCAATTTGGGTGGCGATCAGTTGGTCAAGTTTGAATCGGGCTCTGTCGTGGCGCCTGGTATTACTTCTGTGGCGGCATTCGGCCACACCCCTGGTCACACCTTGTTCCGCATGGACTCTGAAGGCCAATCGTTTGCCTATGTGGCTGACATCACCAACGTGCCTTCGCTGTTTGCCCGCGCGCCCGACTGGTCTGTGTTGTTTGACATGAATCCTGCCATGGCACGCATGTCACCCCGTCGTGTCTTTGACATGTTGGTCAAAGACAAAATGATGGCGGGTGGCTTCCACTTTCCATTCCCAGCGTTTGGCACGATGGAAGCCAGTGGCAACGGGTATCAGTTCAAGCCTGTCGCAGCCTGATCAACACATGCCCTTGACTTAATTAACGGTATGGTTAATTATTCGGGGCATGAGTGTCCAAAAATCATCACAAGTTATCAAGACGCGAGACGCTGAAAGGTCTCGCGCAGTCATCCTCAATGCAGCCCTCGAAGAGTTTGCGCTCTTTGGCTTGGGCGGCGCCAGAATTGATCGCATTGCAGAGCGGTCCAACCTGAACAAAAGGTTGATCTACTACTATTTCACAGACAAAGATCAACTCTTTCAAGCCGTTCTAGAAAGTGCTTACGAGCAGATTCGCGAAAGAGAAAAGAAGCTCAATTTGCAATCTCTTGAGCCAACCATGGCAGTCAGAACGCTGGTTGAATTCACCTGGAATTACTACTTAGAGCATCCGGAGTTTTTAACCCTCCTTAACAGCGCAAATCTGCATAAGGCAAGGCATATTCAAGAGTCGCCCAATGTGCGGGCGCTTAACTCACCGCTGATTGAGTTGCTGGGTGAAATATTAGAAAAGGGCCGGCTCTCTGGCGAGTTCCGGGGTGGCATTGATCCTGTGCAGCTTTATGTTTCTATTGCAGCACTTTCCTATTTCTATTTGTCCAACAATTCCACCTTGTCTTCCATCTTTGGCCGCGACTTGATGAGCCCCAAAGCCAAGAGCGAGCGCTTGTCACACATGTGCGAAGTGATCCTAGGGTATGTCCTGAGGAACTAGATTTGATTGGATATTGACAGGCCATGAGCCCTCTCTAGAATTAACTGAATGGTGAATTGCTTGCTCATTTCACCGCAATGATTTTTCACCCAATGGAGATATGTCATGAAATTCACCCGTCGACCTGTATTTGCTTTGATGTTGGCTGCCTTGCTTGCCACGCCTGCATTTGCACAATGGAAGCCTACAAAACCCATCACTTTGATCGTGCCTTGGGCACCTGGTGGCTCCACCGATCAGGTCACGCGTGTCACTGCGGCTGAACTCGAAAAACACTTGGGTCAGAAAATCATCATCTTGAATCAACCGGGCGCCTCGGGCTCGGTGGGCACTAAAAACGCTTTAGAAGCCGCCAAAGATGGGTACACCTGGACAGCAGGTGGCGCCAAAGACTTGGGCAATTACAAAGTTTTGGGCATGGTCGATACCAGCATCAAAGATTGGAACTTGTACCTCAACGTGGCCCACGTGGCTGTCATTGGTGTCAATGCCGACACACCTTACAAAACCATGCCTGACTTACTCAAGGCCATGAAAGAGAAGCCTGGTTCAGTGTCAGTCGCTACCGCGGGTGTTAACTCCAGCGGTCATGCCGCCATTGAGGCTTTGGCCCGTGCCGCAGGCATTACCTACAAGCATGTGACTTATGACGGTGGGGCACCCGCAGCTGTTGCCGCAGGCTCAGGCGAGACACAGGTGACCACACAGTTGGCTGCCGAACAAACCGACATGATTCGCGCTAAGAAAATTCGTCCGTTGGCGGTGGTCAGCGACAAGCCACTTGAAATGGAAGGCGTGGGCACTGTGCCGCCGCTGTCTCAATTCATTCCAGGCTTTAAAGATCCAATCAATTACTTTGGCATTTTTGTACCCAAGTCGGTACCCGCTGAAGTGACTCAAACACTGGACAAAATTTGGGCCACAGAGATGGTCAAAAACGCGGCCTTGCGTACTTACGCTCAATCTCGCGGTGCCATGTTTGCACCGATGCATGGCGCTGAGGCACAAACCGCAGTGTTCCCTGCTATTCAAGCTTATGCATGGACTCAGCATGCAGCGGGTAAGTCTAAGGTTTCGCCCGATACCGTCGGCATACCTAAGCCTTGAATCCATTCAATTGAATTTAAATCAATCAGCGTTTCACTATGTCTAAAGTCTCTACCTCCTCACGGTCAGACCTGTGGGGAGGTTTTTGCTGGGTCGCTGTCGGCGCCTTCATTCTGATTGAGTCACTCAGAATGGAGCGATTCGACAACATGGGTGCAACGCTTTACACCTACCCAGGTTTTGTGCCGGGCATTATTTCTTGCGTCATTGTGTTGCTTGGTGTTGTCATGATTTTTCGTGGCTTGAAAAGTAATGCGACTGTTGATGCCAATGCCGATCCGCTGATTAATCGAAGATTCCTAATTTCTTTGGTTTGCATGCTGGTGTTTAGCTTGATCTTGCTAGCGCACACACACTTTTTAGTGGCCACAGCTTTATTTGTAAGCGTATTTACATTCCTGTTCGCAAATGAAGAAACGCCAATGTCAAAGCGCCTAATAAGTGCAAGCATCAATGGTGTGATTTCCAGTTGTGTTGTTTATTTCTTGTTCCAAGAAGTTTTCTTGGTCAGATTACCCTGAGGTCGATCGATGTTTGATGGACTTATCGCGTTTGGTCATTCCATCGCCAATTTCTCTACGCCTGAAATTATTTTCTACGCCTTGTTGTCATCCTTGGTCGGGGTGATCATGGGCGCGTTGCCTGGCCTTACCGCTACCATGGCGTTAGCGTTGATGACCACGCTGACTTTGAAGCTACCGCCAAATCAAGCATTGCTTATTTTGATTTGTACTTATGTGGGTGCTATTTACGGTGGATCGCGTTCTGCCATTCTTTTGAACATTCCTGGTACGCCTGCCTCTGCAGCTTCTTGTCTCGATGGATATGCACTAGCGAAACAAGGTTTAGCTGGAAGGGCGATGGGCATTGCCACTACAGGTTCCGTATTGGGAACCCTGATTGGCATGTTTTTCTTGGCGTTTTTTACACCAATTCTGGGAAACTTAGCATTGAAATTTGGAGCCTATGAGTTTTTTTGGCTAGCATTTTTTGGTGTCATTATTGCTGGAACACTAACGGGTGACGACCCACTTAAAGGATGGATTGCCGGTATCTTTGGTTTGTTCATGGCGGGTATTGGCCAAGAACCGCAATACGGTTTTGAACGTTTTGCCTATGGCGTTCGCGACTTGGCAGGTGGTATTCAATTGGTTCCTGCATTGGTTGGTGCTTTTGGATTTGCTGAACTGTTAACAGCCATCAAAGAGCGTCAAGCGCCAATCAAAATTAGTGCTTTTGATACAGTCATTCCGAAGATCAAAGACATCACAAAATACTGGCGTACCGTTTTGCGGTCAGGCCTGATCGGCACGGGCATTGGTATTGTGCCGGGCGTTGGGGAGGATGTGGCAGCTTGGTCTTCATATGCTGCAGCCAAAAGGTCCAGCGAAGAAAAAGAACAGTTTGGCAAAGGATCGATTGAGGGCTTGATGGCTGCCGAAACGGGTGATAACGCATGTGTGCCTGGCGCCATCATTCCTGTGCTCACATTGGCCATTCCCGGCTCTGCGCCTGCCGCAGTGCTGATGGCGGCCATGATCATCCATGGCGTCAAGCCAGGGCCCATGATCATGATTGAAAACCCACAATTTGTGTACGACGTGGTGGCCATGATGTTGTTTGCCACCATTGGTATTTTGATCTATGGCCTGGTGCTGACAAAAGCGTTGGTTCAAGTCTTGCGTGTGCCACAAAACTTTTTGATTCCAATTATCTTTGTGCTGTGTGTGGTGGGTAGCTTCGCCATTGCAGGACGTATGTTTGATGTTTACATCATGCTTATATTTGGTTTGATTGGATTTGGCCTTAGACATTTCGGCTACCCGATGGCACCTTTGGTTCTGGGCATTGTCCTGGGTGATTTGCTTGAGAAAAATTTAAGACGCGCATTCATCTTGTCTGATGGCGATATCTCTCCCTTTTTCACCAGACCTATTTCGGCTGTAGTTGCGACCATGATTTTTGGAACCATTGCTTGGAAAATTTGGGACCTCAGGACTAAAAAAATCAGCAAAGGCGCATGATGAAGTTAGCTCTTTGTAATGAAGTCATTCGTGAGTTGAGTTTTCCGGCGCAATGCGAATTGACGGCTAAGCTTGGGTACAGCGGCATTGAAATTGCGCCCTTCACTTTGTTTGAAGACAGAGCCACTTTCAACGAGCAAGATGCCGCTCTCAGAAAACAACAAGCCAGCGACGCAGGTATTGTGATTTCAAGTCTTCATTGGCTTTTGGTCAAGCCCGATGGCCTGAGTTTGGTCAGCCGCGACGCATCGGTTCGGCTTCAAACTCAAGATTGGTTAAAGCGAGTCATTGCCTATGCCCATGCATGCGGTGCAACTGTTTTGGTTCACGGTTCACCCAAACAAAGATCGCCAGAAAATGGTCAAACTGTTCAAGAGTGTTTAGATCGCGTTCAAGAAACACTGGCCCTGTTGGAGCCATTCGCACGGCAAGCGGGGGTTGCGTATTGCTTAGAGCCCTTGTCGCCCTTTGAAACCCCCGTGGTCAATACAGTCGAGCAAGCCAGCCAATTGGTCGATGCCATTCAGTCGCCCTACATCCGAACCATGTTGGATGCCAGCGCCAGTACTTACTCAGAGTCTTTGCCCATGGCTGAAGTCTTTGAAAAGTACTTTCTAAGTGGCCACATTGCGCATGTGCAAGTGAACGATCACAACCGCAAAGGGCCAGGGCAGGGCGATACCAATTTGCTGCCCTTGTTTCAAAAAATGAAATCACTGAACTATCAAGGTTGGGTTGCGGTTGAGCCTTTCATTTACGAACCCGATGGCCCTGGGTGTGCTGCATTCAGTGCTGGGTATGTGCAAGGATTGATGAAAGCAGTGTCATGAAGCCTGTGGCGTTTCAAATTAAAGACATTCAAGTCTTTCAAAGGCCAGTTACTTTGCGTCTGCCTTTTAGATTTGGTGCTGCTACAGTCACGGCCTGTCATCAAGCTTTTGTCAAAGTGACGCTCAGTATAGAAGGCGTTGAGTGGCAGGGCGCATCTGCAGAGTTGATGGTGCCCAAGTGGTTTGACAAATCGCCGGAAAGAACGCAAGACGACAATTTTGATCAATTGCGTTTGTGCGTTTTAAAAGCCAGAAATGCCTACTTAAATGAGGGTGCCGCCCAATCGGCTTACGGTTTGTCTGAGTCGGCAACAAAAATTGTGATTGACCAAATGCTCGCGCAAGGTCACCCCAGGTTGGTGGGGCAGTTTGGTCCAGCGCTTCTAGACAAGGCCGTTGCAGACGCTCTGTTGCGTTCGCAAAATCAATCGTGGGTTTCTGGACTTAGTCAGGGAATTCTAGGCGATCCTTGGTCTGGCTCTTTAAAGCTCCATACTGCCAACTCGGTTTGGTTAAGGCATACCGTTGGGTTGGCTGACAGACTGACAGATGCAGAGCCCTTGACAGCCTTAGAAGACGGCTTACCCAACTCATTAACGCAAGCCATTGAGGCGTATGGCTTGAAGTATTTCAAATTAAAAGTGGGTGGTAACTTAGAAACAGATATCGAACGGCTGGCCAAAATTGAAGCCGTATTGAGCAAGGTCCAAGATTACAAAGTGACCTTGGACGGCAATGAGACATTTCAGAATGCTGAGTCACTTAGCGTCTTTGTTCAAGCACTGACCAAGCATGAAGCCACTCAACGTTTGCTAGAACGTACTTTGCTGATAGAGCAGCCGCTACCAAGGGCCATTGCATTGGAAGAAAAAATCCCATCAATGCCTCTCAATATTCCTGTCATCTTGGACGAGTCTGACGACCATCCCGATGTGCTTGCCAAAGGTTTGGCATTGGGCTACAGAGGCATTTCAAGCAAAGCTTGCAAAGGCATTTATCGTTCATTGCACAGCGCCTCGTTGGTGCAAAACACGCCTCATTGCTTGTTGTCAGGTGAAGACCTAACCTGCCAAGCGGGTTTGGGCGTTCAACAAGATACTTTGTTGGCCACCAGCTTGGGTGTGCAGCACATTGAGCGCAATGGGCACCACTACGTTAAAGGTTTTGGCATTGCACCCGTGCATGAATCAAACGATTTTGCAAAAGCAAATGCAGATTTGTACACCAGCAGTAGCGCAGGCGTGCACCTGAACGTTCAGCAGGGTCAAATCAACATTGCATCTTTGCACCAAACAGGTTTCGGTCATCAGGCTTGGCCCGATTGGCAATCACTCGACCCCATTTCAATTCAAGCAAATTAGGAGATCAACATGTCAACACAAAGACTTGGCATCATCATGCACGGCGTCACTGGGCGCATGGGTATGAATCAACACTTGATTCGTTCTATTGTGGCCATCCGCAATCAAGGCGGTGTCACTTTGTCCAATGGTGACAAGGTCATGCCCGATCCTATTTTGATTGGCCGCAATGCAGAAAAAATTGAAGCATTGGCCAAAGCCAATGGCATTAGTCGGTTTGGCACAGACCTGGACAAAGCACTGGCAAACAAAGACGATACCGTTTTCTTTGATGCGGGTACCACGCAAATGCGTCCCACCTTGTTGGCCAAAGCCATTCAAGCAGGCAAGCATGTGTATTGCGAAAAACCTATCGCCACCAATTTGAACGCAGCAGTCGAAATTGCGCGTCTTGCAGAAAAGTCAGGCGTCAAGCATGGCGCGGTGCAAGACAAGTTGTTCTTGCCTGGATTGCGCAAGCTCGACATGCTCAGAAAAGCGGGCTTCTTTGGCAAGATGCTCAGTGTGCGCATTGAGTTTGGCTATTGGGTGTTTGAAGGTGACTTGCAGCCCATTCAACGACCCAGCTGGAACTACCGCAAAGAAGATGGCGGCGGTATTATTTTGGACATGGTGTGCCACTGGCGCTATGTGCTGGACAACTTGTTTGGCGAAGTTCAATCGGTCTCTTGCTTAGGTGCCACGCACATCCCAACGCGTTGGGACGAGGCCAACAAGCCTTATGAATGTACTGCTGACGATGCAGCCTATGCCACATTCGAGTTGAAAGGCCATCAAGGCGAGCATGTGGTGGCGCAAGTGAACAGCTCTTGGACCACACGCGTGAACCGTGAAGACTTGGTGACTTTTCATGTGGATGGGACGCATGGCTCTGCAGTTGCTGGACTTCAGGCTTGTAAGGCTCAAAGTCGTGTCAACACACCACGCCCCGTATGGAACCCCGATGTGAAGCAAACCATGACCTTCACAGACCAATGGCAAGAGGTGCCCGATACGCAGTTCTACGACAACGGTTTCAAAATTCAGTGGGAACACTTTATTCGGCACATTGTGGAGAACGAGCCTTATCGCTGGACTTTGCCCGAAGGCGCAAAAGGCGTTCAGTTGGTGGAAGCCGCCTTGCAGTCTTGGCAAGAGCGTCGCTGGGTTGATGTAGCACCTCTCAAAATTTAAGGTGCAACATGGCACAACGCATTCAATTACCCAACGCACATGGCCAGCTTGGGGGCTATGAACTGGTCGGCACCACGCCCATTCAACCCAAGCCAGGTATCAAGTTCAATCGCATTGCATATTCTGCGGCCCACGTGGTGTCCAACCCGTTGGCACCACACGATCCTTGGTTAGATTGCGCTGTGGACTGGGATGCCACCATTGCCTACAGAAAACATTTGTGGAAATTGGGCTTGGGTGTGGCTGAGGCCATGGACACAGCTCAGCGAGGCATGGGTTTGGATTGGCCCACATCGCTGACGCTCATTGAGCGTTCTATTGAAGCTTCTAAAGATGTGCCTGGCGCATTTTTGGCTTCAGGCTGTGGTACGGATCATTTGAATTTGGACAGCGTGACAACCGTGGACGAGGTGATTGCCGCATATGAATTTCAAATGGCCGCCATTGAAAAGCTAGGTGGCAAGCTCATCATCATGGCCAGCCGTGCCTTGGCACGCGTAGCCAAATCGCCAGCCGATTACGAACGTGTTTACGACAGAATTTTGAGTCAAGCCAAACAACCCGTGCTGCTGCACTGGCTGGGCGACATGTTTGATCCAGCGCTAACAGGCTATTGGGGCAACAAAGACACAGACAAAGCCATGAACACGGCGCTGGGCATTATTCAAGCGCATGCCGACAAAGTGGATGGCATCAAAATTTCTTTGCTCGACAAGGACAAAGAAATTCAGATGCGAAGGCGCCTGCCTGCCAGTGTGAGGATGTATACCGGTGATGATTTCAACTATGCCGAATTGATAGCGGGCGATGGCCAAGGTGAACACTTGGTTCATGGGCAAAGCGATGCTTTGTTGGGCATCTTTGACGCTATTGCGCCTGCAGCCAGCGAGGCGTTGGGCGAGTTGGCACAAGGAAATTTAGATAAATTTCACGCCATCTTAGGGCCCACCGTGCCGTTGTCGCGCCATATTTTTAAAGCGCCCACTAGGTTTTACAAAACCGGAGTGGTCTTTATGGCTTGGTTGAATGGTCATCAAAAGCACTTCACGATGGTAGGTGGGCAACAGAGCACCCGTTCAGTGATTCATTTGGCTGAATTGTTCAAATTGGCGGATGCCGCCAATTTGTTGGAGCACCCAGACTTGGCTTTGCACCGAATGAAAACCATGCTGGCAATGCATGGTGTTGAATGAATTGAAACGAGACATCCAAGCTCAAAATAAATAGGAGACATCATGAAAAAATTGACACATCATTTAACGCTTATTAGTCTGGGTCTTGCTTTAGGCTTTAGTTCTACCAGCCTGTGGGCACAAAGTGCTGCCAACTATCCAGACAAGCCAGTCAAAGTCATCATTCCCTTTCCACCCGGCGGTACGCTCGACAAAATTGGCCGCATGCTGGCACTTAAGGTGGGCGAGCAACTGGGCCAAAACTTTGTGGTCGAAAACCGTCCAGGCGGTAACGGCATCATTGGTGCAGACGTAGTGGCCAAAGCCAATGCCGATGGCTACATCTTGTTGTTCAATGCCAGCACGTTTGTAACGGCGCCAATGACCATGAAGTCGGTGCCCTACAAAGTGCAAACCGATTTCACGCCCATTGCTTTGGTCGCATCAGCCCCGCTATCTATTGCGGTTAGCAACAAGTTAGGCGTATCAGATGTCAAAGGACTGGCGGCTGCAGCCAAAGCCAATCCTGGCAAGATGAACTTTGCAGTAGGCTCCATAGGCTCTGCGGGACATCTATGTACAGTCAAATTGGAACAAGCTACCGGCACACAAATTGCCATCGTTCCCTACAAAGGCACAGGCCCAGCCATGACAGATTTGGTGGGTGGTCAAATTGAAGGCTTCATTGATCCTGTTTTGGGATCAGTTCAATTTCACAGAAACGGTCAGCTTAAAGTGGTGGGAGTGACATCTACCAAGCGCCTGCCTAATTTGTCCGATGTGGCTACCGTGTCTGAAACCATTCCAGATTTTCAGTGCGCCAGTTGGTACGGTTTGTGGGGCCCCAACAAATTGCCTGCTGACATGGTTCAAAAACTCAATGCGGCAGTTAACAAAGCCTTGTCGGGTGAAATGCGCGATCGCTTGATTGCAGACGGCATTGTGCCTGCGGGTGGCAGTGCTTCAGAGTTTGCCAAATTCCAAGCCGACGACATTGCCATCTCGGGAAAAATCATTGCTGACAAGAAAATTGCAGTGGAATGACCCCCTTCATGCCAGAGCTGCTTTCACCTTGCGCCATTGTGACTGGAGCGAGTTCTGGCATTGGCCAAGCCATTGCTTTAAAGCTTTTGAGTGAAGGCTGGCATGTGCATGGTCTGGATGTTGCACCCTCCACACTTCATCACACTCAATTTTCTTCATGGACACTCGACCTCACTCAAGTGGGTGAACTCGAAGGTGCTCTAGATCAAATTTTGTCTAAGCATCTTCCTCAAGTGTTAGTGCATGCTGCTGGTGTTTTGAGGGTGGGAAGTCTAGGCGAACTTGATATGCAAGCCGGCCAACTGATGTGGCAACTGCACGTCGATGTGGCTACTAGGTTGGCCAATCGCATTCTGCCCATCATGAAACATGCACGCCGTGGCCGAATGATTTTGGTGGGCAGCCGTGTCTCAGGCGGTATTGCCGGCAGAAGTCAGTATGCTGCTACCAAGGCTGCCATTTTGTCTTTGGCCAGAAGCTGGGCGGCAGAAAGTATTGCAGAGAGTGTGACAGTCAATGTGGTCTCGCCTGCTGCAACCGATACGCCTATGTTGAAGGATCCCGCTAGAGTTGCCACTACACCTCGTTTGCCGCCTATCGGTCGGCTTATTCAACCGGACGAAGTAGCAGCATTGGTAGCTTACCTAACACGCCCTGAAGCCGCCGCTATTACGGGTCAAGACATTGCCATTTGCGGCGGCGCTTCAGTGTCACGTTGACCCATTTGAGCATACAACTGAAGAGTACCGCCGCATGAATACCACTTCAGCTTTTGTGCCCGATCAATGTGTTGGAATTGTTGGTTTGGGTTTGGTGGGCACCGCGCTGGCCAAGCGATTAAAAGCTGCAGGCTATCAGTGCATCGGATTTGATGTGCGCGCTGATGCCATGCATGTGTTTGAAGCTGATGGATTTAAAGCAAGTGCTTCTGTTGGCAGCATGCTTCATTTAACCAACACCTTTGTGCTGGCAGTATTCGATACTTCTGGCGTGCAGGCTGTGGTTGAACAAATACTTCAGCATCGAAAAATTCAAGTTCAAACAACGCCTTCTGTCATTACGCTAATTGATTGCTCTACAGGCGATCCAGTCAAACTGGCCGAGTTGGCGCGGCAGTTGTCTGAAGAAGGCATTCAATTTATAGAGGCGCCTCTATCGGGTTCTAGTGTGCAAATAGAAAACGGCCAAGCCACATTGTTACTTGGCGGAGAAATTCAACACATCGAAAGCGTCAAGCCTTTATTGAATGCGCTAGCTACATCTCAAGTACACGTGGGTGGCGCAGGTATGGCCGCCAAAGCCAAGCTGGCAACCAATTTGGTCTTAGGTTTGAACCGAGCCGCCTTGGCAGAGGGCATGGTCTTTGCGCAAACCTTGGGCATTCAACCAGAAACATTTCTGCAATTGGTGTTGAATACTCCGGCCCGCTCTGAAGCTGCCGTGGTGAAGGGCGACATGATGGTCAAAGAGGAGTTTGAACCACAATCGCGCATTAGGCAGCATTTGAAAGATGTGCAGCTGATGTTGGACATGGCAGATTTGAGCTCCCAAAATTTGCCACTTTCACAGGCCCATGCACAGTTGATGCGCAATGCCATTGCACAAGGTGATGGCGAGCTAGACAACGCCGCCATCATTCGCCAAATTCGACGTGAAACAACCCAATTAACTCACAAAAAATAAATCATGCGCGACTTTTCAAACAACCATGAATGGCTTTCCATCAACACAGCCACAGTCAGAAAAAGCCGCGGCCAAGATCTGCCTTTGACAGACATCATTGAAGCCTGTGTGAGTCGCGGCATCAAAGCTATCTCGCCATGGCGAGACCAAGTGGCTGCCGTTGGTTTGGACACCGTTTCCAAGTTGGTCAAAACACATGGCTTGCAACTATCGGGCTATTGCCGCGGCGGTATGTTTCCTGCCACCACGCCAGAAGGCATACAAGCCGCAGATGCTGACAACCGCCAAGCAGTTGATGAGGCCTGTGAACTCAATGCACCTTGTTTGGTGCTGGTGGTGGGCGCTTTGCCTGGTGCTTTAGCAGGTCTAGCTGCGCATAAGAACATTCAGCAATCGCGCGAGCAAGTGTTTGAAGGCATTGAAAAATTATTGATCTATGCCAAGTCGTGCAACATGCCTTTGGCCATTGAACCTCTGCACCCCATGTATGCGGCAGACCGCGCTTGCATCAACACGCTTGAGCATGCCTTGGATGTGTGTGACAAGCTGGACCCATTAAAGACTGGCGCTTTAGGAGTGGCTGTGGACGTGTATCACGTGTGGTGGGACCCCAAACTTCAACAGCAAATTGAGCGTGCTGGCCAAAAAAGATTGTTGGCTTTCCATGTTTGTGACTGGCTTACACCTACTCGCGATTTGCTGAACGACCGCGGCATGATGGGCGATGGGGTGATCGATATTCCCAAAATCAGGGGCTGGGTTGAGGCCCAAGGCTTTCAGGGCTTTAGCGAGGTTGAGATCTTTTCTACAGAGAATTGGTGGCAAAGAGACCATTCAGAGGTACTTGATACTTGTATTGCTAGGCATCGAAGCGCTGTTTGAGTGCCTTACAATAAGCGCCCAAGGGCCTATAGCTCAGTTGGTTAGAGCAGAGGACTCATAATCCTTTGGTCCCAGGT
>JAOATL010000004.1 GCA_030158125.1 Limnohabitans sp. | reverse complement strand
TCTTGAGGGGGTAGTGGCGAAAGCTGTGCGAGTTCGAGTCTCGCCGACGGCACCAACACAGAGAGTC
The DNA here is from genome assembly GCA_030158125.1 of Limnohabitans sp. GTDB lineage: Bacteria > Pseudomonadota > Gammaproteobacteria > Burkholderiales > Burkholderiaceae_C > Limnohabitans_A. The sequence continues at coordinate 350,439 of JAOATL010000004.1, read as the reverse complement.
GCTGGGTGTGATCACCCAGCGCTTCAACGGTGATCAAACTCCATGCCCAATCTTGACCAATACCTCCCTATCTTGTTGTTCATTTTGGTAGGTGTCGCAGTCGGCATACTCCCCCAGGTTTTGGGTTACATCTTAGGCCCCAACCGTCCCGACGCTGCAAAAAACTCCCCGTACGAATGCGGCTTTGAAGCTTTTGAAGACGCTCGAATGAAATTTGACGTTCGCTACTATCTGGTGGCGATTTTGTTCATCCTGTTTGACCTTGAAATTGCATTTTTGTTTCCTTGGGCGGTGGCCTTGAAGGAGGTGGGTGTTGCAGGTTTTGTGGCGGTCGTTATTTTTCTGGCCATTCTGGTTGTGGGTTTTGTCTACGAGTGGAAAAAAGGCGCCCTGGATTGGGAATGATCCATTTTGAATGTGTGCTTCAACAAGGATGTGAACGATGATTGAAGGCGTGATGAAAGAAGGCTTCATCACCACGAGTTATGACTCTGTGGTGAATTGGGCCAAGACAGGTTCTTTGTGGCCCATGACCTTTGGTTTGGCTTGCTGCGCGGTTGAAATGATGCATGCCGCCACAGCGCGTTACGACTTGGCGCGTTTTGGCGCTGAGGTGTTCCGTGCCAGTCCCCGGCAGAGTGATTTGATGATTGTGGCAGGCACGCTCACCAACAAAATGGCGCCAGCTTTGCGCAAGGTCTACGACCAAATGTCAGAGCCACGTTGGGTCATTTCAATGGGCTCATGTGCCAATGGTGGTGGCTACTACCACTACAGCTATTCTGTGGTGCGCGGATGCGATCGCATCGTACCTGTGGATGTGTATGTGCCGGGTTGCCCGCCCACGGCTGAGGCCCTGATTTACGGCATCATCCAGTTGCAGCAAAAAATTCGCCGCACACAAACCATTGCGCGGGTTTGAAAGAAGCACCATGACTTTTTCAATTCATCCCGAACAACTCCAACAAAATCTGACGCAAGTCCTGGGCGATCAGGTCACCCAAGTGGCGTTGGCATTGGGCGAAGTCACAGTTCACGTGAATGCCGCCAATTACTTAGCGGTTATGCAAGCCTTGCGTGATGCGCCTTTGTGCAAATTTGACCAGCTCATGGATCTTTGCGGTATGGACTATTCCACGTATCGTGAAGTGGGCGACGAAGGTCCTCGTTTTGGCGTGGTGGTTCACTTGTTGTCAGTGGCCCTCAACCAGCGTGTGCGTGTCATGGTTCGTTGCCCAGAAGACGACCTGCCTTTGGTGGCGTCTGTCATGAATTTGTGGAATGCGGCCAACTGGTACGAGCGTGAAGCATTTGACCTCTATGGCATTGTGTTTGAAGGTCACCCCGACCTGCGCAGAATCTTGACGGACTATGGTTTTATTGGCCATCCTTTCCGCAAAGATTTCCCTGTCACCGGCCACGTCGAAATGCGCTATGACGCTGAGCGTGCCCGTGTGGTTTACGAGCCTGTGTCCATCGAGCCTCGCGAAATTACACCGCGCATCATTCGCGAAGAGAAATACGGAGGCCTGCACTGAGCGTTAGCGTTCGTGTGAATCAACATGGCAGAAATTAAAAACTACACCCTGAACTTCGGACCGCAGCATCCTGCAGCCCACGGCGTTTTGCGCCTGGTGCTCGAGCTTGATGGCGAGGTTGTGCAGCGTGCCGACCCGCACATTGGCTTGTTGCACCGTGCCACCGAAAAGTTGGCCGAAACCAAAACCTACATTCAGTCCTTGCCTTACATGGACCGATTGGACTATGTGTCCATGATGTCCAATGAGCATGCCTACTGCTTGGCCATTGAAAAATTGCTGGGCATTGAAGTGCCCGAGCGTGCGCAGTACATCCGTGTGATGTTCTCTGAAATCACGCGCTTGCTCAACCACCTGATGTGGTTGGGCTCACACGCCAACGATTGCGGCAGTTCCACTGTTTTGATTTATGCATTCCGCGAGCGTGAAGACTTGTTTGACATGTACGAGGCTGTGTCCGGTGCCCGCATGCATGCTGCGTATTTCCGCCCAGGTGGTGTCTACCGTGACTTGCCAGACACCATGGCGCAATACCAAGTCAACAAAATTCGCAATGCCAAAGCCATTGCCGAATTGAATGTGAATCGCCAAGGTTCATTGCTCGATTTCATTGAAGATTTCACCAACCGTTTCCCCAAGTGCATCGACGAGTACGAAACATTGCTTACCGACAACCGCATTTGGAAGCAACGCACAGTTGGCATTGGTGTGGTGTCCGCAGAGCGCGCTCTGAACTTGGGTATGACAGGTCCCATGTTGCGCGGCTCTGGCATCGCCTGGGACTTGCGTAAAACGCAGCCCTACGACGCCTATGACAAAGTTGCGTTTGATGTGCCTGTTGGCAAAACAGGTGACAGCTACGACCGCTACTTGGTTCGCATGCAAGAAATGCGCGAATCCAACAGCATCATTCAGCAATGTATCAAGTGGTTGCGCGTCAATCCTGGTCCGGTCATTACCGACAACCACAAGGTGGCTCCGCCATCACGTGAGTCCATGAAGACCAACATGGAAGGTTTGATTCACCACTTCAAACTTTTCACAGAAGGTTTCCATGTGCCCGAAGGCCAAGCTTATGCAGCCGTAGAGCACCCCAAAGGTGAGTTTGGCATCTACCTCGTCAGCGATGGCGCCAACAAACCTTATCGTTTGAAAATCCGTGCCCCGGGCTATGCCCATCTGGCGACCCTTGATGAAATGGCCCGTGGCCACATGTTGGCCGACGCAGTGGCCATCATTGGAACCATGGACATTGTGTTTGGAGAGATTGACCGATGATCTCTGATGCGACCAAAGCCCGCTTCGCACGCGAAGTGGCCAAATTCCCCGCCGAACAAAAGCAATCTGCTGTGATGGCCTGCTTGTCCATCGTGCAACAAGAGCTCGGTTGGGTCAGCCCCGAGAGCGAAAAAGTTGTGGCCGACTACTTGGGCATGGCGCCCATGGCTGTGCACGAAGTCACCACTTTTTACAACATGTACAACCAGCACAAATTGGGCAAGTTCAAGCTGAATGTTTGTACCAATTTGCCTTGCCAATTGCGTGGCGGCCAACAAGCATTGGCCCACTTGCAAAAACGTTTAGGTATTCAGGCTGGCGAAACCACTGCCGATGGCCTCATCACATTGCAACCCAGCGAGTGCCAAGGTGCTTGCGCTGATGCGCCCGTTTTGTTGGTCAACGATCGCACCATGTGCAGTTTCATGAGCAACGAAAAGCTCGATGAGTTGGTCGATACATTGCAAAAATCTGGAGGCGCAGCATGAGCGCTGATTTGAATCAGTTGTTGTCGCGTTTTGCGGCCACCGGCTTGGAAACTTCTTTCCACGAGCGTCACCTCAGCCCGCAAATCATGGCGGGCTTGAATGGCAAAAACTGGCGCCTGAAAGATTACGAAGCGCGCGGTGGTTACCAAGCCTTGCGCAAAATTTTGGGCAAGGATGGCGGCGAAGGCCTGACACAAGACCAAGTCATTGCCACTGTCAAAGAGTCTGCGTTGCGCGGCAGGGGCGGTGCGGGTTTCCCTACCGGTCTGAAGTGGAGCTTCATGCCCCGTCAGTTCCCCGGTCAAAAGTATTTGGTTTGCAACTCTGACGAAGGTGAACCGGGTACTTGCAAAGACCGCGACATCATGCAATTCAATCCTCACATCGTGATTGAAGGCATGGCCATTGCGGCCTACGCCATGGGCATCAACGTGGGTTACAACTACATTCACGGCGAAATTTTCCAAACCTACGAACGCTTTGAAGCGGCTTTAGAAGAAGCGCGCGCAGCAGGCTATCTGGGTGACAAGATCATGGGCAGCAGCTTCAACTTCCAGTTGCATGCATCCCATGGCTTCGGGGCCTACATTTGCGGTGAAGAAACAGCCTTGCTGGAATCTTTGGAAGGCAAAAAAGGCCAGCCTCGCTTCAAACCACCATTTCCCGCCAGCTTTGGTTTGTACGGCAAGCCCACCACCATCAACAACACCGAAACTTTTGCAGCGGTCCCCTGGATCATTCGCAATGGGGGTCAGGCGTATTTGGAATGTGGCAAGCCCAACAACGGCGGCACCAAAATTTATTCCGTCAGCGGCGACGTCGAGCGTCCTGGCAATTACGAAATTCCAATGGGCACGCCCTTTGCCAAGCTCTTGGAGTTGGCTGGCGGTGTGCGAGGTGGTCGCAATTTGAAAGCGGTTATCCCTGGCGGCTCTTCAGCCCCGGTATTGCCCGCCAGCATCATGATGGATTGCACCATGGACTATGACTCGATTGCCAAAGCCGGCTCCATGCTGGGTTCTGGCGCGGTCATCGTGATGGACGACACGCGTTGCATGGTGAAGTCTTTGCAGCGTTTGTCTTATTTCTACTCCCACGAATCATGTGGCCAATGCACACCTTGCCGCGAAGGTACAGGTTGGTTGTGGCGCATGGTCGATCGAATTGAAAATGGTCACGGCCGCGCCAGCGACCTCGACTTGTTGAACTCGGTGGCAGACAACATTCAAGGCCGCACCATCTGCGCTTTGGGTGATGCCGCCGCCATGCCTGTGCGCGGAATGATCAAACATTTCCGTCACGAATTTGAGTACCACGTTGAGCACAAGACCTGCATGGTCCCCGCTTACGTTTGAGACGGCAGATCACCATGGTTGAAATTGAACTAGACGGTAAAAAAGTTGAGGTCTTGGAAGGCAGCATGGTCATGCATGCCGCCGAAAAGGCCGGCACTTACATTCCTCACTTCTGCTATCACAAGAAATTGAGCATTGCGGCCAACTGCCGCATGTGCTTGGTCGATGTGGAAAAAGCACCCAAGCCAATGCCTGCATGCGCGACGCCCGTCACGCAAGGCATGATTGTTCGCACCAAATCAGACAAGGCCATCAAGGCGCAAGAGTCTGTGATGGAATTCTTGCTGATCAATCACCCGCTCGATTGCCCCATCTGCGACCAAGGTGGTGAATGCCAGTTGCAAGATTTGGCTGTGGGTTATGGCGGTAGCAAGTCACGCTACGAAGAAGAAAAGCGTGTGGTGTTCCACAAAGATGTGGGTCCGCTCATCAGCATGCAAGAGATGAGCCGTTGCATTCACTGCACACGTTGCGTTCGCTTCGGTCAAGAAGTGGCTGGCGTGATGGAGTTGGGCATGTCGCACCGTGGTGAGCATGCAGAAATTGAAACCTTCGTGGGCCAATCGGTTGACTCTGAACTCTCAGGCAACATGATTGACATTTGCCCCGTGGGCGCGCTCACCAGCAAGCCATTCCGTTACAGCGCACGCACATGGGAGTTGTCACGTCGCAAGTCTGTGGCGCCACACGATTCATCGGGTGCCAACTTGGTGGTGCAAGTTAAAAACAACGAAGTGCTCCGCGTGGTGCCTTTGGAAAACGAAGACGTCAACGAGTGCTGGATTGCCGACCGCGATCGCTTTTCTTATGAAGCCCTGAACAGTGCCGACCGTCTGCGCGCCCCCATGATTAAGCAGGGCGGCGAGTGGAAAGAAGTCGACTGGCAAACAGCTTTGGAATACGTGGCCAATGGTTTGAACCAAATCAGCAAAGACCATGGTGCTAGCAGCATCGGCGCTTTGGTCAGCCCTCACAGCACGCTCGAAGAATTGCATTTGGCCAGCACCCTGGTTCGTTCTTTGGGTTCCGACAACATTGACTACCGTTTGCGCAATGCCGAGTTCGGCAAAGCGGAAGGTGTGCGTTATTTGGGTACGTCCATTGCCAGCTTGTCTCAACTCCAACGCGTGTTGGTGGTGGGCAGCAACTTGCGCAAAGACCACCCGCTGTTTGCACAGCGCATTCGTCAAGCGCAGCGCAATGGCGCACAAATCAACGCCATTACATCTCAAGCGTTGTTCACTGGCGCTGATGCATGGGCCATGCCCGTTGCAAACACCGATGTGCAAGAAGCTGGTGCCTGGGTGCAAAGCTTGGCCAATGTGGCTGCGGCCGTTGCGGCAGAGAAGGGCGTCGCAGCCCCTGTTGCTGGTCAAGTCACAGCTGCAGCCCAAGCCATCGCCACCTCATTGCTTGGTGGTGAACGCAAAGCCATTTTGCTGGGCAACTCAGCTGCACACCACGCCAATGCTTCAAGCTTGCTCAGCTTGTCCCAATGGCTTGCTGATCAAACAGGCGCTACCTTCGGTTACCTGACAGAAGCGGCCAATACGGTGGGTGCTCAGTGGGCCAAAGCTCAACCACAGTCTGGTGGCTTGAATGCTGCACAAATGTTGGCCGGTGGTTTGAAAGCTGCTTTGTTGCTCAACACAGAGCCGGTTGAAGACTCTGCTGCGGGTGCCAAAGCGGTTGCTGCTTTGGCGGCCATGCAAATGGTGGTCACACTCAGCCCGTTCAAAACCAACATGGCTTTCTCCGACGTGCTGCTGCCTATCGCACCGTTCACAGAAACGTCAGGCAGTTTTGTCAATGCAGAAGGGCGCTTGCAAAGTTTCCATGCTGTGGTGAAGCCTTTGGCTGAAACCCGTCCTGCTTGGAAAGTATTGCGCGTCTTGGCCAATATGCTTGGCTTGCCACAGTTGGCTTTTGAAACTTCACAAGATGTGTTGAAACAAATCAGCGCCACACCCTTGAACCTCAGCAATGCTTGTGGTTCTGAGGTTCGCATGGCCGGTGCTGTGGACACACCATGCGTGGCATCTATTTATCAACTCGACAGTTTGGTGCGCCGCGCACCGTCTTTGCAATTGACGGCTGATGCTAGAAATGCCAAGGCTGTTGCTGAAGGAGTGCACGCATGATCGACGCACTGTACAACGGTGGCCTGAACGCCATCTCCGCCACTTGGTGGGCTGCCATGGTCTGGCCCGTCTTGTGGATCTTGATCAAAATTGTGGCGGTGTTGGCCCCCCTGATGGGTGCTGTGGCTTACCTCACTTTGTGGGAGCGCAAGTTGCTCGGTTTCATGCAAGTTCGCATGGGACCCAACCGTGTGGGCCCGTTCGGTTTGCTGCAACCGATTGCCGATGCTTTGAAGCTTCTGACCAAAGAGATCATCACGCCTTCTGCTGTTGCACCTGGTTTGTTCCGCTTGGGTCCTATCATGGCCATCATGCCGGCACTGGCTGCATGGGTTGCCATTCCTTTTGGCCCTGAAGTTGCACTGACCAATTTGAATGCAGGTTTGCTGCTCGTCATGGCCATCACCTCCATCGAGGTTTATGGCGTGATCATTGCGGGTTGGGCCTCCAACTCCAAGTACGCATTCTTGGGCGCTTTGCGTGCATCTGCCCAAATGGTCAGCTACGAAATTGCCATGGGCTTCTGCTTCTTGGTGGTCATCATGGTCACTGGCAGCATGAACCTCACAGAAATTGTGCTGGGTCAAGGCAAAGGTGAGATGGCCAACATGGGCCTGAACTTCTTGTCTTGGAACTGGTTGCCTTTGTTCCCCATTTTCATGGTCTACCTCATCTCTGGTGTGGCCGAAACCAACCGCCACCCGTTTGACGTGGTGGAAGGCGAAGCCGAAATTGTGGCCGGTCACATGGTGGAGTACTCCGGCATGGGCTTTGCCATCTTCTTCTTGGCCGAATACGCCAGCATGTGGTTGGTGTCCATCTTGGCCGTCATCATGTTCTTGGGTGGCTGGATGTCTCCCATCGACAGCACCGTTTTCAACTTCATCCCTGGCTGGATTTGGTTAGGCATCAAAACCTTCATCGTTGTGTCGATGTTCATTTGGATTCGCGCTACTTTCCCGCGTTTCCGTTATGACCAGATCATGCGCTTGGGTTGGAAGATTTTCATTCCAGTCACTTTGGTGTGGCTGTTGATTGTGGGCGTGTGGTTGCATTCGCCTTGGAACATTTGGAAATAACCGGGTTAAGACATGTCTACAGTGGCTGTATCCAATTTTTCGCTCAAAGACTTTCTCAAAAGCTTCATGCTGTTTGAGTTGGTCAAGGGCATGGCCTTAACAGGTCGTTACGCATTCCGTCGCAAAGTAACCCTTCAGTTTCCCGAAGAGAAGACACCTTTGTCACCTCGCTTCAGGGGTTTGCATGCACTGCGCCGTTATGAAAATGGTGAAGAGCGTTGCATCGCTTGCAAATTGTGCGAGGCTGTTTGTCCTGCCATGGCCATCACCATTGAGTCTGATGTTCGCGCAGACGGCTCACGTCGTACCACGCGCTACGACATCGATTTGACCAAGTGCATCTTTTGCGGCTTCTGCGAAGAAAGCTGTCCCGTCGACTCCATCGTCGAGACTTCCATTCTGGAATACCACGGTGAGAAACGTGGCGACCTGCACTACACCAAAGAGATGCTCTTGGCTGTGGGCGATCGTTACGAAAAAGACATTGCTGCTGCCAAAACGGCAGATGCCAAGTACCGTTGATCGGCTGAATTTACAAAACTAACAAGCGACAACCCATGGACGTCAAAACTGGTTTCTTTTATCTCTTCTCGGTGGTGCTGATGTTTGCATCATTCCGAGTTGTGACCGCCCGCAACCCAGTGCATGCTGTGTTGTTCCTGATGCTCGCATTCTCACAAGCCTCTGGTTTGTGGTTGCTCTTACAGGCCGAGTTCTTGGCCATGACTTTGGTCTTGGTTTACTTGGGCGCTGTGATGGTCTTGTTCTTGTTTGTGGTGATGATGCTGGACATCAACTTGGACACTTTGCGAGAAGGCTTCTGGAAGCATTTCCCTTTGGCAGCTACGCTGGGCGCATTGGTTGCGCTTGAAATGGCGGGTGTCTTGATGAGTGGTTTCAGAATTTCCGAAGCCCCCAAAGTCGCCGTAGCGGTGGGCCAGGTTGCGCCGCAAATCTCTAACAGCAAAGCCTTGGGCATCTTGCTGTACACCGAGTACCTGATGCCCATCCAAGTGGCAGCTGCCATTTTGTTGGTGGCCATGATTGCGGCCATTGCACTCACTTTGCGTCAACGCAAGGACAGCAAAGCCATCAGTGCTTCTGAGCAAGTTCACGTTCGCGCCAAAGACCGTTTGGTCGTGGTCAAGATGGATGTGGTGAAAGTTGGTGAAGCGCCAAAAGCACCTGAAGCACCCGAAGCCACCGCTTTGGCCGATGCTTCCAAGGAGACCAAATAATGACATTGACACTTGGACACTATTTGTCGCTGGGCGCCATGCTGTTTGCCCTGTCGGTCATCGGTATCTTTTTGAACCGTAAAAACCTGATCGTGTTGTTGATGGCCATTGAGTTGATGCTCTTGGCGGTCAATATGAATTTTGTGGCTTTCTCTCACTTCTTGGGTGACATGCACGGACAAGTGTTCGTGTTCTTCATTCTCACAGTGGCAGCAGCCGAGTCCGCCATTGGTTTGGCCATTTTGGTGCTCTTGTTCCGCAACAAGAACAGTATCAATGTGGACGAGCTCAATTCGCTCAAGGGTTAAGAGGTTAAAAGAACATGAGCCAAACCCTCAACGCTTCAACGCTGCTTGCAGTGCCAATGGCCCCCCTGGTTGGGTCGGTGCTTGCAGGTATTTTTGGTACGCAATTCGGTGGCAACTGGATTGGTCGTCGCCTTACGCACACGCTCACAATTTTGGGTGTGCTCATTGCATTCATCTTGTCAGCGTCCACATTGAAGAGTGTGATTGCCGACGGTGCACGCTTCAACGAAACCCTGTACACCTGGATGGTGGTGGGTGGTCTCAAAATGGAAGTGGGCTTCATGGTTGATGGCCTTACTGCCATGATGATGTGCGTCGTCACCTTTGTGTCGCTCATGGTGCACCTCTACACCATTGGTTATATGGAAGAAGACGAAGGCTACAACCGTTTCTTCGCCTACATCTCATTGTTCACTTTCTCGATGTTGATGCTTGTGATGAGCAACAACATGCTCCAACTGTTCTTCGGTTGGGAGGCAGTGGGCTTGGTGTCTTATTTGTTGATTGGTTTCTGGTTCAACAAACCCACCGCCATTTTTGCGAACATGAAGGCCTTCTTGGTCAACCGCGTGGGTGACTTTGGCTTCATCTTGGGCATTGGCCTCATTGCCGCATTTGCGGGCACGTTGAATTACACCGAAGCATTTGCCAAAGCAGCCGACCTCAGTGCGCTCACATTGCCTGGCACCTCTTGGATGCTGGTCACGGTCATTTGCATTTGTTTGTTCATTGGCGCTATGGGCAAGTCAGCGCAGTTCCCCTTGCACGTGTGGCTGCCAGATTCGATGGAAGGCCCCACACCGATTTCTGCGCTCATTCACGCAGCGACCATGGTGACCGCCGGTATTTTCATGGTGGCACGCATGTCACCCTTGTTCGAGTTGTCCGATACCGCCTTGAACTTCATCATGGTGGTGGGTTCTATCACAGCCTTGTTCATGGGCTTTTTGGGCATCATTCAAAACGACATCAAGCGCGTGGTCGCTTACTCCACGTTGTCGCAATTGGGTTATATGACAGTGGCCTTGGGCGCTTCGGCTTATTCTGTCGCAGTGTTCCACCTCATGACGCACGCCTTCTTCAAAGCCTTGTTGTTCTTGGGCGCAGGCTCGGTCATCATGGGCATGCATCACAACCAAGACATCCGTTACATGGGCGGCGTGCGCAAGTACATGCCCATCACCTGGATTACTTCATTGCTCGGTTCTTTGGCGCTGATCGGTACGCCTTTCTTCTCCGGCTTCTATTCCAAAGACAGCATCATTGAAGCTGTGCACGAAAGTCATTTGGCAGCAGCTGGCTTTGCCAACTTTGCGGTGTTGGCCGGTGTGTTTGTCACAGCCTTCTATTCATTCCGCATGTACTTCTTGGTATTCCATGGCAAAGAGCGCTATGACCAGAACCCAGATGCACACCATGGTCATGACGATCACCACGATGATCATGGCCACGACAGCCACGGTCCACACGAGTCACCTTGGGTGGTCACGGTACCCCTGATCTTGTTGGCAATTCCTTCGGTTGTCATTGGTTACATGACCATCGACCCCATGTTGTTTGGTGAGTTTTTCAAAGATGCCATCTTTGTGAACGATGAAAAGCACCAAGCCATGAAAGAATTGGCAGGCGCATTCCACGGTCCAGTGGCCATGGCATTGCACGCGGTTTCGACAGCACCTTTCTGGCTTGCATTGGCAGGTGTGGTGGTGTCTTGGTACATGTATCTGGTTAACCCCGCCGTCCCAGCCGCCATTGGCCGTGCCTTGCGTCCGCTGGTGGTTCTTCTTGAGAACAAGTACTACATGGACTGGATCAATGAAAACATCTTGGCCCGTGGTGCGCGCGCATTGGGCAATGGACTTTGGAAAGTTGGCGATCGCACATTGATCGACGGCTTGCTTGTGAATGGCTCTTGGAAGCTGGTGGGCATGGTTTCAAACTGGACTCGCAAGCTGCAATCAGGCTATCTCTACCACTACGCCTTGGTGATGATCTTGGGTATTTTCTTGCTCATGACGTATTTCGTCTGGCTCAACAAATAAGGAAGCTTCAAAATGAATTTGTTGAGCCTTGCCATCTGGACGCCCATTGCGTTTGGTATTGTTTTATTGGCATTGGGTCGTGATGAACAAGCCCGCGCGGTGCGCTGGTTGGCCCTCATTGGATCGATTGTCAGTTTCTTGGTCACACTGCCTTTGTACAGTGGTTTCAAACTTGACACGGCTGCCATGCAGTTTGTGGAAAAAGCCCCCTGGATTGAGCGCTTCAATGTCAATTACCACCTAGGGGTCGATGGCATTTCTGTTTGGTTCGTCATTCTCACGGCATTCATCAATGTGATTGTTGTGATTGCGGGCTGGGAAGTCATCACGCGCAAAGTGAACCAGTACATGGCCGCTTTCCTCATCTTGTCTGGCTTGATGATTGGTGTTTTCTCTGCCCTGGACGGTTTGCTGTTCTACGTGTTCTTCGAGGCCACGCTCATTCCCATGTACTTGATCATTGGTATTTGGGGCGGTCCTAACAAAATCTATGCGGCGTTCAAGTTCTTCTTGTACACCTTGATGGGCTCTCTGCTCACATTGATTGCCTTGATCTTTTTGTACACCCAATCTGGCGGAAGTTTTGACATTGCCACATGGCACAAACTGCCTTTGTCCGCTACGGCACAAAATCTTTTGTTCTTTGCGTTCTTTGCTGCGTTTGCGGTCAAGGTGCCAATGTGGCCCGTTCATACATGGTTGCCCGATGTGCACGTTGAAGCGCCTACAGGTGGTTCTGCGGTGTTGGCCGCCATCATGTTGAAACTGGGTGCCTATGGTTTCCTTCGTTTCTCCATGCCCATTGCCCCCGATGCCGCACGCGAGTGGGCTACCTTCATGATTGTCTTGTCCCTGGTGGCAGTGGTTTATGTTGGCTTGGTGGCCATGGTCCAACAAGACATGAAAAAGCTGGTGGCGTATTCATCGGTGGCGCACATGGGTTTTGTGACTTTGGGTTTCTTCATCTTCAACCCGCTTGGCGTTTCGGGCGGTTTGGTGCAAATGATTGCGCACGGTTTTGTGTCGGCTGCCATGTTCTTGTCCATTGGTGTGCTTTACGACCGCGTTCACTCACGTGAAATTTCAAGCTACGGTGGGGTGGTCAACACCATGCCAAAGTTTGCAGCATTCGCCTTGTTGTTCTCTATGGCCAACTGTGGTTTGCCAGGCACAGCTGGTTTTGTGGGTGAGTGGATGGTCATTTTGGGTGCGGTGAAGTATGACTTCGTGGTGGGCTTGTTGGCCGCTTCTGCACTGATCTTTGGCGCTGCCTACACCTTGTGGATGTTCAAACGCGTGTATTTGGGCCCCGTGACCAACGACCATGTGAAAGAACTCACAGACATCAATGCGCGTGAATTCACGGTCATGGCCCTGCTGGCCATTGCGGTGCTTTACATGGGCTTGTATCCCAAGCCTTTCACCGACGTGATGGAAGTCTCTGTGGCCAATTTGTTGCAGCACGTGGCTGCTAGTAAATTGCCTTGATCGCCATTGCTCCGCTGAAACTTAAAGATAGAGAGAATTGACATGATTGACTCAAGCAGCTGGACGACGGTGTACCCGGAAATCGTATTGCTGGTCATGGCCTGCGTGATTGCGCTGGTAGACCTGCTGGTCACAAGCCCAAAGCGCACTTTGACATACGTTTTAACTTTGGTGTCCTTGGGCGGTGTGGCATTGCTTCATGCTTTTTACGCCGATGCCGGGCACACACTGTATGGCTTTGGCCGTCTGGTGGTGTCCGACCCCATGGGCCATTGGCTCAAGTGTTTCTCCACCATTGCCGTCATGGTGACCTTGGTCTACGCGCGTCCTTATGCGGCCGATCGCGACATGTTGCGCGGCGGTGAAATCTTCAGCTTGTCTGTGTTTGCCTTGCTGGGCATGAGCGTCATGATCTCCGGTCAAAACTTCTTGGTTTTGTATTTGGGCCTTGAGTTGCTCACACTGTCTAGCTACGCCTTGGTAGCATTGCGCCGTGACAACACCCAAGCGACAGAAGCCGCCATGAAGTACTTCGTGTTGGGTGCCATGGCCTCCGGTTTCTTGTTGTACGGCATGTCCATGTTGTACGGTGCCACAGGTTCTTTGGACCTGGCTACAGTGTTCAAAGTGATTGCCAGCGGACAAGTGAAGCACCAAGTGTTGGTGTTTGGCTTGGTGTTTGTGGTGGCTGGTTTGGCTTTCAAACTGGGTGTGGTGCCATTCCACATGTGGGTACCTGACGTTTACCAAGGTGCGCCTACAGCTGCAACCCTCATGATTGCCGGTGCGCCTAAGTTGGCAGCCTTTGCCATTGCCATTCGCATGTTGGTTGAAGGCCTGCTGCCCTTGGCCATCGATTGGCAACAAATGTTGGCGTTGTTGGCCATTGCTTCATTGTTGGTCGGTAACTTGGCCGCCATTGCTCAAACCAACCTCAAACGCATGTTGGCTTACTCCACCATTGCCCAAATGGGTTTTGTGCTGATTGGTTTGATGTCTGGCGTGGTCAGTGGCAATGCGGCCATGGGCGCCAATGCATACAGCTCCGCCATGTTCTATGTGGTGGGCTATGTGCTCACCACTTTGGCTTCTTTCGGCATCATTTTGTTGCTGGCACGTCAAGGCTTTGAAAGTGAAGAGATCACCGACTTGGCGGGTCTGAATAATCGCAGCCCCTTGTACGCTGGCGTGATGGCCATCTGCATGTTCTCCCTAGCGGGAATTCCACCCATGGTGGGCTTCTACGCCAAGTTGTCTGTGTTGCAAGCTTTGGTGGCATCTGGCCACACCGCAGACATCGCACTGGCGGTGTTTGCTGTGGCCATGTCCTTGATTGGCGCGTTCTACTACTTGCGTGTTGTCAAGGTGATGTACTTTGATGAAGCTGTCACCGCCACTACTGTGACAGCGGACACAGACGTGCGCGTGGTCTTGTCTATCAACGGTTTGCTCGTCTTGGTTTTGGGCATTGTGCCCGGCGCTTTGATGTCATTGTGTGCCAGTGCCGTGACACAAATGCTGGCCAATTGAGCATGACCCTTCAGTCGGATGCACATCTGATTGAAACCAAGCTGAAGGGCCAAGCGCTCTTCAGCGGTTCTTTTCTCCACGCCTTCCTCGACACCGTGGCCTTGCCTGATGGCACACAGGCCACGCGTGAATATGTGGTTCATCCTGGCGCGGTCATGATTGTGCCTTTGCTAGAGCTGCCGGGCCAGCCCTTGCAGTTGGTGATGGAAAGGCAATTCAGATACCCCGTTCAGCAAGTGATGTTGGAGTTTCCCGCGGGCAAATTGGACCCGAACGAATCGACCCTTCAGTGTGCGCAACGTGAGCTCTTTGAAGAGACCGGTTACAGTGCCAAGCAATGGGCAAGAGCCGGTGTGATGCACCCCGTCATTTCTTATTCCACCGAGTTCATTGAAATTTGGTTTGCCAAAGACCTCAGCCTAGGACAGCGTCAGCTCGACCCTGGTGAGTTCTTGGAAGTGATCACGAAAACGCCAGAAGCTTTGCAACAAGCCTGCTTGAAGGGCGAAGTCACCGATGGCAAAACATTGACTGGCATGTTCTGGTTGCAAAATTTTCTATCGGGCCAACATGAACTCAACTGGGTGAATGCGGCATGAAAGTCTTGAACCTTCAATGCGCAGGCATGCACACCTT
The DNA here is from genome assembly GCA_030158125.1 of Limnohabitans sp. GTDB lineage: Bacteria > Pseudomonadota > Gammaproteobacteria > Burkholderiales > Burkholderiaceae_C > Limnohabitans_A. The sequence goes on along the minus strand of JAOATL010000004.1, from coordinate 335,318 downwards.
TGAGGGCTGGTTTGGTTCAGAGGAAGATTACCAGTCGCAGCGTGAAAGGGGATTGGTGGCATGCCCACTGTGTGCCAACACAGAAGTGCGCAAGTTGCCATCCGCGCCACGTTTGAATTTGGGTGCAGCAGAGCCTCGCCATTCAAAGCCATCTTCTGATGAAGAAGCTTCTAAAGCTTCTGGTGCTGCGTTGCCTGCAGCCAATTTGCCGGCGGCGCCCACTGCAGAGGCCGCTGCATCAAGCTTGTCCCAAGTTCATCCCGAAGCGGCAGAAATGGTTCAAGAAGCTTGGATGAAGATGGTCAAGCACGTCATTTCCAACACAGAAGATGTGGGCCAAAACTTTGCTGAAGAAGCCCGCAAGATGCACTACGGCGAATCGGAAGAGCGCAACATTCGAGGACAAGCCTCGATCGAAGAAACGCAAGATTTGCTGGAAGAGGGCATTGAGGTCATGCCTCTGCCAGTTCCTGATGTACTGAAGGGTGGGCTTCAATAAGCGCAGTTAGCGCGCGCCGTACCAATCTTGTACAGCCGCCACATACCGCTGCACACCTTCCGCCACACTGGCTGCGTCTAACGCACCGTATGACAAGCGTTGGTAATTGGCTTCGTGCACTTGCGTTAAGCCAAACGCAAAGCCAGGAATTGACGCCACTTTGAACTTCTCTGTCATGGCGCGGTTGAAGGCAATGGGTTCTGTCCCCTCGGCCAAGCCAGGCAGTTTCATCAGCACATAAAACGCACCTTGCGTTTTGGGAAACTGCACCAAGTCACCTAAACCTTCGAGGGCTTTGTAAACCGTTTGACGCACTTGACTTAAGGCGGCCACTTTGGGCTCGACCCATGGCTTGCCTTTTTGCAAAGCTTGCAGTGCCAACAACTGAGAAGGCATGGGCGCGCAAATGAGGTTGGTGTCTTGTACCTTGTTCATGGCATCAAACAAGTCGGCCGGAAACACCACGTAACCTACACGCCAACTGGCCATGCCGTAGTTTTTAGACATGGAGTAAAACGACAAGGTGTGCTTCATGGCCCCCGGAATGCTGGCAGGCGAGAAGTGCTTCACGCCTTCATAGGTGAAGTACTCATAAGCCTCATCACTGAAGTGATAGAGACCGTGCTGAGCACACAACGCGTTGATAGCGCGCAATGAGGCTTCTGAATAAACGGCGCCTGTCGGGTTGTTAGGTGACACTGTCACGATGGCACGCGTGCGAGGTGTGATGGCTGCGGCCATGGCTTCAACATTGAGACTGAAATCGGCATGCGTGGGCACAGGCACAGGCACACAGCCGCACATCCGAATGGCCATTTCTTGGTTGAAATAAAACGGCATCGGCAAGATGAATTCATCCCCGGGGTTGGCCACTGCCAAGACCGAATTTAAAAATGCCATGTTGCTGCCTGCGGTGACCATCAGCATGGCCTCTGAGCCCAGATGCACTTGGTTCTCTTGTGCCAATTTGGCTTGAATGGCTTCGACCAAACCGGGGTGACCGCTGACGGCCAAGTATTTGTGCAAACTGCCATCGCCCATCATGCTGGGAAGCGCCGCAATGGCCTCAGCCGGCGGGCCGTAATTGACCACGCCTTGTCCCAGGGAAATGGTGCCTGGGTTGTTTCTGACCAAGGCCGCGATGGTGGGGATGATGGGGGTATCGACCCTGTCCATGCGTAGGGAATTGATTTGCATTTTGAAACGATGTTGCGTTAAGCCAAGACTGATCAGTGATCAGTCGCGTCACGTGCAATTATGGCCTGCCAAGAGCAGCCTTGCTCAGAAGCCGGGAAACGCTAACATGTGGTCTATAGACAAACATTGAACTGTTAATTGTTTGCATTGAATGGGAGAGTGGTTTGAAATACAAAGTTGAAGAATTGAGATTGTTTGCAAAGTCGCTGCTTGAAGCCCTTGGTTTGGATTCTGAAAAATCAAAAGCGATTGGAGACATCTTGGTAGATGGTGATTTGTTAGGTCATACCACTCACGGATTGGGCTTGTTGGGACCCTACTTGGCAGAACTGGAAACAGGGAAAATGAACAAAGAGGGTTTCCCAGAAGTCGTCTCAGATTTTCCTGCCGCACTGACCTGGGATGGCAGGCGTCTGCCGGGTCCTTGGCTTGTATTGCATGCAATGGACATTGCAATCAAGAGAGCAAAAAAACAGGGCACCTGCACGGTCGTTATTAAGCGGAGTCATCACATTGCCTGTCTGGCCGCATACCACCAACGAGCCACAAATCAAGGCATGCTGCTGACTTTGCATTGCTCTGACCCCAACAGCAGCAGCGTAGCGCCCTATGGGGGGCTAGATCCAGTCTTCACGCCCAACCCAGTTTCTTTTGGCATTCCAAGTTCCAAGCAGCCCATCATGGTGGACGTTTCAACATCTGCAACCACCAACGGTATGTCCAATCGTTTGTTCAACGAGAAAAAAATGTTACCGGCTGCATGGGTCATGGATGGGCATGGCAGAGCCAGTGTTGATCCTGGCGTTTTGTTTGCAGAACCCAAAGGCACCATCTTGCCATTAGGTGGCATGGACTCTGGCCACAAGGGCTACGGCTTGAGCTTGATGGTGGAAGCCATGACAGGCGGCTTGGCAGGCCATGGCCGAGCTGATCCTGCAGAAGGTTGGGGTGCCACGGTCTTTTTACAAATCATCGACCCACAAGCATTTGCAGGTTTGAACGCATTTGAGCGGCAACTTGATCACCTGATTGAGCGATGCCAAAACTCAAAGCCTGCAAAGCAGGATACAAAGGTTCGCTTGCCTGGTGAGCGGGGCCTTCAAAACCAATACACGAGTAAATTGCAGGGTTTGCAACTCTACCCCAGCATCATGCCAAGCTTGGCCTCGTGGGCTGAGAAACTCCGGGTAGAAGTTCCTCAAGCGGTTTGAGTCTTTGAGGGTTTGTACGACAACTTGGCCAGCAGTGGCCAAGTCCATACCAGTAGGCACACCACCGCCAAGCTCAGCGCAATGGGGCGTGCCAAGAACGCGCCCAAATCACCATTGGACTTGATCATGGAGGTGATGAAGTTTTCTTCCAGCATGCCACCCAAAACCACACCCAAAATAGCGGGTGCAATTGGGAATTTGTTGGCCTCCAAAATGTAGGCCAAGATGCCTGCCACCAACATGATGCCCACTTCAAACATGGAATTGTTGATGGCAAAAGTTCCAACCACACAGAACAGCAAGATCAGTGGCATTAGAACTTCGCGAGGAACCAACAAAATTCGCTTTGCCACCTTGATGCACAAGATACCCAAAGGAATCATGATGATGTTGGCAATGATGAACAGCAAAAATACAGCATAGATATTTTGAGGATTGGTCGTAAACAGTGCCGGCCCCGGGTTCATGTTTTTCATGTACAAAACGCCAATCACAATGGCTGTGATGGAGTCACCTGGAATGCCAAATACCAAGGCAGGAATCCACGCGCCGGCCAAAGCACTGTTGTTGGCAGAGCCAGATTCCACAATGCCTTCAACGTGACCGGTACCAAACTTTTCAGGTTCTTTCGAAAACTTTTTGCTCATGGCGTAGGACATCCAAGCGGCAATGTCTGCGCCTGCACCTGGTAACGCGCCGACAGCAGTACCTAAAATGCTACCCCGCATAATTTGCTTGGGGTATTTCTTGGCCAAGGCCCATTGCCCAGACAGCACACTGCCCACTTTTTCGACCACCAACTCAGCGGGGGGGCTGGTGTCCACCACAAAGCGAATGATTTCTGAAATGGCAAACATGCCAATCATCATGGCGATCATGCCGATGCCACCGGTCATTTCGGCATTACCAAATGTGAAGCGCGGAAAGCCTGCTGGGTTACCTAAACCTACGCATGCCACCAATAAGCCAAGTAGCAAAGTGACGATGCCTTTGAGGGGGTTGTCTGAGGTGATAAATACGGCGCAAGTTAAGCCCAGCAATACCAACCAGAAATATTCAAATGAACTGAAATTCAGGGCAAAATCAGCTAAAACAGGCGCGGCGAGAATCAGAACGACAGTTCCAAACAAGCCGCCCACCGCTGAAAACACCAAACCTGCGCCGAGCGCAACTTCTGCTTGCCCTTTCTTGGTCATGGCAAACGCTTCGTCGGTGTAGGCGGCTGAGGCCGGTGTGCCTGGAATTCTCAAAAGACAACCTGGTATGTCGCCTGAAAAAATGGCCATGGCCGTGGCTGTGACCATGGCTGCAATGGCCGGAATAGGCGGCATGAAGAAAGTAACAGGAACCAACAAGGCCGTGGCCATGGTAGCGGTCAGTCCAGGCACTGCTCCAACAAACAATCCATAAAAAGCGGCGGCCACCATCACCATCAGGGTGTAGGGCTCGAAGACCATCGAGAAGGCTTGACCAATAGCTGTCCACATAGTGAGGCTCCTAATTCATGCGACTGACTGAATAAGCGATGTGAACGACGTCACCAAGCCCAGGGTGTAAGGAGTCCCCAAGGTAGGGGGACTCGAAGTAGTTTGTAGAAAGCAAAGTGCACTACAAAAGTTGCAACCAAGGCCACAAGTAAGTTGCGACGCCAGATCACGCCCAAGGCTTTGAACAAAGCAAGCAACATGAGAAAACTGGTGGGAAAGAAACCCAGTGAATTTGCAAATGCAATGTAGAAAATTACTGCACCCAACAAGACCAGTAGGGCAATGACATGTCGGGGTGAATGAACCCAATCTTCCCAAGCAAACCATGCAGAAGGCGTTTGCTGACGCAGTCCTTTGATCATCAGCAGGAGGCCAGTGATGCATAGGCATACTGCGATTAATCCTGGAAAAAGGGCTGGTCCGACAGGCTGCCCCGGAATATTGGGGAATCCTCTCACGGCAAAGAGCACCGAAGTGCCCAATGCTAAAAAGATCAGTCCAAATAGTGAGTCATGTAACTTCATGGCCTTATTTGACCAAGCCGACAGCTTTCATCGTCGCACCCAATTCAGAGTTGGATTTGACCATGAACTTAGAGAAGTCATCGGGGCCCGCATAGATGACGCCAAAGCCACGGCTGGCCATGAATTCGTTGTACTCTTTGCTGGCAGCGACTTTGCGCACTGCTTCTGCCAACTTGTCGCGCACAGGTGCTGGCAATCCCTTGGGTGCAACAATACCGCGCCATGCTGCCATGGTCCAGTCGCTGCCGATGGCTGACTTTAGGGTAGGCACATTGGGGTAAAGCGAAGAAGGTTTGTCGTTCATGATGGCCAAGCTTTTCACTTTGCCTGCATCGATCAGTGAACGTGCCTCAGGCAAAGACACGGGCGCAACTTCAATACCACCCGCCACCATGTCTTGTAGACCAGGCGCAGCGCCATTGCTGGGTACCCAGGGTAAAGCTGCAGGGTCAATTTTTTGATCGCGCAACAGGCCCGCAATGGCGAGGTGCCAAATACCACCTTGACCAGTGCCTGAACCTTTGAACTTGCCGGGATTGGCTTTGATGGCCGCCAACAATTCATTGACCGTTTTGTAAGGTGAATCAGCTCGGACTTGAACGCCAGCTGGGTCGGCATTGACCAAGCCAATGGGAGTGTAAGAAGCGCTGGTGAGGTCTGTTAAACCCTGCCAATGCATCATGCCAATTTCTACCGTGGCCAGACCGATGGTGTAGCCGTCTGGTTGTGCGGCGGCAATGGCTGCATGGCCTACGACGCCACTGCCGCCTGTGCGGTTCACCACCGTGACAGGTTGCCCCAAGTCTTTTTCAAGCAAGCTGCCAATGATGCGAGCTGTTGCATCGGTACCGCCGCCGGCACCCCAAGGCACGATGAGGGTAATGGGTCGAGCGGGATAGTTTTGGGCAGCTGAAGTTAAAGTACTCAAAACGCCCAACATGCCCAATAGAGCGCTGGCCAATAGACGACGGCGGGGTAATGCAAACATAACTCACTCCTAATTGATGGATGGAACAAAAATTTACCAACCATTGCAAGTTACGCCCTTTTTTTCTTTCAGGCATTAGGGTGAACCCAAAGAAGTCAGGCCGATTGGTCTTCAAGTGAGTCACTGATACATTAAAGTCAGGGGATCATGAACAGTTTTGAAACTTGGGGTTCGACCTTGTTGCCTACCATTGAGTTGCTGGCCACCTTGGCATTTGCATTGTCAGGGATTATGGAGGCAGCGCGCAAACGCATGGACGTTGTGGGGGTAAGTGTTGTTGGCTTTTTGGCGGCTTTTGGTGGTGGCACTTTGCGGGATATTTTGCTCGATCAAAGACCCTTCTTCTGGGTTCAAAACGAAATTGTGATGTGGGCAGTGCTGGCGCTGTGTATTATGTCCATCACTTTCATGCGTCAACGACATTTTGATCTGACGGAAAAGACCATTCAGTGGCCCGACACCCTAGGCTTGGGCTTGTTCACAGCCTCGGGCGTGGCACAGTCTTTGGCATTGGGTATGTCGCCTACCATCGCCGTTTTAATGGGCACCATCACGGGTATTTTTGGGGGTGTGTTGCGCGACATTGTTTGCAACGAGATTCCGGTCTCTTTCAAAGACCACCGACCATATGCCTTGTGTTCTGTCGCTGGCGGTGTTGTTTACATCATCTTGGCTGCTGTTGACGCAGAGCCTTGGTTTTGCATGACGGTGTGTGCTGTGATCACCGTGGTGTTCCGGGTACTGGCCATTTGGAACGACTGGGTTTTACCTGCTTGGCGTAAAGACTAATTTTTCTTGAGCAAGGTGCTCTTGCCAAACAAGCTGCCCATTAAATCGGTCACCAAGTGCGCAGTCTTGTTGCGTTCGTCGAATGCGGGGTTGAGTTCCACAATGTCTAGGCTGCCCAGCAAGCCTGTGTCTGCAATCATTTCCATGCAAAGTTGTGCTTCGCGGTAAGTGGGGCCACCTGGTACCGATGTGCCAACGCCTGGTGCAATACCAGGATCTAAAAAGTCCACATCAAAACTGACATGAAGGTGAGTGTTGTCATCGACCCCCTTGAGGGCAGAGGTCATGGTGGCGCGCATCCCTTGTTCATCGATGTGGCGCATGTCAAAAATTTCCAAGCCCACGTCGTGCACCAGTTTGCGTTCACCAGCATCCACACTGCGAATGCCAATTTGTCTGATGCACGCCGCATCGATGGCCGGCGATTGGCCACTGAGATGCGTCAGAGAGGCTGGACCCAAGCCGCACAAACAGGCCATGGGCATTCCGTGCAAATTGCCACTGGGACTGAGTTCGGGGGTGTTGAAGTCGGCGTGTGCATCAAACCACAGCACGCGAAGTTTTTTGCCTTCCGTTTTGCAATGCTGAGCGACTGCACTGATAGAGCCAATGGCCACGCTGTGATCGCCACCCAATAACACAGGAATGCCTTGCTGCTGTGACAGGACTTGATGTACAGCATCAAAGACTCGCTCACTCCATTCGGCGACAGACTCTAAATTTTTGTAAGGCCCGCTCGAGTCTTTGTACTCGACGGGGCCATGCAAGTTGCCAGAGTCGTGAACCGTGTAGCCCAATGCATTTAGGTTTTGCGAAAGATTGGCCACGCGCAGGGCTTCGGGTCCCATGGAGCAGCCGCGGTAACTTGCGCCTGCATCCATGGGGGCGCCAATGAAGACCAAGGAGTGAGCAGCAGTGTTCATGCCATGCGCACCAAATTGCCGGGTCGCGCAGATGTGATTTCGCCACCTCGTTGAACTTGTTCACCTGCCACCCAAGTGGCCATATAGCCCTCGGCCTTTTGCACAAAGCGTTTTCCGCCAGCCGGTAAGTCACGCACCAGTTGAGGCAAACCCACACTCAATTTTTGCGGGTCAATGGCATTGATGTCTGCGCGCATGCCCACCGCCAAAACACCGCGGTCTTTGAGGCCTAGGTAGTTGGCATTGCGACGTGTCAGCATTTCAATCACGGTCTCGAGGGGCAGGGTGTCCTTGCCTCTTCCTTGAACCCAATGCGTCAACATGAACGTGGTGAAGCTTGCATCGCACACGGTACCCACATGCGCACCTGCATCACTGAGGCCACTCAATGCGCGGGGATGGCCAAGCATTTTGCGTACAGTGTCAAGGTTGCCCTCGTTGTAATTGAAGATGGGGAAGTAAATCAAACCGTTGCCATCGCCTGCACTCAAGTGATCGTAGATCACTTCCAAAGGTGTGACACCTTTTTGTTTGGCGCGTACCAAAAAGCTTTCCATCACGGAGGGTTCGTAATTCAAAGTGGCTTCGAGTGGGAACATGCGCCCACTGACCATGTCGATCTTGGCCAACAAGATGTCGACCAGTGGCGGAATGGAACTGCCATCGCCAGCCAGTCGTTCAGACTTTTCTGAAAGGATGCGGGCTTTTCTGGCGGAGTCTCGCAAGGCTGCAGCACGTTCGGCCAAAGGCAGGTGTGCCACTTCTTTGTAAGAAGGGAATCCCATGAAGGGATGGAAGCTGGCGTCCAAGCCATTCAACACGCCAATGCCGCGTGCACCTGTTTGCATAAAGAGGGGCAGGCCATTGGCCACCGCCTGTTCAACGCGTTCCTGTATGCGCAAATACTGCTCACCGCCGGGGTCGCGTTGCAGCCAAGTGAGGGAAAATTTTTTGCCACTGGCCTTGGCCACCGCTTCGACCAAATCAAATTCGGCATCAAACTCGGCGGGACCCTTCATCAGGTTGTAGTCACTCACCATTTGCACCACGCCGTGCGACAGGCCTTGGAAGGCTTGTGCCAGACCTGTCAGTTCGGCATGACTGGCCTCGGCCGCAGGGGTGTCTTTGCCTTCTGAGGTGCGGTGGTTGTCACTGCGGCCGGTGCTAAAGCCAGCAGCACCGGCTTCCAGCGCTTCGCGCAGCAAGGCGCGCATTTGATCAATGTCTTGCGGCGTGGCCACTTCCTTGGCCAAAGCGCGTTCTTTCATGACGTACATGCGCAGCGGATCGTGCGGTACTTGAACCAAAAAGTCGAGACTGTGAGGCGTGGCGGCCAAAGCATTCATGTACTCTGGAAAACTCTCCCAGTTCCACACGATGCCTTCATGCAAAGCGGCGCCAGGAATGTCTTCCACACCTTCCATGAGTTTGACCAAATCGTCTTCAGCGCCGGGACGTTTGGGCGCAAAGCCTACGCCGCAGTTGCCCAGGACGACGGTAGTCACGCCGTGGTAAATGCTGGGGGTGAAGCATTCATCCCAAGTCACTTGACCGTCATAGTGTGTGTGCAAATCGACAAAACCAGGTGTGATCCAGAGGCCCGTTGCATCAATGGTTTCTTTGGCGGCTTCGTCAATGTGGCCGATGTGGGTGATGCGCCCACCTTGAATGCCGACGTCTGCGATGAAAGGTTTTTGGCCCGTGCCATCCACCACGGTACCGTTTTTAAGCAAGCAATCGAGCATCTTTTCTTCTCCAAAAATACGCCAAAGACATGCCACTCACAATGTGCCAAATGCCCCACAGGCTGGCCAATGTCACCATGCCCAAGTCACTGTTGAATTGCACTGCAATGATGCCCAGGGCCAAGCCTGAGTTTTGCATGCCGCCTTCAATCATCACAGCGCGGCGGTCGCGCTCACTCACGCCCATCACCACGCTGGTGATCCAGCCAAAGAACAAACCGCTGGCATTGTGCAATACCACCAACAGCAAAGTAGGTAGCAAACCCAAGGTGAGCAATTGACGCTCTTTGATCAGGCCCGCCACGATGAACAGCAGGAGCGCGATCAGTGAAAAATTGCCAAGCGGTTTGCGAATGCGCTCGGTCAAGGTCGGCAAGCGGTGCGAGGCCATCAAGCCCAATGTGAGGGGCACGCCCAACAACAAAAACAAGCTGATCCAAATGCCAGATGCGTCGATGGACAACTCTTTCAACCAAGAGGCTGTCTCGGGGTTTGCCGCCATCATCCAACTGAAGTTGAAGGGAGTGGCAAACAGCGCAATGATGCTGGCAACAGCCGAGATGCTGACCGACAAGGCGGTGTTGCCGCGGCCCATGTGGGTGATCACGTTGCTCAAGCTACCGCCAGGGCAAGCGGCCACCAAAATCATGGCGGCTTCGATGTTGGGAGGCAGGTCCAGCAGGAGGGTGGCAGCCCAAGTGCCAATGGGCAACAAGATGAACTGAGGAATCAGGCCGCAAATGACGGCTTTGGGTGCTTGCGCAACACGCCTGAAATCATCCAGTCGAAGTTCTAGTGCGACCGAAAACACCATGGTCGCCAAGACCAAACTCAGGACGATCTGCGATGCGTTCATGTTCAAGACCTTCGTGCGAGGGGTAAATTCAAGAGCAAGTTTTGTGGCTTGATTTTGAGCAAATTTTGCGGGTCCATGGCCATGGCCAAATACACCGGCTTGCCGCTCACGTCTTGCAGCATGTCGCTGGCATTGTCAAAGTTCAACACAAACAAACACAGCATGCGGCGTTGTCGGTCTTCGTCAATGCTTTGACCGGTGTACAAATCGTTCAGCATGCTGCTGGCCTGCGCATCCAGGCCCACATGCCAGACCCAATTTGAATCTTCAATTTCTCGGGCGGTGACAATGCGCACGCTGGCACTTGTGAAATGCAAAATCCATCGCTCGAGCACGCGGCAGAATGCGTCGATGAGGGCTTGCCCCAGGTTGAGACAGGCCACCATGTCAAAGCGTTCACTGCGATCCCAATAGCTGTCTTCGTTGCTGTCTTGAATCACGTCCAAGTCCACACTGCGAAGGGGAATGCCCCCTTGTTTGAGCAACTCACCCACACTGCCAAAGCCGCTTTCCAATGCATGGCGTTCGACGGTTTCGTTGTCTGCCGCCATGACAGAACCATCGTCGAGGACGGAGATTTTTTGCGTTCGGAACAGCAATTCGGCTGCGCGTGCTTCTCCGGGGGAGCAGTCGTTGCCCAGTACGTGTTGTACCAAGACTTGGGTGATTTGATTGACCAAGACTGGCGGCACATCGACACCTTGTCCTTCAAACAGCGCCCAATAACTGGCTTCTAAACTGGCGTGAGCCAGGATGCGGTTTCTAAAGCGCATCCAGACAGCCATGTTGTCAGCGGCATCACGGTCTTGAACCAAGGCCAAGTCTGAAGCTTGCAATTCAAGCCGTGGATTTTCGAGCAAGCGTTCATGCACCTGAATTTCATGCTTGCAAGAGCTTTCAATGGGCGCCAGTTCGGGCCGCAGCAGCAGAACCCTCAGAAAATCATCTGTGACGATCAGGTGACCCCGCGCGTCTTTTTTCAGCTGTGCATAGCCCGCTTGGGGCCAAAGACTTTGCGCAGAATCACTCATGGGTTCATTCAATTCAATTCAATCTCAAACGGGTTTTTTGCCACGGGGAATGATGGCCGTGATTTTCTGGACAGGACGCTCGTTGTCACCTGAAATGGTTTTGGGAGGGGATGTGTCCTTTTTGGGTTTTTTGGACTCTTTGTTTGTTTTTTGTTGACCTTTGGCCATGGAATCACCTTGAGGTAGTTAAGGATCCCAGTTTACGCGAGGCACAATCAATGCTCACGGCACAAAGCCATTAGAAGCTGCATATTCAGGGTTTGTCATGACAATATTTCACATTCCAGCAGATGAGGTCGAACTTACGGCCATTCGATCACAGGGGCCAGGCGGCCAAAATGTGAACAAGGTTGCCAGCGCCATCCAATTGCGCTTTGACATTCGTGCTTCTAGCTTGCCTTTGGAGCTGAAGGAGCGTCTGTTAACTTTGCACGATCACCGCATCACCCAGGGGGGCGTGGTGGTGATCAAATCACAAGAACATCGCAGCCAAGACATGAACCGCATGGCGGCTTTGCTGCGTTTGCACGATTTACTGGCATTGGCCTCCGTGGTTCAAAAGAAACGCAAAGCCACACGGCCCACCCGCAGCTCTCAAGTCAAGCGCGTGGAGCGTAAAGTTAAGCGCGGGCAAACCAAGGCTTTGCGGGGCAAGGCCAACTGGGATTGACTCAAACCATCTGTGCGTCGACCCATGCCAGTGCATGCGTCAAGACGTCGGGGGCATCGGCTTGCAGCACGTGTCTGTGTGGCATGCTTCGCAGCCAAGTCAATTGTCTTTTGGCCAGTTGCCTTGTGGCAAACACGCCGCGATCCCGTAGCTCGGCCATGGCCAAATGGCCATCGAGTGCGTCCCACGCTTGGCGATAGCCGACGCATCGCATCGAGGGTAGATCGATTTGCAAATCACCACGCGCACGCAAAGATTTAACTTCTTCTAAAAATCCGTGCGCCAACATGTCGTCAAAGCGCTGTTCAATGCGCTTGTGCAACCAGGCTCGATCAAGTGGTTCCAAGCTCAGCATGGGGACGTTGCAAAAATTCAGCGCGTTCACATCGACGATGGCCGTTGCATGGGCCCTGTCCAGCTTGTGTTGAAAGCTCGACAATGGTTTGCCAGACAGTTTGAAAATTTCCAGTGCACGTGAGATGCGTTGGCTGTCGGCAGGTGCCAGTCTGGCTGCGGTCACTGGGTCAATCGTTTGAAGTTGTGCGTGCATGGCTGGCCAACCCACTGCTTCTGCTTCAGTTTGAATGCGCGCTCTGATGTCAGGATCTGCTGCCGGCATGTCATTCAGGCCGTCCAGCAATGCCTTGAAGTACAGCATGGTGCCACCCACCAACAAGGGCAGCTTGCCACGACTGGAAATGTCATTGACACAAGCCAATGCATCGCGCGCGAATTCGGCCGCACTGTAGGCTGTGAGCGGATCCCGAATGTTGATGAGGTGATGCGGCACCATCTGTAATTCTTCACGCGTGGGTTTGGCGGTGCCAATGTCCATGCCTTTGTAAACCAAGGCCGAATCGACGCTGATGATTTCAGCCCCGCCACGTGATTGCAAATGGTCGGCAATGGCCAAGGCCAAACCCGTTTTGCCGCTGGCAGTTGGACCCGCGATGGCCAGTGCGCGTACCGTCATTTGGCGAGGGCAGGGTGAGCCGCTTGTGGCAACGGAATTTTGCGCACTGCAAAACTGCCAATCAAGGCCAAGCTTAAAGAGGCAAGCATGATGCCTTGCGCCATGGCCAAAAGTGGATCGGTCATGTGGGTGCCAAGCCATGTGCCCAAGACAAACGCCACCACCATCATGGAAAAACCATTCAGAGCGGAAGCCGTGCCTGCCATTTCAGGAAACGGCGCAATGCAACCGCTTTGACCGCAGGGTTGATGGACACCATGCGCCAATAAAAATATGTTGACCGGCAGCATGACAGCCCATGCCCCAAACCACGGCTGACCCGGTCCTAGGTACGCAATCAACAGCAAGAGAACGCCCGCAAACAAGCTGACCAAGCTGGCCCAGTACACACAGATCTGAACGCTGATGCGAAGCAGCAGCCAACGGCAAATAAAGGTGCCAATGATGTAGGACAAGGACATGGAAAACATCAACAGGCCATACACTGTTTTGCTCAAGCCCATGCTTTGTGTGAACACAAAGGAAGAGGTGGCCAGAAATGTAAAGAGCCCTGCAAATGATGCGGTAGACAAAGCGCTGTAGGCTTGAAAGGTGGGGTTGCGAAAAATGTGTTTGACTGCAGTCCACAGGCTCTTGGCTTGCAGCGCATCGGGGTTGCGCTGTTGCAAACTTTCGTCAAAATAGACGTAGATCAACACACCCGTCAAGAGCGCAAACAAGACCAGGCTACTGAGCGCCCAACGCCATCCCAGCAGGTCTGTTAAAAAGCCGCCTACAGGCACACAGGTGCACGCAATCACCCCTAAGCCAGAGAGCGCCTGCGACATGACCTTGGCGCCTTGCACGGGTTCGTACAAGTCACGAATGACCGCACGTGCCGCCATCACGCATGCACCCATGGCCACGCCCTGAAGCGTACGTGCTGCGATCAAGGTTTCAATGTCAGGTGCCAAGGCGCAGGCAATGGCCGAGGCGGTGTATACCGCAACGCCACCCAATAAAACGGGCCTGCGCCCCCACTTGTCTGACAGCGGCCCCCAGACCAATTGGGATGTGCCAAAGGCCAAAAGCAAGGCGGTGAGGGTCAGTTGCGCTTGCACCATGCTGGCGCCAAAACTTTGGGTTAAAGCGGGTAGGGCAGGCAAATACAAGTCGGTGGTGACGGGTTGCAGGCCAAGCAAAAGCGCCAGCAACAGAACCATCATGGCTTGGCTGCGTGAACGGGATGGGACGGTGCTGTTCATCAACGGCCTCGCAAAAACAAAGCATCCAATTCACGCATGCTGACTTGGCGCCAAGTGGGGCGGCCATGGTTGCACTGATCGGAGCGCTCGGTGTCTTCCATTTGTCGCAACAATGCGTTCATTTCATCCAAAGTCAGTTTGCGATTGGCGCGTACGGCGCCATGGCAGGCCATGGTGGCCAAAATTTCATTTTGTGCACGTTGCACCACTGTGGCCGCATCGTGCTGTGCCAACTCGGCCAGAACGCTGCGGGCCAACTCCACCGCATCGCCTTGTGCCAGAGAAGTTGGCACGGCTCGCACCGCCAAAGTTTTGGCAGACAGTGCAGAGACTTCAAGCCCCAATTGCTGCAGGACAGCGGTGCAGTTTTCTGCCGTGTTCATTTCTTGTGGGGTGGCCGCAAACGAGGCAGGGATCAAGAGTGGTTGGCTGTTGATTTGGGTGGTGCCGAGTTGTTGTTTGAGCCGCTCATAGACAATGCGTTCGTGCGCTGCATGCATGTCAACCACGATCAGGCCTTGGCTGTTTTCAGCCAAGATGTACACGCCTTGCAGCTGGGCAATGGCGCGCCCCAAGGGCCATTCATGTGCAGTGTGCGCCTGGGGTAGTTGCTTTGAGGCGCCAGCGGCGATGCCTTGTGCAAAGCCGGGTGCGCGTTCTTCAACTTGCTGAGTGTTGCCCCACAGGGCTTTGAGATCGGCCATGGCTTTGGCCGGATCTTCTGCGCTGCGATCAGTGCCAAACGCCATGCCCCGCTGTGACCATGTGCTTTGCGTCGATGGTGCACTGGGTGTGGGGCTTAAAAATGACATGTCGGGTGTTGCACTCTGGGGGCGAATGTTGTCGCTTCCAGAAATTAACTGCGCACGTGGCACCGCCAACGCACGCTCAATGGCATGGCGCATGGCCTGGTGCACTTCACGGCTGTCTCTGAAGCGCACTTCAATTTTGGTGGGGTGGACATTGACGTCCACACGCGTGGGGTCCATTTGCAAGTACAGCACGTAGACGGGTTGGCGTTGGCCATGCAGGACATCTTCATAGGCGCTGCGGGCACCATGGGTGATGACTTTGTCGCGCACGAAACGGCCATTGACGTAGGCAAATTGCTGGTCTGCACGTGCGCGGGCCGCATCGGGTGTGCCTGCGCGGCCTCGCACATGCACGGGTCCCGACCTGAAATCAATGTTAACGGAAGAGGTCACAAAGTCTTCGCCGAGGACATCGGCCAAGCGTTGGTTCCAGCCCGCTTCACCGGGGTGGCTGCGCCACTGCTCCACAATTTTGCCTTCATGCCAAATGGCAAAACTGACCTCGGCGCGAACCAAGGCATGACGCCTGACGGCTTCAATGCAATGCGCCAGTTCGGTGTTCTCTGACTTTAAAAAGTGACGGCGCGCAGGCGTTGAGAAAAACAACTCTTTTACTTCTACGGTCGTGCCAACGGCACGTGCAGCCGGTCTCACTTCACCAGTTTGGCCGTCCAATAGAAAGGCCGTGGCGGCACCTTCTGTGCGCGACAGCAGGCTCATGTCAGAGACTGAATTGACGGCGGCCAAGGCTTCACCTCTGAAGCCCATGGTGGCGACCGATTCCAAATCCTCCAAGCTGACAATTTTGCTGGTGGCATGGCGTTTCAAGGCCACGGGCAATTCTTCGACGGGAATGCCACAGCCATCGTCTTCTACGGAAATGAGGCGAATTCCACCCCCCAACAAACGCAAGGTGATGTGACGCGCGCCGGCGTCTAGGGCGTTGTCGACCAATTCGCGCACCACGGAGGCGGGGCGTTCGATCACTTCACCCGCAGCGATTTGGCTGATTAGCACATCGGGAAGTTCACGGATGGTTCGGCGGGGTTGGGGCTGGCTCATCCTCAAATTGTAGGTGTTCCAGAAGACAGGGATAATTGCGCCATGGACACTTTGCTGCAACTGTTGGACTTTGTACTGCATGTCGACCGCTATTTGCTAGCGTTTGTCGAAAATTACGGCATGTGGGTGTATGCCTTGCTTTTTTTGATCGTTTTTGTCGAAACAGGTTTGGTGGTCATGCCTTTCTTACCGGGCGATTCCCTGCTGTTTGTGGTGGGAACTTTGTGTGGCACTGGTTTGCTCAGTCTGCCACTGGCCATGGGCTTGTTGGTGGTGGCCGCGGTTTTCGGAGACCAGGTCAACTACCGCTTGGGTCGATTTTTTGGCCCCAAGGTTTTTCAATGGGAAAACACACGATTTTTCAATCGCACAGCCTTTGAAAAGGCCCATCATTTTTACGAAACCTATGGTGGTATCACCATTGTTTTGGCCCGCTTCATGCCCTTCATTCGCACCTTTGTCCCCTTTGTGGCGGGTGTGGCGGCCATGACACCTTCTCGTTTTGTGGCTTACAACGTGATGGGGGGCCTGATTTGGGTGTGTGGCCTCACAACGGCAGGTTATCTGTTTGGTGAAACCGCATTTGTCAAAGCCCACCTGAGTCAAATCATTTGGGCCATGATTTTCGTACCCGGTTTGTTTGCACTTTGGGGGGCATGGCGTGCTCGCCAATCTTAGAATCTACGCATGTCTTTGAACCCTTCAACATCGAACGATTTCCCGGCCCCTCGCGTGGTCACTGCTGGCGAAGCGCTGATTGATTTGCTGGCCCAAGCGGATGGCAACTTTCAGCCCTGTTTAGGGGGCGCGGTATTCAACTTGTCACGTGCATTGGCGCGTCAAAATGTTGCCACGCTGTATCAAAATCCTTTGTCCAGCGACAGGTTTGGCCGTCAATTGGCACAGGCCCTGCAAGCCGATGGCGTGCAATTGGCCGTTTCGCAGCCGGTGCCTCACCCAAGCTCTTTGGCAGTTGTTGCATTGAATGCGCAGGGACACCCCGATTACGCTTTTTACCGTGAAGCTGTGGCCGATCGACAAATTTCGGCTTCATCGCTCAATGCTGTTTGCAACGCACACCCTCAGTTGGAAATTGTGTGTACGGGTTGTTTGGCCCTCGACCCTGCTGATGCCTCGCATTACTTGCCCTGGTTGCGTGCACAAAAGGCAGCGGGCAAATGGATTGTGGTGGATGTCAACTTACGCCCCTCCGTCATGCCCGACCTGGCGACATATCGCGCCCATGTTTTAGAAATGGCCAAACTGGCCGATGTGCTGAAAGCCAGTGATGAAGATTTGGCGCATTTGCAATTGCCCGGCAGCACGCCCACAGACCAAGCCTTGCACTTGATGAACCTGGGTTCTGCCCAGTGGATGGCTTTGACACTGGGGGCAGAAGGCGCCCGGCTGTTGGCGCGTCAAGGCCCAGCGATTAAAGTGTTCAGCGCCCGAGAAGCCGCACCCGTGAAGGTGGTGGACACGGTTGGTGCGGGCGACAGTTTTCTGGCTGGTTTGTTGGCGTGCGCATTGCATCATTTCGATGCAGATGCAGATTTGGATTCAGGTGCACAAGCCAATTCCGCCAATGTGAAATCTTGGGCCGTCCAAGCCAGTGACAGTTGTTTGCAAGATGTTTTGACTCACGCCTTGGCCAGTGCCACATTGGTCGTGATGCGAAGGGGTTGCGATCCAGCCCATTGGGACGAGGTGCGCGCCAGATTGCAAGCTTTTCCTGCGGTCTGATCAGGTAGAACGTTTTCGCGCCAGGGGCGGATTGCGTTCAAAGTATTTCTGCAAGCCCTTCACCAAGGCGTCGGCCATGCTGTTTTGGTATTGAGCGTCCGATAATTTAGCTTCTTCATCGGGGTTGCTGATGAAAGCTGTTTCAACCAGCACACTGGGAATGTCGGGCGCTTTTAAAACGGCAAAGCCGGCTTGCTCCACTTTGGGTTTGTGCAGCCTTCCCAGGCCGCCAATCTCTCGAAGGATGGCGCTTCCCAAACTCAAGCTGTCCTTGATTTGGGCAGAGGTGCTCATGTCTAGCAAAGCTTGTTGGACTTGTGTGTCTTTCACACCCAAGTTCATACCACCGATCAAGTCAGCTTTGTTTTCTTGTTGTGCCATCCACCTTGCGGCACTGCTAGACGCTGCACCATGGCTGAGCGCAAAGACACTGGCACCTTGCGCATTGGGTGTGAAGAACGCATCAGCATGCACGCTCACAAACAAATCAGCTTGTACCTTGCGAGCCTTTTGAACACGCACATGCAGCGGCACAAAGTAGTCTGCGTCGCGCGTGAGGTATGCCCGCATGGGACTGCCCTTGACGGAGGTGGTGTTGATGCGATCCCGCAATTTCAAGGCTATTTGTAGCACCACATCTTTTTCTTTGGTGCCGTTGGGGCCAATCGCACCTGGATCTTCCCCACCGTGGCCCGCATCAATGGCCACCACAATCAGTCTGTCGGTAATGCCTGTGCTGGCAGGGGCGTTGCCTGCAGGGGCGCTTGGTGTCACATCAGGCCGTTGCGAACTGGGTGCTGGCGCAGCACTCGAACTGGCTTGTTTGTTGAGAAAATCGCCCAATGCGTCGTTGCTTTGCGTACGCTCGGCAATCCAACTCTCGAGCGGATCCATGGGCGCGGTCGGATACAAATCCAATACCAAACGGTGCTTGTAGTCGCCCACAGGTGCAAGGGCAAAGACTTGGGGTTGAACTGCTTGTTTGAGGTCAAACACCATGCGCACCACACCCGGGCTGTTTTGCGCCACACGCACCCCCGTGATGTTGGGGTCGTCGGGCTTGATCTTGCCTACCCATTCTTTGATGGACGGGTTGAGCTCTAAACCCTCAATGTCAATGGCCAAGCGAGGCGGCGAGGGCACAAAGGTGTATTTTGTTTTGAGTGCAACATCAGATTCCAATGTGACACGCGTGTAATCTCTGGCCGGCCACACGCGCACTGCCATCAGGCTGGCGCCTTTGCTAATGTCGGCCCAACCCAGCAACAAAGCGAGGCTGGACGCTTTGAGCCAATCACGTCGTTGAATGTGCATGATCAAACGGTGCAGGTGGCAATGCCTTGAGAAGGCCTTGAAGTATGTTTTGGCCCTGCGAGGTGGACGCCTTGACCAGAACATGACGCGTCTCGTGTTCGTCCACCGTCAGTGTCAATTGAAGATCAGCGGTGGGTAACATCCCCTGCGCTTGGTTGGGCCATTCGGCAATTTTCAAACCGGTGCTGGCAAATAAATCGCGAAAACCAGCCTCTTCAAATTCTTGCGGATCGTTGAACCGGTAAAAGTCGAAATGCCAGATGGACAGTACGTGTCGGCTGATGGGGTGCTGTCCTTCGTGAGGTTCGACCACCGCATATGTGGGACTTTTGATGCGACCTTGCACACCCAAGGCTTGCAGCAAATGACGCACCAGGGTGGTCTTGCCTGCGCCCAAATCACCTACCAGCTCGATGAAGGCATTTTGCAAATCGACTTGTTGCGCCAAGTTTTGTGCAAACGCACGCGTAGCCGTTTCATCCGGCCACAGCCACCGAGCCGTGCCAAGAGGCTCGGGAGTTCCTACAATCGCAGGGTGAACACCGCTCATCAATCTCTTTCTAATGCACCGCCAGGGGGTCCTGTGGACACCTCGGCAGTGTGGTCGGAGCTGCAAATTGCCGCTCGGGAACTGGGATTTTCTCAAATTGGCGTGACAGGTGTGAATTTGTCCGCTGCCGAGCCAGGATTAGAGGCTTGGCTGGCGGCTGGCTTTCACGGCAGCATGAACTATATGGCAAGCCATGGCCTCAAACGTGCCCGCCCTGCAGAATTGGTGCCGGGCACAGTCAGTGTGATCACGGTGCGCATGGACTACTTGCCCGGTAATGTGGAAAATTTGTCAGCCGATGCAGCATGGCACAGTCTGCGGCAAGCACAACAGGGGGTGGTGTCTGTGTACGCCCGAGGGCGCGACTATCACAAGGTGTTGCGCAGCCGATTGCAAAAATTGCAACAGCGCATGGCTGTCTTGTTGGGGCCGTTTGGTCACCGGGTGTTTACAGATTCAGCGCCTGTCATGGAGGCCGAATTGGCGGTGCGCAGCGGTCACGGATGGCGCGGCAAAAATACCTTGGTCTTGCAAAGAGATGCTGGTTCTTTTTTCTTTTTAGGCGAGCTGTTTGTTGATTTGGCCCTGCCATTGACAACGCCTGTTTCTGACCACTGCGGTTCGTGCGCAGCGTGCATGGATGTGTGCCCCACACAAGCCATCGTGGCGCCTTATCAGTTAGATGCCAGACGCTGCATTTCTTACCTCACCATCGAACACGATGGGCCGATTCCTGTTGAATTCAGGGCGGCCATTGGCAATCGCATTTATGGTTGTGACGACTGCCAATGGGCCTGTCCTTGGAACAAGTTCGCCAAGCGCAGTCCCTTGCCAGACTTTCAAGCGCGTCAGGCTTTGAATGAACCTGCCTTGGTCGACTTGTTGACTTGGGACGAGCCTGCCTTCTTGCGGTTCACCGAGGGCAGTGCCATTCGCAGAATTGGCCATGCCAGGTGGTTGCGAAATGTGGCTTTGGCTGCTGGCAATGCCTTGGGCAAGCCTTCTGACCTTTCTGCTGACGCACGAACAGCGCTGACCCATGCGCTTGAACGCTGGCAAACACATCCAGACCCAGTGGTGCAAGAGCAGGTGTCTTGGTCCTTGCAGCAAGGCGCTTAAATGCGCAGGCCGCGCAGCACGCCCAAGGCGAAGGGCAGGCTGACCATGCCCAGCAGGGTGGACAGCGTGACCAAACCCGCAACATAAGGGCCGTTGTAACCCATGCGAGAAGCCAACACGTAGCAAGTCGAGGCGGTTGGCAGCGCCGAGAAAATCAGCAGCACGGTGGTTTGCAAAGGGTTCAGTTGGAAGTATTGCGCCAAGCCCCACGCCAAGCAGGGCAAAACCAAGTGCTTCAGTGTCAAGACCAAAGTGCCCAGCAATTTGCCTTGCTTGAGTGCTTTGAGTTCCATACCTGCCCCAGCGGACATCAGTCCCAAGGCCAAAGAGGCCGCGCCAATGCGTGACAAGGTCGGGTCCATGAAGGCTGGAATGCGCAAACCCAACAGATTGAAAGCCAAGCCACCGGTGGTGGCCAAAATGAGGGGGTTGCGAATAAGCTCTCGCAAAAATCCACTCTCGCCGTGACGCGCCATGGGCCAAACCGCCCCCACATTGAACATGGGAACACAAAATCCAATCAAGACTGAAATCAGCAGCAGCCCTTCTGGGCCTGTGAGTCGTTCCACCAAAGCCAATGCAATGAAAGAGTTGAAACGAAAGCCTGCTTGCGCGCTAGCGGCGTGATCGCGTTTGTCAATGAGCCGTCCCAGCCCAGGCCAATAGGGCAGGCTGTAGGACAGTGCGATGGCCATCAAGCCCATGCTGATGCCTGCTAGCAAAAAATTGGAGGTGGCCTGAATGTCCAAAGGGCTTTTCACAATGGAGTGAAACAGCAGCACTGGAAATAAAAAGTAGTAGACCAAGGACTCGGCCTGCTGCCAAACGGGACGGTTCAAACCTGTGTAGCGGCACAAAAAGTAACCGCACAAAATAAGGGAGAAATCGGGAAATAAAAGTTGGGCAAAATTCACCCCCCAAGCATAACGGCAGTCTTTGCTGTTTTGGCTTCTAAGTTGCCCAGTTATTGCTTATGATGTTGGGACATTATCTTGAGGAGTTGACATGAACCGTCGTACAAGCTGGGTGGCAGTTGCCGCCTTGTTGGCATTGAGCGCTAGCGGCACTGCCATGGCGCAAGCCTATCCCAATAAAGTGATTCGCTTGCAGGTGCCTTTTGCACCCGGCGGCACCACCGACATCGTGGCGCGTGTCATCTCTGAGCCTTTGGGCAAAGCCTTGGGTCAGTCTGTCATTGTGGAAAACAAAGCAGGCGGCGGCGGTGTGGTGGGTGCCACTGAAACAGTACGCGCCGTACCCGATGGTTATTCTCTGGGCATGGCCACTGTGTCGACAACGGCAGCCAACCCTGCTATCAATCCCAAAAATCCGTACAACCCTGTCACTGATTTCACCCCTGTCATCAACATTGCGGCCACCCCCAATGTGATTGCAGTCCATCCCAGTTTTCCAGCGCGCAACTACAAAGACTTTGTGGCTGAGCTGAAGAAAAACCCAGGCAAATATTCATATGCATCGTCCGGTACAGGTGGCATTGGCCACTTGCAAACTGAACTTTGGAAAAGTTTGGCAGGCGTTTTCATCACGCACATTCCTTATCGCGGCGCTGGCCCCGCTTTGAATGACACTGTGGCCGGTCAAGTGCCCATTATTTTTGACAACATGCCTTCTGCCTTGCCGTTCATCCAAACCGGCAAACTGATTCCCATTGTGGTGGCCGCGCCCCAGCGTTTGTCACAGTTGCCCAATGTGCCCACCTTCAAGGAAGTGGGTTTGGAGCCTGTCAATCGCATGGCCTATTACGGCATTTTGGGTCCCAAGAATCTACCCAAAGAGGTGGTCGACAAAATCAGCAACGGTGTGAAGAAGGCCTTGGAAGATCCAGCTGTTCGCAAGCGCATCGAAGACACCGGATCTTTGGTGGTGGCCAATACGCCTGAGCAGTTCGCGGCCCAAATCAAGGCTGAATTTGAGATCTACAAGAAAGTTGTAGACGCGCAAAACCTCAAATTGGATTGATGACACCCGACAGCCAAGCCGCCATCGATCGCTTTGTCGATGCGGTTTGGCTTGAAGATGGTTTGTCTGCCAATACTTTGGCCGCCTACCGTCGAGATTTGTCTGCTCTGGCAGACTGGCTCCATCAAACCTCACTGATGCCTCTGGATGCTGTGCAAGAGTCTCATTTGCAGGCCTACTTTGCAGCCCGTCACAGCCTTTCTAAAGCAACCTCCGCCAATCGCCGTTTAACGGTGTTCAAACGCTATTACCGTTGGGCTTTGCGCGAGCGCATCGTTCTGGTGGATCCGACGCTTCGCTTGTTGGCGGCCAAACAAGCCTTGCGGGTGCCCAAAACATTGTCGGAAGATCAAGTGGATGCACTCTTGTCTGCGCCCGATGCCAACACGGCATTGGGTCTGCGCGACAAAGCCATGTTGGAGTTGTTGTATGCCAGCGGCCTGCGCGTATCAGAGCTGGTCAAACTCAAAACTTTGCATGTCTCTTTGAATGAAGGTATCTTGCGCATCATGGGCAAGGGCAGCAAAGAGCGTCTGGTGCCTTTTGGCGACATGGCCCGCGACAGTTTGGTCAACTACATGCAAAACGCACGTGGTGCTTTGCTAGGCGCCAAGCAAACCGATGATTTGTTCGTCACGGCCAGTGGCCCCAAAGCGGGCACCGCCATGTCACGCATCATGTTTTGGAGCTTGATCAAAAAATATGCGGTGATCGCGGGCATTACGGCACCTTTGTCGCCCCACACCTTGCGCCATGCGTTTGCCACGCATTTGCTCAATCACGGCGCCGACCTAAGGTCTGTGCAGGTGTTGCTGGGACATGCCGACATTTCAACCACCACCATCTACACGCATGTGGCGCGAGAGCGCCTGAAGAATTTGCATGCGCAGCATCATCCCAGAGGGTGACACTGGCTCAAAAGTGAATGGTGATGGCGTCAATCACTTCGTAATCGTCATTGACTACAGGCATCCATCGCCATTTGTCAAAAGTGGTGCAAGGATGTGAAATGCCGCTGCCCACCAACATGCCCACAAAAGGGTGTTCTTCTTCACGTGAATTGGGGTCAAAGCGCAAGTATGCATGTTGGTCGTTCAGCGCCGTAATTTCCCAGTGTGCAGGCACACCACGCGTGTTCAAGTCGTTGAACTGGGCACGCCAAACAGGCACCGGTAAGTCCATGTCAAACGACACATCGCGTTTTCCCATGGAAAGAAATGCCAAGCCGGGTTCAGGGCATGACTGAACGCAGCTGATTACCTCCAATGCGGGCTTGAGGGTCTCGGTGAGTTGCAAACGCTCACCCACACATTTCAGCATTTTTCGGTACTGCACATGGTCATGTGTGAGGTAGCAGCCAGATCGCAAAACGCCGCGTGCTGGGCGCGAGAGCAGGGGCGTGAGATGTTCAGCCACCAAGTCAAAGATCGCAGAGCCACCCGCTGTGAGCAAAACCTCATCGCATTCAAATAAATTTTCTGCTTCACATTCGTTGGCAAGCCATTGAACGCGCGACATGAGTGCGGCAACAGTGGCCTGGTCATGAACATGGTTGCATGTGGCCAAGGCGCCTTCGTAACATTCGACGCCACTCAATTGCAGTCCGGCACTTGCTTTGACCCTTCTGGCCAAGGCCATGGCTTGCGAATGATCGCGGCAGCCCGTTCGTTTGCCCTCGATGCCCAATTCAATGAGAACTGTGAAGATGGTGGAGGAGGCGCGGGACACCCGCCACGCCTCAATCGCATCAATCTGCGCCAGTGAGTCCACCAAGAAATAAACGCGTACCTTGGGGTGCTGGGTTAAGAGGCCTGACAATGTGTCGAGATCGGGTTCTTGAAAAACCTGATTGGCAATGATGATGCGTTCAACGCCATTGCGAATACCAAGTCCTGCTTGAAAGACTGTTGCAAAGCTGATGCCCCATGCCCCTGCTTGCAACTGTTTGTTGTAAAGCGCGGGTGACATGGTGGTTTTTCCATGCGGTGCAATGTCCAAGTTTCGGTCATTGCAAAAATCTTGCATCCAAGCCAAGTTGTGCGTCAATGCTGATTGCTTGAGAACAGCCAAAGGAAAGGACAAATGGCCTTTCAGCAGAGACCAGCCTTGCACCCCTACTTGAGACAATTCAACGGGCGTGAGGTGGCCCGGAAAACCTTTGAAAGTGGCATCGATGTATGTCATGTGATCATTTACAAGCCGTTGGCCGCCAAGTAATTCAGTTCTTCATCGTCGAAGCCGGCCAAGCGCCGCGCTTCGAGGTTGTAGGGCGATTTGAGTTTGGGCGCGTCGTATTGCACGATCAAGTCGCGGTAGGTGGCAATGGGATCGAGACCGCGCTCTTGGCAGACATGTCGGTACCACCGATTGCCCGCAGCCACATGGCCAATTTCATCTTCCAGAATGATGTCCAAAATGCGGCCAGCCGCTAAGTCGCCTGCGCTGATCAGTTTGTTCTTGACGCCAGGCGAGGCATCCAAGCCGCGCGCCTCCATGGTTCTGGGCACCAGCCCGATGCGGGCCAAGATGTCACCCTTGGTGCGCTCGGCCATCTCCCACAGTGAGTTGTGCGCAGGAAACTGCCCATAGTCAAAACCCATGCCCACCAAATGCTTTTGGATCAGCAGGAAGTGTTTGGCTTCTTCTTTGGCAATGCGCACCCAGTCTTGGTAAAAAGTGTCGGGCATGGCGTTGTAACGCCACACCACATCCAGCGCCAAATCAATGGCGTTCAGTTCAATGTGCGCGATCGCATGCAGTAAAAGCGCACGGCCCTCGGGGGTGTTCAGTGGTTTGGCTTTGAGGCTGGTGTGCGACACCAAGACGGGCTGGTCGGGGCGGCCTGGAATACAGCCGGGATCGGCAATGAGAGCCTGGCCATCCACACGCAAATCTGCAGGCAAAGCCAGGGTGAGCTCGGCCTTGCGTACGGCATGTTTTTCAAGCAGGGGGGCAAGCACGGCTCGTCGGAGTTCGGGCTCAAATTGGGGCATTTCAGTGCGAGACATGCCTTATTTTAGGGTTGCCTACAATGGAGCTTTTGAGTCTAAGTTAAAGAGGGCTGAAATGGCTATTTATTCGTTGGATGAAAAGCACCCTGTGGTAGCCGAAGGTGCTTGGGTGGCCGATAGCGCACAAGTCATTGGCGCTGTGGAATTAGGGGCGAATGCCAGCGTATGGTTTGGCACAGTTATTCGTGGTGATACTGAAACCATTCGCATCGGCGAGGGCACCAATATCCAAGACTGCAGCGTCTTGCACGCCGATGTGGGCAAGCCACTCACTGTGGGCAATAACGTCACGGTTGGCCACCAAGTGATGCTGCACGGCTGCACCATTGGCGATGAGTCGCTGATCGGCATTGGCGCTGTGGTGTTGAATGGCGCCAAGATTGGGAAAAACTGCTTGGTGGGTGCAGGTTCATTGGTGACAGAGGGCAAAGAATTTCCCGATGGTTCCATGATCATGGGCTCGCCAGCCAAAGTAGTTCGTGAGTTGTCGCCAGAACAAATTCAAGGTTTGCGCATGTCCGCAAAGCATTACATCGAGAACGCACACCGCTTTCAATCAGGTTTGAAAAAAATTGTCTGAACTTCATAAATTTTTATTTGAGGGTTTGCCCGTTCGCGGCGCCATCGTTCGATTAACCGACGCTTGGCAAGAGATTCTCAAACGCCGTGCCGCCAACAACGAAACCGGTGCCTACCCAGCGCCTGTGACCGAGCTTTTGGGTGAGATGTCGGCGGCTGCTGTGTTGATGCAAGCCAACATCAAATTCAATGGCGCGTTGGTTTTGCAGGTCTTTGGCGATGGTCCCGTGAAGCTTGCGGTGGTAGAAGTCCAACCCGACTTTGGGGTGCGTGCAACCGCCACCCTGCAAGGCGAAGTTGCTACACAGGCCAGCCTCAGTCAAATGGTGAACCAAAACAACGAAGGCCGCTGTGCCATCACATTAGACCCCCTCGACCGTTTGCCCGGGCAGCAGCCCTACCAGGGGGTGGTGCCTTTGTTTGGCGATCACAAGGAGAAGCTTGAGAAGTTGAGTGAAGTGCTCGAGCACTACATGCTGCAGTCAGAGCAACTCGACACGACGCTGGTGCTGGCGGCCAACATGGATGTGGCCGCAGGCATCTTGATTCAGCGCTTGCCATTGGAAGGCTCTGGCAACTTGGCGGGCAAGTACGACGCTGTGGAGCGCGAAGCCGCTTTGGGCCAAAGCGAAGACTACAACCGCATTTCTATTTTGGCCAAAAGTTTGAAAGCTGAAGAACTGCTGGGCCTGGACATTGAAACGGTTTTGCACCGCTTGTTCTGGGAAGAGCCTTTGCTGCGCTTTGAACCGCTGGTGGGTGACACGGGGCCGAAGTTCCGCTGCAGTTGCAGCCGCGAACGCGTGGGCCGAATGATCAAAGGCTTGGGCGTGCAAGAGGTGGAGAGTATTTTGTCGGAGCGTGAGAACATTGAAGTGGGCTGCGAGTTCTGTGGCAAGCAATACCACTTTGACCCTGTCGATGCGGCCAGTTTGTTCACACAGCCAGAAGCAACGCCGCCCACAGGACCCTCTGTTCACTGAGTGATCAGTGACGGCATCCTCATTTCCATGCGCCATTCGTCTTCAGTAAGTCGCTGAACAATTTGTGTTCACAGTCTGCGTCGCTGCACAAATCGCAGCGCCAGGCTGTCTTGCCTTGGTTTAAACCATATTGAGAAACTTCACGCTGCGTCTGAGCTGACTTGAACGAACGCAGGTGCGGC
Source organism: Limnohabitans sp. (assembly GCA_030158125.1). GTDB lineage: Bacteria > Pseudomonadota > Gammaproteobacteria > Burkholderiales > Burkholderiaceae_C > Limnohabitans_A. The sequence continues at coordinate 307,846 of JAOATL010000004.1, read as the reverse complement.
AACAGTTCTGAATTGATGTGCGTCACACCTTCTTGAATGGCCAAGAGTGCCGCATTCAAACGCGCTTCCGACTGGCCGTAAATCACTTTAAAAGGGATGTTGGCGCTTTGCAAGGCTTGTCGCAACAATGTGTCGACTGGCTCACGCACATGGGCACCGTCACGTTGCAAGCCATCCGCTTTCCATGCAATGTCCAGGCCCATCACCAGCGTTAAATCAAACTGGGTTTGATGCGTTAATGCATTTGTGTAAAGGCTTTGGTCTTGAAAAATATAGTCGCTGTAAACAGCTGTCATCACAGGGCTGGTGTCGGCAATCACCCAGCCTTTGGCAATGGAAAAAATTCGTTCGGCTTGTTGCTGTGCAATCAATGCTTGTTCATGCGCCAGAGGTGTTCGACCCTGCGCATCGCACCATTCACGCAGGACCTCGGGCACAGCAGTGGCAGTCAATCCCATCGATTGAAGAGCCTGTGCAATACCAAAACTCAGGCTGGTTTTACCTGTACTTTCGGCGCCCAACACGGCAATGCGAATCACATCAGTTCGCATATTGTTTGTGCCAGGCCTTGAGGCCCACATAGCTGAGAATTGCAAAGATCAGGTACAACAGGGATGTGAGCCAAAGAGATTTGGCCAGCATCAAGCCCACGGTGATGAGATTGACGGCAAGCCAAACCCACCAGTTTTCCAATTTCTTTTTGGCCAATAAATATTGAGCCAGCAAACTCAAGGCAGTGACCAGGCCGTCCCAAACTGCCACATCACTGTCTGTGAATCGGTGCAAGAAAAAAGAGAGGGCAGGCCAAACCAATAGCGTGGCCAAGATGGCCTTTTGCCGTTCTGCGGGTGTGAGCGTCTTGATAGACAAACGAAATGGCGTGGTGTTCGGGGCTTCTGGCCGGGAAACCAGACGCCATTGTCGCCAGCCCCAGATGGAAGTCAAAATGAACATGACCTGCAGAGACGCTTCTCCGTAGAGTTGGCTGTTCCAAAACACCATGCCATACAGCGCAGAGCTGAGGATGGCCAAGGGCCAGCCCCAATGTATTTCCTTGATGTTGCAATACACCATGGCCAATGACAAAACGAATCCGGCCAACTCGACCGAGTCCATCATTTGTCGATCTGCACAAATATTTCGTTGGCTTTGACCATGCCCAGTTCGTGGCGGGCACGTTCTTCAACGGTGTTCAAACCTTCTTTGAGGTCGTTCACCTCAGAGCTGAGTTGGCCATTGATGCGCTTGCCCTTGGCATTCAACTCATTTTGCGCCTTGATTTTTTTTTCGAGTTCAAGAACGGTGGGCACGCCGCCTTTGCCCAGCCAAATTTGTCCTTGCAGTATCAGCAGCAAAGCGACCAGAATGGCAGGTAAAAAACGGGTTCCCATGAGCATTGAAAGAGTCGATGCGTGTCAGTTAACGCAGATTGTAAAACGCTGAACGACCAGGATATTCGGCCACATCGCCCAAGTCTTCCTCAATGCGCAGCAATTGGTTGTACTTGGCCATGCGATCGCTGCGGCTCATGGAACCAGTTTTGATTTGACCAGCGTTCAACCCCACCGCAATGTCGGCAATGGTGGAGTCTTCTGTTTCACCAGAGCGGTGGCTGATGACGGCTGTGTAACCTGCGCGCTTGGCCATTTCGATGGCGGCAAAGGTTTCGGTCAAGGTGCCAATTTGGTTGATCTTGATCAGGATCGAATTGGCAATGCCTTTGTCGATGCCTTCTTTCAAAATCTTGGTGTTGGTGACGAACAAGTCATCGCCCACGATTTGAACTTTTTGGCCCAAACGCTCGGTGAGCAACTTCCAGCCGTCCCAGTCGCCTTCGGCCATGCCGTCTTCGATGCTGATGATGGGGTACTTGTCGACCCACGTGGCCATCATGTCAATCCACTGCTCGCCAGTCAATGACAAGCCTTCGCCTTCAAGTTCGTATTTGCCATCTTTGTAAAACTCACTGGCAGCGCAGTCGAGGCCAATGGCAATTTGCTCGCCAGCGGTGTAACCCGCAGCGCTGATGGCGTCCAAAATCATTTGAATGGCGGCTTCGTGATTGGGGACGTTAGGCGCAAAACCACCTTCGTCGCCCACGGCAATGCTCATGCCTTTGTCGTGAATGATTTTCTTCAATGCGTGAAATACTTCAGCGCCGTAACGAACGGCTTCGCGGAAGCTAGGGGCACCCACGGGGATGATCATCAACTCTTGCAAGTCGAGGTTGTTGTTGGCGTGGGCGCCGCCATTGATGACGTTCATCATGGGCACTGGCAATTGGCAACCGTTCATGCCGCCGAAGTAGCGGTACAAAGGCAAGCCAGACTCTTCAGCCGCAGCGCGGGCCACCGCCATGGACACTGCCAACATGGCGTTGGCGCCTAAGCGGCTCTTGTTTTCGGTGCCGTCCAAGTCGATCATGGTTTTGTCGAGGAAGGCTTGCTCAGACGCGTCGAGGCCTAGGACCGCTTCGGAGATTTCGGTGTTGATGTGCTCAACCGCCTTCAAGACACCCTTGCCCAAGTAACGGCTTTTGTCGCCATCGCGCAGCTCAATGGCTTCGCGGCTGCCGGTCGAGGCGCCAGAAGGCACTGCGGCACGGCCCATGACGCCAGACTCTAACAATACATCGCATTCAACGGTGGGGTTGCCACGGCTGTCTAAGATTTCGCGGCCCACAATGTCAACAATCGCACTCATTTTTGCTTCTCTCTGTCTAAATTAAAAAACCTTCAACCCACAACGGATCATGCCGTCAATCACTGGAAGTTGTTTTCAAGGAACGGGTTCTTTTTGGTTACGGCGTCCAGTTCCAACAAAGTCTCCAACAGGGCCTTCATGTGCTGCAGCGGCACGGCATTGGGGCCGTCAGACATGGCTTGTGCTGGGTTGGGGTGTGTTTCCATGAACAATCCTGCCACACCCACCGCCACGGCGGCGCGTGACAACACGGGCACCATCTCGCGCATGCCGCCAGAGCTGGTGCCTTGACCGCCTGGCAATTGAACAGAGTGGGTGGCGTCGTACACCACGGGCGCACCTGTTTCGCGCATGATGGCCAAGCTGCGCATGTCGGACACCAGGTTGTTGTAACCAAAGCTGGCGCCCCGTTCACAGGCCATGAAGTTGTCTTCCGGTAAGCCGGCATCGCGAGCGGCAGCGCGCGCTTTGTCAATTACATTCTTCATGTCGTGAGGGGCCAAGAACTGACCCTTCTTGATATTGACCGGTTTGCCCGATTGGGCCACGGCGCGAATGAAGTCGGTCTGACGACACAGAAATGCGGGTGTTTGCAACACGTCCACAATGGCGGCCACTGTGGGGATGTCAGCTTCGGTGTGCACATCAGTGAGGATGGGCACGTTTAGCTCGCGCTTGACCTTGGCCAAAATTTCCAAACCTTTTTCCATGCCAGGGCCGCGGAAGGTGCTGCCGGAAGATCGGTTGGCTTTGTCATAGCTGCTCTTGAAGATGAAAGGGATGCCCAATGCCGACGTGATCTCTTTCAAGGTGCCTGCAGTGTCCATTTGCAATTGCTCGGACTCAATGACGCAAGGGCCAGCAATCAAAAAGAAGCGCTGGTCTAAACCAACATTAAATCCGCACAGTTTCATGGTGTTCCTTGTCTAGTGGCTTGAAAATCAAGCGACGGCTTTCAGGTGCTTGGCACCTTTTTGATGATCTATCGACGCTTTGATGAAAGCGTTGAACAGGGGGTGGCCATCCCAAGGGGTGGACTTGAATTCGGGATGGAATTGAACACCCACAAACCAAGGGTGCACCGATGTTGGCAACTCGACAATTTCTGTGAGCTGCTCGCGCTGTGTGAGCGCAGAAATAACCAAGCCCGCTTTTCGCAAAGTGTCCAGATAGTTCACGTTGGCTTCATAGCGATGGCGGTGACGCTCTGTGACCACCGGACCGTAGATGCCATGCGCAAGGGTGCCCGATGCCACGTCTGAGCTTTGTGCGCCCAAACGCATGGTGCCACCCAAATCTGATTGGGCATCGCGAACTTGGATGGTGCCGTCGGCATCTTTCCATTCGTTGATGAGGGCGATGACGGGGAAGGGGGTGTCGGGTTCAAACTCGGTGCTGTTGGCGTTGGCCATGCCCGCCACATGGCGTGCATATTCAATGGTGGCCACTTGCATGCCCAGGCAAATGCCCAAGTAAGGTACTTTGCCTTCACGCGCAAAACGAGCGGTTTGGATTTTGCCTTCAACGCCGCGTTTGCCAAAACCGCCAGGCACCAAGACGCCATCGAACTTGGCCAACTGAGCCACGGTTTCGGGGGTGATGGTTTCGGAATCGATGTGCTCAATTTTGACGCGCACATGGTTGCGCATGCCGGCATGACGCAGAGCCTCATTGACAGATTTGTAGCTGTCGGACAACTCGACGTACTTGCCGACCATGGCAATGGTGACTTCACCTTGGGGGTGTTCGGTTTCGTAAACCAAATCGTCCCAACGCTTGAGGTTGGCGGGCGGGGTGTTGATGTGCAAACGGTCGCAGATCAAACCGTCTAAACCTTGTTCGTGCAAGACACGCGGCACTTTGTAAATGGTGTCGACGTCGGGCATGGAGATCACGCCCCAGCTTTGCACGTTGGTAAAGAGAGAAATTTTTTCTTTCTCGTCTTCTGGAATCATGCGGTCTGCACGGCACAACAGCGCGTCGGGTTGGATGCCAATTTCACGCAGTTTCTGCACTGTGTGCTGAGTGGGCTTGGTTTTCAGCTCGCCTGCGGCGGCAATCCAGGGCACATACGTCAGGTGGACGAAGGCTGCATTGTTGGGGCCAAGTCGCAAGCTCAGTTGACGCACAGCTTCCAAAAAGGGCAGGGACTCGATATCCCCCACGGTGCCGCCAATTTCAACAATGGCCACATCGACCGCTTCAGGGGTGCCAAAACCTGCACCGCGCTTGATGTAGTCTTGAATTTCGTTGGTGATGTGAGGGATGACCTGAACGGTTTTGCCCAAGTAATCGCCGCGGCGCTCTTTTTCAAGCACGCTTTTGTAGATTTGACCCGTGGTGAAGTTGTTGGCCTTCTTCATGCGAGTGTTGATGAAACGCTCGTAGTGGCCCAAGTCAAGGTCGGTCTCGGCGCCATCGTCGGTGACAAACACTTCGCCGTGCTGAAACGGCGACATGGTGCCAGGGTCGACGTTGATGTACGGGTCCAGCTTAATGAGGGTGACTGAAAGGCCGCGCGATTCTAGGATCGCGGCGAGAGAGGCGGAGGCGATTCCCTTACCCAGGGAAGACACCACACCACCGGTGACGAAGACGAATTTGGTCATGTCCAGGACGAGGTGCATAGCACCCGGGAGATGGAAAACGAGATTATAAAGGTCTCCTGATCTGCTACATTGCCCAACATGAACGATTTGCTAGGAAAACGCATTGTTTTAGGACTCACAGGTGGCATTGCCTGCTTTAAGGCAGCCGAACTCTGTCGTTCGCTTGTCAAAGCCGGCGCCCAAGTGCAAGTGGTGATGACCGACGCTGCAGCTCAATTTATCACCCCAGTCACCATGCAAGCCCTCTCGGGGCAGCCTGTTTACACCTCGCAGTGGGATTCACGCGAAGGTAACAACATGGCCCACATCAATTTGAGCCGTGATGCGGATGCCATTTTGATTGCCCCCGCCAGTGCCGACTTTATGGCCAAACTGATTCACGGCAAAGCCGATGAATTGCTGAGCCTGATGTGCTTGGCCAGGCCCCTTCAAAAAGTACCTCTCATTTTGGCGCCCGCCATGAACCGTGAAATGTGGGCCCACCCAGCCACACAGCGCAATGTGGCGCAGCTCAAAGCAGACGGTGCACATGTGTTGGACGTGGGGCAAGGCGATCAAGCTTGCGGTGAAACTGGAGACGGTCGCATGTTGGAGGCGCACGAGATCGTAGAAGAAGTGCATTCATTTTGGACCCCCAAAGTGCTGACCGGTCAGCATGTACTGATTACAGCGGGCCCCACTTACGAAGCCATAGACCCCGTTCGCGGCATCACCAATTTGTCCAGCGGCAAAATGGGTTTTGCCATTGCGCGAGCGGCGCAGCACGCCGGTGCGAAAGTCACCGTGGTGGCGGGCCCTGTCAGCCAAACAACACCGCGCGGCGTGAGCCGTGTGAATGTCCGTTCTGCGGTGCAAATGCACGAGGCCGTGCAGCAGGCAGCGCCCAATGCCTCTATTTTCATTGCGGCGGCGGCTGTGGCCGATTGGCGTCCTGCCTCGGCGGCGGATCAAAAAATCAAGAAAGATGGATCCGGTGATACGCCTGAGCTGCGCTTCATCGAGAACCCCGATATTTTGGCCTGCATTGCACAGTCACCCCGTGGCCAAAGTGGTGAATTATTTTGCGTTGGCTTCGCAGCTGAAAGCCACGACTTACTGGCGCATGCCACCGCCAAACGCGCGCGCAAGGGAGTGCCTTTGTTGGTGGGCAATATCGGCCCCAGCACCTTTGGCCAAGATGACAACGCTTTGTTGTTGGTCGATGCGCAGGGTGCGAAAGAATTACCCCGAGATACCAAAACCAAGCTGGCACATGACTTGATTCAAGACATCGCCAAGCGCCTTCGCAAACACTGAGTCTTGCCAAATATGATGAATGTTGATGTCAAAATTTTAGACCCGCGCATGGCGGATCAATTGCCTGCCTATGCCACGCCTGGCAGTGCTGGCCTCGATTTGCGGGCTTGTTTGGATGCGCCCATCACGCTGCAACCGAATGCTTGGCAATTGATACCAACGGGCTTGTCGGTCTACCTCAAAGACGCAGGCTTTGCAGCCATGTTGTTGCCTCGTTCAGGCTTGGGCCATAAGCACGGCATCGTGCTGGGTAACTTGGTGGGCTTGATCGACAGTGATTACCAAGGGCCTTTGATGGTGAGTTGCTGGAATCGCAGCCAGGAAGCATTCACCATTCAGCCGATGGAGCGCATTGCACAAATGGTCATCGTACCCGTGGTGCAAGCACGCTTCAATGTGGTGACCGAGTTTGATGCACCCAGCGAGCGCGGAGAAGGTGGCTACGGCTCAACTGGAAAGCGTTGAACGGCTCAGTGAAGCAAGCCACCACCAGACGACGCTGGCGTGTCACCAATTTCAATCTTGAAAAAACCAGTGCCACAAGTGCCGGCTTCTTGCTCCTGATCGGTGGCCAAGCGCACATCCGTGACTTGCAAACTCAGTCGAAGGGCAATGCCCGACAAGGGGTGGTTGCCGTCTAGCACGACATGCTCGGGGTAAATTTCGGTGATGGTGTAGAGCACGTTGCGCGGTGCGTCGGGGTTGCATGCAGATGGCAAAGCGGAGCCCTCAATGGTCAGGCCTTCTTCGATGTCTTTGGGAAACAGCGCGCGCGGTTCTAAAAAAAGCAGATTTTCGTCGAAGTCGCCAAAGGCGTCTTCGGGTTCTAGGTGCAAGTCGACCTTGGCACCTACGCTGTGACCTTGCAAAGCCTCTTCAATTTTGGGCAGCAAATCATGGCCGCCTACATAGAAAGCCACAGGCTCGTCGAGCTGGTCCAAAACTTCGCCCAAAGTATCTTTGAGCGTCCAGGTCAGTTCGACCACACATTGAGAAGTAATATCCATCCCAGAATTGTCGCAGTTTTGAAATCGATTTGGATCAGGTTCCTATGCAAAAAAACACAGCTTTAACCTTGTTGGGTGGTTTGACGCCCGAACAGTTTATGAAACGCCACTGGCAGAAAAAGCCTTTGCTGATTCGCCAAGCCATACCGCAGATGAAGCCCCTCATTGCACGCACAGCGCTGCTGGAGATGGTGGAAAGTGAAGAAGTGGAGTCTAGGCACATTGTTCGCCAAGGCGGTCAGTGGACTTTGAAAAAAGGCCCAATGGCCCGTAAAAGCCTGCCGACCTTTAAAACCCCAGATTGGACGGTGTTGATTCAGGGCGTTGATTTACACAACGAGGATGTGCACGCGTTGCTTCAACAGTTTCGATTTGTGCCCGATGCGCGATTAGACGATTTGATGATCAGCTATGCCACTGATGGCGGCGGCGTGGGGCCGCATTTCGACAGCTATGACGTGTTTTTGCTGCAAGCCCATGGCCAGCGCAAGTGGCGCATTGGCCGGCAGAAAAAATTTGAATTACAAGAAGGTGTACCGCTCAAAATTCTCAAAGAATTTACGCCAGAAACTGAGTTCGTTCTCAATCCTGGGGACATGCTGTACTTGCCGCCGGGCTACGCGCACGATGGCATTGCTGTTGGCGAGTGCATGACTTACTCTGTCGGTTTTCGCGTGCCTCGCAGTGCCGAATTGGCCAGCGAATTGTTGATGGGCTTGTCGGAAGAAGTTGCGGAAGAATGTGGCAGCGCAAGAGATGCGCTTTACCAAGACCCTGGGCAAGATGCCGCCATCCGAGATGCCGCCATACCGCAGGCGCTACAGCAGTTTGCGGCCGACGCCGTGGCCAAAGCCTTGAAAGATCCTCAATTGTTAAATTGTTTGCTGGGTGAGTCTTTGACCGAGCCCAAGCCCAATGTTTGGTTTGACACCCCCGACCAAGATGATTTGCCAAACTTCGCCTGGCCAGCTGATGTGCGCTTAGACCGCCGAACCAAAATGTTATTCGACCCCAAGCACATCTTCATCAACGGGGAAAGCTTTAGAGCAGCAGGGCGGGATGCCAAATTGTTGCGACAGTTGGCAAATGACAAATGCTTGTCTGCAGATTTGGCAGAACAGTTGAGTGATGACGCTGCCGAATTGATGCAAGCATGGTGGGAAGAGGGCTGGTGGCACTAATCATCGTGGGGTCTTTTATGGCCCTAGTAATTACCCTGTAAGTCCGGCTATAATTCCCGGCTGTACAGCGGGAGCTCGAGTGCTCGCTGTTCTGTCAACAGGGTTTTAACCAGCCTTGATGACAATTTCCCGGAAATTGTTTTTTCACTAACTTTAAGGAAAATAATCATGAACAAGTCTCTCGTTTTGGCCGCCGTGATCGCTGCTGCTGCTTTGGCTGCCTGCGGTAAAAAAGAAGAAGCTGCTCCTGCACCCGCACCTGCTGCTGCTGCACCTGCACCTGCTGCTGACGCACCTGCTGCGCCTGCTGCTGACGCTAAGCCAGCTGACGCTGCTGCCGCACCTGCTGCTGCTCCTGCAGAAGCTCCTAAGAAGTAATTCTTGGAATGCAAAAAAACCCCGCATTGCGGGGTTTTTTTTCGTCTGTCGCTGTACTAACTTCTTGCCCAGACTTTGGGTGTGGGCACGTGCAAGCCTTATTTCAAGCGTTGCTTCAAGCGTTACTTGATTTCATCGGCCAAGAGTTTGATGATTTTTTCAGCGTTGGCAGAAGTTTCGGCAATCCCATCTGCGCCTTGAACTTGTACTGTAGACACATCACCTTTGCTGGTGACGGCAATGCGGTACTTGGCCAAAGCAGGCGCTGCTTTTTCGCTGGAGAAAAGCTTGGCAAAGAAGCCGGGTTCCTTGTCTGGTGAGCCTGGTGGCGCATACCGCACAAAAAAGACACCTTGTGCGCGGTCACGGTCTTCGACTGTAAACCCGGTTCGGTCAATGGCCACCCCCACACGACGCCAAGCCCGGTCAAAACCGTCTTTGATTTCAATGGCTGGCAGTTGGTTCACTCTGCTCAATTTGACATCGGCAGCCAGACCTTTGGACTGGGGCATGCTGGTGGTGGCGAGTGCAGCCACATTGTTGTTCGTGCCAGTCTGCTGCTGCCCACCCAAACGCAACATCAAACGACGCAGGAACTCGATTTCCAATTCGGTGTCTGCAGGTCGAGGTGACCACACCGTTTGGTCTTTGAGGGGGCTGGTGTAAATTTCAGCCATGCCGCGGTGTGTGATGGTAATTTCTAGACCATTGGCCGTGCGTTCTACACGCGTTCTAAAGCGATCTCGCTCACCCGTTGAGTAGAGCGAATCGAACATTTTGCCCACAGTTTTGCGAATGAAATCTTGGGGCAACTTGGCGCGGTTTTCAGCCCATTCTGTTTCCATGATGCCCAACTCGGCTTGGTCCGTGCTGAGCACAAAGCCATTGTCTTTCCAGAATTCACGCAGGGGTTCCCAAACCGAATCGGCTGTGCGCTGCACCACCAAATAACGCTGAGTTCCGGTGCGAACAATTTTGGCATTGCCAGCTTGATTGGTGGCTGTCCCGGCGTCGTTGATTGCACGAGGTGCACCAGCGTTGCTGTTGGCCAACGCACTTGAGGGACCCGTGCCGGCAACTTGATACCGAGAATCTCTTTTCAGTTGTGTCAGATCGGGTGGGACAGAAAGGGTGGGCGCTTGGCTGGCACTCTTGTAATCGATTTTGCTTTCTTCCAAGCTAGAGCAAGCGGCCAGCAAGCAGGTGAGGCCGGCTGCGCATGCCAAAACATTCAAACGGCGAGGCATAGATTCAAATCGATTCACGGTTTGTCCTTAAATGAGTCCGCTGGCGCGCATCGCGGCTTCTACCGCGGGTTGCTGCGAGGAAGAGAGTTCTGTCATGGGCAGGCGCAATGTGCCACCGCACATGCCCATCCGGGCCAAGGCCCATTTGACAGGAATGGGGTTGGCTTCTACAAATAAATTCTTGTGCATAGGCATCAACTTGAATTGAATGTCCATGGCTTTTTGAATGTTGCCAGACATGGCTGCAACACATAGCTCATGCATCAAACGTGGCGCCACGTTGGCTGTCACACTGACGTTGCCTTTGCCACCGCAAAGCATCAGTGCCACAGCGGTTGGATCGTCTCCGGAATAAACCGCAAACTCTTTGGGCAGATCACGAATAAGCCACTGCGCCCGCTCGATGTTACCTGTTGCTTCTTTGATGCCCACGATGCCTGGCACTTGGGCCAAACGCAACACAGTGTCGTGCTGCATGTCGGCCACTGAACGGCCTGGTACGTTGTACAGAATGATGGGCAAATCGGGCACTGCTTCTGCAATGGCCTTGAAGTGTTGGTACATGCCTTCTTGCGTTGGCTTGTTGTAGTAGGGCACCACTTGCAATTGGCAATCTGCGCCAACGTTTTTGGCAAACTTGGCCAATTCGATGGCTTCGGCCGTGGAGTTGGCGCCGCAGCCCGCCATGATGGGTACGCGGCCTTTGGCTTGCTCGACTGAGACGCGAATGATTTCTCGGTGTTCTTCAACATTGACCGTTGGCGACTCGCCCGTGGTGCCGACCACCCCAATACAGTCAGTGCCTTCGGCAATGTGCCAATCAATCAGTTTTCGCAGGCTGCCATAGTCCACCGCGCCGTCTTCGAGCATGGGGGTGATGAGGGCGGGAATGCTGCCAGTAATGGGTTGGAAAGTTTTCGTCATGGCGTATGAGTAAAGCGACAATTGAGCATTCTAACGACAGCCAAGACCAAACTGTTGACCGGATGCTGGGACTTGTGGTGTCGCCACAATTCGTTGAACAAATTTGGGCGGCTGGTCTGAGTAACCGTCTTCGTATGCAATGACGTGCATTTGCATGCAAATTTGCAGCAATTCACCCGGTTTAAGCAAAAATTCTGGTCTGGATGGCTTGCCAATTTTTTCATGGCCAAGCGCGAAGGTCTCGTAAATCAAAATGCCTTGCGGATGAAGGCTTTCCAAAATGGCAGGCATGAGCGGGCGCCATAGGTAATTTGTCACAACGATCGCATCAAACTGTTGACCCTGAAAGGGCCAGGGCCCGCCCTCGATGTCTGCATGAATCACTTGTCCAAACGCTTGAGCGGCATCGAGTGCCTCTGGTGAACGGTCGACGCCCACGCAGTTGTGCCCATGTTCAGCAAGCCAGCGCATGTGCCGGCCAGCCCCACACGCCAGGTCCAAGACTTGGCTTTGGGGTGAGAGGAGGTGCGTCCAGCGTGTGACCCATTGGGAAGGTGCTTCGGTGCCGTGCATGTCGGGGAATTTTCTGTTCAGGGTTGTGAATGGGCAATGATGCCTGAATGTCCAGAACCTTCGCGGTTCTGCAGGGCTGTAAATTCATCCAGTGGTTTGTTTGAAATCACACTACAATCTGCGCCCATGGCTACTACTACCTCCAATGCATCTCCTGAATATGGCGAAGGCTCAATTCGAGTTCTCAAAGGCCTAGAGCCCGTCAAACAACGCCCGGGCATGTACACCCGAACCGACAACCCCTTGCACGTGATTCAAGAGGTGTTGGACAACGCTGCCGACGAAGCGCTGGCTGGCCACGGTAAAAAAATCAAAGTCACCCTGCACGCCGATGGTTCGGTCAGCATAGAAGACGATGGTCGTGGCATTCCCTTTGGGCTGCACCCTGAGGAAAAAGCGCCGGTCATTGAATTGGTGTTCACACGCTTGCATGCGGGCGGCAAGTTCGACAAAGGCAAGGGCGGTGCCTACAGTTTTTCAGGCGGTTTGCACGGTGTGGGTGTCAGCGTTACCAATGCGCTGGCCAAGCGTTTGGAAGCCAGCAGTTATCGTGAAGGTCAAGTGGCCACATTGGCTTTTTCGGGCGGCGATGTGGTGGAAGCCTTGGTCACGCGCAAAGCGGGTGAGGGGGATCGCAAGCAGGGCACCACTGTGCGCGTATGGCCCGATGCCAAATATTTTGAATCGAGTGCGTTGCCGATGGCCGAGCTCACGCATTTGCTGCGCAGCAAAGCGGTGCTCATGCCCGGTGTCACAGTGACCTTGCTCAATGAGAAAACCAAGGACACTCAAACGTGGCAATACAAAGCGGGCTTGCGTGATTACCTCATGCAAACATTGCACGGCGACCCTGTCATCCCCTTGTTTGAAGGCGAAGGCTTTGCCGATGGCAACAACGACAGCTTTGCTGAAGGCGAAGGCGCCAGTTGGGCTGTGGCATTTACCGAGGACGGCCAGCCGGTTCGAGAGAGTTATGTAAACTTGATTCCCACCAGCGCGGGTGGCACGCACGACAGTGGTTTACGCGACGGCTTGTTCACGGCGGTTAAAAGTTTCATCGAATTGCATAGTTTGCTGCCCAAGGGCGTCAAGCTCATGCCAGAGGACGTGTTTGCACGCGCCAGTTTTGTGCTGTCGGCCAAAGTGCTCGACCCCCAATTTCAAGGACAAATCAAAGAACGCTTGAATTCGCGTGATGCCGTGCGTTTGGTTTCCAGCTTTGTGCGCCCTAGTTTGGAGTTGTGGCTCAACGAGCACGTGGAGTATGGCAAGAAATTGGCTGAGCTGGCCATCAAGGCCGCACAGCACCGCCAAAAAGCGGGCCAAAAAGTGGAGAAGCGCAAGAGCTCTGGTGTGGCGGTTTTACCAGGTAAATTGACCGACTGCGAAAGCAAAGACACGGCGCACAATGAGGTGTTTTTGGTCGAGGGCGACTCGGCGGGCGGCAGTGCCAAGATGGGCCGAGACAAAGAGTGTCAAGCCATTTTGCCGCTGCGCGGCAAGGTCCTTAACACGTGGGAAGTCGATCGTGATCGGTTGTTTGCCAACAACGAAATTCACGACATCTCCGTCGCGATTGGTGTGGACCCCCATGGCCCCAACGACTCGCCCGATTTGTCGGGTTTGCGTTACGGCAAAATTTGCATCTTGAGTGATGCTGATGTGGATGGCTCGCACATTCAAGTCTTGCTGCTCACGCTGTTCTTCCGCCATTTTCCCAAGCTGATCGAAACCGGCAATGTGTTTGTGGCGCGTCCACCTTTGTTCCGAGTGGATGCACCAGCGCGCGGCAAAAAACCAGCTTCCAAAATGTATGCTTTGGACGATGCCGAGTTGCAAAGCATGCTCGACAAGTTGCGCAAAGATGGTGTGCGCGAGGGCGCTTGGAGCATCAGCCGTTTCAAAGGCTTGGGCGAGATGAGTGCCGAGCAGTTGTGGGAAACCACGCTGAACCCTGATACCCGCCGTTTGCTGCCTGTGCAATTGGGCACTTTGAATTTTGCACAAACTGAAAGTTTGATCACGCAATTGATGGGCAAAGGCGAGGCCGCGGCACGCCGTGAACTCATGGAGTTGCACGGCGATGACATCGACGTGGACATCTAATCGCTTGCCATGCGCAAAATTGAATTGAACACACCATGAATGATCAACCCACTTTAGACCTGCAAAACAGCGAGTCCGATGACTCCTTGAACTTGGCCACCTACGCACAGCGTGCTTACCTTGAATATGCGCTAAGCGTGGTCAAGGGCCGTGCGTTGCCCGATGTGTGCGATGGCCAAAAGCCAGTGCAACGCCGCATTCTTTATTCGATGTCCCGCATGGGTCTAGACTTCTCGGGGGCCACAGGCGCCAAGCCAGTCAAAAGTGCTCGTGTGGTGGGCGATGTGTTGGGTCGTTTTCATCCGCACGGCGACCAAGCGGCTTACGATGCGTTGGTGCGCATGGCGCAAGACTTCAGCCAGCGCTACCCCCTGATTGATGGTCAAGGCAACTTTGGCAGCCGCGACGGCGATGGTGCGGCGGCCATGCGTTACACCGAAGCGCGACTTTCCAAGATCACGACTTTGTTGTTGGATGAAATTGACCAAGGCACAGTCGACTTTATTCCCAACTATGACGGCTCCACAGAGGAACCCCGACAGTTGCCAGCGCGCTTGCCTTTTGTATTGATGAATGGTGCCAGTGGCATTGCAGTGGGTTTGGCCACCGAAATTCCAAGTCACAATTTGCGTGAAGTGGCCGATGCTTGCGTGGCACTCATCAAATCGCCCAAGCTCAGTGACGAAGAATTGTTCGCACTCATTCCGGGCCCCGACTATCCAGGTGGTGGTCAAATCATCAGCCCAGCCAGTGACATTGCCGATGCCTACCGTACTGGCCGTGGGTCACTCAAAGTTCGCGCACGTTGGAAAATTGAAGACATGGCGCGCGGACAGTGGCAATTGGTGGTCACTGAGTTGCCCATCGGCGTCAGTTCGCAAAAAGTGTTGGAAGAAATTGAAGAGCTCACCAATCCCAAAGTGAAGGCGGGCAAAAAAGCCTTAAGTGCTGATCAAATGCAACTCAAGGCCAGCATCTTGTCGGTGCTCGATGTGGTGCGCGATGAGTCTAGCAAAGATGCCGCGGTGCGTTTGGTGTTTGAACCTAAAACCAGCCGCATTGAACAGCAAGAATTGATCACAGCTTTGCTGGCCCACACCAGCTTGGAAACATCGTCACCCATCAACATGACCTCGGTGGGCATTGATGGCAAACCGGTCCAAAAGTCCTTGCGCCAAATGATTTCTGAATGGATCACGTTCCGTCAGCAAACCATCGTTCGACGGTCCGAGCATCGCTTAGGCAAAGTCATGGACCGTATCCACATTTTGGAGGGTCGTCAGCTGGTGTTGCTCAACATCGATGAGGTGATTGCCATCATTCGCCAAAGCGATGAGCCCAAACAGGCCTTGATGGATCGCTTCAAGCTCAGTGAACGACAAGCTGAAGACATTCTTGAAATTCGCCTTCGCCAATTGGCCCGTTTGGAGGGCATCAAGATTGAGCAAGAGTTGAAAGAGTTGCGTACAGAGCAAACTCAACTCGAAGAAATTTTGGCCAACCCAGCATCGCTGAAACGTTTGATGGTCAAAGAGATTGAGCAAGACGCCAAGACCTTTGCCGATCCCCGCCGTACACTGATTCAGGAAGAAAAGAAGGCTGTGGCCGAAGTGAAAGTGGTGGACGAGCCCGTCACGGTGGTGGTGTCGCAAAAAGGTTGGGTGCGTGCTCGCCAAGGTCATGGTCACGATGCCAGCAGTTTTGCATTCAAAGCGGGCGACGGTCTGTACGGCACCTTCGAATGCCGCACTGTCGACACGCTGTTGGCGTTTGGTACAGCACAAAAGGGCAGTGGCCGCGTTTACTCTGTGCCTGTGGCGTCTTTGCCTGGCGCGCGCGGCGATGGTCAGCCCATTACCACCTTGATTGAACTAGAGGCGGGTACGCAAGTGGCGCACTTCTTTGCGGGACCTGCGACAGCCACCTTGCTGTTGTCCAGTTCTGGTGGCTATGGTTTCATGGCCACAGTGGACAACATGATTTCTCGTCAAAAAGGCGGCAAGTCATTCCTCACAGTGGGTGAGGGTGAGTCTGTTTGTGCACCTTCCCATGTGTCTGGCTCCAATGCAACCCCACAGCCTGGCGCTGTTGCAATGCCGGCTGCAACCCATGTGGCATGTGCCTCCACAGGCGGCCGCATCCTTACTTTTGAAATCAGTGAACTCAAGCTGATGGAAAAAGGTGGGCGAGGTTTGATGCTGTTGGATTTAGAAGCCAAAGACGCATTGGCTGGCGCTGCGGCCTATACCCGCAGTGTGAAGCTGACAGGCATTGGTCGAGGCGGCAAAGACCGTGAGGAGACTTTGGAAATTCGCAGCTTGAACAACGCGCGCGCGGCCAGAGCACGAAAAGGCAAAGCTGCAGATCTGGGTTTCAAGCCCACGCACATTGCACGTGTGGAATAAACCTCAGGTTCAGTGTTTGGGCGCAAAGTGCATGCGAGGTACAAACTGATACGTTGAACGCCAGCAAGTTGCCAGCAGCTCTTCGGGCCCGTGACGGTGCGTGAGTTTTTTGCGCAGGCGAGACACACACACTTGCAAACGCTTGTTGTTGTAAAAGTCTGAAAGCCCCCAGATGGCCATTTCAAGGGCATCGCTGCGCAAGGCTTGTTGTGGGGCCATGGCCAACTGCGTGAGAAGAACAGTCTCCATGGCTGTGAGGCATATGGCGTTGTTGCTTGGGCCCGTGATCAAAGACCGCATCGGGTCAATGGTCCAAGCTTTTTGGAGTGTTCTGGGCAGTCTGGCGGCCAAGCGTTGGATGATGGCAATCAGCTCAATCGGATTGAAGGGTTTGCTGATGCACACGTCAGCACCGGCCGCAATGGCTGCGATTCGCTCTTCAGGTTGTGCGGCTGGCGCCACCATGATGACTCGAAGCTCCGGGTGTTTGGCCCATTGTGCGGCCATTGTGTGGCATTGTTCACCCAGCGTGACAGCATCCAATATCAAGACGTCACATTGCGTTTGGGAATTCTGTTGCGCCAATTCATCTGGATGTTTGCAATGAAAGCCCTGCATGCCCGTGTTGTTCAGGTGCATGAGCACTTGTTCTGCCAATTGGGGGTCTTGCTCAACGAAGCTGACGCAGAGTGGTTTCATGACAGATTTCCTTGTTAAATGTTGACTTAAGAATTCATAGTAATTCTTTTTGTATACATTTATGCGTATCTTGTAACTAATAATTTACATAAAAGATATACATATTCACGAAAAATCTGCATTTCCCCTCTCAAAGCTTCAATTTTTGCATTGTCTTGCCAAGTGCTTGCATGGATTAACAATGTGGCAAATTTGTTGAATCTAGAAGTTTAGGCGGGGGCAGAGCCTCCCATCCCCTTCTTCAAGCCAGTTCTGCAATCAACTCAATTTCGACACAGGCACCCATGGGCAATTGCGCGACGCCGAAAGCACTGCGCGCATGCACGCCCGCATCACCAAATACCTGACCCAGCAACTCGCTGCAGCCATTGGTCACCAAATGTTGCTCGGTGAAGTCTGGTGTGGAGTTGACCAAACTCATCACTTTGACGATGCGAGTGATTTTGTGAAGGTCGCCCACGGCAGCTTGCAAGGTGCCCATCAAATCGATGGCCACAGCGCGCGCTGCCAACTTGCCTTCATCAGTGTGCATGTTCTTGCCCAATTGGCCGGCCCAAACTTGGCCGTCTTTTTTAGAGATGTGGCCGCTGAGAAATACCAAGTTCCCTGATTTGACAAAAGGCACATAAGCCGCCGCTGGGGTGGCAACCGGGGGCAATGTGATTTGAAGTGCTTCGAGGCGTTTGTAGATGGACATGATGGGCTCTGTACTTTCGAAAAATTAAATGGGTTCCACAGTCACTTGGACTTGCAGTGTGTGGTTGGCCCCACCTTGCAACACGCCTCGCAGGGGTGAGACATCTGCAAAATCGCGGCCAACAGCCAAGCGCACATAGTCTGTGCCAGGGCTGCTCCAGCCTTCCCGGTGGTTGGTGGGATCTAAATCGTACCAAGATTCGGTGCTGGTGCATGCTTTGACGTTGGGTACACGAAGCGAGACCCAAGCGTGAGACGCATCACTGCCAAGCAATCTGGCTTGGCCGGGGGGCGGCTCCGTCAACAAATAGCCGCTGACATACCTGGCCGCCAGACCCATGCTACGCAAACAAGCCAGCATGACATGTGCAAAGTCTTGGCAAACACCACGTTTGTCTGTCAGGACTTTCAAGGCCGGGGTGCTGATGTCGGTGCTCAGAGATTCGTACTTGAATTCTGTGTGAATGCGGTGCATCAAGTCATGTGCGGCATCCAACAAGTGCCTGCCGGGTGTGAAGCTGCTTTGGGCGTAGCGTTTGAATGCGATGTCGATGGGCGCGTGGTGCGAAGCATAGGCAAAGCCAGTGGCTTCATCGCAGGCTTGACCGGCTTGAAAGGCGTAGGCTTTTTGCGCTTGTTCCCAAGTGAGCGTGCCTGCGTAGGCTGTCAATTCGGCAATTTGCGCTGTCGGCATGGCATAGGTTTCAAGGACCGACTGTGCGTTGACTTGCAGTGTGCTGTGTGCGGCAGGCAGAGACCAGTAAGAGCGGTGGTTGCCAAACGCATCTTGATGGCGGCTGATTTTGTGCGCTTGAGGCAGCGTGCTGAGCGTGTGCAAAAGGCAAATCTGGCAAGGTGTGTTCACCGGCTCTAGATGCGCCACATGTTGCGCTGTCACCACCATGGGGGTGTAGCTGTAATGCGTGTTGTGGGTGATGCGAAGCTTCATGTCTTTGGCCGTGGCTTTTTAGCTGGCCCCCACGCTTTGCTGTGATTCATCGCTGTGTGAGAAAAACAAACTGTTCAGCTGATCAGACACTGTTCTGGCGGTCTCTCGACATTGGCGCAACAAGGACAGCAGTTCAGGCGTTGGGTGAAGGCCATCGGTCGATAGCGATTGGAAATCAAGCTCGGAAAGCTTTGGAATTTTGTGCGACATTTCTTCCGTCGCACCATTGGCCAGGTGACCCATTTTTGCCAATCGGCCGCGCAAAGTTTGAGCCACCCAACCTAAGGCGCGCGGGTTGTCGGTGTGGGTCAGTAGCAACTCTAAGAGTGCACCCAAGGTGCGGCTTTGTTGGTATTGCGCGTGAAATGAGATGGTGCTGTCAAACAAAGCCAAGACAGCATCAAAGCCAGCTTGATTTTGAAGACATTGCGTTTCGACGGCTGTGGCGAGGGCGTGTGCCAAAAAATCGAGGCGCTCAATGTGCCGTCCAATGGACAGCAGTCGCCAGCCATCATCGCGTGTCATGCGGTCTGTTTGGGCGCCAGTGAGGGCTGCCATCAGTTGGCTGGTCCGTGCTAAGAGCTGCTGAGCCCACACGCTGCTGGCCACCGGCGCATCGTTTTCTTGCGGTTGAAAAAATGCATTTTCAGTTTGCTCGATCAGGGTCCAATGCTCTGGTGAAAGTCGTTCACGCACAGCGGCTGCAGCCAGCTTGATGGCGCGCAAGTTGTAGCCCACGCCTGTGGTGTGTTGGGTATCCCAAAAACCTGCAATCAAGGCGCGTTCAAAGACTCGTCTTGAATGCTGGGCCTGTACCACACCAGGTGCCACCAAACCATGCACCACGCACAGCTGTGTCAACCAATTGAGCAATTGCGGGCTGTGCTGTGCTTCGCTGTTCAGCGTGTTAAGTGCCAGTTTGGACAAACGAAGTGTGTTTTCGGTTCGCTCAGAGTAGCGTCCCATCCAAAACAAATTTTCAGCCGCGCGGCTGGTGACCAAGCGATGGCGCTGTGAATTGGCCACAAACACAGCTTCTTTCACCGCCGGTCTGTCTTGTTCTGTGGCGCTAAACGTGGCATTGCTTGATGCATCACCCAAGACCCAGACATCGGCACTGCTGCCACCTTGTTGCATGGAAGCGATGCCGTTGTCTGTGCCCAACCTGGCCAAGCCGCCTGGCAACACTTGCCAACCACC
Organism: Limnohabitans sp.; assembly: GCA_030158125.1. Classification (GTDB taxonomy): domain Bacteria; phylum Pseudomonadota; class Gammaproteobacteria; order Burkholderiales; family Burkholderiaceae_C; genus Limnohabitans_A. Next base: position 287,873 of record JAOATL010000004.1, on the reverse strand, counting down.
TTCTTCGTTGGCGAGCACAAAGACGCGCAAAATGGCAGGCCGAGAGGGCATGGACCGCAGGTTGGCAAACGTGGGTGTGTGCGACAAAGGGATGAAGCTTTGAACCGTGTGTGCTTCAGGATCATTTTGAATGCGGGTGCGCCATTCCTCTAGCCCACGCCAATCGAGGCGATGCCCCATGACGGGCTCAAAGCTGGTGCGGTCAGGGGTGTAAGGGTAGGTGGGTTTGATGACGCATTCTTGCAAGCGCGGCAAGACATCATGCATGGCCGCTTGCTCGCCGCACCACCAACTGGGAATGGCAGGCAACAACAATTCTTCTTGCAACAGCGTGCGTGACAGTTGCGGCAAAAAGCCTAAGAGTGCGTTGGACTCTAAGAAACCTGAGCCCGGTGTGTTGGCCACCAAGACATTGCCAGCGCGAACGGCTTGCAACAAACCTGGAATTCCCAGTGTGGATTCTGCGCGCAGCTCTAACGGGTCTAACCAATCGTCGTCAACGCGCTTGAGCAAGCCGTGAACGGGCTGCAAGCCTTCAAGGGTTTTCAGGTAAAGCTTTTCGTCGCGCACCAACAAGTCATTGCCCTGTACCAACGTGAGGCCGAGGTAGCGTGCGAGGTAAGCTTGTTCAAAATAAGTTTCGTTGTAAGGGCCTGGCGTGAGCAGGGCAATGTGCGCTTGCATGCCAGCCGATGTACGCAACTTGAGTGCGTTGACAAACGAGCGATAGGACTCGGCCAAGGCCCTCACAGGCATGGCTTCAAAGGCTCGTGAAAATTGGTTAGAAATGATTTGCCGGTTTTCAAGGAGATAGCCCAAACCCGACGGTGCTTGTGTTCTTTGGGACAAAAGCCACCAGCAACCATCTGGGCCTTTGACCAAGTCAAACGCAGCCAAGTTCAAATGCCGACCGCCTACTGGCGCGCTGCCTTGCATGGCGTGCAAATAGCCGGGATGCCCTTGGACCAGGGCGTAGGGAACAGCGCCTTGTTTTAAAAGATGCTGCATGCCGTAAACATCGGACATGATGCCTTCCAACAGGCGCATGCGTTGCACCACGCCAGTTTGAATTTGCGACCAGTCTTGCGGCGACAAAATCAGCGGCAGCAAATCCAGCGACCAAGGGCGCTGTGGTTGGTCTGCATTGGCATAGACGTTGTAGGTCATGCCGTTGTCGCGAACTTGTCGCATCATGGCCTCATGGCGTGCAGGCAAGCTTTCAATGCCTGAAGCACCTAGATGCGATAAAAATTCAGCCCAATGCGCGGTGGCCGTTTGTTTTGCCGCAGACAAGTGTTTGGGAACGTCGGACGTTTTGCTCACATCACCGCGCAGCTCATCCCAGTGACCCATGGGGGGCACATCGATGTCACGCACGATGTCTCGAACAAGGGCTTGCGCCACGGCCATGGCGTCGATGGCTAAGGGCGTGCCTTGAGCACTGGCGGAAGAGCTGTTGTTGTTAAATTCCACAATGCGTCAATTGTCACCTCATCTGACCCTGCGCAGGTCCAATGTGAATGGAAATTCTGGGCTGGCAGCCAATTCAAGGTTGGCCGGTGGCATGGTCATGCGGCCTGGCGAGTGGCCCATCCGAAAGAATCGGGCCAAACGACGGCTTTCAGCTTCATACGCATTGACTGGCAGTGTGTCGTAACTGCGGCCGCCAGGATGCGCCACGTGGTATTGCGCACCACCTATTGAGCGTTTCATCCATGTGTCCAGAACATCCAATGTGAGGGGGGCATGCACGCCAATGCCAGGGTGCAAAGAAGAGGGCGGATTCCAAGCTTTGTAGCGTACGCTGGCCACGAACTCGCCCGCTGTGCCGGTGGGCTGTAGGGGCAAAGCTTGTCCATTGACAGTGACGCTGTAACGGCTGGGATTGAGGCCCGTCACATGAACTTCCAGTCGCTCCAAGGATGAGTCGACATAGCGCGCTGTGCCACTCGACGAACTTTCCTCGCCCATGACGTGCCAAGGCTCCAAGGCATTTCGAAGAGTGACTTGAATGGCATCAACGCAAAACTCGCCAACACGTGGGAATCTGAACTCAAAGTGCGGTGCAAACCATGCGGGATCAAAATGAAATCCTGCATCACCCAACTCCGTGAGCACATCGTCAAAATCCATTTTGACAAACGTTGGCAGCATGAACCGGTCGTGCAGTGTGGTGCCCCATCGTGTGACTGGGGCGGTATAGGACTCATCCCAGAATCGGGCCACCAAGGCGCGCAACAACAACTGCTGAACCACGCTCATGCGTGCATGGGGTGGCATCTCAAACGCACGCAATTCAAGCAAGCCCAAACGACCCGTCGCGGAGTCGGGTGAGTACATTTTGTCGATGCAAAACTCGCTGCGGTGAGTGTTGCCTGTCATGTCTACCAAGATGTTTCGCAGGCTGCGATCGACCAACCACGGCGGCATGCTTTGCCCATGAATTTGTCGGTTACGTGCAATCTCGCGCAGTGCAATTTCCAACTCATACACCTGATCATTGCGTGCCTCGTCCACGCGGGGCGCTTGGCTGGTGGGGCCAATGAACATGCCGCTGAAAAGGTAGCTGAGACTGGGATGGTTGTGCCAATACAGCAACAGGCTGGCCAACACCTCAGGTCGGCGCAAGAAGGGGCTGTCTTGCGGTGTTGCGCCGCCCATCACCACGTGGTTGCCACCGCCTGTGCCGGTGTGACGGCCGTCGGTCATGAACTTCTCTGCACTCAAGCGCGTTTCAAAAGCAGCTTGATAGAGAAACTCGGTGTGTTGCACCACTTCTTGCCAATTGCTGGCGGGGTGAATATTGACTTCAATCACACCAGGATCGGGCGTCACTTGCAGCAACTTCAAGCGCGGGTCGCGCGGCGCGGGATAGCCTTCCAATACAATTTTCATTTGAAGTTGTTGGGCTGTTTTTTCAACAGCGCACAACAAATTCAAGTAGTCCTCTAGGCGAGCCAGCGGTGGCATGAACACATACAAGACGCCTTGTAAATCTGCATCCGTTTGGGCGTCCTCTAATGCAATGGGGCCATTGGCGCGGCGCGGATCTCGTATCTCGACGCACAAGGCTGTGCGCACAGTGCGCGTGTCGGAGCTCAATCGTGCGGGTGCTTTGTCGCAGGCCTGCGCAGGGTTGGAGGTATTGAACGCTGCCTGGCGTGCTGGCTTGACAGCATCGTTGAAATGCCTAGGTTGAAGCATCGGCGCTGACACGCTGTTGCCCAGCGGACTGCGCGGTGCATAAGGGTCCTGGTCAATCAACGTGTGGCGGTCTGTGGGCGCGGACCATGGCAAGGCATCCAACGGCAAGCGCCAACCCATGGCGGAGTCGCCAGGCATGAGGTACAGACGCTCGTCGCGTACAAACCAGGGGCCACTTTGCCAAGCACTGCTGACTTGTGTTTCTTCAAGGGGGTCTAGCGCTTGCAATGGCATGAGGTAGCCCACCTCACGGTCCAGCCCTTGCGAGAAAACGCGGTGCAGTCGCGCGCGCTCTAATGCATCGTCCAGCCGCGAATCGAAGGGGTCGACATTGACTGGCAAACGCCGCTCACGCCAGAGGTAGTACCAGGTGTCCTCGTAGCCTGGCATGATGTACGCTGTCGACACGCCCAGTTCAGAAGCCAAACCGGCCAAAAAGCGTTTGGCATCCAGCGGCGTGTAGTGATGCGCTTCCTGCTCATCTGCAAACAACGCGGGGTCTTGCCAGCAAGGCTGACCGTCCGTACGCCAATAAATGCTCAGCGCCCAACGCGGTAGTTGTTCGCCGGGATACCACTTGCCTTGGCCAAAATGCAGAAACCCGCCTTGGCCGTATTGCTGACGCAGTTTGTGGACTAATTCTGTGGCCAAGCCGCGTTTGGTCGGCCCCAAGGCGTCAGTGTTCCATTCTGCCGCATCACGATTTTCTGTGGCCACAAAGGTAGGCTCGCCGCCCATCGTCAGGCGCACATCGCCCGCTAGCAATTGTTGGTCAACTTGTTCACCCAGCGACAATACGCCTGCCCATTGCGCTTCGGTATAGGGTTTTGTGACGCGGGGTGATTCGTGAATGCGCGTGATGGCCATCTCGTGGCTGAATTCAACTTCGGCTTCGTCCATCAAGCCCTCGATGGGCGCTGCGCCAGAGGGCTGTGGCGTGCATGCCAGAGGAATGTGGCCTTCACCGGCAAGCAGACCCGAAGTAGGGTCCAAGCCAACCCAACCAGCACCCGGCAAATAAACTTCGCACCAAGCGTGCAAATCTGTGAAGTCAACTTCGGTGCCGCTAGGGCCATCGAGTGATTTCACATCGGGCGTGAGTTGAATCAAGTAGCCCGATACGAAGCGTGCTGCCAAGCCCATGTGACGCATGAGTTGCACCAGCAACCAAGCGGAGTCACGGCATGAACCACTTTGGCGTTGCAAAGTTTCGTCGGGTGTTTGAACACCCGGTTCCATGCGAATCAGGTAGTTGATGTCCTGGTAGATCCTTTGGTTGATCTGCACCAAAAAATCAATGGTTCTTTGACGGCTTCTGTCGAGTGAATTGAGGTATTTTTTGAACAGCGGCGTGCGGGGCAACTTTTCCAAATAACTGCTGAGTTCTTCTTTGAGCGCTGGTGTATACGTCAATGGCACGTGTTCAGCGCTGGGTTCTAAGAAAAAGTCAAAGGGGTTGAAGACGGCCATCTCGGTGACCAAGTCCACCGTCACTTTGAACTCGGTGGTTTTGTTGGGAAAGACCAAGCGTGCCTGGTAATTGGCAAAAGGATCTTGTTGCCAATTGATGAAGTGATCGGCAGGCTCGACCTTCAAGCTGTACGACAGGATGTGACTTCGGCTGTGTGGCGCAGGTCGCAAGCGAATGACTTGAGGTCCCAATTGAATGGGGCGGTCGTAACGGTAGTGCGTAACGTGATGCAGTGCGACGTGGATAGACATAAATGCAAGTAAGCGCAACAGCGGCTGCATCGAAATAGCAGCTCGGGCTGTCTAAACTAGCAAAAGCCGCGCCATGCTTGGCCCAGCAGAAAGGATCAGGCATGAGTCGCTTCTGGCACAGATTGCTGCGCTGGCGCATTTTGCGCAGTCTGAGCATGCGGCCGATTGTGTCCTTGGCACCCTGGTGGGTGTCGGCATGGCTCTTGGGTACGGTGCTGCAGATGCAGCAGTCCCATGTGTTGCCATTGGCTTGGCGCTTTGGCTTTGGGATCAGTGCGCTGACTTTTCTGAGCTTGGAACTGGCACGTCACTGCACAGCACACCGTGTTGCCAGGTTAGTGTGCCAACCCTTGGTTTTCAAACTGGTGCTTTGCATGGGGACATTTTGTCTGTCATGGTCCACCCTCGATGCACGCTGCTGGCTGCAATTGCAAAACGCCTTGGATCCAGGTTTGCAAGGACAAGATTTGCGCTTGGTGGTGGAGGTGGCGTCGTTGCCGCACTTTGGCAACAAGGGTGTTAAGTTTAAAGGTCGGGTGCTGCATGCCACTCAAGTGAACACTGAGACCGAGGTAAAGCTACCCCAATGGATTGAACTCATTTGGTCTGAATGGGATGCGCCCACCAGCCTGGACTTGCCCCTTTGGCAGACGCTAACCCCAGGGGATCAATGGCAGTTTCAAGTGCGGCTGAAGGTGCCCCACGGCAGTTTGAATCCAGGTGGTTTTGATGAAGAGTTGCGCTTGTGGGAATTGGGTGTTCAAGCCACAGGCAGCGTTCGTGCTGGCAAATCACAGTTTGCACCGCGCAAACTCAGCAGCTCATGGCACTACCCAGTAGACCAATTGAGACAACACGTGCGCTTGCAAATTGAGCGTGCCTTGCGAAATGGCAGCAGCCAAGCGCAATCTTCAGCAGGTTTGATCGCTGCTTTGGTGATGGGCGATCAGGCGGCCATCACCCAGGCGGATTGGCAAACCTTCAGAGCCACAGGTGTGGCGCATCTGATGAGCATTTCTGGCTTGCACATCACCATGCTTGCTTGGCTTGTATCGGCCTTCATTGGGCGGGGCTGGCGCGCCGCTGCGCTGCACGGAAGCTCGCTGTGCTTGCGCATTCCTGCGCCTCTCGCGGCTTCTTTGGGAGGGGTCTTGCTGGCCAGTGCCTATGCCATCTTTTGTGGTTGGGGCTTGCCAGCCCAAAGGACCATGTTGATGCTGCTGACGATGAGTTTGCTCAGATGGCAGGGCTTGCGTTGGCCTTGGTATTGGGTGTGGGGTGGGGCTTTGTGGGCGATCGCACTGTGGGATCCCTGGGCCTTGCTTCAAGCCAGCTTTTGGTTAAGCTTTGTGGCCGTGGGTGCCCTGATACTGTCCGATCCAGGGGGACTCAGTGTGCGCACCAAGTTGGCAGTTCAAGACACCGAAATGGTGCAAGACGGGCGATGGGCCACATTTCGCCTCATTCTAGTCCCCCGTTTTGTGCAACATTTGAAGTCGCTGACTCGGACGCAATGGGTGGTGACCGTGTCTTTGGCGCCTTTGTCCATTTTGTTTTTTGGGCAACTGTCGGTGTCGGGTTTGTTGGCCAATCTGGTGGCCATTCCTTGGGTGACGTTGTGCATCACACCCCTGGCGCTGGCCGGCTTGGTGTGGCAGCCACTTTGGCAAGTAGCGGCTGAGGCATGTCAGCCCTTGGTGAGCGCGCTGACATGGCTGGCCACTTGGCCGGCCGGTGTGTTGAGCTTTGCACAGCCACCATTCAGTCTCATTGTTTTGTCACTGCTTGGCGCTTTGATCTGCTTTCAGCAATGGCCTTGGGTGGTGCGTGGTTGGGGTGCGCTTTGGCTTTTACCGGTGTTGGTATGGCAATCGCCTCACCCCGCATGGGGGCAGTTTGAGCTATGGGCTCTCGATGTTGGACAAGGCAATGCTGTATTGGTGCGAACCGCCCACCATGCCTTGCTGTATGACACAGGACCTGAATGGGGCGACGATGCAGATGCTGGCCAACGCGTGCTGGTACCCTTCATGGCTCGATTGGGCACGCCTCTGGACCGCTTGGTGTTGAGCCACAGAGACGCAGATCACACGGGGGGTGCTGCATCAGTTTTGCGGGCTCACCTTCAGGCTGAACTTTGGACTTCATTGGAGGAGGGCCATCCATTGTCACACCTTCGAGATGTTCATCGCTGCATTGCGGGTGAGTGGTGGGTGTGGGATGGCGTGCGCTTTGAAGTGTTGCACCCAACGCCTGCCGATTACACCGCTGCCAAAACATCCAACGGGCTCAGTTGTGTTTTGCGAGTTGATGCAAGTCAAGACCAACATTCGCAGCGCGGGCATGATATGACCGGTGCAAGTGCTTTGTTGGTGGGCGACATCGAGGCGCCTCAGGAGGCGGCTTTGTTGCAAGCGCAAATGCTCAAATCGGTTGATTTTTTGTTGGTGCCGCATCACGGTAGTCAAACATCGTCAACACCTGCATTTGTGCAAACGCTAAAGCCTCTGTGGGCCATGGTGCAGGCGGGCTACCGCAATCGATATGGACATCCTGCAGAAAGCGTGCTCATGCGGTATGCCCAAATGGAGGTGCCCCTGGCCAGCTCGGCTGTGTGTGGCGCCGCCTATTGGCAAAGCCTTTCCCCACAACGGCTAGACTGTGAGCGTGACACGCGGCGACGCTACTGGCATTTCAAGGCGCCATAAGCCCATGGCGTGCGTCAAGGGTGTGTGAGTGGGTGCGGGTATGCATCTTGCTTTTCAAGAAACAGGAGTGAAGTCAGATGCAGCAATTTGATGAAATGTACAGTCAGGCGTCGGCCACCCAGCCCGGCAGTCCTGTCAGAGCCCATTACAAAGCCTATGCCGATTGGTTGGCAGGACAAACCGACAGCTCCATGCTGGCGCGGCGCGAAGAAGCAGAAATGATTTTTCGGCGAGTGGGCATTACCTTCGCTGTTTATGGCGACAAAGATGAAAACGGCTCTGGCACAGAACGCCTCATTCCGTTTGACCTGATCCCTCGCATCATTCCGGCGCATGAGTGGCAAAGCATGGAGAAGGGCTTGGTGCAGCGGGTGACTGCTCTGAACCGGTTCATTCACGATGTGTACCACGACCAAGACATCATCAAAGCCGGCATCATTCCGGCCGATCAAATTTTGAACAATGCACAGTTTCGCCCCGAGATGATGGGGGTGGATGTGCCGCATCAAATTTATTCGCACATCAGTGGCATTGACATTGTGCGCGCACCCAATGCGCAAGGCGAGGGCGCGTATTACGTACTAGAAGACAACTTGCGGGTGCCCAGTGGCGTGAGCTACATGCTGGAAGACCGCAAGATGATGATGCGCCTCTTTCCTGAACTTTTCAGTCGTCACCGTGTCGCCCCTGTGGCCCACTACCCTGACTTGCTCTTAGAAACTTTACGGGCTTCAAGTCCAGCTTCATCAGCAGAGCCCACGGTGGTGGTGCTGACGCCTGGCATGTACAACAGCGCTTATTTTGAGCACGCCTTCTTGGCTCAGCAAATGGGTGTGGAGTTGGTGGAAGGTCAAGACTTGTTTGTCAAAGACCAGTTTGTGTACATGCGCACCACCCGCGGCCCGAAAAAAGTCGACGTTATTTATCGCCGTGTTGACGACGACTTTCTCGACCCCCAAGTGTTCAGGCCCACGTCCACATTGGGCTGCGCAGGATTGATGGACGCATACCGTGCAGGCAATGTGGCCATCTGCAATGCCGTGGGTACCGGTGTGGCCGATGACAAATCGATTTACCCCTACGTGCCGCAAATGATCGAGTTCTATTTGGGCGAAAAGCCCATTTTGAACAACGTGCCCACCTTCATGTGCCGCAAGCCTGACGACTTGGCCTACACCCTGGCCAATTTGAAAGACCTGGTGGTCAAAGAGGTGCACGGTGCAGGCGGCTATGGCATGTTGGTGGGACCCGCCTCGACCAAAGCCGAAATTGAAAACTTTCGCGCAGCCTTGTTGGCCAATCCTTCGGGCTACATTGCGCAACCGACATTGAGTTTGTCGAGTTGCCCCACGTATGTTGAAAGTGGTGTGGCGCCACGTCACATCGATTTGCGGCCCTTTGTGCTCAGTGGCCGCACCGTGCAAATGGTGCCAGGTGGGCTAACCCGTGTCGCTTTGAAAGAAGGCTCCTTGGTGGTCAATTCGTCTCAGGGCGGCGGCACCAAAGACACCTGGATCTTGCAGGCTTGATCTGCAATCAACTGCCAGGCAAACACTTTAAGAATTTGAAAGATGACGCATGCTAAGCCGAACTGCTGATCACTTGTTCTGGATGTCGCGCTACACCGAGCGCGCAGAAAACACCGCCCGCATGTTGAATGTGAGTTATGAAACTTCTTTGTTGCCACAGTCCAGCGCCACGGTGCAATCGGGTTGGGAAGGTTTGTTGTCGATCAGTGAGTTGCTTCCAGCCTATACCCAGTTGCATGGCGAGGTCACGCCGCACCATGTGATGCAGTTCATGGTGATGGACCCCAACAATCCCTCCTCGATCATTTCTTGTTTACGAGCTGCCCGAGAAAACGCACGGGCGGTTCGTGGTGCACTCACCACCGAAGTGTGGGAAACGCAAAATCAAACCTGGCTGGAAGTCAATCGCATGATTCGATCCGGTGAGTTTGATGCCGATCCCGGTAAGTTTTTTGAATGGGTGAAGTTCAGGTCTCATCTGTCGCGTGGCGTGACGGTGGGCACCATGTTGATGGATGAGTCTTTGCACTTCATGCGTTTGGGGACTTTCTTGGAGCGCGCCGACAATACCGCACGTTTGGTCGATGTGAAGTTTCATGCGGGCCAAAACGATCGATACGGCGCATTGCCTGTGTCACCCATTGTGTCCCCAGTTTCAGTGACGCAAATGCAAGCACAGACCCTTGTCCCGGCCCAGGACGCAGGTTTGGATGGCTCGCAAGAGTTTGACTTCTATCACTGGAGCGCCATCTTGCGCAGCGTCAGTGGCTTTGAAATTTACCGCAAGGTCTACCGCGATGTGATTCGCCCCGATCGCGTTGCGGAATTGCTCATTTTGCGCCCCGACATGCCGCGTTCTCTGCACGCCAGTTTGAACGAGGTGGTCAACAATTTAGAAGCAGTGACAGACAACATGCAAAGCGAAACTTTGCGACATGCGGGTAAATTGCGTGCAGATTTGGCCTATGGCCGAATTGATGAAATTTTGGCCACGGGCCTGCACGCCTATCTCACGCAGTTCTTGGAGCGCGTCAATGTGTTGGGCGGCCGTATCAGCCGCGAGTTTTTGATGCCACAGGTTTGACGGCTGTCCACTTTGTCAGATTTAATTTTTTGAGGTTGAGAAGATTCATGGAGCATCCGCTCAAGGTTTGGCTTTGATCTTGATTTCCACTGCTTGCCCCAACTCAATCACTGCCATCGCGTAATAACTGCTCCAGTTGTAGCGCGTGATGGCGTAGAAATTTTCGGTGCCAGCCACATAACTGGGCGTGTCATCGCCATTCAGCAATTCAATCAAAGCCAGTGGGCCTTTGTGTGCAAGCGCTTCGCCTTCGATGACAGCGCCTTTGGCCGTGAAGTTGGCGATGCTGAAGCTTGGCAAAATGTCGGGCGCCATCAGTGCGTCCATGTCCAGCAGTTCCCGATTGAACGCCACGGGGTAGTGGGTAGGCATGCCGCTTTGCCACTGAAATGCCTTGAAGTAGTTGGCCACCGAGCCAATGACATCCACCTTGTTGGCGAACAAATCGATGTGTTGGTCGCCATCAAAATCAACTGCAAACTTGGCCCAGCTGGAAGGCATGAATTGAGGCAATCCCAGCGCACCGGCATAACTGCCCTTGATGCTGGTGGGTTTGACCTTTTCTTTGTGCGCAAGCATTAAAAACTGCGCCAGTTCTTTGGAGAAAAACGCCTGCCGTTCTGTGGCGCGAGGGTGTTCTTTGGGAAAGTCAAAGGTCAATGTACTCAGGGCATCCAACGTTCGAAAATTGCCTGTGTGTTGGCCATAGAAAGTTTCGACACCGATGATGCCCACAATCAGCCAAGGCGGAACCCCAAAAGTCTGTTCTGCCCGATCCAAGGTGCTCTGGTTTTCTTTCCAAAACTGCACACCTGCCTGAACTCGTTTGGGTTCAATGAAGCGCGCTTGATAGGCATTCCAGTTTTTCTTGCTGATTTGGGTGGGCGGCAAAATCAACTTGGGTATGCTGGGAATCAGATGAGCCTGTGCCAATTGCGCCTTGACCCATTTGACGTCGATTTGGTTGGCCTGCGCCATTTGCTCAGCCCACTCGTTCACGTCCTTGCGTTTGGCGTAGGACGGACCCGCTGCAGGGTTTGCGGTGCTGGCTTTGGCTGTTTTAGATTTGCTCTTTTTCTTGGCGTCAGCGGCGTGCACACCCAATGAAAAACACAAGAGCAGAAGGGCTAAAAAGGTCGACAAAATGCGCATCCCTTGAGTTTAGCCTTTGAATTGGGACGGGCTGTCGTGATAAGCTGGAAACATTGGGTATTCGAACCGTACTATTGCAAAGTGATCCATGGGCGCTACAGGCTATTTCACACATTCGGATTGTCGTCTTCATGAAATGGGCGAGGGGCACCCCGAATGCCCACAACGCCTTGACGCCATTGAAGACAGGCTGCTGATAACTGGCCTGGACCATGCCCTGACCCGAAAAGAGGCGGCACCCGCCTCACTGGCCGACATAGAGCTAGCCCACGACCGCATGTATGTGGCCTCTTTGCGCGGCTTAAGTGATGCCCTGATTGAAGACATGCAAGCCGGCGGTCCTGCACACAGTGCCCTGGACCCCGATACTGCCATCAATGCCCATACTTGGAAGGCTGCACTGCGTTCTGCCGGCGCAGCACTGGAGGCCACCGATGCTGTACTGGCTGGTGAATTAGAAAATGCTTTTTGTGCCATTCGCCCACCAGGACACCATGCCTGCCACGACAAGGCCATGGGTTTTTGTTTCTTTAACAACGTGGCCATTGCTGCCAAGTACGCGCTAGAGCGACACGGTCTTAAGCGAGTGGCCATTGTTGACTTTGATGTGCACCACGGCAATGGCACCGAGGACATTGTGGCTGGCGACGACCGCATCCTGATGGTCAGCTTTTACCAACACCCGTTCTATCCAGAGGGGGGGGCGCTCAGGCACGATGCCAATTTGGTCAATTTGCCTGTGCCAGCTTACACAAAAGGCATGGACATTCGGGAGCTGATTGACACGATCTGGATGCCACGCTTGGAAGAACACCGACCCGAAATGATTTTCATCAGCGCTGGCTTTGATGCACACCGTGAAGACGACATGGGGCAGCTGGGTTTGGTCGAACAAGACTACGTGTGGATCACGCAGCGCATCAAGGATGTCGCGGCTAAATCTGCCAAGGGCCGCATTGTCAGTTGCCTTGAGGGGGGCTACAGCCTCAGCGCCTTGGCGCGAAGCGTTGAAGCCCATATCCGAGTATTGGCTGACGTCTAAACTTAGAAAGATAGCACTGTGTCCCAAGCACCATTGATGATGAACGATCCACTTTTGTGGTGGAGTCGATTGAACTCGTTCCAAGCATTGCAAGAGTTGATGCTGTTTGCGGCATGTATCTGCTTGGCTTGGACATTGGTGTGGGCATTGCGCAGGTCTACCCCGCAATGGGAGTTGTCGGTCTTGTTAGGGCGCAAGTTGGTCGACGGTGTCATGTTTCCAAGTTTGTTGTTGGGCTTGGTATTTGCAACGCGCACCGTGTGGGCCAAGGCCCATCAGTTGTGGTTGTTTGATTTCTTGCTGCCTGTTTGCTTGTCTTTGGCCGTCATCCGTTTGGGCGTGAAAGTGTTGCAAGTGGCCTTCAAAGAAGCCGTTTGGGTCCGTCCCATCGAGCGCAGTTTGTCTTGGTTGGCTTGGGGGGCGGTCGTGCTCTGGTTGACGGGTTTGCTGCCTTTGGTGCTGGAAGAGTTGGACCGAATTCACTGGAAAGTTGGCTCATCCCACCTCTCTGTTCGTACGCTGATCGAAGGCGGCTTGACAGCTTGCTTGGTGATGTTGCTCACTTTGTGGGTGTCGTCTGCCATTGAGGCGCGCTTGCTCAAAACCTCTTCCGGCAGCGAATTGTCATTGCGCAAGGCCGTGAGCAACGCCGTCACATCCTTGTTGATGTTTGTGGGCCTGATGGTGTCTTTGTCAGCGGTGGGCATCGACCTCACAGCCTTGTCTGTGCTGGGGGGGGCAGTGGGTGTGGGCATTGGCTTTGGCTTGCAAAAGTTGGCCGCCAATTACGTCAGTGGTTTTGTGATTTTGGCCGAGCGCAGCATGCGCATTGGCGACAGTGTCAAGGTGGATGGTTTTGAAGGCCGTGTGACCGACATCAAAGCCCGCTACACCGTCATCCGGGCGCCAACGGGCCGTGAATCGATTGTGCCCAATGAGATGCTCATTAACAGCCGCGTAGAGAATTTGTCATTGGCCGATTCGCGGGTTTTGCAAAGTACCTCGGTGTCTGTGGCCTATGGCAGTCAGGTCGACTTGGTGATGCGCCTGTTAACGCAAGCCTGTGAGACGCAAGCGCGCGTGCTCAAAGATCCTGCGCCGTTTGTCACCCTCACCGCATTTGGTGCCGATGGCCTTGAGTTTGGAGCACATTACTGGGTAGACGAGCAGCAGTCTGGCTTGCTCACGCTGAAATCGGAAATCAATGTCAGTATTTTGCAACTGCTGCACAACAACGGCATTGAAATTCCATATCCGCAACGCGTGGTTCATACACGCGCTGGCTAAATTAGCTTGGGGTGTGCAGCTGCTCTTTCAAAACCTGTGCGCACAAACTCACGGCCGTGTTGGCCTCTTGCATGACACGGCCCATGGTGATGAAACCATGAATTTGTCGCTCAAAGCAAATGTATTGAGAGGGAACGCCTGCCTGTGACAATGCATCGGCGTACATCAAGCCTTCATCGCGCAAGGGGTCAAAGCCCGCTGTCATGACAAACGCTGGCGGCAGGCCTGCATGGCTGCTTGCCAATTGCGGGGACGCGCGCCAGTCTTTGGCATCTTCTCGGTTGCGCAAATAGTTTTCTGTGTAGTACGCAATCGAGTCTTTGGTGAGCATGTACCCTTTGCCGTTGGCATGGTAAGACGCCGTATCGGGCCACATGATGGTGGCAGGGTAGATCAGCAATTGAAAAGCGGGCTGCACCGACAGGCCGGTTTGGTCGCGCAGCCCAATGCAAGCTGCAGCCGACAAGTTGCCGCCTGCACTGTCACCACCAATGGCAATGCGCGAAGGGTCTATGCCCAGATTGCTTGCGTGTGCCACCGTCCAGTTGAAGGCTGCCACCGTATCGTCGTAAGCCGCAGGAAACTTGTGCTCTGGGCCCATGCGGTAATCGACAGAGACCACCACGATGTCGGCCTGAACGCAGAGGCTTCGGCACAGCACATCGTGTGTGTCGAGGTCGCCGATGGTCCAGCCACCGCCGTGGATGTAGACCAAAGCTGGCAATGCTTTTTGTGTCTTTGCACCTTGGGGATGGTAAATCCGCACAGGCACATTCACCCCATTGTGAGACACCACTCGGTCTTCTATTTTGAAAACCTCTGGTGCGTCGGGCTGCGTGAAAGCGCGCCTAGACCTGTACGACGCTCGCGCCTCCACAGGCGTGAGGGTGTTCACAGGTGGAACCCCCTTGTCAATCATGAGTTGCATCAGGGCTTGAGCTTGCGGGTCTAACATTGCGATGTCCTTCGGATGAATCAGCAGCTTGTTTGAATCAGGTGGTCATGAGGGAGGGTAAATACAAACTGATCGCTGGGAAACTCAGCAAGATTGCCAGTGTGACAATTTGCATCACCACAAAGGGCCAGCAGCCACTGAAGATGGTGCCAAGTCCCACCTTGGGTAAGAGCGTGTTCAATACAAACAAGTTCATGCCAACAGGTGGAGAAATGAGACCGATTTGAATGACCATCACAATCAAGACGCCAAACCAAACGGGGTCAAAACCCAATTGAACCACAATGGGGAAAAACAGAGGGATGGTGAGCAAGACCATGGTGAGTTCTTCCATCACTGTGCCCAAAATGATGTAGATGAGCATCATGGCACCCACCACCATGATGGGGGACAGTCCAAGGTGCGTGATCCATTCTTTGAGGTCACCAGGCATGGTGGTGAAGTTTACAAAGTTGGCAAACACAGTTGCGGCAATCAACAAAGTAAACAGCATGCCCGTGGTTCGCGCCGACTCGACCAAGATACTGATGAGCACATCCCAGGTGAGCGCTTTACGTGCCCATGCAAACAAGAATGCACCTGCTGCACCCATACCGGCACCTTCAGTGGCTGTGAAGATGCCACCATAGATGCCACCCAGCACAACAATGACCAACAACAAAACGCCCCAAATACCACGCAAAGCTTCAAAGCGTTGTGACCACGTAAAGTGTTCACCTGGCGGCGCATGTTCAGGATCACGCAGTGTCATGAAGACCACCGCCAGCATCAACAAGATGGCCGTCAAAATGCCCGGGAAAACACCAGCGGCAAACAATTTGCCAATGTGCGTTTCAGTGACGATGCCGTAGATGACCATGATGGTGGATGGCGGAATCATGATGCCCAAGGTGCCACCCGATGCAATCACGCCCGTGGACAAAGCATCGCTGTAGCCCAGTTTTTTCATGGACGGGTAGGCGACCTTGCTCATGGTTGCGGCCGTGGCAATGGAGGAGCCGCAGATGGCACCAAATCCAGCGCAAGCGGCAATGGTGGCGTGAGCCAGGCCACCGCGGCGATGGCCAATGAACGTGTAGGCCGCATGAAACAATTCATGAGCCAAGCCTGCCCGCGCCACAAAGTTGCCCATCAAAATGAACAGTGGGATGACTGAGAGGGTGTAGGCAAAGCCTGTTTCTTGAACCACTTGGGCGGTGCTTGCCAGTGCGGGCATCCAGCCGCGTGTGAGGCCGATGCCGACCACACCCACCAGGCCCATGGAGAAAGCCAAGGGCATGCGCAACAACGCCAATGCAAAGATGGCGGCAAATCCAATGAGGGCTTCAGTCACAGTAAACCTCCTTCGGCTTCTTCATCTTCACGCAAAGGCTGAAACACCAAGACCAAATGAACGATGCCTGCAAGGGCACACATGAAGCCCATGCCCATGATGAACGGGGCTTTGGATATTTTGAGTTGCGCGGTGGTTTCACCAAAAGACGCAAAGTCGATGCCAGTCGCCAGCATGAGCCATCCAAGCGCCAACAAGGCAGCACTGCACAACAAGTTGACCAAGCTTTTCTGGAACTTCACGAAGCCTGCGGGCCAGAAGCTGTCCATGGAGTCAAACACCACATGCTCGCCTTTGCGCGACACGAGTGGCAATGCACCAAAAATAACGACGACCATGAACAACTCGGTCAGCTCGAGCGAGCCGGTGATGGAGTGGTCTAAGAGTTTTCTGCCGGTGACATCAAAGAAAGTTAAAACCATGATGGCAAAAAGTGCCAGCCCAGAAATCAGGCTGCAGAGTTTGTCGAGAAATTTGTTCACAAGTTGTCCAGTGGGTCAAAAAAAAGCGGTACCTCTCATTTTGACAGGTACCGCTTTCAGTGCGATGACAAACGCGGTGAGGCGTTGTGCCCTGATTACTTTTCGAGTTTGGCGATTTCGGCGCGGAATTCAGCCAAGACTTTGGCAGGATCTTTCAAGCCTTTGGCCTTGGAAGCCGCAACCCAATTTTGCTCGAGGGGCTGTGTCTTGGCTTTGACTTCTGCCACGAATTTGGCATCGGCTTTGGTCACCTGCACGTTGTTGACTTGCATCAACGCAAAAGCGCGGCGGTCAACTTTGTCCCAGCCGCGGCCAAAAATACGCGCTGCTGTTTCGCCTGAAATGGCGTCTACAGCTTTTTTGTCGTCGGCCGACAGCTTGTCATATTTGGCTTGGTTCATCATGAACACGAAGCTGGTGTTGTACAAACCACCAGGGAATGTGGTTGCGTGCTTGACGATTTTGTCGATCTTGAACGACTCAGTTGATTCTGCTGGAAACAATGTGCCATCCATCACACCAGAGGACAGCAACTCATAGGAGTCTGGTGCTGGCTTGAGGGTTACGTTCATGTTCAGGGCTTTGGACATTTCGTTCACCATGCCGCCGCCAACGCGAAACTTCAGGCCAGACAAGTCTTCCACTTTTGCGATGGGACGCTTGACGTTGAAGACAATGCCAGGTCCGTGTGAAAACAATGAAATGACCTTGACGCCTTGGTGCTCGGCTGCAAATTCAGGATGCTTTGCTGTCACACGGCTTAAGGCTACTGAAATGGTCTCGGCACTGTTGCCCAAAAATGGCAGTTCAGTCATTTGGGTGTGCACAAAACGTCCGGGTGTATAGCCGTGAACGGTGTATGACAAGTCTGCCAAGCCGTTTTTCACCGCGTCGTAAGTGCCTGGTGCAGGTGTCACGCCACGGGGCAAGATGTTGCATTTGATGCGGCCCTTGGTGTTGTTTTCAAGCAGGTCGCACCATTCTTTTTGGGCCATGGACGCTGTATGGGTAGGGGGTAACCAGCTGGAGACGGTCAAAACGGTCTGAGCTTGGACTTGTGAAGTCAAGGCGGTCAAGGCCACGACAGCCAAAGATGAAAGCGACTTTTTCATGGAGGGACTCCGTTCAATGGATAGGAAAGGGCATGCCAAATGAAGATTTGGAACATGCTCAAGGGCGCAGGGTTAAAAACCCTTCATTTCGCATGGTAACTCCAATTCCCCAACCGATTGGTCGGTGAATTCCCGAGGTTTTGCATTGGGGCAAGCCTCTTGCCTGATATAAAATTCGAACGGTCGTGCTTTTTTGAGCCTAAAGTCTTGAGAAAATCAAAGATTAGGGCACAATTGACGTTTACGTTAACGTCAATCAAACAAAAGGCGTTTGTGGGCCTGTTTTTATCTTGGAGATTTGGCAATGAAAATTCTTGTTCCCGTGAAGCGGGTTGTCGACTACAACGTGAAAGTGCGCGTCAAATCAGATGGCACAGGCGTGGACATCGCCAACGTCAAAATGAGCATGAACCCCTTTGACGAGATTGCAGTGGAAGAAGCCGTGCGCCTGAAAGAGAAGGGCGTTGCCACTGAAGTGATCGCTGTGTCATGCGGCGTGACTCAGTGCCAAGAAACATTGCGCACGGCCATGGCCATTGGCGCCGATCGCGGTATCTTGGTGGAAACGCCTGCAGACTTGGAATTGCAGCCATTGGCTGTTGCCAAGTTGCTCAAAGCCTTGGTCGACAAAGAACAACCTGGTTTGATCATCCTGGGCAAACAAGCCATTGACGACGATTGCAACCAAACCGGTCAAATGTTGGCCGCATTGGCCGACTTGCCACAAGCTACCTTTGCTTCCAAAGTGGAAGTGGTCGATGGCAAAGCACAAGTGACGCGCGAAGTGGATGGTGGCTTGGAAGTTTTGTCCTTGAGCATGCCCGCTGTGATCACCACCGACTTGCGTTTGAACGAGCCACGCTACGTCACTTTGCCCAACATCATGAAGGCCAAGAAGAAACAACTCGACACGTTCAAGCCTGAAGACTTGGGTGTGGACGTTGCGCCTCGCATTGCCACTTTGAAAGTGTCCGAGCCACCTAAGCGCTCTGCCGGTATCAAGGTGCCCGATGTGGCGACATTGGTTGATAAGTTGAAGAACGTTTCGAAGGTAATCTAATAAATTTGCGGGACTGGCCAATATTTGCGAAGCAAATTTGCTCTGTCCTCAACTGATTAAGGAAATTTTATGGCTTCATTGGTTATTGCAGAACACGACAACGCATCCATCAAGGGTGCAACTTTGAACACCGTCACAGCCGCTGTGGCTTGCGGCGGTGATGTGCACGTTTTGGTGGCAGGTCACAACGCCGGTGCGGCAGCTCAAGCAGCTGCGCAAATTGCAGGCGTGTCCAAAGTGATTCATGCTGACGCAGAAGGTCTGGCGCATGGCTTGGCCGAAAACGTGGCAGCCCAAGTGTTGGCCATTGCTAACAACTATTCACACATCTTGTTTCCTGCAACGGCAGGCGGCAAAAACGTGGCGCCTCGCGTGGCAGCCAAGTTGGATGTGGCGCAATTGAGCGACGTTACGTTGGTGGTGTCTGCCGACACTTTCGAGCGCCCCATCTATGCAGGTAACGCCATCGCCACTGTGCAAAGCAAAGACACTGTCAAAGTGTTGACCGTTCGCACCACAGGTTTTGATGCAGCAGCAGCCACTGGCGGTTCTGCCAGCGTTGAAGCAGCAGCGGCAACTGCCGACAGCGGCAAGAGCGCTTTCAAGGGCAGCGAAATTGCCAAGAACGACCGCCCTGAACTCACAGCAGCCAAGATCATTGTGTCCGGTGGCCGTGCCTTGGGCAGCGCAGAAAAGTTTGCTGAAGTCATGACGCCTTTGGCCGACAAGCTGGGGGCCGCCATGGGTGCCAGCCGTGCTGCGGTGGACGCAGGCTATGCGCCAAACGATTGGCAAGTAGGCCAAACCGGCAAGATTGTGGCGCCCCAGTTGTATGTGGCTTGCGGTATCTCCGGTGCCATTCAGCACTTGGCCGGTATGAAAGACAGCAAGGTGATTGTGGCCATCAACAAAGATCCAGAAGCCCCCATCTTCAGTGTGGCCGACTATGGCTTGGAGGCCGATCTGTTTGCGGCTGTGCCTGAACTGGTCAACGCTTTGTGAAGCGTTTGATTTGACTTGATATGTGAGTTGGAAAGGCATCCGTTGAGGTGCCTTTCTCTTATTTGGAGAATGAGATGAGTTACGTTGCCCCCCTCAAAGACATGCTTTTTAACATCGAGCACTTGGCCCGTATAGACCAAGTCGCTCAAATGCCAGGCTTTGAAGACGCTGGCTTAGAAACAGCACAAGCCGTGCTGGAAGAGTGCGCCAAGTTGAATCAAGATGTGATTGCACCTTTGAACTGGGAAGGCGACAAAAACCCATCCGCATTTGCCAATGGCGCAGTGAAAACCACGCCTGGTTTTAAAGAAGCGTTCAAACAATACGGCGAGGGCGGCTGGCAAGGACTGCAGCACCCCACGGACTTTGGCGGTCAAGGCTTGCCCAAAACCATTGGTGCAGCATGCGGCGAAATGCTCAACTCTGCCAACATGAGTTTTGCCTTGTGCCCCTTGCTCACCGATGGCGCCATTGAAGCACTGTTGACAGCGGGCTCTGACGATTTGAAAAACATTTACCTTGAAAAATTGATTTCAGGTGAATGGACAGGCACCATGAATTTGACAGAGCCGCAAGCAGGTTCTGATCTCGCCCTGGTTCGCACACGTGCAGAGCCATTGCCCGATGGCACTTACAAAGTGTTTGGCACCAAAATTTACATCACCTACGGTGAACACGACATGGCCGACAACATCGTGCACTTGGTGTTGGCCCGTGTGCAAGGCGCACCCGAAGGCGTGAAGGGCATTAGCTTGTTTGTGGTGCCCAAGTTCATGGTGAAAGCCGATGGCAGCTTGGGTGAGCGCAACGATGTTCACTGCGTCAGCATCGAACACAAAATGGGCATCAAGGCCAGCCCGACTGCCGTGCTGCAGTATGGCGACAACGGCGGTGCCATTGGCTACTTGGTGGGCGAAGAAAACCGTGGCCTTGAGTACATGTTCATCATGATGAACGCGGCGCGTTATGCGGTAGGCGTTCAGGGCATTGCCATTGCCGAACGTGCCTATCAAAAAGCGGTGCAATACGCCAAAGACCGCGTGCAAAGTCGTCCTGTCGATGGCAGCATGAACACTTCCGCTCCCATCATTCATCACCCTGACGTCAAGCGCATGCTCATGACCATGCGTGCCAGCACAGAGGGTTGCCGTGCATTGGCCACAGTGGCCGCTGCTGCCTACGATGCGGCCCATCATCACACCGATGCAGAAGTGCGCAAACAAAATGCGTTGTTCTACGAATTCATGGTGCCCCTCGTTAAAGGCTACAGCACCGAGATGAGTTTGGAAGTGACCTCATTGGGCGTACAAGTGCACGGCGGCATGGGCTTCATCGAAGAAACAGGTGCTGCGCAGTACTACCGCGATGCCAAAATTTTGACCATCTACGAGGGCACAACTGCGATTCAAGCCAATGACTTGGTGGGCCGCAAAACAGCACGTGATGG
Organism: Limnohabitans sp.; assembly: GCA_030158125.1. Taxonomy (GTDB): domain Bacteria; phylum Pseudomonadota; class Gammaproteobacteria; order Burkholderiales; family Burkholderiaceae_C; genus Limnohabitans_A. The sequence continues at coordinate 266,754 of JAOATL010000004.1, read as the reverse complement.
TGGTCAAACTGCCAAAGCATTGGCAGGTCAAGTTGAGCAAACAGAAAATGAACTGTTGGCCAACGGCAATGCAGACGCTCAAGCGGTGGGGCGTCGTTTGAAAGCCGCTCGTTTGGCGTTCTTGGACGTTGTCAACTTTGTGGCCGGCAATACCAAAGCCAACCCCAATGACGTCTTTGCCGGCAGCGTGCCGTACTTGATGTTGACGGGCAATTTGATGGCGGGCTGGCAAATGGGCCGCGCCTTGTTGGTGGCCTTAGGGCAAAGTGCCCAAGGCAATGACAAAGCTTTCATGGATGCCAAGGTGACCACCGCACGTTTCTATGCTGATCATTTGCTCAGCCGTGCCCCAGGCATGCGTGACAGCATTGTGGACGGTGCAAAGTGCGTGACAGAGCTTTCTTTAGAAGCTTTCTAAAATTCTGCTTTTCTTGCGCATTCAAAATAACTGGAGACTTCATGTCCAAATTACCCGCGGCCCTGGCCCATCTTCCTTTTCCGGTGATTGCCTCACCCTTGTTCATCATCAGCAATCCAAAGCTGGTCATTGAGCAGTGCAAGGCTGGTATCGTGGGTTCTATGCCTGCATTGAATGCACGGCCTGCAGCGCAATTAGAAGAGTGGTTGATTGAAATCACTGAAACGCTGGCGGCATACAACAAGGCCAACCCTGACAAGCCTGCTGCGCCTTTTGCCATCAATCAAATTGTTCACAAAAGCAACGATCGCTTAGAACACGACATGGCCATGTGCGTGAAGTACAAGGTGCCCATCATCATCACATCTTTGGGTGCCCGTGAGGACATCAACCAAGCTGCACACAGTTATGGGGGCGTGGTGTTGCACGACATCATCAACAATAAATTTGCACACAAAGCCATTGAAAAAGGTGCGGATGGTTTGATTGCAGTGGCCGCGGGTGCGGGTGGCCATGCGGGAGAGAAAAGTCCGTTTGCCTTGATTCAAGAAATCCGCCAGTGGTTTGATGGCCCCGTCGCCTTGTCGGGCTCTATCGCCAGCGGCGATGCCATTCTGGCGGCGCAAGCCATGGGTGCTGACTTCGCCTACATCGGCTCCGCCTTCATTGCGACAGAAGAAGCGCGTGCAGCCGATGAATACAAACAAGCCATTGTGGATTGCAATTCTGACGACATCGTTTACAGCAACTTGTTCACGGGTGTGCATGGCAACTATTTGGCGCCCTCCATCAAAGCGGCAGGTTTGGACCCCGCCAATTTACCTGTCTCAGATCCTTCTGCGATGAACTTTGGCGGTGATGCCAAAAAAGCTTGGAAAGACATCTGGGGTTGTGGCCAGGGCATTGGCGCTATCAATGCCGTTGTCAGTACAGCTGAGCGTGTCGCCAAACTGAAACAAGAATACGCCGCAGCGCGCGCTCGCTTGGCACTCTAAGCGGCAGCGAGATCACTGGTGAAATCTGAGCGCTCGGAGGTCGTTGACTTTCTCAAGGCTTGCGCCTGTGTGACGATCGTCTGGCATCACCTCGCTTTGTACGGGCCAATGTCAGATGTTGTCGCTTTGCAAGTGCCAGTGCTGATTCGATTTCTGTTCGATCACGGCCCTCTGGCAGTGCAGGTTTTCTTGGTCTTGGGGGGGTACCTGAGTGCCAAATCTTGGTCGCGTGCTTTGGCCGATGCTGATTTTCGATTCCTCCATCGCTTGAGCTCACGCTATCAACGCCTGGCCATCCCACTGCTGGCCGCGCTGTCTTTTGCAGTGATTGCCACCGCGGTGGTGAGGCCTTTTTTTGACCATCCATCTTTGTCAGCAGCGCCTGAGCCCCTGCAGGTGGTGGCGCACATTTTGTTGTTGCAAGATATTTTGCAGCTTGAAGCTTTTTCTGCTGGCGTTTGGTATGTTGCAATCGATTTTCAGCTGTTCGCTTTGGGGCTTGGTGCGGCTGTCGTGGCGAGGCGATGGCAGCGTTGGTCGGGGCAGGGTCGTGTTGCCCAAAAGGCCGTGGTGCTTTGGGTTGGCCTTGCGATGGCATCGCTCTTTGTTTGGAACCTTCAAGCCTCATTGGACATGTGGGCGGTCTATTTTTTTGGCGCTTACGGTCTGGGTTTGTGTGTCGGTATTTGGCGGCAAGCTGGATTCCCACTGAGTCATTTGCATCTGGCCGTGCTGATAGCACTTGTGAATTGTGCTGCGTGGCTTGAGCAACCTCGAATGAGGTTGCTCGTAGCGATGTTGACCGCAGTGTTGTTGGCCCTCTATGAGTTTCGAGAAGGCCGGTCAATTGAGATTCTCAAAAACAAATGGGTTCGGCAACTGTCGGATGCCTCGTACGCCATTTTTCTGATTCATTTTGGCGTGAGTTTGTTGTTCAGTGCCGTGGTGACAAACCTGTGGCCGACCCACGTGGTGGCCAACGCACTTGGCATGCTGGCATCCTTTGTGACCTCAATCGCTGCGGGGCGATGCTTGCATGCACAGGTGGAAAAACAGCCGCCCAACTGGCGGCGCCTGTTGCAGTGGGCAGCTGCCTTTGGGGCAAGCTGCACTGCTGTCATATGGCTTACTTAGACAAGCTGAGTTTGCTGTCGTCTACCTTGCCCTGAATGTAGGCCAGTGCAGCCTCAACCTGATCAATCAAAATCAGGCACAGGTCACCAGAAGACAGGCGTGACAAAGCGGTGTCAATGGCATTGAACTCGCCTTGGATGTCTTGCACGTGCGTGGTTCGAGGTGCGCCGTTCAGGCCTTCGCGCAAAAGTTGAATGACCTCGCCATCACTGCGGCCGCGTTGGCATGCATCTTGGTACAAAAGCACTTCGTCAAAGGCAGTACCCAAAATTTGGGTTTGATCGCGAATGTCTTGATCACGTCGATCACCCGCGCCGCTGATGACCACCACCCGTTTTTGTGCGGGCATGTTGTCAACCGCTTGTACCAAGGCTTGAATGGCATCGGGGTTGTGCCCATAGTCTGCAATGAGGGTGGCACCTTTGTAGTCGAACACATTGAAGCGACCAGGCACGCCCTGAATGTCACTGATGAAGGTGGACAAGCCTTGGGCAATGGTGTCCCAGGGCACACTGACTGCCCAAGCCGCAGCCACGGCTGCCATGACGTTTTCGGTTTGAAAGCCAATTTGTCCTTGGCGAGTGAGAGGTACTTCACTCAATGAAATTCGGAAAGACTTCTTGCCTTGTTGCGCAACGATGTCGCCGTTCTGGGTGTAGACCACACGTTTGCCTTGCGCGCGATGTGTGGCCAATACGGGGTGGTGTGGGTCGAGTGCAAAGAAAGTAACGTCGCCAGGGCACATGTTGGCCATCATGGCCACTTGTGGATCGGCGGCATTCAGGACGGCCATGCCATCTGGGGCCACATTCAGCACAATCACACGTTTGAGGACCGACAAGTCTTCCAAGGTGGTGATGTAATTCAAACCCAAGTGGTCGCCAGAGCCCATGTTGGTGACAATGGCCACTTGGCAACGGTCAAAAGCCAAACCTTCGCGAAGCAAGCCGCCCCGTGCCGTCTCAAAGACTGCCGCATCGACGTCTGGGTGCATCAACACATTGCGCGCGCTGCGAGGACCGCTGCAATCGCCATCGTCAATTTGGCGTCCGTTGACATACACGCCATCGGTGTTGGTCATGCCGACGCGAAGTTGGTTGGCTTTGAGCAGGTGTGCTGTGAGACGCACCGTGGTTGTTTTCCCGTTGGTGCCAGTCACTGCAATGACGGGAATGCGACCATTGTCCCCATTGGGAAACATGTGATCTATGACAGCTTTGCCGACGTTTCGGCCTTTGCCAAATGATGGGCTGATGTGCATGCGCAAACCAGGGGCGGCATTGACTTCCACAACCCCACCGTTTTGTTCTTCGAGTGGTTTCAGGACAGATTCACAGACCACGTCGACGCCGCAGATGTCTACCCCCACCATTTGAGCGGCCGCCACGGCACGCGCCGCAACTTCTGCATGGACATCGTCAGTGACATCGGTGGCGGTACCGCCGGTCGACAAGTTGGCATTGTTGCGAAGGATGACCCTGCGGCCTTTCTCAGGCACGGAATTGGGTTCGAGGTCTTGCAACTTCAAGCGGCCTATGGCGATGTCATCAAATCTAATTTTGGTCAATGAGGTGGAGTGGCCATCGCCACGGCGAGGGTCTGCGTTGACCTTGTCAACCAATTCACGGACAGTGAGGACGCCATCGCCTACAACCAAAGGCGGTTCGCGACGAGCGGCAGCGACCAGTTTGTTGCCAACCACCAGCAGGCGGTAGTCGCTGCCCGGCAAGAATTTTTCAACCAAGACTTCGCCGTAGCGGGCGGCCGTTTCATATGCCTGATTGAACAAGTCACGTTCGGTGATGTTGACGGTGACACCTTTTCCTTGGTTGCCGTCTTGAGGTTTGACCACCACCGGCAAGCCAATGCTTTGTGCAATGGTCCAGGCATCTTCCAAATCTTTGGCGGGGCGGCCAAGGGGAACAGGGACACCGGCGGCCAACAACAAAGATTTGGTCAGGTCTTTGTCTTGGGCTATGGATTCGGCAATGGCACTGGTTGTGTCAGTCTCGGCCGCTTGAATGCGGCGCTGTTTAGAGCCCCATCCAAATTGCACCATGCTGCCTTCTGTGAGGCGACGGTATGGAATGCCCTTGATGACAGCTGCATCGACGATGGCACCAGTGGATGGACCTAAACGGACGTCTTCGTCCAATTCGCGCAATTCTGCGAGGGCTTGGTTTAAATCAAATGCAGATTGCGATTGCACAGCTTGGCAAAGTTTCTCCGCCCATTCGAGTGCCAAACGGCCGACAGCTTCTTCGGTGTACTGAACCACGACTTGGAAGATGCCTTCTTCTTCGGTGGCGGTGGTGCGACTGAACGTCACCGGGCACCCCGCTTGCGTTTGCAAACTGAGGGTGATTTTTTCGAGTGCGTGCGCCATGCTGGCGGGCTGACCAGGCCTTGAACCTTCAAGCGGACCTACCGCCGGAAAAATTCGACGCAACTGTTTTTCAAATTCATTGCCAGGCAACATATCTCGCTCTGACGGTATGCAACTGACGATGGCTTCAATGCTGGTTTGTCGACTCCATAAATTGGGTCCCCGCAAAGCTCTAATTCTTGAAACTTCCATGAAGCAGATATCCTGTTTGACGCGCGTCGTCTGGTAATTGTGAGGGCGGGTGCTGCAGTATCAGTGCGCACCTGGGCTTTGACCAAAACTCTTGATGCCTGCGCGAATCAAGTCAGTGCTGATGCCCAATGCCCAAGCGGTGGCTGCAGCAGCCAAAACTTCAACGCACTTGAGGTGTTGGTTTTTGAACAATTTGTCAATGGCTGGCAATTGGCGGTTGAGGGCATCAATTTCTTGATCACCTTGGGCCAACACCAAATGATTTTTTCGCCAAAACACAACGCGACCGTTTTCGCTGCGATGCTTGGCGATGAGGGGGTGTTCTTCTGAGCTGGCAAAGTAGGTGACTTCGCCGTCGCAGTATTGCGCCAAGTTGGCCACTTCGGGATCTTCGGCATTCAGGACGGCCATGCCTTGGGGCAGGACCACATCCATTTGAGTGCGGATGACATTGGGCATCTGCTCGTCGCTTTGAATGTAGAGGTCTTGAAGTCCATCGGCCTTGGGCATGGAGGTGATGACCCCGACTTGGCAGCGATCGTACGGGAGACCTTCGGCCAAGAGGTGTCGTGCGGTGGTTTCAAACACGGCGGCCTGAACAGAACGGTTGATGAGCAAGCGCTGTGCAGAATCCCATTCCATGCCGCTTTGGTTTTGCAGGCAACGTTGTCCCAAAAACAAGCCTTTGGCAGAAGCCAGGCCTGTTTGTAAACCTTGCAAATGCAAAAGCCAAGCAACGAGCAGGCTGGTCCCTGTGGTGTTGTCGTTGCCAATGATGCCAACGACCGGGATGCGGGGCTCGGAGTTTTCAGCAAACAAATGCGCCGCAATGGCTTGACCTACAGGCCGAGCCGATCCCGTGGCAGGCTTCAAGTGCATCAGCAAACCTGGACCTGCATTGACTTCCACAATGGCGGCGCCTTGTGCTTTCATGGGCTTTGAAATGTCTTGAGCAACGAGGTCAACGCCTGCAATGTCCAGTCCCACAATGCGGGCGGCCAAGGCGGCCAATTCGGCCACATCGGGGTGAACCAGGTCTGTGACATCCATGGCCATGTTGCCAGTGCGCATGACCATGACGCTGCGGCCTTGTTCTGGCACGCTGTCGCCCGTTAAGCCTTGGCGCTTGAGTTCAAGCACGGCTGTGGTGTGATCTTTGAGTCGGATGGTGTCAAGCGGAAAGTCTTCTTCCTCACCCCGACGCGGGTCAGAGTTGATTTGAATTTCGATCAGCTGCGCAACCGTGTGGACGCCATCACCCACCACGCTGGCCACTTCACCTTTGTTGGCTGCGACCACTTTGCCGCCCACCACCAAGAGACGGTGTTCATCACCCAAAATGTGGCGTTCAACCAAAACATCGCTGCCTTCGGCTTCGGCCAAATGGTAAGCCGCTTCGACTTCAGCTTGTGTGCGCAGTTCTAGGGAAACACCACGGGCATGGTTGCCGTCGACAGGTTTGACGCAGACAGGCAGGCCGATGTCTTGGGCGGCATCCCAAGCTTCAGCCGGTGAGGACACGTTGCGACCTTCCGGCACGGGCACGCCGCAATTGGCCAGCAGGCTCTTGGTGAGGTCTTTGTCCTTTGACACGCCTTCAGCGATGGCGCTGGTTTGGTCGGTCTCGGCGGTCCAGATGCGGCGTTGGCTGGCGCCATAGCCCAATTGCACCAAGTTGCCATCGTTTAAGCGAATAGCGGGGATGCTGCGCTCTGCGGCGGCATCGACAATGCATGCAGTGCTGGGGCCAATGCACAAACGGTCTACCATTTGGGTGAGATCGGCGATGACTTGCTTAACGGGGTAGGGACGGTTTTCGATGGCTGCCATGACCAAGTCCCGGGCAGCCTGCAGGGCTGCGCGGCTGACGGTTTCATTGCGCGTTCGGATGACCACTTTGTAAATGCCTCGAGGACCTGCCTCGCGGGCCTTGCCAAAACCGGTTTGCATGCCTGCGCGGTTTTGCAGTTCTAGGGCCACGTGTTCCATGATGTGACCGGGCCAGGTGCCTTCGGCCAATCGCTTCAAAAAACCACCTCGTTCACCCACACTGCACCGATGCTCAATGAGGCCAGGCAACAGGGCTTGCAGCCGCTCGTTGAAGCCGGGCAGGGTGTCAGACGGACAGTCTTCAAGGTCGCCAATGTCGATCCATGCTTCCATCACAGGGCGATACGTCCAGATGTTGGGACCCTTAAGATGGGTCATGCGCAAAAATTTGATGTCTTTAGAACTCATTTCCATGTGCCTGACGATTCTGAGCGATGGCACGGAGCGATTCGTGTCCGGGGATACAATGACCGGCCAGTTGCAACACTGGCAGTGATCGTCTGATAAACAAGGTGCATGGGCTGGGTCCTGGCCGCTTCTTTTGCTATTTTTGTTTGCCGCCAACACATGTTGACTCTTGCTGTTTGAACTCTTATGAACTCCAAATCCCATCCTCCCACTGACTTGCTGGGATTGCCTTTGTTCTGGCAGGAGGGCGTGTTGTCTCAAGTTCACCTAGGTGAAAACGTCCTAGCCTGGCTAGAGGTTGACCTGAATGATGAATTAAGGTTCGAAAAAAACCTTGTTATTTTGACCGATCAAAGGGTCATCTCCACAGACCATGTCCAAAAAAGTTGGAATTTCTGCGCTCTCGGCCCCGATTTAAGTCTGCGTGTGTTGGATCACGCAGGTGTCGGCACCCTCGCCATGCATCAAGCCGGCCGTCGCGTTGCGGTTTGGCGATTTACGTTGGGGCTTGAGGCGGCTGTTTTGCGGTGGAAATTGCGTTTTGAAAATCAGCAAATTCAAGCCTCTCAAAGCGCCAGTTTGGGCGTGCAGTCCCACCAGAGTCAAGTCGATGGAGAGTTATTTGAGCCCGGTGTGGGTGTCATGCGGCATGTACTTTGTCCCGTATGTCAGAACGTGGTGGACGCGGCTGACGAGGAGTGTCCTGTGTGTCTGGAAAAAGAGCAGACGCCAACGTCAAGTTGGACCCTGTTCAAACTTTGGCGATTTGCCAAACCTTACCAATGGCAGTTGTTGCTGGGTTTTGTCCTGACCCTGGCTTCAACGGCTGCCACTTTGGTGCCCCCTTATCTCACCATGCCCTTGATGGACGATGTCCTGATTCCCTATCAGAACGGCAAACCCATCGATCCGGTCACTGTCTCCTGGTATCTGTTGGGCTTGCTGGCGTCTGCTTTGGTGGCCTGGGGCCTTGGGTGGATCAAGACTTACATTTTGGCGTTGGTCTCCGAGCGCATTGGCGCTGATTTGCGCACCACCACCTACCAACACTTGTTGAAGCTTTCACTCGAGTATTTTGGCGGTCGCCGAACCGGAGATTTGATCGCACGCATTGGCAGTGAAACCGACCGAATCAATGTTTTCTTGTCACTGCATTTGCTTGATTTCGCCACCGATATTTTGATGATCCTGATGACCTCGATCATCCTGTTTTCAATCAACCCGACCTTGGCCTTGGTCACTTTGTTGCCCCTGCCGTTCATTGGTTGGTTGATTCACGTGGTGCGCGAAAAATTGCGCACTGGATTTGAAAAAATCGACAGAGTTTGGTCAGAAGTTACCAATGTGTTGGCAGATACCATTCCGGGTATTCGCGTGGTCAAAGCATTTGCGCAAGAGGACCGAGAGGCGCAGCGTTTCATCGATGCCAACAAACACAATTTGGCGGTGAATGACCGCTTGAACCGCGTCTGGTCAGTGTTCTCGCCCACCGTCACCTTGATGACCGAAATTGGTTTATTGGTGGTGTGGGGCTTTGGCATTTGGCTGGTGTCTAAAGATCAAATTACGGTGGGTGTGCTCACGGCATTCTTGGCTTACATCGGGCGCTTTTACACGCGCCTCGATTCCATGAGCCGCATTGTGTCCTCCACTCAAAAAGCGGCATCGGGCGCCAAGCGAATTTTTGAAATTTTGGACCACGTGTCCAGCGTGCCTGAGCCAGTCAATCCAGTGGCTTTGCCAAAAGTAGAGGGCCGCATCACCCTGACAGATGCAAGCTTCCGCTATGGCAACCGTGCAGTGATCAAACAATTGAACCTCGACATCAAACCGGGCGAAATGATTGGTTTGGTAGGGCACAGTGGCTCGGGTAAAAGTACCTTGGTCAACTTGATGTGCCGCTTCTACGATTTGTCAGAGGGCAGCATTGCGCTAGATGGTGTCGACATCAAGCAGCTCAAAGTGGCCGATTACCGCAGACACATTGGCTTGGTGCTGCAAGAGCCGTTCTTGTTCTTTGGCACCATTGCTGACAACATCGCTTATGGCCTGCCCGATGCCTCGCGTGAGGAGATTGTGGCGGCGGCCCGTGCTGCGCACGCACACGAATTTATTTTGCGCATGCCGCAGGGCTACGATTCGTTGGTGGGAGAGCGGGGTCAAGGATTGTCGGGTGGCGAGCGTCAGCGCATTTCGATCGCCCGCGCACTGTTGATCAATCCCCGCATTTTGATTTTGGATGAGGCCACCTCCGCAGTCGACACCGAAACCGAAAAAGAAATTCAAAACGCATTGGACAATTTGGTTCGTGGACGCACCACCATTGCCATTGCTCACCGTCTGTCCACTTTGCGCAAGGCTGATCGATTGGTGGTCATGGACAAGGGCCTCATTGTGGAAGAGGGCACGCATGACGTGTTGATCGATCGCAAAGGGGCATACTGGCGTTTGTATGAGGCACAGCAACGACAAGCCGAATCGGAAGGCGCTGTTTTGCGGGAGACGGTGACATCATGAACAACGCATTGCAAAACATTCAGTTTGACCAAAATGCTGCTGGACGCTGGTTCTTTGTCAGTGCCGAAGGCGTACAGCACGAACCCGTGATGGCGGTCCGCTCCTTTCCTGTGGCTGCGCCTGAAGAGGGGGTTGCGGTGGTGGACGTGGATGGCAAAGAGTTGCTGTGGATACCCCACCTGAATCAATTGTCAGAATCCGTACGCGTCCAAATTGTGAAAGCCATGACGCAGCGCGAGTTCATGCCACAGATTATGAAGCTGCATGGCGTGAGCAGTTTTGTCACGCCTTGTACATGGGACGTGGAGACAGACCGAGGTGCTACAAGCTTGTTGCTCAAGGGTGAGGAAGACATTCGACGATTGTCTGCAACGGTTCTGTTGGTGACCGATGGTCACGGCGTGCAGTTTTTAATTCGAAATCTGGCCCAAATGGACCGGCACTCCCGCAAACTGCTCGACCGATTTCTATGAGGCACTGCGGCAGTCCGCATGCACATCCAGTTTGGCCTGATACACCTCAGTGCTGACACCCATCAGACCCAAGACGGAATGGAAGTAGCTGTCGTGCGTCAGGGCTGCGTTGACTTTGTTCTTCAAGCACCCGCGGGACAAACCTCTTTGTTGCTCAAAACGAGATGACCACCAAGTAATCCATGGCACACGTTTTTGGACATCGGGCGCAACCCGATACGGCAAGCCGTGCAAATACAGATTGTTTTCACCCAGTGATTCGCCATGGTCGGAGACATACAGCAGTGCTGGTGCGGCCGTTGCTTCGGTTTTCTTGAGCCATTGAATGGCTTGCCCTAAGAAATGATCGGTGTAGAGAATGGTGTTGTCAAAAGAGTTGACCACTTGATCGCGTGAACAATCTTGCAGCGCATTACTTTTGCACTCAGGTTGAAACTTTTTAAACGAATCGGGGACGCGCTTGTAATAGGCTGGGCCATGACTGCCCATTTGGTGCATCACCACAACCACGCCCTTAGCGCGCCTTTCTGCCGGCAAGGCTTTGATGCGATCGTCCAGTTGCTGCAACATGATTTCGTCAAAACACTCGCCATCTTTGCAAAGCGTAGGGTGCTTGAGTTCTTTGGTCAGTGCCTGCGGCACGCGTTCGCAAACGCCTTTGCAACCCGATTGGTTGTCGATCCACAAGACCGCCAAGCCCGCATGTTGCAAAACATCGATCAAGCTTTCGAAGTTGTTCTTTCGCGCTTCAAATGTCTCTTTGCCCATGTGAGAGAACATGCAGGGCACCGAAGTGGCCGTACTGGTGCCACAAGACATCACGCCTTTTAGGCTGATGATATTTTCTTTGGCCAATTCTGGTGTGGTGTTGCGCTCATAGCCGTTGATGCCAAAGTTGCCCATGCGAGCTGTTTCACCCAAAACCAATAGCAACAACGGGGGCTTGTCTGAAGGCTTGAGGGCTGCCGCCTTGGCGTCTTGGCCCACCGGTAACAAGATTTTATTGTCGCGTTGGAAAGGCTTGGCGGCGACCACGCCGATGGCATAAAAACTGTTTAAGGGGTTGACCAAATACCGCAACTGCGTGTGATTGCGCATGATGGATGAGAAGTCTTGAAAGACAGCCAACAACGCAGCCACAATCAAGGCTAAAGAGGCCACTACCGTGATGATGTTGCTGATCGCCTGTTGGCCAAAGCGCAGCGTTTTGAGGGGCGTGATCCAAAGCACCCAGCAAGGCAGCACGCCCAGGAGCATGAGGCTGATGAGCATGCGCCAGTTGAGCAAGTCCAGTGCTTCTTTGGTGTCCGTTTGAAGCACGTTGGTGATCATGGTGCTGTCAATGACGATGCCGTAGCTCACCATGAAGTAGGCACCGCTGGCGGCACTCAAAAAGAAAACAGACAGCACCGGTTTGAGGCCGCCTCGCCAATTCAGGAAGCCCAACAGCGTGGTGATGGTGGCCGCGATGATGGCGCCAAATCCCAGCGCAAAGGCCAGCCCACGCAAGCCAGATACTTCTGGCAGTTGGTGGATTTGTTGCCAAAGTGCATAGTTGCCCACGCTGGCAAGCCATAAGCTGCCCAGGACTGCGACCCAGGCGGGGTGCCAAGTGTTGGTTTGAGACCCAGAGTTCTTGAGGCGTTGAGATGTCATAACGCCGAGTTTAAAGCGTCAGGGCCTTAAGCGGGCCATAGCGAGGCGTGTTCTGGCACCACCGCGCGCATTTTCAGCTCTCTTTCAATGCGTTGTCGCAAGGTGTCTGATGCGTCCAGTTCACCATGCACCACATAAACCTGAGCAGGTGGCTTGGGCATTTTTTGGAGCCATGCCAGGAGTTGATTGCCGTCTGCGTGCGCAGACGCGGAGGACAGTTGCACAATTTCGGCGGCAACAGGCAGGTCTTTGCCATGCAGCCGAATGGTGGCACTGCCACTGGCCAAGGTAGCGCCGCGCGTACCGGGCGATTGATAGCCCGTCAGGATGACCATGTTTTTGTGGCTGCCGACATGGTTGGCCAAATGATGTAACACACGCCCACCGGTTGCCATGCCACTGGCCGATAAGATCACCATGGGACCATGTCGTTTGACCAAGGCTTTGGACTGCTCGGGGGTTTCAATCATGGTGGCCACATGGTCCATCGCTTGAACTTCTTCTGGCTGAAGGCGGTGTTCGCCCATGTGACGCTTGTACAGTGCGGTGGTGTGGATGGCCATGGGGCTGTCTAAGAAAATGGGCAGGCCGTGCGGAATTTCGCCTTGCGCTTTGAGCTGGGCAATGCTGTGCAAGATGGCTTGTGCACGACCTACCGCAAACACTGGCACCACGGCGACACCGCCACGCGCAGCAACTTTTTTCAATGCTGCGCCAAGCTCGGCATTCACATTTTCGATGGGGTGGCTTCGGTTGCCATAGGTGGACTCGATGAGCACAGTGTCGGCCTGGGGCGGTGCATCTGGAGGGTTCATCAAGCTGTCGTCGGGGCGGCCCAAGTCGCCAGAGAACAGAATGCGTCGGCCCGCAACCTCAAGCAGCAAACTGGCGGCACCCAAAATGTGACCCGCACTGCTGAATTTGGCATTCCATCCCTTGATGGGCTGAAACCACTCATTGAGCTTTTCAACACGAAACTGCTGCATGCAGTACTTGGCGTCTTGCTGCGTGTAAAGCGGCAGTGCAGGGCTGTGCTTGGAGAAGCCATGCCGGTTGGCAAAGTAGGCGTCTTCTTCTTGGATGTGCCCGCTGTCGGGCAACAAGATGGCGCACAAGTCGCGGGTACCCGAGGTGGTGTGCACCTTGCCTTCAAACCCGTTGCGGGCCAGCAGCGGCAAATAGCCACTGTGGTCCAAGTGGGCGTGCGTCAGGATAACCGCATCGACATCGCTGGGTGGCACAGGACATGCGTCCCAGTTGCGCAGGCGCAGTTGTTTGTAGCCTTGAAACAAACCGCAGTCGACCAACAGCTTTTTGCCGTCGTGCTCGACGCAGTATTTGGAACCGGTGACCGTATCGGCACCGCCTAAAAAACGTATGTTCAGAGTCATGAAGACATCTTAGTCCTTTTAGGCGCCGAACAGTCCCTTCAGTTTGTCGGTCCAGCTGTTGCCCGTGGGCATGTGCTTGGCACCGCCTTTTTGCAGTGACTCGTCAAACTCTTTGAGCAGCTTGCGCTGGTGTTCTGTGAGCTTGACCGGCGTTTCCACAGTGATGTGGCAGTACAAGTCGCCCGGGTAGCTGGCGCGCACGCCCTTGATGCCTTTGCCGCGCAAACGGAATTGCTTGCCAGTTTGTGTGCCTTCAGGAATGTCGATGGCCGCCTTGCCATTGAGTGTGGGAACATCAATCTCGCCACCCAATGCCGCTTTGCTAAAGCCGATGGGGACTGAGCAATGCAGGTCGTCGCCATCACGCTCAAAGATGTCGTGTTTCTTGAGTCGAATCTCAATGTACAAATCGCCAGGCGGCCCGCCGTTGGTGCCCGGTTCACCATTGCCCGTGCTGCGAATGCGCATGCCGTCGTCAATGCCTGCAGGGATTTTGACTTCGAGCGTTTTTTGCTTTTTGAGCTTGCCTTGACCACTGCACGAAGGGCAGGGGTCGGAGATGATTTTGCCTGAGCCGCGGCAATGTGGGCAGGTTTGTTGCACACTGAAAAAGCCTTGGCGCATTTGCACCGTGCCTGAACCTTGGCAGGTGCCACAGGTTTTGGCGCTGGTGCCTTTTTTGGCGCCGGTGCCATCGCAGGGCTCGCACTCTTCCCAACCGGGGATGCGAATTTGCGCATCCTTGCCGGCAGCAGCCTCTTCCAAGGTGACTTCCATGGCATAACTCAAATCGCCGCCACGGAACACTTGACGGCCACCACGGCCACCACCGCGTTGCTGGCCAAAGATGTCACCAAAGATGTCGCCAAAGGCTTCGCCAAAACCGCCAAAGCCTTCCGCGCCACCTGCGCCACCGCGCATGTTGGGGTCGACACCGGCGTGACCGTATTGGTCGTAGGCTGCACGTTTTTGCGCGTCCGACAACATCTCATAGGCCTCTTTGACCTCTTTGAATTTGCCTTCTGCCTCTTTGGCTTCGTCGCCCTGATGACGGTCAGGGTGGAACTTCATTGCCAATTTGCGATACGCCTTTTTGATCTCTTCTTCAGAGGCGTTCTTGGCTACACCCAATACTTCGTAAAAGTCTCTTTTGGCCATCGTTTTTTGCTACTGTTTGAACAAGAACGCCGCGAAAGCGATTTCCTAAGGAATGCGCTGACGCGGCGGCTTGGGCTATTGCCCTTGAATGAAAGGCTTAGCCTTTTTTAACTTCTTTCACTTCTGCATCGACCACGTTGTCGTCTGCAGGTTTGGCGTCGGCACCAGGGCCGCCTGCTGCGCCACCCGCTGCCGCTTCTTTGGCTTGCATGTCAGCGTACATTTTTTCGCCCAGCTTTTGGCTGACGGTCATGAGGGTTTCAGTTTTTGCAGTAATGGCATCTTTGTCTTCGCCATTCAAAGCTTCTTCCAACTCCTTCACAGCCGCTTCGATTTTTGATTTCTCGTCAGCTTCAATTTTGTCGCCGTACTCGGTCAAGCTTTTCTTCACGCTGTGGACAGTGGCTTCGCCTGAATTTTTGGCTTGAACGATTTCGAGTTTTTTCTTGTCGTCTTCAGCATTCAACTCGGCGTCTTTCACCATCTGTTGAATTTCGGCTTCAGACAAACCAGAGTTGGCCTTGATGGTGATCTTGTTTTCTTTGCCAGTGCCTTTGTCTTTGGCACCCACGTGCAAGATGCCGTTGGCGTCAATGTCAAAGGACACTTCAATTTGCGGTGTGCCACGCGCTGCGGGTGGAATGCCCTCGAGGTTGAACTCACCCAGCAACTTGTTGCCGCTGGCCATCTCGCGCTCGCCTTGGTAAACCTTGATGGTCACAGCAGGCTGGTTGTCGTCGGCTGTAGAGTATGTTTGTGCAAACTTGGTTGGAATGGTGGTGTTCTTGGTGATCATTTTGGTCATCACACCGCCCAAGGTTTCAATGCCCAAAGACAAAGGTGTGACGTCCAACAACAACACGTCTTTGCGATCGCCGGACAAAACTTGACCTTGAATGGCTGCGCCTACGGCCACAGCTTCGTCAGGGTTCACGTCTTTGCGTGGCTCTTTGCCAAAGAACTCTTTGACCTTGTCTTGGACTTTGGGCATGCGGGACATGCCGCCGACCAAAATGATGTCGTCGATGTCAGACACGCTCACGCCAGCATCTTTGATGGCCATGCGGCAAGGTGCAATGGTGCGTTCGATCAGCTCTTCAACCAGGCTTTCCAACTTGGCGCGGCTGAGTTTGATGTTCAGGTGTTTAGGACCTGTGGCATCAGCGGTAATGTAGGGCAGGTTGATGTCGGTGCCAGCCGAGCTTGACAATTCGATCTTGGCTTTTTCGGCGGCTTCTTTCAAGCGCTGCAAGGCCAACACGTCTTTGGACAAATCAACGCCGCTTTCTTTCTTGAACTCGGTGATGATGAAATCAATGATGCGTTGGTCGAAGTCTTCGCCGCCCAAGAAGGTGTCGCCGTTGGTGGACAAGACTTCAAATTGCTTTTCGCCATCGACGTCGGCAATTTCAATGATGGACACGTCAAACGTACCGCCACCCAAGTCGTACACGGCAATTTTGCGATCGCCTTTTTCGGTCTTGTCCAAACCGAAAGCCAATGCAGCAGCAGTGGGTTCGTTGATGATGCGCTTCACATCCAAACCAGCGATGCGACCTGCATCTTTGGTGGCTTGACGTTGTGCGTCGTTGAAGTAAGCAGGCACCGTGATCACGGCTTCTGTCACTTCTTCGCCGAGGTAGTCTTCGGCGGTTTTCTTCATCTTGCGCAAGACTTCTGCGCTGATTTGTGGGGGCGCCAATTTGTTGCCGCGCACTTCCACCCAAGCGTCGCCGTTGTCGGCTTTGGCAATGGTGTAAGGCATCAGGTCGATGTCTTTTTGAACTTCTTTTTCGGCGAACTTGCGACCAATCAAACGCTTCACGGCATACAGCGTGTTGCGGGGGTTGGTGACCGCTTGGCGCTTGGCGGATGCACCGACCAAAATTTCGCCGTCTTCCTGGTACGCAATGATGGAAGGTGTGGTACGCGCGCCTTCGGCGTTCTCAATCACCTTGGTGGTGTTGCCTTCCATGATGGCCACACACGAGTTGGTGGTGCCCAAGTCAATGCCAATGATTCTTCCCATGTTTTTCTCCGGTAAATCTAAAAAATGCTTGAATGAATCAGAAGTAGGGGCGGTTTGGGTAATTTCAAGCCCGTTTTCTACTTCTGAGCTGTTTTATTTGGGTGCGGTGACGGTGACCAAGGCCGGACGCAGCACGCGGTCAGCAATCAGGTAACCTTTTTGCAGGACAGTCACCACCGTGTTGGCTTCTTGCTGCGCAGGCACCACGCTGATGGCTTGGTGGTGATGGGGGTCAAACTTGGTACCAGCGGCGGGATTGATGTCGACCACTTTGTTGCGTTCCAAGGCACTTTTAAGCTGACGCAGGGTGGCTTCGGCACCCTCACGAATTTGTTCGGGCGTGGCCGACTGAATGGCCAGGCCAGCTTCTAAACTGTCCAGCACGGGCAACAGGCTGTCGGCAAAGCCTTCCACTGCAAATTTACGGGCTTTTGAAATTTCTTCATCGGCACGGCGACGGGCATTTTGCACATCGGCTTGCGCACGCAGGTATTGATCGGCCAATGTTGCGTTTTGGGCTTTGATGTTGGCCAGTTCGGCTTGGGCGTCAGCCAAAGGATCGTGGGTTGCTGGCGCTGGTGCTGCCTGGTTGTCTGTGCCCATGGCAGCAGCGGCCGCAGCCAAGGCTTCAGCAGTCGGCATCACATTGGCGGTGCCGGGGTTTGAATTTGAGGTGTTTTGTGAGCTGGAATCAGACATGGAATGCATCCGCAATAAATGACAACGCCCCAGACTTGGGGGCGTTTTGAAAGATTTCAAGACCCCGTTGGCAAACTGCCTTGGGGGCTTGCATCAGGTCAAGACAGTTCGAGCAATTCGACGTCGAATTTGAGGGTGGCATTCGGGGGAATGACGCCGCCAGCGCCACGCGGGCCGTAACCTAAGTCAGAAGGAATGATCAAGGTGCGTGCGCCGCCGATTTTCATGCCGGCCACGCCTTCGTCCCAGCCGCGAATGACCATGCCTGCGCCCAAAATAAATTGGAAGGGGTCGCGGCGGTCTTTGCTAGAGTCAAATTTGGCACCTTGCTCGCCGTCTTTGTACAACCAGCCTGTGTAGTGCACGGTGACAGTTTGGCCTTTGGTGGCTTCGGCGCCGTCGCCGACCACGGTGTCTTCGTATTGCAGGCCTGTGGCTGTGGTAATCATGAAGGTGTCCTTGAAAATGGGGTGACAAAGAAAGGCCGGTTCAAGACCGGCTGTAGGCTGAATTATGCCAGTTGACTGAAAAGAACCTTCGGCCTGGAGGGCGCAGAGGACGTTTAGTCGCTCATGGGCTAGAGCGCTTGGCCAAGTCCTGCATGAGGGCTCGAACGCCATAGGTCCATTCAGGTGCTTGGTCGGAAGTGGTGACGCGGTTGAACAGGGTACCCAATTGTGGGGTGGTGATGGCCACCGTATCGCCCACCACATGCGTAAAGCCTTGGCCTGGGCCATGTCGGTCTTGGGTGGGTGCAAACATCGTGCCCAAGAACAACACAAGCCCGTCGGGGTACTGGTGGTAGGGCCCAATGGCTTGTGCCGCTAAGTCCAGCGGGTCGCGGCTGATTTGGCTCAGGGAGCTGCTGCCTTGCATCAAAAAGCCTTCGGGGCCATGGACGGCCATGCTGAGGTCGGTGTTTCGAACGCTGTCGAGGGTGTATTGGCCGTCAAACAAGCGGATGAAGGGCCCGATGGCGCAGCTGGCATTGTTGTCTTTGGCTTTGCCTAAGAGCAGGGCGCTTCGGCCTTCGAAGTCGCGCAGATTGACATCATTGCCCAGGGCCGCTCCCACCACGTGGCCTTTGGAATTGATGACCAGCACAATTTCGGGTTCTGGGTTGTTCCAAGAACTGCCGGGGTGCAAGCCCACCGCAAAGCCAGAACCTACGGCACTCATGGCTTGTGATTTGGTGAAAATTTCGGCGTCGGGGCCAATGCCCACTTCAAGGTACTGCGACCAAACACCTTGTGCCACCAACACTTCTTTGAGTTTCATGGCTTGTGCCGAACCCGGTTTGACGTTGCGCAGGTTGTCGCCCATGACATCGATCACGGCCTTGCGAACACTCTCTGCTTTGGCGGCATCGCCTCGTGCTTGTTCTTCGATCACACGCTCCAGCATGCTGGCCACAAAGGTCACGCCTGCAGCTTTGATGGCCTGCAAGTCAGTGGGGGCGAGAAACCAGGGCTGTTGTGGATTGCGCTTGTGCGGATCTGTGTTTTGCCAAACGGCTTGGGTTGACCAAGTTTGACCGTTTTGCTGTTGCACAAGCGCAGCAGCGCTGTCGATTTCCATCAAGTCACTGCTGGTCAGTGCCAAGCCGGACAAGTCGGTGGTTTCTTGGGCACCCACCTTCACAAGGTAAGGACCTTCGCCGGGGACCCACATGCGGCCAATCAAAACGGCGTTGGCGGCATCTGTTGGTAGCGTGACTGCCAATGAAGGAAAGCTGGAATGTGACAAGGCCTAGTCTCCCAATGTGTGTCTCTTGGGTCCAGTAACTGGGTCCCCTTAGAGGTAGATTTTTTGTAGCAAGCTCACCAAGGTTTGCGCTTGGTGAGATGTGAGTTTAGAGCCAATGGTCATTTCTAGCTCGGAAGCCGTGGCTTCTGCCTTTTTCATGAGTTGCTCTCCCTGATCGGTAGGATGCAGGCCCATGGCACGGCCATCGCTGGGATGGGGCAGTCGTTCTAGCAAGCCACGTGATTCAAGCGATTGCACCAAGCCTACCAAGTTGGGGGGCAGGATGTTCAATGCGGTGCAAAGTTGTCGTGATGTCACACCCGGGTTATGCACCACCACAGACATCACAGAAAAATCAACAGGCTTGAGGTCATAGACCGCCATGCGTTCTAAAAATTGACTGATGACAGCCAGCGCCGCACGGCGTGCGTTGTAACCAATCAAGGTCTCTAAGTAGCTGGTGTCGACTTTGTCGACGGAAGCCACAGGCGTTTTTAAGCTGTTTGGCATTGCGCTTCGATGATGTGTTTGCGCATGGCGAACTCGGGCAAGACCCACTGTTGGAAAGCCTTGGAAGGCGCTTGCCAACGGTCTTGCAAGTCTGGCGTGTCTTCTTGCAGCTGGGCGTTGATGCGGTGCCATGCCCATTGCAACATGACCAAGGCCATGGCGCGCAAATAGTCATCGGCCACACGGTGGCCCAAGCTGGGGTCTTGAGGCGCTGCGCTCACGATGCTTTGTGTCAACTTGCGAAGTTGCGAGGCTTCTGCCGTTTCCGATTGTGTTTCTGCCTTCATGTCGTCTAGCAGTTGGTTCAAACTCTGGCCGCCATCGGCCAAGATTTTTCGAACCAATAAATCGATGGCTTGAATTTCGTTGGTGCCTTCGTAAATCATGGCGACGCGCGCATCGCGAACGATTTGTTCAATGCCCCATTCGCGCACGTAGCCATGGCCGCCAAACACTTGGAGGCAATCGCTGCCACCGTGAAAGGCTTGGTGGGTGAAGGCTGCTTTCATCATGGGAGTGACCAGCGCGCACCAACGTTGTGATTTGGCGGCGGTCTCTTTATCGGCGTGTTTGATGCGGTCCAATTCGACGGCTGTCTGATAGGCAAGCACACGGCCGCCATCCACCCAAGAACGTTGTGTGTCCAAGATGCGCTTGATGGCGGGATGTTGAATGATGAAATCGGCTTCGGCAGCAGATTTTTCTTTGGCTTCTTTGCCAGCAGGGGCACGCATTTGGCGACGCTCTTTGGCATAGGCGTCGGCTTTTTGCCAGGCAGCATCCAACAGGCCAATGCCTTGCATGGCCACGTGCAAACGTGCCGCATTCATCATGACAAACATGGCGTTCAAACCTTTGCCAGGTTCGCCAATGATGTCGGCCAGGGCATCGTCAAAACGCATCACGCAAGTGGGGCTGCCGTGCAGTCCCATCTTTTCTTCAATGCGATCGCAATGCACGGCACTGCGCTCGCCATTGGGATAAAACTTGGGGACCAAGAAAAGTGACAAGCCTTTGGGGCCGGGGGGGGCATCTGGCAAGCGGGCCAAGACCAAATGCACGATGTTGTCGGTAAGGTCATGCTCACCGCCAGAGATAAAAATTTTGGTGCCGTTCAAGGCATAGCGACCATCTGCTTGAGGCGTCGCTTTGGTGCGTGACAGGCCTAAGTCGCTGCCAGCATGGGGTTCGGTAAGGCACATTGTGGCCAACCATTCGCCAGAGCCAACTTTACTAAGGTAGGTTTCTTTGAGGGAGGGGCTGGCGTAGTGCTTGATGCATTCGTAGGCGCCATGCAACAAACCAGGCGCCATCGTCCAGCCATGGTTGGCGGCTGACAGCATTTCATACAGCATGATTTCCAACACGGAGGGTAGACCTTGTCCGCCATCTTCTGATGCGGCAGAAAGTGCTGGCCATCCTGCTTGCCAAAACTGTTGATATGCCGCTTGAAAACCTGGCGGCATCGTCACTTGACCGTTTTGCCATTGCGCACCAATTTCGTCGCCGTCTCGATTGAGAGGGGCGACCACTTCGCCCACAAACTTGCCAGCTTCCTCTAAAACTTGTTGCACCAGATCAGCATCGACTTCGTCAAAGATCGGCAAGGTTTTTAGTTGTTCCGGGGCATTTAAAACCTGGGACAGAACAAACTGCATGTCCTGAATACGGGGTTGATAGTCGCTCATCTTTTGACTCAGTTATTTTTTTGCAGCACCCAAATAGGTGTCGATCACTCTGGGGTCTTCGGCCAAATCGGCAGCTTTGCCTTCTAAACTAACTTCCCCCATTTCCAGCACATAGCCGTGATCAGCGACCGCCAGAGCAGCCCGAGCGTTTTGCTCGACCAAGACAATGGAAACACCTGTTCTGCGAAGTGTTTCAATGATCGAGAAAATTTCTTTCACAATGAGCGGTGCCAAACCCAAACTAGGTTCGTCCAGCATCAAAAGAGAAGGACGTGACATGAGGGAACGACCCACCGCCAACATTTGGCGTTCGCCACCCGACAACGTACCCGCTTCTTGTAGGCGGCGTTCTTTGAGTCGAGGGAATAAATCGTAAACATCGTCTAAACGAGCGCGCCATTGGGCATTGCCCAATCGCATTTGGCGATACCCGCCCAGCACGAGGTTGTCTTCTACAGACATGGTGCTGAAGAGTTCACGCTTTTCAGGCACCAATGAAATGCCTTGCATCACACGTTCTTCCAAGGTCAATTCGTTGATCGATTGGCCGTTGAACTCAATCACACCCTTGGCAGGCAAGATACCCATCAGACTGTTCAAGAAGGTTGATTTGCCCGCACCGTTGGGGCCAATGACCGTGATGACACTGCCCTGTGCCGCTTCCAAACTGATGCCATGAAGCACCTCGGCTTTGCCGTAACCTGCATGGAGTTGAGTGACTTTGAGGATGGGTGTTGTCATATCAGTGTTCCGTTCCCAGGTAGGCTGCTCGCACGGCCGGGCTCGCTTGAATTTCTGCAGGTGTGCCTTGGGTTAGCAAAGTGCCAAACTCCATCACGACCAAATGGTCACACACGTCCATCACCAAGTCCATGTCGTGTTCTACCAGCAAAATGCTCATGCCTTCGCTTTGCAGTTGGCGAAGTACTTTGATCAAATCTTGTTTTTCTTTGTGACGCAAACCCGCGGCGGGTTCGTCTAGCAACAAGAGCGCTGGATCACAACACAGGGCGCGCGCAATTTCCATCAAACGTTGTGGGCCCATGGCCAAGTTGCCTGCTTGTTCGTGCAAGTACTTGCCCATGCCAATGCGTTCGAGTTGATGTTGCGCTTCTTTCATGAATCGGCGTTCCTCTAATGCGTTGGTGCCGAGCATGGAAGAAATCACACCTGATTCACCCCGCGTGTAAGCACCCAGTGCGACGTTTTCTAAAACGGTCATGTCGGGAATCATCTTGACGTGCTGAAAAGTACGTGCCATGCCTTGACGTGAAATTTCGCGCGAGGGCAAGGCAGAAATATCGTGACCCCGATAAGTCACTTGCCCCGAGGTTTTAGACAACACGCCCGTGATCAAGTTGAAGGTGGTTGATTTGCCAGCGCCGTTAGGACCAATCAGGCCCACAATTTGCCCCGCATGAATGTCAAAGCTAATGTCGTTCACAGCGGTGAGGCCACCAAACTGTTTGCGAATTTTGTCGACCTTCAAGACCAACTCACCCATGGCAGGCTTGCTACGAGCACTCAAGGGCTCGGCATCTTGCCAGTCCATTTTCCGAGGAGGGCGTGGTAATTGGCGGGCGACCAAGGACCAGATGCCATCCGGCATGTATTTAAGGACCAGGACCATGGCCACACCAAAAACAATGACCTCGTAGCTGCCACTGGTGCCAATTAAGGCGGGCAGAGCCACTTGCAAGTAGTCGTCGAGCAGTTTAATGAGGGCCGCACCCACAATGGCGCCCCAAACATAACCGACACCACCGATCACAGCCATGAACAAGTATTCAATGCCCATCTTCAAACCAAAAGCCGATGGATTGACGGTTCGTTGGAAGTGCGCAAGCAACCAACCTGCGACGGACGCAAACAAGGCCGCAATCAAAAAGATGGTGACTTTGTAACGGAAGGTGCTGATGCCCATCGCTTCAGCCATTTGAGAGCCGCCTTTGAGCGAACGAATGGCACGGCCGGGACGTGAATCGAGCAAGTTCAACAAAGCGATGGCGCCGGCAATGAGGAGGGTCCACGTCAAAATGAAGAACAACCTGCCTTGGCCAATGTCAAGACCACCAATGGATAAACTCTTGAGACCTAGCAAGCCATCGTATTTACCTAAGGCGTCTAAGTTGCCCATGAGGTAGTAAAGCGACAGGCCCCATGCTATGGTGGCCAAGGGAAGATAGTGGCCCGACATGCGCAAGGTGATCGCGCCCACAATGAGGGCACTGATGGCGGTGAGACCCAAACCTACAAACAATGTCAGCCAAGGTGACATGCCTGTATTAAGTGTCAACCAAGCTGTGGTGTAAGCCCCAACGCCCACAAACGCGGCTTGGCCGAACGAGGTCAACCCTCCAATGCCGGTGAGCAGGACCAAGCCCAGACACACCAGCGCATACAAGCCAATGTAGTTGAACTGCGCAATCCAAAAGTCTGGGAGCGGCAACAGCGCCACCACGGGAACGGCTGCTGCCAGCAAGAAAATAAAGAGTTTTTGTTTGTTCATGTCAGTGTTCCTCGTCTGAATGGCCACTGCGCAAAGAGCGCACGAGGAGGATGGGCAAGACCAAAGTGAAGACAATCACTTCTTTGAAAGCACTGGCCCAGAAAGCGCCAAAGGATTCGACGATGCCCACAAAAAGAGCGCCGAGCAAAGCGCCTGGGTAACTTGCCAGTCCGCCCATCACGGCTGCGACGAAACCTTTGAGGCCAATCAAAAAGCCTGAGTCGTAGAACACCGTGGTGGTGGGGCCGATCAACAAACCAGACAGCGCGCCAATCAGCGCCGCCATGAGGAATGTGAGTTGACCGGAAGTGTGG
The DNA here is from genome assembly GCA_030158125.1 of Limnohabitans sp. GTDB lineage: Bacteria > Pseudomonadota > Gammaproteobacteria > Burkholderiales > Burkholderiaceae_C > Limnohabitans_A. The sequence continues at coordinate 242,701 of JAOATL010000004.1, read as the reverse complement.
CTGGAGATGCCCATCAAACGCGCACCTGTGCGATTCACCGCGGTGGCGCGCAAGGCTTTGCCTCGCAATGAGCGTTCGAAGTAAAGCCACATCATGACAATGAGCGCCAATGAGGTGACGAAAATAATGACCGTTTGACCCGTTAAGGCAACAGGACCAAAGGCAAAGCGTTCATCCCAGAATGTGGGGTTGCGGAAACCTTCGGCTCCGAAAAACAACAAGCCCAAGCCCGTCATGGCAAAGTGCACGCCAACAGACACAATGAGCAAGACCAAGGGCGTGGCTGATTCAAGTGACTGGTAAGCCACGCGGTACACCAGAGGGCCAAAGGCCGTCACAATGGCCACGCTCAGTACGGCTTGAACCCAAAGTGGGAACATTTGTGGCGCAGCCCAAATGGCGACGAGCGACACAAGAATTGGAAATATCAAAGTCTGCAGCGCAGCACGCAAAGCACGTACAACATTGCCATGATGGCGCCAGCGTGCAATCAATTCCATCAGCGAAGCCACGCCTGCAAGGATCAGCAACAACCAAACCGTACCGGGTGTTTTGCCGGTTTGAAGCATGGCAAGTGTGAGGGCACCATAGGCCACAAATTCACCTTGAGGGATAAAGATCACACGCGTGACGGTGAACACCAACACGGTGGCCAACCCAAGAAGAGCATAAACGGCGCCGTTGGTGACGCCGTCTAGCAAGAGGATGCTGGCGATGGAGAAGTCCATGAAATTTCCGATTCAAAAAACACAAGGTGCATAGGGTGGCGCCCCAAATGGCGCTCACACCTATGCAAGCATGTCAAAGGTCTTATTCGACCTTGAACTTGCCATCAACCACTTTGGTCATCACGCCTGTTTCCAAGGTGTAACCCCAGTGGTCAGCAGCCGTCCAGTTCATGACGCCGTGTGAAAACACAGTGCGGCCCATGGTTTCCAAACTGTCGCGAAGGGCAGCACGGAACTCTGGTGTACCAGGTTTGGCTTTCTTCAATGCCAAAGGAATGGCTTTTTCCATGGCCACTTGGAAGTCATACGCATGACCTGCAAACTGATTGCGAGTGTTAGGACCAAACTCTTTTTCAAACTTCTGCACGAAGTCCAAGGCCAGCTTTTTGGAAGGATGGCTGTCGGCCAACTGGTCGCCCAACAAGGCAGGACCGGAAACGACGAAAGTACCTTCGACAGATTTACCGCCAATGCGTGACAAGTCGGGTGTGGCTGCTGCGTGAGTTTGGTAAACCTTGCCCTTGTAGCCACGTTCGACCAAGCCCATTTGGGGCATGGCAGCACCTGAGCCTGACGCCACCACCAAGATGGCGTCGGGATTGGCGGAAGTCAATTTGAGCGCTTGGGGCGTGACGCTGGTATCTGTACGTGCAAAGCGCTCAACGCCCACCATCTTGATGCCAGCCTTTTCAAGTTCTGGACCGACAGCGTCAAGCCATTGTTGACCATAGACGTCAGCGTAGCCCAAAAAGCCAACGGATTTGATGCCTTGTTTTTTCATGTGCTCGATCACGGCATGACCCATCACTGTGTTGGATTGGGGCAAGCGGAACAACCATTTGTCTTTGCCTGGGGGCACGCCCACTGGTGAGCCAGCAATTTGCACGGTTCCCGCTTCAGACGCGATGTCGGTCATGGCCGCAGCAACGGGTGTGAGGCATGAGCCGAAGATCACGTCGACTTTGTCTTCTGTCACAAAGCGGCGTGCATTGGCGGAGCCCTTGCCTGGATCCGAGGCGTCGTCCAAAAGAGTGACAGTCACTTTTTCACCGGCAATTGTTTTGGGGAACAGTTGCATTTGTTTTTGCATCGGCGTACCCAAGCCTGAGCCTGGGCCTGTGAGCGACAAGCTCACACCAATTTTGATGTCGGCCAGCGCAGCAGTGCTGGTGACAGCGGTGATGGCCAATGCCAGCAGAGTTTTAGTCATTTTCATTCTTGTCTCCTAAGAGGTGGGTTGGAAAAACGTTGAGAGAAAAATGGAAATCAAATGCTGTGCATTAGCTGCACAGCGCTTTGATGTCCGCGGGAACTGGAATGGCCTTGATGCGATCGGGATCGTCAGGGTGCTTGATGCAAAACGCACGCACTTCGGTACCTTCGCACAACACTGTATCGCCGCGCATCACCACGTGTTTGTGGATGAAGGTTTTGTCGCGCCACTCTTGCACACTGGTGTGTATTTGGAGTGTTTCGCCATAGGTGGCAGGACGACCGAACTTGGTGTTGATTTCCAACAGGGGGGTGCCAATGATGCCGGTGGTTTTGACCAGCTCGCGCCACGGTTGCACGCCGCACTTCACGAAGAAGTTGAGAGAAGACGCGTCCATCCATTTGGAAAAGTTAGGAAAGAAGACGATGCCTGCGGGGTCGCAGTCACCGAACATCACTTGCAATTCGTAAACAACTGTTTTACTCATTGAAAACTTTCGTGCGATTAACGCGGCGCCATGCGCAGCGCACCGTCCAAGCGAATGACTTCGCCATTCAAGTGGCCATTGCTCACAATGTGTGCGGCCAGTTGCGCAAACTCTTCAGGTTTGCCAAGGCGAGAAGGGAAGGGGATGCTGGCAGCCAAAGAGGCTTGAACAGGTTCAGGCAATGTTTTCAACAAAGGCGTGGCAAAGATGCCAGGCGCGATGGTGCAAACACGAATGCCATGTTGTGCCAAATCGCGAGCCATGGGTAAAGTCATACCGGCTACACCCGCTTTGGATGCGCTATACGCTTGTTGACCTACTTGACCATCAAAGGCAGCCACAGAAGCTGTGAACACCATCGCGCCGCGCTCGCCGTCTTCCATGGGATCGAGCTTGGCGCAGGCGGCAGCAAACACGCGAGCCGCGTTGTAAGTGCCAATCAAATTGACATTGACCACTTTGGCAAAGTCTTCCAAAGGCGCGGGGTTGCCGTCTTTGCCCACAATGCGCTTGGCGGTACCGATGCCCGCAATTTGCATCAAGATGCGCGCGCCACCTTGGGCTTTGGCCGCTTCGGCCACGGCGTTTTCCATGCTGGCTGCGTTGGTGACATCGCACTGAATGGCAATGCCGCCGATGTCAGCGGCTACTTTTTGCGCGTTGTCGAGGTTCAGGTCGAGTACGGCCACTTTGGCACCTAAACGGGCCAATTCGCGGGCGGTTGCTTCGCCCAAGCCAGAGCCACCGCCGGTGACCAATGCGCTCATGCCTTGAATGTTCATGATGTCCTCTTGAATAGAATGATGTTGACTGAATTGATTGGGATCAGGTGTGGGGGTTTTCGATCAGCAAGGCAATGCCTTGGCCACCGCCCACACATGCACTCGAAATGCCATAGCGTTTGCCACTGCGTGCCAATTCGCGCGCCAATGTGATGGTGAGACGAACACCGGTTGCAGCCAGTGGATGACCCAAAGCAATGGCGCCTCCATTGACGTTCAGCAAGCTGAGGTCTAAACCCAACTCACGGCCCACTGCCAAAGTTTGTGCGCCTTGCGCTTCGTTGATTTCAAAGCGACTGATGTCGGACAGTTTGAGGCCGGTTCGTGCCAGCAATAAACGAATGGCAGGTGCTGGGCCAATGCCCATGATTTCGGGGGGCACACCAGCCACAGCTGCAGCCACCACGCGGGCCAGTGGCTTCTTTCCGTTGGCTTTGGCATAGGCGCCAGAGGTGACCACACAAGCAGCCGCAGCGTCCACCAAGGCGGAGCTGTTGCCACCTGTTTGTACGCCGCCTTCATACACAGAGCGCAATTTAGCCAAGACGTCTGCCGGAGAAATGCGTGGGTGTGTGTCTTGCGACACTTCAGTCACCTTGCCCTGCAACTTGATGCCGCGAGACTTGTAACCGTCGAGTTCAAACTTCTCGGTGATGACGGGCACAATTTCGCCTGCCAAGAAACCAGACTGTTGCGCTGCCACGGCTTTGGCAAAAGACTCGGATGCAAAGGCATCCACTTCTTCCCGCGTGATGTTGTATTTTTTGGCCAAGTTTTCGGCCGTTTGAATCATGTTGATGCCGGCGGCTGGGTCTTTCAGGGCTTCCCACATGTAGTCTTTGAAACCTACGGGAGAGCCCAGTTTGAAACCGGTGCGGTGATCGAACGCTGCAATGGGGTTGCGCGTCATGCTTTCTGTGCCGACCACCAGCGCAGCTTCTGCAGCGCCTGATTGAATGTGCTCGCCTGCTTGTCGGAACAATTCAAAACCTGTGCCGCAAATGCGTTGTGCCATCAGTGCCGGCACTTCAACAGGCACACCGGCATAGAGGCCAATGTGGCGTGGCAAGAAGAACTGATCAAAGTCGCCAGGGGCCATGTTGCCGGTGAGTACGGAGCCAATGTCTTTGGCTGGAATGTCTGCACGCTTCAGGGCTTCGCGCGCGGCTTTGATGCCCATGTCGGTGGGGGAGATGTGGCCCAAGGCACCACAGTAATCGACCATAGGGGTGCGAACGCCTTCGTGCATCCACACGTCTTCAAAGGCATTGAAAAATCCGGGCTGGCTCATGATGCTACTTTCAGAATTTCAAAATTAGGCGGTGGGCTTCAAGATGAAGTGCAAGCGCTCTTCATGCAATGCGGCCACTGTGTCAGCGCGGTGCGTCAACACTGCGCGTTGATTGATCGAGCCTTTGTCGGTAATTTCGCCCTTGTCGATCGTGGGTGGCTCGGACAACAAGCACATGCGTGCGATGCGATTGGCACTGCCTGTGGCTGTTTTGGCCAGCTCATTGATGACTTTTTGGAAATGCGCCAACACAGGTTCGCTGCCTAAAACATCGGCCAATGGCGCATCTGCCGACATGCCACTGAGCGCGCGTACGGCGGGTGTTGGAAACACCATGGCGCCCACTTCTTTTAAGTTGATGCCTGTCAGCACCACGTCTTGGATGTAGGGCGCACCTGCGGCAATGATCTTGCCTCGCAAAGGGCCCACGCTGACAAACGTACCCGTTGCCAACTTGAAGTCTTCTGCAATGCGGCCATCAAACTTCAAGCCCAAGTGCACATCGGTTTCGTCAATCCACTTGACGGCATCGCCGGTACAGAAGAAACCTTCATCGTCAAACGCACCTTGGGTTTCTTCTGCATTGCGCCAGTAACCGGGCGTGATGTTGGGGCCGCGGTAACGCACCTCTGTCTTGCCGCCCATGTCGACCAGTTTGAGTTCCAAACCAGGTGTTGGAACCCCTAAGTCACCTGCATTCACGTAAGGGTTGGTGACAAAAATACCGAAGGGTCCAGACTCGGTCATGCCCAGGCCAGTCCCCATCACAATGCGCTCGCCCACTTCGCGTTCTTGCGACTCATACAAGCTGTCCCAAATGGGTTGTGCCAACGCAGCGCCTGCATAGAAGAACATCTGCACACGTGACAACAAAGTCTTGCGCAGCAAATCGTCGGTCTTCATGGCATGGGCAATGGCTTCAAAGCCTGTGGGCACATTGAAGTAAACAGTGGGTGCAATTTCGCGCAAGTTGCGCAATGTTTCATGCATGAGGGCTGGCGTGGGTTTGCCGTCGTCGATGTACATCGTACCGCCATGAAACACCACCATGCCAAAGTTGTGATTGCCACCAAAGGTGTGGTTCCATGGCAACCAGTCGACCAAGACCAAAGGGGCTTCGGCCAAGATGGGCATGGACTGCGCCATTTGTTGTTGATTGGCACACCACAAACGTTGTGTGTTGATCACGGCTTTAGGCAACTTGGTGGAGCCACTGGTGAACAAAAATTTCACAATGGTGTCAGGGCCTGTGGCTGCGATGGCGGCATCGACTTGCGCTGTGGCAGGCGTGCTGCACAAGGCTTCAAAAGTAGTGACTTGTTTGCCTTCTACGCCACCTTCGTTCATCACAATTTCCATGTCACTGGAAACTGTGGCCGCAATGGCTTTTGCATAGCGTGCATCGCCGGCAAACACCAAGCCTGGCGTCACGGTACGCAACACGTGCTTGAGTTTGTCGTAGTCCTGACTAATCAATGAGTAGGGTGGTGAGGTGGGCACAAAGGGCACGCCCGCCACCATGCAACCCAGGGCCAACAGGGCATGTTCTAAACTGTTTTCGCTCAAGATCACCACGGGGCGCTCTGCGTTCAAGCCGCGGTTGATCAAACCCTGCGCAATGTTTCTTGCGGTGGCCCATGCCTCAGCGTAGGTCACATGACGCCAATCACCCAAACTGCCATCGGCCAATTTAACGCGACGTGCAAAGAGTGTTTGTGTTGGTTTGTTGTGAGCCCAGTGTTGCAGACGGTCTGTCAGGCGGTCTGGAAAAGCCTGCAACTCTTGATCTGCTTTGAGGTAATGCGTACCGGGCACACCATCTTTTAAAGTGACACGTGTCACGCCAAAACGCAAGGGTCTAAATTTAGGAGCGCTCATACGGGTCTCTCAGTAACGGTTGGCGATGTAGATGCTTTTAAATGGCGAATTAGCTCTTTTGAACTTTGGCTGCTTTGCCGTCCAAGAAAGCCTTCACGCGCGCTTTGGCTTCGGGGGCTGCTTGTGCAATGGAAGAAATGAGGGCTTCAGTCAGGTAGCCATGGTCAGCAGGTTGCTCGGCAATGCGCGGCAGGGCGTGCATCAATGCATAGTTGGTTAACGGTGCATTGGTCGCAATTCGCTGTGCCAAGTCCATGGCTTTTTCAAGCGCTGTGCCTGTGGGCACGTGGTATTGGGCCAAGCCAATGCGCTCGCCGTCGACTGCGTTGTAAACACGGCCGGTCAGCATCATGTCGGTCATGCGCGCCACGCCAATCAGTTTAGGAATGCGAACAGAGCCGCCACCGCCCACAAAAATACCGCGCGTGCCTTCTGGTAAAGCAAAGAAGGTGCTGTCGTCTGCAACGCGAATATGACAAGCGCTGGCCAATTCCAAACCACCGCCCACCACCGCGCCATGCAAAGCAGCAATGACAGGAACACGACCCAATTGAACTGCGTCCAAGGCCACGTGCCAGCTACGTGAATGATGCACCCCCTGACCGGCGTCGCGCTCTTTCAGTTCAGACAAATCCAAGCCCGCGCAGAAATGATCACCTTCACCAAATACCACGGCTGACTTGGCTTCTTCGGGCAGGTTTTGGAACACATCGCGTAAGGCTTCGATCAAACCGTCGTTCAGTGCGTTGCGTTTGGTGGGACGGCTTAAACGCACCACTGCCACCGCTCCCTTCATCTCAAAATGAATGCCATGGGTCTGGGCGCGCTGCAACAAAGGATGTAGATTTTGAGTCATGATGGAGGGTCCAATTCGTCCTTGCAAGCGTGCAAGGACTTGTTAAAAAGGTTATTATCAATAACTATATTGTCTTGCCATGCGAGCGCAATGAACACAGGGTTTTCCCGAATTTCTGAAAGTTTTTATGAAACACCAAGACCTGATTGCCATCGACATTCACACCCACGCAGAGGTGAGTTGCTGGAACCCCTTCGACAACTACGGCGAAGAGTACGACCGCGCCGCTGACAAGTTTTTTGGCAGCAACCGCCGTCCCACCATCGACGAAACTGTGGCTTATTACCGCGAGCGAAAAATTGGCTTGGTGATGTTCACGGTCGACAGCGAGTCACAGTTGGGCCGCCGCCGTATTCCCAATGAAGAAATTGCCAAAGCTGCCCGCGACAACAGCGACATGATGATTGCGTTTGCCAGCATCGACCCCCACAAAGGCAAGATGGGTGCGCGCGAAGCCGAGCGACTGATCAAAGAAGAGGGCATCAAGGGCTTTAAGTTTCATCCCACCGTTCAGGGCTACCACCCCTACGACAAAATGGCTTGGCCCATTTACGAGGTGATCAACGAACACAAGATGCCCGCCATCTTTCACACGGGTCACAGTGGCATTGGCTCGGGCATGCGATGCGGCGGTGGTTTGCGTTTGGCCTACAGCAATCCCATGCACTTAGACGACGTGGCCATTGATTTTCCAGACATGCAAATTGTGATGGCGCACCCCAGCTTCCCTTGGCAAGACGAAGCCCTCAGCGTCGCCACGCACAAGCCCAACGTCTGGATTGATTTGTCGGGCTGGAGCCCCAAGTACTTTCCAAAGCAACTGGTGCAGTACGCCAACACCTTGCTGAAAGACCGCATTTTGTTTGGCAGCGATTACCCCCTCATCACACCAGAGCGGTGGATGAAGGATTTTGAAGTGGCCGGTTTCAAACCCGAGGTGATGCCCGGGATTTTGAAAGACAACGCCGTGCGCTTGCTGGGCTTGAAATAAATTATTTCAAGGTGATGGAAGCTCTGACAGTGCCTGCCCGCGCGGCATGCGCTGTTAAGTTGAGCACTGTGCCTGCTGGGGCTTCCACAATCCATTCGTTCAAGGCCCGATCTCCCGTAATGGTTTTGTTGGGCAAAAACGCTTGTAGTGAATTGCTTGCGGCATGGCCTTCCAACTGAGGGCCTTCCATGCGTGGTTTACCCATGCGCAAAGTTGCCCCTTCAGGCAGATCAATTTCAAACATGCAGGGGCGTGCTGTTTTTCGTTCCAATGCACGCTTGGTGACATAACTGGGCAAATAGCCCGCATTGCCAACCGCCATCTGAACGCGCCATTGGCCCTTGCCTAAGTTTTCTGCTTTGGCATGCAGCAACTCCAACTTGGGCAAGGTGAGGGCAATCTGATTCAACCAAGCTGGAAACCTTGCTGCTTCGCGCTCGCGCAAATGTGCGGGTGGATTGCGCCAGTAGTTCATGCGGTCCCAACCGCCCAATTCCACCGCACCCAATTCGGGGTGCTGGTAGGGATACCAATCGACGTGCGCCTTGCCGCCGCACACCTCGTCGCTCCATTTAAGCAACTTGATGTCGTCCTCAGGGGGATGGTCGCGGTACCAATGAATCCAGTCGTAATCGGTGATGCCAGCTTCTTTGTTGGGGGCCCAGATTTCAACGGTCCAAAACAAAGCACCTAAGTGTTCGTAAACCCAATCTTGCGTGCCGGTAATGACTTCTTTGGGATGGTATTTGAAGTCGTGAAAAATACTGACAGCGGGGTAGCCCGTGAGCTTGCTGCCGATGTCCGACATGCGCTTGATCATCCACAAGTCTTCAGGCGTCATGTCGGTGTCGCTTTGCGTGCCCATGGGACGCAAAATGACACCAGAGTGCGTGTGAAAACTAACCGCTGCCCCGATGTTGGGATGCTTGGCAATGAATTCCACCATGGCACGCACTTCGGGCTCGCTGGTGGGAAATGGGCCGGCACCTACTTGTTCGTGTTCTTGGCGCCAGAAGGCGGGGAAGTTGCGGTTTAAATCTAAACCTTCCACATCACGGTTGGGTTTGATGTTGATGCCGTCATAGTGCTGCAAACTGCCTTCAGGCATGACGCGATAATACTGGCCGCCAAACTCACCCGGCAAACGCGGTGTGAGCAAGCGCGGCTCATCCGGATTGACCTTCCAACCGCCATGCGCATCGGGAATGCGCATCATCAAAATGCGGCCGTCGCCATCCATGTCTTCAATCGTCAAGCCTTCGACATGCGGCTCATCCCATGGGTAGGGACGGGTTGATGAGCGGATGTGCCTTGGCTTGTCGGCCATGGCCAACTCGGCGCCATCTGGATTCAGACGCGGCACCAGATACACCACGCGGGTACTGAGCAATTCCGTTATTTGTGCATCTTCGCCATCTTTGCTGAGCAGCTGGTGCAACCAATACAGACAAGCGGTGCTGGCCGTCAATTCGGCTGCGTGGATGTTGCCATCGACCCAGAAGGCCGGCTTGTCGACATCAGAGCCTGTGCTTTTGCGTGTGATCACCAAAACCCAAATAGGTCGGTTTTCGTGGCTGCGGCCCAATTCTCGCAACTCGACCAAGTCCGGCCGCGCATTGGCAAAATCTTGTAGCAGTTGGGTGAGTTCGGGGTGCTTGTAAAAGCGATCGAATTCGGGCTTGGGTAGTTTGGCGTTGCTGAGGGCAGCTTGTGACATGTTGGCGTTCAGAAAAGCGTTGAACAAGACCTCAGCATAACAAGGCTTGCGCTACTTTTGATCAGACCCTTTCGTCTTTACAGCACGCTGGTCAAAATCACGCCGAAAGTGAACAGCAACAGTGCAACCAAAGTTCTCACCGCAACCAAACTGATCAGGGGTTTGACTGGAAACACATGGGTTTTTTCAATGGCAGCCCATTTGTGCATGAACTTGTCAGCTTGGTTGGCGCGAATGGCAAAGCGCACAAAGTCGCGTCGGCTGCGGTAACGCACCATGGCCACGTAGTGCCAGGCATCGGCGCCATCGGGCTTGACAAAATCGCCCGATTTGCGGGCAATGAAAAAAATCAAATTGCCATACCGAAGCAAGTCGCCCATGATGGATTTGCCGTAGCGTTTGTCCGCTTCGCGTGGGTCATCGCTGTAATGAAAACCTTCAGGATACAGCGCCTTGGCGCGATAGCGCACCAGATTTTGCATCACAAATTCTTTGCCATCGTCAGAAGCCAAGAGTTGACGAACGTCTTCTACCTCAGCTGAATTGTCATGCCCAAGATCAGTGCTGCGTAATTTGTGCAGAGCCTCTTCAATTTCGTGCGGTGACATTCGCTGGCCATTGCCGCCATACCAAAGCCAAAAGACCCCGTACAAAAGGGTCAATGGCAAAAAGATGGCCAACATGGCGGTGTTCATGCAGGACGTGCTGAGAGACTCAAGCGCCTTGACCGACCACTGTGAATTGGTCTTGATTGTGTTGCAACCAGTCGCGTGACAAACGATCGTCTTGTTGATTGGGGTGGAAGTCGGGTGACTTGTATTCACGCCATTGCGCCACGTTGCCACGGAACAGGCCGTCTTTGGACAACAGAAACTGATAGCCACTTTTCCACGTGCTCAGCTTTAACAGCTGGCGATCGTGCCAAAGGTTGCGAACTGTTTGCAACATCACGTCGGACAGAAATTGAACCGTGATGAAGTGGAACAGTTTGATGCGCCATTCTTCGTTGCCGCCCAAAGCTTTGTAGATGTCGAAAGCCGTGCTGCGATGCTCGGACTCTTCTGCGCTGTGCCATAGCCACATGGTTTTGAGGCGTTCTTCTGTGCCGTCAAACACCTCTGGATGACGGAGCATCCATTCTGCAAAGATGGCCGTGAAATGTTCGGTGGCTGCGGTGGCTCCCACGTGCATTCGGATGTTCATGTCCGCATTTTTAAGCACACGTGCAGCAGATTTTTTGGCAATGACGTTTTGAAAACCCATGGTCTGCAGATGATCATTGAACAAGGCGTGAATGCGGCGATGGGTGGCTTCTTGTCCAATGAAACCTTGCACTTCAGTTTTGTATTTGGCTTGTTCGGCTTCAGGCAAGGTTTTGAGACCCGTGCGAACGGAATCAATGAAAAACTGTTCACCCACTGGAAAGCTCATTGACAGGGCATTGAAGAAAGCCGACTTGAACGCATCACCACCACACCAATTGGCAGGGAAGGGTGCGCTGAGATCGATCAACAGTTTGCGAACTAGCAGTTGGGACATGTAAATTCCTGAAAGGGTGCTTAATTCTTAAGCAATAACTCGATTTGAACATAAATGGCTGGCCCCACCCCTTATCAGGGAAATACCTAGCCAAATAGCCCTCCAAGGCACGGTGCAATCGCACAATTCTCAGCACAATGCCTCATCCACTTGGATCTTCACATGCTTCCGCACATCTCTGCAAAATTTCGCAAGAATTTGAATTGAAAGCACCCTATGAGCCCCTCTTCCTTGATTCTTGAACACGTCTATGCCCACGAAAAAGGCCAGCCTGATTTTGTCTACATGACTCAGCCCATTGGGCAAGGCCAGGTGATTGATTACACCTGGCGGGAGACGCTGCGTCAGGCGCGTTCCATGGCTGCGTATTTGAAGGCTCAGAATTTGGCGCCGGGCGCCAAAGTCGCCATCCTGTCCAAAAATTGCGCACACTTCATCATGGCCGAGTTGGCCATTTGGATGGCAGGCGGCACCACGGTGGCCATCTTTCCAACGGAGGCTGGCGAAACCATTCGCTATGTGCTGGACCACAGCGAAGCCAGTTTCTTATTTGTTGGCAAGCTCGATACCTGGCCTTTGCAGGCCCCCTTTGTGCCAGCCACCATTCCTTGCATTGCATTCCCTTTGGCACCAAACACGGCCTTCACCAAGTGGGATGATGTGATCGCTCAAACACCGCCTTTGCAAGGCGACATTGCCCGCGAACCCACCGATTTGGCCATGATCATGTACACCTCGGGCTCAACCGGTCAACCCAAAGGCGTGATGCATAACTTTGAGCGTATATCTGTCGCAACCCAAGGCATTGTGAAAACGTTGCAAGAAACCATGGGCGACAGAGACGACAACCGCATTTTGTCTTACCTGCCATTGGCCCATGTGTTTGAACGCGCATGGGTGGGGGCGAGTACCTTGGTACAAGGCAAAACGCATGTGTATTTTGCGGAAACACTCGAGACTTTTGTCCAAGATTTGAACCGCGCCAAACCCACCATGTTCATTTCAGTTCCACGCTTGTGGCTGAAGTTTCAGCAAGGCGTGTTCAGCAAAATGCCACCCGCCAAGCTCAATTTGCTGCTGAGCATTCCCATCATTGGTGGACTGGTCCGCAAGAAAATTCTGAAAGGCTTGGGTCTGGACCATGTGATTGTGGCGGGCAGTGGTTCGGCCCCCATCCCTGCGGAGCTCATTACGTGGTATCGCAAGTTGGGCTTGAACCTGATGGAAGGCTACGCCATGACAGAAGATTTTGCCTATTCTCACAACTCCACAGATGCCATCAATGCCCCTGGTTGTGTGGGCATCCCGCTCGAAGGTGTTCAGGCCCGCATCAGCCCAGAGGGCGAAATCTTGGTCAAGTCGCCTGGTCAAATGGTGGGGTACTACAAGCGGCCTGATTTGGATGCAGAAGCCTTCACCGCCGATGGTTTTTTCAAAACTGGCGACCAAGGACAGCAGCGCGCCGATGGTTTGCTCAAAATCACAGGCCGTGTGAAAGAGCTTTTCAAAACCTCCAAGGGCAAGTACGTGGCACCTGCACCGATCGAAAACAAGCTGAATGTGCACCCCATGATTGAGATGAGCATTGTGTCGGGCGTGTCGCAGCCCTCGGCGTATGCCATGGTGGTGTTGGCGGAAGACATCCGTCCCAAGATGGGCGACTCTGAAGTGCGCTCGCAAGTTGAGCAAGAACTGACAGCCTTGCTGGCGCAGGTAAATTCCGAGCTGGCTGATTACGAAAAGCTGAGAATGTTGGTCATCGCCAACGAAGCGTGGTCTATCGAAAATGGCTACCTCACGCCCACCATGAAGATCAAGCGCAACCGCATTGAAGCCTCCGTTGAAAACCAAGTGGCATCTTGGTACGAAAAATCTGGCAGCGTTTTTTGGGCTTGAGCATGAAGGAATTGACATGAATCGCGTCTTGGCCCACACGGGTGCAAAATACCCCATCTTGCAAGCCCCCATGGGCTGGATTGCCAGAACGCAATTGGCCTCGGCCGTGTCGCGCGCCGGAGGCTTGGGCATCATTGAAACGTCCTCGGGCGAGACCGCCAACTGCCAGGCCGAAATCACCAAAATGCGTGAATTGAATTTGCCCTTTGGCGTCAATTTGCCCATTCGGTTTTTAAAAGACGATGCCATGTTGAAGTTTGTCTGCGCATCGGGTGTCAAGTTTGTGACCACCTCTGCGGGCAGTCCTGCCAAGTTCATCCAACCCCTCAAAGATGCGGGCATCACGGTCTATCACGCTGTGCCCACAGTCGATGCAGCTCTGAAATGTGTGGATGCAGGCATTGATGGTTTGGTGGTGGAGGGGTCTGAGGGCGGCGGCTTTAAAAATCCTGAAGACGTCTCGACCTTGGTTTTATTGCAAGCCATCCGCGCCAAAGTCGATGTGCCTTTGATTGCGGCGGGGGGCATTTGCGATGGGCGGGGCATGGCTGCGGCGTTCGCGCTCGGCGCAGAGGCCGTTCAAATGGGGACACGCTTTGTCAGTTGTGCAGAAAGTCCCGTTCACGACAACTACAAGAACGCAATTGTCAGTTCGAAAGAAACGGGTACTTGGGTGCTCAACACCAAGGCGACGCCATGCATTCGGGCCTTGAAGTCCGAACGAACAGCTGCCATTCATGCGCAAGGTGTGATGTCCTTTGATGACATGAAGGGCATCTTGAATGTGTACTTTCAAGGCGACATGGAGGCAGCACCTGCGCTGGCAGGGCAGTCGGTTGGCCTGATTGATTCAGTCAAAACAGCGCAGCAAATCATCGAAGATACTGTTTCCGAGTTTTTCAAAATCAGTGCGCGCATGGGACAATTCGCTCAAACCAATTCATTTTGAGTGAGATTGAGGCAATGTTTTTAAGAAATACTTGGTATGTGGCGTGCCAGGCGCATGAAATAACAGACAAACCACTGGGCCGCAAAGTATGCAATGAGTCCATGGTTTTTTTTAAAAACGCAGATGGCCATGTGGCTGCCGTTCAAGATTTTTGTCCGCACCGGGGCGCGCCTTTGTCATTGGGGCGCGTTTGCAACGGACAACTGGTGTGCGGTTATCACGGCTTGGTCATGGGGTGTGACGGGCACACCGTCAGCATGCCTGGCCACCAGGTGCGCAACTTTGAACCGATCAAAAGCTATGCCGTCATCGAGCGTTATGGCTTTGTGTGGGTTTGGCCAGGTGATCAAAGCAAAGTTGATCCTGCGCAAATGCCTGTGTTTGAATGGTTTGACAATCCGCAATGGGCCTATGGTGGCGGGCTGTATCACATCGCCTGCGATTACCGTTTGATGATCGACAACCTGATGGACTTGACGCACGAAACCTATGTCCACAGCACTAGCATTGGTCAACCAGAAATTGATGAGACGCCCAGCCGAACAGTGACAGAAGGTGACTGCGTCACCACCAGTCGCTTCATGGAAGGCATCAAGGCGCCGCCATTCTGGAAGATGGCCATGCGTGCCAATGACCTGGATGACGAAGCCATCGTTGACCGCTGGCAAGTTTGTAAATTCACACCACCCAGTCATGTCTTGATTGAAGTGGGTGTTGCATTGGCAGGCAAAGGTGGTTACCACGCAGACCCCAAAGATAAAGCCTACAGCGTCGTGGTGGATTTCATCACGCCAGAAACGGATACCTCGATTCATTACTTTTGGGGGATGGTGCGTCAATTCAAGCCAGATGACACAGAATTGACAGACAAGATTCGTGAAGGTCAGGGCAAAATTTTCAGCGAAGATTTAGAGATGCTCCAGATGCAGCAGAAAAACCTGTTGGCATTTCCAGAACGCAAACTCAAAGTTTTGTCCATTGATGCTGGAGGCGTGATGTCGCGTCGTGTCATCGATCGTTTGCTAGCAACTGAAAAGAGCCTTTAACATGCACGCATTCATCAAGCCTTTCAAATCCATTTGTTTGACCTTGTGTCTCACCATCTGTACTTGGGCGTGGGGTCAGCAGACTTATCCCCACAAACCCATCAAAATTGTGGTGCCCTTTGGCGCTGGCGGTGTAGCCGATTTAACGGCGCGCACTGTGGCGCAAAAGTTAGGCGAGAACATGGGGCAAAGCATCGTGATCGAGAACAAGCCGGGCGCAGGTGGCGTGGTGGCCACAGACGCAGTGGCCAAATCGGCACCTGATGGCTACACCCTGCTGTTGATGTCCAATGCCACAGCCGTCAGTGCTGGCCTGTTCAAAAGCTTGCCCTACGATGCCGAGAAGGACCTCGCACCCTTGTCTATTCTGGGTACCTTTGACCTTGCCATTGTGGTGCCACAAGACTCAAAGTTTACAAATTTGAGCGAGTTGCTCAGCTATGCAAAAGCCAATCCTGGCAAGCTCAACATTGGCAGTATCAATGTGGGCAGTACGCAGCATTTGGCTGCTGAGCTTTTTAAATCCACAGCAGGGATCGATGCCCAGGTGGTGCCATTCAATGGCACGCCAGCTGTAATGACCGCATTGCGCGGCGGGCAAATTGATGTGGGTGTTGAAATCTTGGCGCCGGTGTTGCCGCAAATCAAAGGGCAAGCACTGCGTGCCCTGGCTGTGACGGGTGACAAACGCGCTGCGGCTTTACCGCAAGTGCCCACCGCCAAAGAAGCGGGCGTGAGTGCTTTGTACGCAGCTTCTTGGAATGCGCTTGCCGCGCCTGCCAAAACACCGCGTGACATTGTTCAGCGCTTGAACCAAGAAATTCAGTCTGCACTGAACGCCCCCGATGTTCGAAAAAAACTGCTCGACATGAACGTGTCGCCGCAACCCAGTTCACTCCAGCAGGCCGCGGACTTGCTTGGCAGTGAAACCAAGCGCTGGGGTGATGTGATTCAGCGTGCCGGCATAGCCAAGCAATGAGCCAGGCAAGTTGGGGTTGGGGCGCGCCCACAGGGGTTCTCAATGTTTGACATATTGGCCATTACAGCGCCTATCTACATTGCCATTGCGCTGGGCTATGGCTTGACGCGGTGGGGCGTTTTTCAAAAATCTGACATGCGTGCATTTGGTACCTTGGTGGTCAAGGTGGCCATGCCCGCATTGTTGTTCAACGCCTTGTCGCAGCGCAAAGTCAGCGACATTCTGAACAGTGACTATGTCAGTGCATATGCGCTGGCTTCCTTGTTGACTCTGAGTGTCAGTATTTTTTGGGCTGTGCGTGTCGCCAAAGTCAGCAGAAGCCTCAGCAGTTGTTTGGCCATGGGCATGAGCTGTCCCAACAGTGGTTTTGTGGGTTACCCCGTGATGCTGTTAAGTTCTGGCCCGCTGGCGTCTGTGGCAGGCGTTGCCTTGGCTTTGAACATGATGGTCGAGAACTTGCTCATCATTCCGCTGCTTTTGGCATGGGCTGAAACGGAACAAGGACAGAGTCGTTGGCAGTCTATTGTTTGGCAAACATTGAAGGGCATGCTCTACAACCCGATGATATGGGGCATTGTGCTGGGCTTTACTTTTTCATGGTTTGAATGGCAGTTGACACCCAGTTTGAGTCGAACGGTTAGCTTGTTTGCGCAAGCCAGTGGTGCCTTGTCATTGTTTGTGATTGGCGGCAGCTTGGTGGGTTTGGCTGTGCAGGGCATGGGTCCGCGTGTGGCTCAAATTGCAGCGGGTAAATTGTTGTTGCATCCCTTGATGATGCTTGCGGTGCTGGTGTTTTGGGTGCCCATTCAAGACCCCGTGTTGCGCACGGCTGCTTTGCTCACCTGCGCCATGCCCATGTTTGGCATCTATCCCATCTTGACGCAAAAGCACGGCCACGATGGCTTGAGCGCTGCCGCTTTGCTGGTGACCACCATGGCATCGTTTTTCACTTTGAATTTCTTGCTCTGGCAATTGCAAAAATTCAGCCTGCTTTGAGCTGGCAGGGTGGGACAGGCTTAAAGGGTTTCGAGCAATCGACTGGCGGTTTCTCGAATCAAGTTCAAAGTAGCTTGTTGCGTTAAGGTGCTAGGCCTTTGCGAGCTGACTGCGCTGCTGAGTTGAATGCTCAGCCGCGGTTCCGAGATGGACCGCGTCACAAACGCAGATGGTTTGATAGAGCGTGTCACGGCATTGCGCGACAAGATTGCGCTGCCTGCACCGTCTGCCACCAATTCCAAAATGGCGGTCACACCGTCAATTTCTAAGCCAATCTGCGGGCGGCACCCAATGTCTGCCATTTCTGCTTCTACATGCATGCGAATGGCGTTGGGGCGGCTTGGGATGACCAATGGCATCGAGGCGACTTCTTTCAATGAGATGGCGGGTGGTGGGGGGTCTTCCTGAAGCCCTGGTGGCCGCGCTTGAATCAACCACAATTCTTCTTGTACCAAAGGCGTGAGCTCCAGCCCTGCCGTGCTGGTGGCGTTGTAAAGCAATGCAATGTCTAGGCGGCCCGACAGTAAACTCTCTTGCATGCCAGCTGACAAGCCTTCACTGATGGACAACTGCGCATCAGGCATTTTTTCTCTGAACGCACGTGTCAGGGGAACGGTCAGTACACGGGCCACGCTGGGTGGAAGGCCCAAGGCCACTCGCCCCGTCAGACCGCTGCGGGCCCGGGCCAACTCTTCTCTTGCTCTTTCAACTTGATGCAGAATGCCTCGACCGTGTTCCAGTAGCAGTTGGCCGGCCTCGGTTGGGTTGGCGCCTCGGCCATTGCGTTTGAGCAAATTCTGTCGCAACTCCACTTCTAGCAAGCGAATTTGCCGGCTGAGTGCGGGTTGAGCCACATTCAAGGCATTGGCGGCACGGGTAAAGCTTCCCAATTCGGCCACTCTGACGAAATATTCCAATTGCTTGAGGTCCATGCTATTTTTTTGCAATAACCGATTGCTTGTTATGTTAATTTGTTCTATCTGATAGTGTCCATGGACGCTAGGTTTTCGTCAAGCGTGGCGTGAAAATCTCCCTCCAATGCTCGGTCTTGGGCGAATTGAATTTGAAACATGAAACATAGCGCGCAAACTGCAATTCCCTGCCTTCTGATGCGAGGTGGCACCTCCAAAGGCCCGTTTTTCAACGAAGCCGATTTGCCAACGGATGTGTCAACACGCGACAAAGTCTTGTTGGCCGCCTTGGGCTCTCCCGACAAGCGCCAAATTGATGGCCTGGGCGGCGCGCATCCCTTGACCAGCAAAGTGGGCATTGTCCGAAAAAGTTCGGTACCTGGCGTGGCTTTGGATTTTTTGTTTGCACAGTTGCAACCCGACAAAGATACCGTCGACACCACGCCCAACTGCGGCAACATGTTGGCGGCTGTGGTGCCCTTTGCTTTGGAAACCGGCATGGTAGAGGTGCAAGGTGATCAAAGCACTTTCCGTGTTTTGACGCTGAACACCGACATGCAATGCGACATCACGGTAGACACGCGTGGCGGCATGGTTCAGTACGAGGGCAGTGCCCGAATCGATGGCGCACCGGGTACTTCTGCGCCCGTGACCATCAACTTCTTGGACACGGCGGGCTCGGTGTGTTCAGGCTTGTTGCCCACAGGGCGCGTCAAAGACACACTCACTGTCACGGGTGAAGGGTTTGAACCCTTCACGCTGGACGTGACCTGCATCGACAACGGCATGCCCTTGGTGATGTTCAAGGCAAGCGATGTGGGCCGCACAGGTTATGAATCGGTGGCCGATATGAATGCCGATACCGAACTCAAAACCAAAATCGAAGCATTGCGTTTGCAAGTTTCTGTGTTGATGGGTTTGGGCGATGTGAGTCAAAAGAACTATCCCAAGATGACCCTCATTGCACCGCCACAAAAGGGTGGTGCACTCAGTACGCGCAGTTTCATTCCCCATGTGTGTCACGATGCCATCGGTGTGTTGGCCGCTGTCACCGTGGGCACGGCCTGTGTCTTGGAGGGCTCTGTGTGTGATGGCATTGCAGTGATGCCAAAGGGTGCTGCCAAAAATGTCTCAGTTGAACACCCCACAGGGGAGTTCAGTGTGGCATTGCAAACAGAGCCTGCGCCGACATTGCCGGGTGGTCAAAACGTCACACAAGCCGCTTTGTTAAGAACCGCCAGACTTCTCATGCGAGGTGAGGCCATGGTGCCTGCCTCCTTGTGGTCTGGTGCTTCGGTTTGATTTTTTCTCAATTTACTTTTTGATTGGACAGCTTCATGAGTACCCAACAGCCCTTGATCATCGATTGCCACGGCCACTACACCACGGCCCCCAAAGCCTTGGAAAACTGGCGCAATGCACAAATTGCCAACTTGAACACGCCAGAGCTGGGTCCCAAAGTGGCCGATCTCAAAATCAGCGATGACGAATTGCGCGAGTCCATTGAGACCAACCAATTGCGCTTGATGAAAGAGCGTGGTTCTGACCTCACCTTATTCAGCCCCCGCGCCAGTTTCATGGCACACCACATTGGCGACTTCAATGTGTCTTCCACATGGGCGGCCATTTGCAACGAGTTGTGCTACCGCGTGAGCCAATTGTTCCCCGACAACTTTGTACCTGTGGCCATGTTGCCCCAGTCGCCGGGTGTTGACCCCGCCACTTGCATTCCAGAATTGGAGCGTTGCGTCAAAGAGTATGGCAATGTGGGTATCAATCTGAACCCCGATCCGTCGGGTGGGCATTGGACATCGCCGCCATTGAGCGACAAGCAGTGGTACCCCATTTATGAAAAGATGGTTGAGTACGACATCCCCGCCATGATCCACGTCAGCACCAGCTGCAACAGTTGCTTTCACACCACTGGCGCGCACTACTTGAATGCAGACACCACAGCTTTCATGCAGTGCCTTACTTCGGATTTGTTCAAAGACTTTCCCACTTTGAAGTTCCTCATTCCGCATGGCGGCGGTGCGGTCCCTTATCACTGGGGTCGTTTCCGTGGCTTGGCGCAAGAGTTGAAGAAACCTTTGTTGCAAGACCATTTGCTTAACAACATCTTCTTTGATACCTGCGTTTATCACCAGCCCGGCATCGACTTGTTGACCAAAGTCATTCCTGTCGACAACATTTTGTTTGCCTCGGAAATGATCGGTGCTGTGCGCGGTATCGATCCCGAAACAGGCCACTATTTTGACGATACCAAGCGTTATATCCAATCGTCCAACATTCTGAACGAAGAACAACGCTTCAAAATTTACGAGGGCAACACACGCCGTGTGTTCCCACGGTTGGACGCGCACTTGAAGGCCAAAGGCCTGTAAGTCGTTGAACGTTTAAATCTATTCAAATTTACCCATTGGAATTGTCATGACAGAACTTGGAATTGTGAAACGCAACATCACCCGCGCAAACCAAGCGGCCGTTGAAAAACTAGGCCGTTTTGGTGTTGCCACAGTGCACGAGGCCATGGGCCGCGTGGGCTTGATGCAAAAGTACATGCGCCCCATTTACAGCGGTGCACCTGTTTCAGGAACAGCCGTCACGGTTCTCTTGCACCCCGGTGACAACTGGATGATGCACGTGGTGGCTGAGCAAATTCAACCAGGCGACATCGTCATTGCAGCCCTCAGTGCAGACAACTGCGATGGCTTCTTTGGTGACTTGCTCGCCACCTCCTTCATGGCGCGCGGGGCCAAAGCTTTGGTGATCGATGCCGGTGTGCGTGACATTCGCGAACTCACTGCCATGGGTTTCCCAGTTTGGAGCAAAGGCATCAGTGCCAAGGGCACCATTAAATCAACCCTGGGTTCCGTCAACATTCCAGTGGTCTGTGCTGGCGTCAATGTCAATCCTGGCGATGCCATCGTGGCCGATGACGACGGGGTGGTGGTGGTGCCAGCCGCTTGGGCGCAAAAAGTAGCAGATGCAGCTGAAGCCCGTGAAGCCAACGAAGGTGAAAAGCGTGCCAAATTGGCTGCGGGTGTTTTGGGTTTGGACATGTACAACATGCGTGAACCTTTGGCCAAAGCTGGTTTGAAATACATTGATTGAGCAGGGCGCATCGTGATCACCTCCAAACAATTCAAGCGCTTGGCCAGATGGAGCGCGCTAGCCATCCTAAGCGTGTCGCTCAGTGCGTGCTTCAACCTCACGATCGTTTCCAATTCCGCCGAAACTGCCGCTGCTGGAAAAAGTGAAACTGTTTCATCAGAAGTTCGCCAAGCATTGGCACCAACAGGTGTGTTGCGGGTGGGTGTCTATCCTGGCAGTCCTACTTCTTGGGTCAAAGATCCTAAGACAGGTGAAAGCGTTGGCATTGCCCTCGACTTAGGCAAGGAACTGGCCAAACGTCTCAATGTGCCAGTGCAGGTGGTCGAGTTTGACCGTGTTGCGCAAGTGCTGTCGTCCTTGAAAGACGGTCAAGTTGACTTTACGTTTACAAACGCCACCGCTGTTCGCGCAAAGGACATGGACTTTACACCCGCGTTGGTGCGTCTCGAATTGGGCTACCTTGTTGCGGGTCACAGCCAACTTCAATCAGTGGCACAAATAGACCAGGCGGGGATGCGCATTGGTGTGAGTCAAGGCAGTTCTTCACAAACTGCTTTGACCAAGTTGTACAAAAACGCCAAGGTCGTGCCTGCGGATTCTTTGGCCAAAGCGCAAAGCATGCTCAGCGCCAAACAAATTGATGCCTTTGCAACCAACAAAGGCATCTTGTTTGAAATGTCCGATAGCTTGCCTGCCAGCCGCGTGCTGGATGGCCGATGGGGCCTGGAAAACTTGGCCATTGCCATTCCCAAGGGGCGCGAAGCAGGTCGCTCTTATGTCCAAACTTTTGCCAAAGACCTTGAAGTCAATGGCTTGTTGAACAAGGCCATTCAACGCTCTGGTTTGCGCGGTACTGCGCGCGATTGAAGTTTTACTTTTTGAAAGACACTATGAATCAATTACGTACATTCTCACAAGTGTGTTGTGTTGTGTTGGCCATGATGGGCGGCAACCAAGCTGCTGCCCAAGCATCCGCAAACTATCCCACCAAGCCTGTCAAGATTGTGGTGGGTTATGCCGCAGGTGGCGCTGTTGACATCGTGGCGCGAACGCTGGGACAAAGCCTGGGCACATCTTTGGGTCAAAGTTTCATTGTGGAGAACAAGCCTGGCGCAGGTACCAACATCGCAGTCAAGTCGGTGATTGCCGCCGAACCAGATGGCCACACGGTGATGTTGGCTGCAAATGCCTTGGCGGCCAACATGGCCTTATACCAGCCGATGCCCTTTGATGCAGAAAAAGACCTCACGGCCATTGCTTTGGTGGGCCGAGTTCCTGTGGTCATTGCCGCCAATCCGAATGTTCCGTTCGCCTCTGTTGCCAAGCTGATTGAGGCTGCAAAAGCCAAGCCTGGTCAATTGGCATTTGCCAGCCCAGGCAACGGCTCAACGCCTCACATGGCCATTGAGTTCTTTGCAAAAGCTGCCGGCATCGATCTGCAGCACATTCCCTACAAGGGTGGCTCACCTGCAATTACCGACACGATCGGCGGTCAGGTGCCTCTGGTGGCAGTCAATGCCTTGGAAGTTTTGCCGCATGTCAAAAGCGGCAAGTTGAAAGTGTTGGCGGTGCTCAGCCCAACTCGGAGTGCCATTTACCCCGACGTGCCCACCATTGCCGAGTCTGGCTTTCCAGGTTTCGAGGCGTCGGTCTGGTATGGCTTTGTGGCGCCTGCTGCAACGCCCAAGCCCATCGTTTCCAAATTGCACGCAGAAGTACAAAAAGCACTTCAGACCAAAGAGGTCAAAGATCGCATGACTGCGGTCGGCGGCGAAGTGATTCCAGGTTCATCTGAGATGTTTGCAACCCTTATCCGCAATGAGCGACAACGCTACGAAAAATTGGTGCGCGAAGCCAACATCAAACCTGATTAATTTTTTTGCATTTAACCTGAGTGAGACCTGAAATGGAATTTCAAAAAACCCCTGGTTGGCTGGATTGGTATTCTGGCCCCAGCAAACCAAAATTCAAATTGCCTGCGGGTGCCGTGGATGCACACTGCCACGTGTTTGGTCCTGGCGCAGAGTTTCCGTACGCGCCAGAGCGCAAGTACACGCCTTGTGACGCATCCAAGAATCAGTTGTATGCGTTGCGCGACCACTTGGGTTTTTCACGCAATGTGGTGGTGGGTGCCACATGCCACGGAACAGACAACCGTGCCACAGTCGATGCCTTGTTGCATTCCAATGGCAAAGCGCGGGGTGTGGCATCTGTCAAGCGCTCAGTCACTGACGAAGAGTTGCAAGCCATGCACGAAGCCGGAATTCGAGGTGTGCGATTTAACTTTGTCAAACGCTTGGTCGACTTCACACCCAAAGAAGAATTGATGGAAATTGCAGGCCGCATTGCCAAATTAGGGTGGCATGTAGTGATTTACTTTGAAGCCGTGGACCTGCCTGAATTGTGGGACTTCTTTACGGGTTTGCCCACCGTTGTGGTGGTGGACCACATGGGGACGCCCGATGTGAAATTGCCCGTGGAGGGACCCCAGTTTCAGCTGTTTTTAAAGTTCATGCGTGAGCATCCCAATGTCTGGAGCAAAGTGACCTGCCCAGAGCGTTTGTCTGTGACGGGTGCACCGGCTTTGAACGGGGAACAAAACGCGTATCAAGATGTGGTGCCTTTTGCCAAAGCCATCGTCGAAGAGTTTCCCGATCGCGTGTTGTGGGGTACCGATTGGCCGCATCCCAACTTGAAGAAGCACATGCCTGACGATGGTTTGTTGGTGGACTTTATCCCTCACATCGCCACAACCCCAGAGCAGCAACAAAAATTGTTGGTCAACAATCCAATGCGTTTGTATTGGCCCGAGGAGACAATTTAATGGCACTCGACAAACCCTATTTGGATGTGCCCGGAACCATCATTTTTGATGCCGAGCAAAGCCGTAAAGGCTACTGGATCAATCAATTCTGCATGTCACTCATGAAGGCCGAAAACCGTGAACGTTTCAAAGCCGACGAACGCGCTTACCTGGATGAGTGGCAAATGACAGAAGAGCAGAAACAAGCGGTTATGGCGCGAGACTTGAACTGGTGCATGCGCACCGGTGGCAATATTTATTTCTTAGCCAAAATCGGCGCCACCGACGGCAAGAGCTTTCAGCAAATGGCCGGTTCCATGACGGGCATGACAGAAGATGAATATCGCACCATGATGATCAACGGGGGCCGGTCAGTTGAGGGCAACCGATTTGTGGGGGAGAACGGCGATGCCCAGGCGCAGAACCAACCTCAAGGCGCCACTGCAAAGAAAGCAAATTGAACATGGCCAAAATTACAGCCTCCGTATTCACATCTCACGTTCCTGCCATTGGTGCAGCCCTCGACTTGGGTAAGACCCAAGAACCCTATTGGCAGCCCGTCTTTAAAGGCTACGAATACGGCAAACAATGGATGCAAGACAATAAGCCTGATGTGATTTTTTTGGTCTATAACGACCACGCAACCGCCTTCAGTCTTGACTTCATACCCACATTCGCCATTGGCACCGCGGCTGAATTTCAACCTGCTGATGAAGGTTGGGGACCCCGCCCTGTGCCCGTTGTAAAAGGTCATCCAGACCTGGCATCGCACATCGCACAGTCTGTGATCCAACAAGACTTTGACCTCACCATTGTCAATAAAATGGATGTCGATCACGGGCTGACCGTGCCCCTGTCTTTGATGTGTGGACAACCGCCAACTGACAAATTTGAATGGCCTTGCCCCGTCATTCCTTTTGCAGTCAATGTGGTGCAGTACCCTGTGCCCAGCGGTCAACGTTGTTTCAATTTGGGCAAAGCCATTCGCAAAGCCATCGAAAGCTACGACCAAGACATCAATGTTCACATTTGGGGCACAGGCGGCATGAGCCACCAACTCCAGGGCGCACGCGCGGGTCTGATCAACAAAGATTTTGACAATGCGTTCTTGGACAAACTCATCAGCGATCCGCAAGGCGCCGCCAACATTCCGCACATTGATTACGTGCGTGAAGCAGGCAGCGAAGGCATTGAGTTGGTGATGTGGCTGATTGCCCGTGGCGCCATGAACGATGTCACTGGCGGCAAAGCGCCAGATCTCAAGCAACGCTTCTACCATGTGCCGGCCTCCAACACCGCGGTGGGGCACTTGATTCTAGAAAATCAATTTTGAACTGAGGAAAATCAACATGTCTAAAACAATCAAAGTGGCACTGGCCGGTGCGGGTGCATTCGGCATTAAGCATTTAGATGGCATCAAGAACATCGATGGCGTCGAAGTGATTTCATTGATCAGCCGTGATCTCGAAAAAACAAAAGAAGTCGCTGACAAGTATGGCATTTCACATGTCACCACTGACTTGGCCGACAGCCTGGCACTGCCTGACGTCGATGCCGTGATTTTGTGCACGCCCACACAGATGCACGCGTCGCAGTCCATTGCTTGCTTGAAGGCAGGCAAGCACGTTCAAGTTGAAATTCCTTTGGCAGACAGTTGGAAAGACGCAGAGGAAGTGGTCCGTTTGGCCAAGACCTCTGGCAAAGTGGCCATGTGCGGTCACACGCGCCGCTTCAACCCCAGTCATCAGTGGGTCAATAAAAAGATCAAGGCCGGCGAATTCAACATCCAGCAAATGGATGTACAAACTTATTTTTTCCGTCGCACCAACATGAATGCTTTGGGCCAAGCTCGCAGCTGGACCGATCACTTGTTGTGGCACCACGCTGCGCACACCGTCGACTTGTTTGCCTATCAAGCAGGCAGTCCCATTGTCAAAGCCAATGCCGTGCAAGGCCCCATTCACCCCACCTTGGGCATTGCCATGGACATGAGCATCCAGTTGCAAGCTGCCAACGGTGCCATTTGCACTTTGAGCTTGTCCTTCAACAACGATGGTCCTTTGGGCACGTACTTCCGTTACATTGGCGACACAGGTACTTACTTGGCGCGCTATGACGATTTGTACACAGGCAAAGAAGCGCAAATCGACGTGTCCAAAGTAGACGTGTCCATGAACGGCATTGAATTGCAAGATCGTGAATTCTTTGCGGCGATCAGAGAAGGTCGTGAGCCCAATTCCAGCGTGGCGCAAGTGTTGCCTTGTTACAAGGTCTTGCACGACCTGGAATTGCAATTGAACGCTTGACACGCCAATTGCACCCGACAGGTCATCTCCTAGGGCAGGGGATGGCCTGTTGACCTTTTGGCAAATTTCATTTGATAATTAACCAAGTGGTACATTCATCAAATGACAAAAGTTTCTTCTTCCGCATCGCGCAAATCCGGCACAACGCGAACCAACGATCCTGAACGGACGATGGCCGAGATTCTGAGTGTTGCAACGACCGAATTCGCGGCCAAAGGCCTGGCGGGAGCCCGCATCGATGAGATTGCAGCTGCTACCCGCACCAGTAAACGCATGATCTATTACTACTTTGGCAGCAAAGAGGCCCTTTACGTGGCCGTGCTGGAAGCAGCCTATGGTCGGATGCGACAAATTGAAGCCAACTTGCATTTGAGTGACTTAGAACCCGAGCTCGCGCTCAAGCGCTTGGTTGAATTTACGTATGACCATCACCAGAGCAACGAAGACTTCATTCGCTTGGTCATGAGTGAGAATGTGCAGCGCGGCGAGTACTTGGCGCAAAGCAAAGCCATCCAAAAACTCAATGGATCAGCCCTTCAGACCATTCAAGAACTCTACAACAGGGGCGTCAAGCAGGGGGTTTTTAAGAAAAATCTAACACCTCTTGAAATTCACTCAGCCATCTCTGCACTCACATTTTTCAATGTGTCCAATCAGCACACATTTGGCTTGATTTTCAAAGGCAAGTCGCCTCAGGGGAAAGCTCAAACACTGAAAAAGCCCCAGGTGGTTGACATGCTCATCAGTTATGTCTGCATTTAAGTGTGCGTTGCCTTAGATATTCATCATTGACATAGCAGGTAGCCCGATATGCGATGGTGTGACTAGGGTAATTACTTATGCGAGAAAACTAACTAGTTCGTACATTTATGCAAGCGCCTCCCAACCAAGGAATCAGCAGATGACCCGTTTCTTCGACATCACTTGTAAAGCCATCGAATACCTCATTGCCGCATGCATGGCAGCCATGGTGGTATTGGTTTTTGGCAATGTTTTTTTGCGTTACGGATTCAATTCAGGCATCACGCTGTCAGAAGAGTTGTCCAGGTGGTTGTTTGTTTGGATGACGTTCATGGGCGCGATCGTGGCACTGCGTTCTCACGAGCATTTGGGCACAGACATGTTGGTCGGCCGTTTAGGGCCTGTGGGTAAAAAATTCTGCATGGGCTTGTCGCAATTGCTCATGTTATTCGTCTGCGCGCTCTTGTTCAAAGGGGCCTATGAGCAGGCCGTCATCAATTGGACCAGCACCAGTGCCGTGATGGAAGTCTCACTCAGTTGGGTTTATTTTCCGGGCATCATTTTTGCTGTTTTGGGTGGCATGTTGATTGCCATGGATTTCTTCAAATTGATCACGGGTCAAATGAAGGAAGAGGAGCTGCTGATGTTCCAAGAATCCGAAGACAGCCCGCACGGCGAATCACGCTAAGCCATCGTACAGAAAGAAGCCAATGACCATTGCTGTATTCGTTTTATCTTTGCTGGGTGCCATGGCACTTGGCGTGCCCATTGCATTCTCTTTGCTGCTGTGTGGCGTGGCCTTGATGGTGCACCTCAACATGTTTGATGCTCAAATCTTGGCTCAAAACTTGATTGAAGGCTCCAACAGTTTTCCATTGTTGGCCGTGCCATTTTTCATGCTGGCGGGCGAAATCATGAATGCGGGTGGTTTGTCACGACGCATCGTTAATTTCGCCATGGCCTGTGTGGGTCACATCAAAGGTGGTTTGGGCTATGTAACGATCATGGCCGCGGTCATTATGGCGGCCTTGTCGGGCTCTGCTGTAGCTGACGCTGCTGCGTTGGCATCTTTGCTGCTGCCGATGATGGTGGCCGCAGGGCATGATCGTGCCCGTTCTGCTGGTTTGATTGCTTCAGCTGGCATCATTGCCCCAGTGATTCCACCCAGCATTGGCTTTGTCATTTTTGGCGTGGCGGGTAACGTCTCCATCTCAAAACTGTTCATGGCAGGTATTGTCCCGGGCATTATGCTGGGTGCTGCGTTATGGATCACATGGTGGTGGCTTGCGCGCAGTGAAGTGGTCAGTGTGCCACCGCGCAAATCAATGGCCGAAATCAGTGTGGCCATGCGCGAGGCAACTTGGGCGTTGGTGTTGCCTCTGATTGTGGTCTTCGGTTTGAAGTTCGGTGTGTTCACGCCAACCGAGGCTGCTGTGGTGGCCGCTGTTTATGCGCTGCTCATTTCTGTATTTGTCTACAAAGAATTGAATTTCAAGTCTGTCTTTCCTTTGTTTGTGACAGCTGCCAAAACCAGCGCCATTGTGATGTTCTTGGTGGCGGCTGCCATGGTGTCTGCTTGGCTCATCACGGTTGCGAACCTGCCTGCGCAGCTAATTTCCTTGCTGCAGCCTTTGCTAGACAGCCCGCGTTTACTGATGTTGACCATCATGGTGATCACCATGGTGGTAGGTACTGCATTGGACATGACACCCACCATTTTGCTGTTGACGCCTGTCTTGATGCCAGTGGTCAAGGCGGCGGGGATTGACCCCGTTTACTTTGGTGTTTTGTTCATCATCAACAACGCCATCGGTTTGATCACGCCGCCTGTGGGCACTGTGCTGAATGCCGTTGCAGGCGTTGGCAAAGTCAGCATGGACGAAGTCACGCGCGGTGTCATGCCTTTCATGGTGGCTCAGTTTGTCATCATGTTTGCCATGGTGGCGTTTCCAGCGTTGGTCATGGTGCCAGCGCGTTGGTTCTATTGATTATTTCTTTCCACCGTCTGTCCGGGTACGCCAGGCAGTGGAATCCTTGTTCGGCGTACGACCATCAATTTCATCAGGAGACACTGACATGAAACGTGTTTTTATCAAAACTGTTTTGGCAACTGTTGCAATGGCTGCCATGGGTTTAGCCTCTGCACAAGAGAAAACCATCAAATTTGCAAATCAAAATTCTGCCGGCCATCCCATTATTTTGGGCATGGAAAAGTTCAAAGAAGTCGTTGAAAGCAAATCAGGCGGCAAGATCAAAGTCAATGTGTTCCCTGGTGGTACCTTGGGCAATGACCAGGCCAATGTCTCTGCTGTGCAGGGTGGTTCTTTGGAAATGGTTTCCTTGAACTCGGGCATTTTGGCCAGCCAAGTCAAAGATTTTGCTGTGTTTGATTTCCCCTTTATGTTTGCCAATGAAAAAGAAGCAGATGCAATTGTGGATGGTGCCTTTGGCAAAAAAATGCACGGCAAGTTGTTGGAAAAAGGCATCGTGGGCTTGGGTTATTACGAACTCGGTTTCCGCAACATGTCCAATGGCAAGCGTGCCATCAATAAATTGGCGGACATTGAAGGTTTGAAGTTGCGCGTCATTCCTAACCCCATCAATGTGGATTGGGTGAAGGCTTTGGGTGCCAACCCTACACCGCTGCCTTTTCCAGAGTTGTATGCTGCCTTGGAGCAAAAAGCAGTTGACGGACAAGAAAACCCTGTTGCGACCATCAACTCCGCCAAGTTGTACGAAGTTCAAAAGCATTTGGTTTTGACAAACCACCAGTACAACCCGCAATCTGTGTTGATTAGCAAAAAATTCTTTGACACGTTGTCTGCTGCAGAAAAGAAAATTGTGGAAGACGCTCTTGCCGAGTCCATCAAGTTTCAGCGTGCACAATCACGCAATCAAGTGGCCAGCATCACCGAAAACTTGAAGAAGAATGGCATGCAAATCACAAGTTTGCCAGCAGCAGAAATGACCGCTTTGCGCGAAAAAATGAAACCCGTGATTGCCAAGCATGGTGAACCCATTGCGGCGACCGTGGCAGAGTTGCAGGCTGAATTGGCCAAGTTGCGCAAGTAATTCAAAGTTGACGAGGTCTTTTTGAAGGCCTTTATTGCAGCACCAATGCGAAGCCGCCAAGACAATCTTGAGGCTTCGCTTTTTTTATTGATAGATCATGAACATCGACGGCAATACCGAGTTGATCGCCCACATCGGCTATCCAACACACAGCTTCAAGTCTCCTTTGATTTACAACCCCTATTTTGAAAAAGAGGGTATCAATGCGTTGGTCGTCCCCATGGGGTGCCAAGCTGAGCATTACCCGGCTTTTTTAAAGTCGGTGTTTCAGTTGACCAACATTCGCGGCGCATTGATCACCATGCCGCACAAAGTCACGACAGTGGCTTTGTTGGACGATGTCACGCCCACTGTGAAAGTGGCTGGGGCATGCAATGCCGTTAAATTGGATGACAAAGGCCGTCTGGTTGGCGACATGTTTGATGGTGCTGGTTTTGTCCGCGGCGTGCAAAGAAAAGGCTTTGACCTGGTGGACAAGTGCGTGATGGTGGTCGGTACGGGGGGAGTGGGTTCCGCCATTGCGGCGTCTTTGGCGGCTGAGAAAATCAAGGCCATCACCTTGTTTGATGTCAATTCTGCTTCTTGCGAAGGGTTGGCACAACGGCTGCAAAATGAGTACCCTCAGATTGCAGTCAGAACAGGCTCCAACGATCCCGAAGGCCATGATTTGGTGGTCAATGCAACCCCGATGGGTATGAACGAAGGCGATCCTTTACCGATGGATGTGTCACGCATTGCCCCCGAAACCTTTGTCGGCGAAGTGGTGATGCGCACCGAGATGACGGCGTTCTTGCAGGCGGCACAAAACAGAGGTTGTCGAGTTCAAGTAGGCTCTGACATGTTGTTTGAACAAATTCCCGCTTATCTGGAATACTTCGGTTTCAAGACAACAACAGCAGAAGTGCTTCGCAGAGTGGCCCGTTTGGGCTGAAAATTTTGATTGGAGTCAGCCATGAATCTACGTACCACAGACAGAGAAGCTGTGCCAGAAATGCCCAACCGTTTGGGCATTCAAGGCATTGAGTTCATTGAATATGCCACCAATCGCCCCCAAGCTTTGGGGCAGGTTTTAGAGTCCATGGGTTTTCGGCCCATTGCGCGACATCGCTCTCGCGAAGTGACCTTGTATCGACAAGGCGGCATGAACTTGGTGGTCAACGCAAATCCTGACGATGCGCGCGTGAGTGCCACAGCCGATGGTCAAGCTGAAATTTCAGCCGTGGCATTTCGTGTGCAAGATGCGCTCAAAGCTCACACGCGTTGCATTGATTTGGGGGCTTGGTCTGTGGCCAGTCAAGCTCAAGCCATGGAGCTGCACATTCCCGCCATTCACGGCCCTGGTGGCACGCGCTATTATTTTGTCGATCGATGGCAAGAGTTTTCAATCTATGACATTGACTTCAAACCCATACCTACCGTTGATCAACACCCCGCAGCGGTTGAAGACATGAGCTACTTTGGCGTGGTGCAGTACATTGGTGCCGCACGCAGCGAAGATTGGCTGGCTTATTACGAACACATGTTTGACTTCAGCTTCATTCCTGACGAAGAGCGCTTTGGGATTTTGCCCAAAGGCAAATTGATGAAGAGCCCTTGCGGTCAGTTCCTCTGGCAGTTGATCGAACCCGATCCTTGGATGGAAGGGGACGATGCCCCCGAATCTTTGAAACGCATTGGATTTGGCGTGAAGGATGTGGCGCAAGCCGTTAAAACACTCAAGGCCAATGGCGTTGAATTTGTAGAGTCCAAAGAACTTCATCCCGAAGACCGAGGTGCCCTCACGCGCAGTGCGCTTGGCTCTGTGTCATTTGAGCTGGTTCATCAAACTACCTAAGGACTCGCCATGAATATGCTCGACGGATATGGCATGGACACCATCACCATGGCGGGGCCACTTGAGGCCAAATTAGAGGCCATGAAAAGTGTGGGCTTCTCCCAGGTCATGCTCATGGCGCGTGATTTGGTGAGCCATCCTGGTGGTGTCAAAGCGGCAGTCAAAGCGGTACAAGACAGTGGCTTGCGTCCCACTGGTTTTCAGGTGCTGCGAGACTTTGAAGGTTTGTCTGGGCATTTGCACAGCTACAAAGTTGACATTGCCAAGTCCATGCTGGAAATGTGCGCGGCAACTGGTAGCAAAGTGTTGCTGGCCTGCTCGTCTACTTCGCGGCATGCCACAGACGATCTCGATCTGATTGCAAAAGACTTGAAGAAGCTGGCCATGATGGCCATTCCATTGGGCATCAAGGTCGCCTACGAGGGCTTGTCTTGGGGCCGTACAGTGAATGAATTCACCACCAGCTGGGATGTTGTTTGCCGTGCCGATTGCCCTAACTTGGGCATTGGCATTGACTCCTTTCACATTTTTGCGGCCAAGACGCCGCTTGATGCCATTGAAGACATTGACCCCGATCGCATTTACTTGGCACAGTTGTCAGACTTCATGTGGAACGAAACGCCATCCTTTGAAGAGCGCATGACCACCGCCCGAACATTCCGTGTGTTCCCCGGTGAAGGCGTTCACAGCGACCAATTGTCCGATTTGGTGTTGCGCTTAGAGCGCATTGGCTACCGAGGTGATTACAGCTTTGAAGTGTTCAATGATGACTATCAACAATTGCCTTTGGAGACTGTGGCGGAACGTGCGCGCAAAAGCGCCACGTGGTTGCATCAAGATGTTTTGCACCGATCAGCCCCGTTGCCCGATTGGGCGCAATCTTCACAGAAGGTGAGCAAATGAAAAATAGAAAACTCGGTCAATTCCAAGTCAGTGAAATTGGCTTGGGATGCATGAATTTAAGCCATGCTTACGGTGCGCCGGTCTCAGAAGCGCAAGCAGAAAAAGTATTGCTCACAGCACTGGATGAAGGGGTGACATTTTTTGACACCGCTGCGCTGTATGGTTTTGGGGCCAACGAAACCCTGGTGGGCAAGGTACTCAAATCACACCGACAAAAATTCACCTTGGCGAGCAAATGCGGCATGACCGGTGTTGATGTGAATGGCGACGGTAAATTGGTGCGCGTCATTGACGGTCGTCCTGAAACCATTCGCAAAACCTGCGAGGACGCACTCAAGCGTCTGCAAACTGATGTGATTGACTTGTACTATCTGCATCGTTGGGACAAAAAAGTGCCAATTGAAGACAGCGTCGGCGCGCTCAGTGACCTGATCCGTCAAGGCAAAATTCAAAGCATTGGTTTGTCTGAAGTCTCCGCCAGTACCTTGCGCAAAGCCCATGCCGTGCATCCCATTACTGCGGTGCAAACTGAATATTCTTTGTGGACTCGCAACCCCGAAATTGCCGTGCTAAAAGCCTGCGAAGAATTGGGCACCACCTTTGTGGCCTTCAGTCCCGTAGCCCGAGGCTTTTTGTGTGGCCCACTCAATATTCAGTCGTTGGATGCCAAAGACATTCGAAAATCCATGCCACGGTTCACAGCAGAGAACTACGCTGCCAATTTCAAACTCTTTGCACCCTACCTGCAATTGGCCAACGAGGCCGCTTGTTCGCCGGCCCAACTCGCACTCGCGTGGCTGTTGCACAAAGCACCGCACATCATTCCAATTCCAGGTACCACCAGCGAACACCACTTGCGCGACGACTTAGGGGCTGCAAATATAGGACTGACTGCTGAGTTGATGACCAAGCTCGAAGCGCTGATCAACGAACGCACCGTGATGGGCAGTCGCTACAACGCGCAGGCCAATTCAGAGGTCGATACCGAAGTTTTTTAACTCAGTCTTGCGTAAATTCAGGGGTTTCGGTTTAGTGAAGTTTCCACTTGGTGCCGCAGCCACTTGTGCGCGGGATCGCTTTGGTACCTTAAGTGCCAGACCATGAACATGGGCATGCTGGGACACGGCACAGGCACGTCACAGTTTGCAAATTCTTGCAACAAAGAGTGTGACAACATGCTGGGTGCAGTGATCAGCAAATCGGTGCCACGCAAAAAAGCGGGCAGTGCTGAAAATCCGGGCACCATGATTTGAAATTGTCGATGAACACCCTGGCGTTCCAAATGCTGGTCCAGATCGAGGGCACGCTGGGGGCTGTACATCACAGTGGCATGCGAAG
This sequence comes from Limnohabitans sp., assembly GCA_030158125.1. Classification (GTDB taxonomy): domain Bacteria; phylum Pseudomonadota; class Gammaproteobacteria; order Burkholderiales; family Burkholderiaceae_C; genus Limnohabitans_A. Next base: position 208,331 of record JAOATL010000004.1, on the reverse strand, counting down.
CGCCCAGATAGTCTGTTTTTTTCATGGGTGCTTGTCGTGTATGGGCATCGTAGTAAACCCGATAGCGATCTACAAACAAGCGCTTTTGCATGACATCAGTGGCTTCAGGCGGGCGAGGGCTGATCACCAGTTGGCAATGTTCTTGTCGCAGCATCTCGAGGCTTGGAATATCAGAAGGAATGACGCGCAGCGTCAGCAGGGGGGCTTGAATTCTGAGCTTGTGCATTAATGCTGGCAGCAGCAATTCCCTTTGAAAATCGTTTGCAGCGATGGTCACTTGCGCGCGCCAGCGAGCCGGATCAAAACTCTCCGAATGTGCAAATCTTTCAAGTTCCCCCAACAGACTGCGTGCCCTGACGGCCAGGGCTTCTGCCTGCGCTGTCGCGGCAATACCGCGCCCCGATTTCACAAACAGAGGATCACCTGTGATGGCACGCAGTTTTTCAAGCAAATGACTGACAGCCGATTGGGTGACACCCAATTGATGCGCCGCTTGTGTGACCGACCCGGTGTCGACCACCGTGACCAACAACTTCAATAACTTTGCGTCAAGATCTAACCAATCGAATTTATTCATGATACTGATGATAAATCATGTGTTTATTCGATGCGATAAAAATTGCATACTGCTTGCAGATTGGCGCTATGCGTTGAGTGCCGCCAAAGAACCACATGCAACTGAAAGGACTCGGACATGGCCATCCCTGGAACCACCCCCTTTGATGGAGAGCAAGCCCAAAAGGGCTATGCACTGAACAAGATGTGCTTTTCTTTCAACTCAGCTGAAAACAGAAAAGCGTTTGTCGATGACCCTGAAGCCTACATGTTCAAATTTGCGCTGACGATGGAACAGGCCGATGCCATCCGCTCAAAGCAAGTTTTGCAACTCATCAAAGCTGGCGGCAACGCTTATTACTTGGCAAAGTTTGCGGGCATCTTTGGTTTGGACATGCAAGACATTGGTGCTCAGCAAACGGGCATGACCAAAGAAGCGTTTCAAGCCAAATTGCGCGCTGCCGCCAATTCTTAAATCACACGACATTGAGCGAAACAACATGGCAAAACTCATCGGTGGCTTGGCCACATCCCACATTCCCGCCATTGGCGGTGCAATTCACAAAGGTCTTCAACAAGAGCCTTACTGGAAGCCTTTTTTTGACGGTTTTGCGCCAGTGCAAAACTGGCTGCAAGATGTGAGGCCTGATGTTGTGGTGATGTTCTACAACGACCATGGACTGAATTTCTTCTTGGACAAAATGCCAACGTTTGCAGTGGGCGCTGCCCCCGAATACAGCAATGCCGATGAAGGCTGGGGCATTCCAACCTCGCCACCTTTCCAAGGCAACACGAATTTGTCATGGCATTTGATCAATCACCTGGTGGCCATGGACTTTGATGTCACCACTTGCCAAGAAATGCTGGTGGACCATGCTTGCACTTTGCCCTTGAAGTTGTTTTGGCCTGAGGGACCCTGTCCGATACAAGTGGTGCCGATTTGCATCAACACGGTTCAGTTTCCTTTGCCATCGGCCAAGCGGGTGTATGCCTTGGGCAAAGCCGTCGGGGACGCTATTGCGCTGTGGCCTTCTGCTCAAAAGGTGGCGGTTGTCGCCTCGGGTGGCTTAAGCCATCAGCTAGATGGCGAGCGTGCGGGCTTTATCAACAAGGCCTTTGATTTGGAGTTCATGGACAGCTTGGCCAGCAATCCTGAATGGGCCACGCAATTCAATACATTGGCGTTGGTTGAGAAAACTGGCACTCAGGGCGTGGAACTCTTGATGTGGTTGGCCATGCGCGCCGCGTTGACCAGCGCATCTGGCCGTGTTCGTGAAGTGCACCGCAACTATCACATCCCTATCTCCAACACAGCAACAGGCTTGATGGCATTCTCTGTGGAATGAACAGGGAATTAAGGGTTAACCCGCACAAGAGGGGGTCGCCTTAAAAGATGGAAACATGCATAATATTTCCAGTCCGTGCGGTTGGTTAATTGCCTTGTTGGTTTCCTACTGCATGTTTCCATCTATTGACCCACCGCCTTAGAGCGCACCTCTTATGACCACCGTTCTCCAAAGTTTTGTCGCCGGCCGCTGGGTCGGTCATCAAGCGGCTCAGGCCCTTCACAGCGCGATCAATGGCCAAGAAGTGGCCTTCGCGCATGCCGAAAGCCTTGATTTTGCGGAAGCCCTTCAGTATGGCCGTACCACGGGCCTGCAGGGCATGTTAGCCATGGACTTTCAGCAACGCGCTGCCGCGCTGCGCGCATTGGCCAAGTATTTGGGTGAGCGCAAAGAAGAGTTGTATGCCATTTCTGCCCACACAGGCGCTACGCGCATTGATTCTTGGGTCGACATTGAGGGCGGTACAGGAACCTTGTTTGCTTACGCCGGTATGGCGGCCAGCGAATTGCCCAGTGGCAATTTGATTCACGAAGGTCCCGTCGCTTCCTTGGGTAAAAAGAACACCTTTGCCGGCACCCACATCTTGGTGCCGCGTGGTGGTGTCGCTGTGCACATCAATGCCTTCAATTTCCCTGTCTGGGGCTTGCTGGAAAAATTCGCGCCCACCTTTTTGGCAGGCATGCCTTGCATTGGCAAGCCTGCCACAGCCACAAGTTACCTCACAGAAGCTTTGGTTCGCATGATTGATCAATCAGGCATCTTGCCCAAGGGTGCGTTGCAATTGGTCATTGGCAGCACCGGGGATTTGCTCGACCGCTTGGATGTGGCCGATGTGGTCACTTTTACGGGCTCAGCCGATACCGCCGCCAAATTGCGCGTGAACGCCAATCTGGTTCGCAACAGCATTCCTTTCAATGCCGAAGCTGACTCTTTGAACTGTGCCATCTTGGCCGACGACGTCACACCCGATGATGAAGAGTTCGATTTGTTCGTCAAAGAAGTGGTGCGTGAAATGACCGTCAAAGCCGGCCAGAAATGCACGGCCATTCGCCGCGCCATCGTGCCTCGCAAACACTTGGATGCCGTGGCTGAAAAAATCAAAGCCCGCCTTGCCAAAGTGGTGGTCGGTGATCCTTCTGTTGAGGGCGTGAAGATGGGTGCATTGGCTTCTAAGTCCCAACAAACGGACGTGGCCGAGCGTGTGGCCTTGCTGCGCCAAAGTGCCGAGTTGGTGTGCGGTGGTGAGATCAATTTCAGCTTGGTGGGCGAGGGGGTTGCCAATGGCGCTTTCTTCCAACCGACTTTGCTGTTGTGCCAAAAACCCATGAGCACCGACAGTGTTCACGACATTGAAGCTTTTGGGCCAGTCAGCACGCTCATGCCCTACGACACCATGGAAGAGGCCATGGCGTTGGCCAAGCGCGGCAAAGGCAGTTTGGTGGGCTCCTTGATCACCAAGTCACCTGCCGTGGCTGCACAAGTGGTGCCTCGTTTGGCGGCAAGCCACGGTCGTTTGCATGTGCTCGATCGAGAGTCGGCAGGCGAATCGACGGGGCACGGTTCACCTTTGCCTTCCTTGAAGCACGGTGGTCCTGGTCGTGCCGGTGGTGGCGAAGAACTGGGCGGTATTCGTGCCGTGACACACATGATGCAGCGTGCTGCGGTGCAAGGCTCGCCCAGCATGCTGACCGCCATCACACGTGAATATGCGCGTGGTGCCAAGGTCATTGAAACCGGCACACATCCGTTTAAACGTTACTTCGAAGAATTGCAAATTGGCGAGTCTTTGATGACGCAGACGAAGGTCATAGGCGAAGCAGATGTCAAAGCTTTTGGTGAACTCACAGGCGACATGTTTTACATGCACTTTGACGACGAAGCTGCCAAAGCCTCAGCCTTTGGCAAACGCATTGCCCACGGCTACTTGGTCCTGTCCGATGCCGCAGGTTTGTTCGTGGTGGCCGAACCCGGACCCGTGTTGGCCAACTATGGCCTGGACACTTTGCGATTTGTGAAGCCTGTGGGTTTGGGTGACAGTATCCAAGTGCGCCTAACCTGCAAGCGCAAAATTGACCGCAACAAAAAAGACGCCAATGGCCAAGGGCAGGGCGTGGTGGCTTGGGATGTGGAAGTGAGCAACCAAGACAAAGAGTTGGTGGCCAGCTACGACATTCTGACCTTGGTCGCTAAAAAGGGCTGACCACGCCTGGGCATTTATATCCCTACAGGTTTTGGGCTTAATTTGAAGGTGGGTTGGCAAACCAGCCCACTTCATTTCTAATCGGCAAATCGTTGGGGAGTAGCTCAATTTCTTTGTGTCAGTTTTTAGCTTGTTGCAACAGTGGCAGGCAACACGAAGAAATCAACAAATCGTCATTACGGAGTTTTGAACTCTCGGTTTGTTGGGCATATAACTGATTCATAACAAGCAAAGCAAGACCTTCGATCTCTCGTGTCACATTGGATTTATCCCTTGTGACTTGTTCGGATCGTTATTGAAGGTCTCTCATGGAATTGTTTTCAATGCCATGGTGGTCAGCTTTGCTGGCCATCATTCTCATCGACTTGGTATTAGCTGGCGACAACGCCATCGTCATCGCGCTTGCTGCGCGCAACCTCCCAACTGAACATCAAAATAAAGCCATCGTCTGGGGAACAGTCGGTGCCATTGTTGTTCGCTCCGCCATGACCGTTGGCGTGGTGTGGCTCCTTAAAATCCCTGGCCTCATGCTGGTGGGTGGACTGGGTCTCTTGTGGATCGCCTACAAGCTCATTTCCGACACGTCTGAAGATGAACACCAAGGTGTTGGTGCGACCACTTTCTGGGGCGCTATGAAAACCATCATTGTGGCCGACGCACTCATGGGCGTCGACAATGTGTTGGGCGTTGCAGGCGCGGCCAATGGCTCCTTCGACTTGGTGGTTCTGGGTTTGCTGATCAGCATTCCAATTGTGGTGCTGGGCAGCAAAGTGGTGCTTCGCATGGTCGAAAAATGGCCCGTGATCATTCATGTCGGCTCGGCTGTATTGGCCTTCACTGCTGCGCAAATGATCATCAACGAAAAACTGCTTGACCCCTTGTTCGATGGCGGCGAGCTGATCAACAACCTTGCCCGAGGCGCCACCTATGTCCTGGCAATTACCGGCGTGTTGGTCACCGGCTGGTGGGCTAGCCGCAAAGAGGTGCAAAACGAAACAGAAACCCAGTCCGTTTAATCATTTTTTAACCAGGAGAAAAATAATGGAAACATTCATTGTTTACATAGATGACAAGCAATATGCACTCCAACAAGTTATTCCCATGCTGCCAGCGAATGGACAGACGCCGCAAGCAGCCAACTGGGTTTTGATTGGATGTCCACCTCGGCTGAATCGACACACAGGCCGTTGGCTCACCCATACTGCGCAAAAAAAATGGCGACAAGAATGGACTGAGGAAGCGACGTCAGAGTTGGCGCATAAGTTGGAAGGCAACGGCAACTCGATCCTTGTACGAGTTGCCCATGGTTCATTGACTGAATTGACCAAACAAATTAGAGGCGAGGTGGGTGCAGCGCGTGTGATCGATGCACGCAGACCCAAGCTTGCTGTCAATTTGGACCCGGTGACGCTGGAACAACCTCAGGAGAAGTCCAATTGGGCTGTTCCAGGTGGCGTATTGGCCATGAGTGCGGCCATTGTGATGGCCAGCGAATAAGTTCGATTCTTCTCAAAAAAAAAAGCCCCTCTGGCATGAGTCGGAGGGGCTTTTTCACATTGCCTTTGCAATGTGAGTGAGTTGCGTCGACCCGAGCTTACATCGTATCGATGAAGCTGCGCAGTTTGTCACTGCGGCTAGGGTGCTTCAACTTGCGAAGTGCCTTGGCTTCAATTTGACGAATGCGCTCGCGCGTCACGTCAAACTGTTTACCCACTTCTTCCAAAGTATGGTCAGTGGACATTTCGATGCCGAAACGCATGCGCAGCACTTTGGCTTCGCGAGGCGTGAGACTGTCCAAGATGTCTTTGACCACATCGCGCAAGCCGGCTTGCATGGCTGCATCAATGGGCGCTGTGTTGGCGCTGTCTTCGATGAAGTCGCCCAAGTGGCTATCGTCGTCGTCACCGATGGGCGTTTCCATGGAGATAGGCTCTTTGGCAATCTTCATGATCTTGCGAATCTTGTCTTCCGGAATTTCCATCTTCTCGGCCAAGATGCTGGCATCGGGCTCAAAGCCAAACTCCTGCAAGTGTTGACGCGAAATGCGGTTCATTTTGTTGATCGTCTCGATCATGTGAACCGGGATGCGGATGGTGCGGGCCTGATCAGCAATTGAGCGGGTGATGGCCTGACGAATCCACCATGTGGCGTAAGTGGAGAACTTGTAACCACGACGGTATTCGAACTTGTCAACGGCCTTCATCAAGCCAATGTTGCCTTCTTGAATCAGGTCAAGGAACTGCAAGCCGCGGTTGGTGTATTTTTTGGCAATTGAAATGACCAAGCGCAAGTTGGCTTCGATCATTTCTTTCTTGGCATGACGAGAGGCACGCTCACCGGCGTTCATGCGTTTGTTGATGTCTTTGAGTTCGTCCAACGGCACCACGACGCGGGTTTGCAAGTCTGTTAACTTTTGCTGCAAATCCTGCACAGGTGGAATGTTGCGGCCCATGACTGCACTCCAAGGTTTGCCCGCAGCCGCTTGTTTTTCAATCCATTTCAAATCAAGCAAATGAGACGCAATGCGTTGGTTGTTTTTGTCGCGACCACTGAAGTCGGCAATGAACATTTCCTGTGGGTAGCCACATTTGTCAACAATGATGCGGCGCAGTTCACGTTCTTTTTTGCGCACATCGTCAACGTGGCCGCGCACCATATCGCACAACTTTTCAATGGTCTTGGCTGTGAAGCGAATGGTCATCAACTCGTCTGACAACTCTTTTTGAGCCTTTTGATAGGCAGGGGTGCCCCAGCCTTCTTTGGCCGCAAGTTTGTTCACTTTCTCGAACAATTCAGTGATGCGGTCAAAACGCTCCAGCGCTTGATTCTTCAGCTCTTCCAATTTTTTGGTGAGGGCTTTGGAGCCACCTTTTCCATCGTCGTCGTCTGACTCGTCAAACTCGTCGAAGTCTTCTTCGGCCACATAGTCGTCGGCTTCATTGATGTTGGAGAAGCCGTCGACAACCGTGGAGATGACGATCTTGCCTTCTCGAATTTCTCCGGCCAGACGCAAGATTTCGGAGATGGTGGCAGGCGATGCACTGATCGCTGTCATCATGTCCATCAAGCCGCCTTCGATGCGTTTGGCAATTTCGATTTCGCCTTCACGCGTCAACAACTCAACGGTGCCCATCTCGCGCATGTACATGCGAACGGGGTCCGTGGTGCGACCAAATTCACTGTCGACCGTGGACAATGCGGCTTCAGCAGCTTCTTCGGCTTCCTCTTCAGTGGAGCCCGTGGGTGCGTTGTCGGTGATGATCAGGGTTTCAGCATCGGGTGTTTGTTCGTAAACAGCGACGCCCAAATCGTTCAAGGTTGCAATGACAACTTCGAGTGTTTCGGCATCGACCAGCTTGTCGGGCAAGTGATCGGAAATTTCGCCGTGCGTGAGGTAACCACGTGTCTTACCCAACTTGATCAAGGCCTTCAGGCGTTGGCGGCGTTTGGCCATGTCCTCTTCAGACAACACGGTTTCGTCCAAACCAAACTCTTTCATCAAGGCGCGCTCTTTGGCCTTGCTGATCTTCATGCGAAGTGGCTTAACTTTTTCAGTGGACTCGGCCACGGGCTCACCCACCAAGTCGTCTTCAATGTCACTCATGTCTTCATCGACGGTTGGTGCATCTGACTTGGGTTTGCGTCCGCGTTTGGCACCTGCTGCTTTTGCAGCAGGTTCTGGTGGTGTTGTTTTGGCGGGCTTGCTGGCAGCCGTTTTGGCTGTTTTGGATTCGGTCGCTTTGACCTCTGCTTTGACCTCCGCTTTGGCCACTGCTTTGACCACTACTTTGGCCTCGATTTTGGTGGACTCGGGTTTGGCAACTTTGCTGCTTGCTTTTGCAACCGCTTTGGCGGGAGCTTCTTTTTTGGAAACGGGCACTGCGCTGACTTTCTTGGCCGGTACGACTGCTTTGGCAACAGGCTTTGAGACTGATTTGACAGGCGTTTTGACGGCTGTTTTGGCAGGTGCTGTTGCTTTGGCTTTGACCGGACTTGCTTTGGACGCTGCTTTGACCGCGGGCTTGGTGGCTTTGACAGGTGCCGCTTTGGCGCCTGGCTTCACACTTGGCTTGACGGCTGGTTTGGCAGCGGCTTTGACAATGGGTTTAACTGATTTTGGCGAGCCAGATTTGGCTTGTGCTTTAACGGGCTTCTTCGGCTTTGGAGCGGGCATGATGGACCTCAGTACTGCAAACGAACTCGGAAACAAACGCTGCGTCACAAACTTCTGACGCGAGAGGAAATGCAAACAACAACCTGCGTGCAGGCATGATCATTTGCAAGGTTTTTGGCAAGATGTCTGGGCGAACATTTGGAATGCAGTCCTTGCGGTAGGTTGGCCGTCCCGAGGAGGGAGGTGCGCTGTGGCGTTGGCCGGGTCCGGAGGTGCTGCTGTCGCTCTTGCCTGAATTTGTGGATTATACCCAAATAGGCTTTGAAAAATCAAAGAACCTGAGCGCCAATCAGGCTTCTGCGCCTTTGATGCAGTTCACGCCAACGTTGGAAAGCTGCTGGGTCTTGGGTGCTTTCGGCATCCTTCAAGGCGGCTGTTTCGAGTTCCTTGAGTTGGTCCATCAGCATCAAATTGAGTAAAAAGCGCAGTTCTTTGTGAGCTTCCCCGGGTTCCCCCTCGTTTGTGCCGCCAGGCTCAATGGGCAAATGGCTGCTCATCAATTTGGCAGCAAGGGGGCCAAACACTTGGTTCTGAAGCTCGGATTGAAGGGTGCCCCAGGCCAAGGGGCCGTGGTCATGGAATTGACTCTCAAGCCATCGCATCAATTCGCCGTGTTGGCCTGGCAGCTCGCACAGCAGCGCATGGTCCTCAGCCGAAAGCGTGTCCCACAAAGCCATATTGGTCAAAACCAGTCGGATGGCGTGGTCGGCCCTGCTGGCGGGCTGGGTTCTGGGCCCAAGGTTGGGGGCAGAATCGTTGCCACCCACCAAGCGCCATTTGCCATTCGCATCCTTTTGCCAAGTCTTCCCGTCTGGGCGTGTCCGTGCGCCTGATTTTTGAAAAGAGGGCGCGCGCGTCGGTTCAAAAGCGGACGACATGCCTTCTGGGTCAAAGCCCGGTTCTGCAGCATAGCCTTGTGATGCCATGCTGCTGCGTGCTGAAACTTGCCCGCCTGCTGCGTTGCTCTGCGTTGCGCCGCGAGGCTGGGATCTTGCTGCCGCTGCCTCTGCTTGTTGAAGCCACAGCCCGGCCAACTCGGCGGGGTCGAGCTGAATCAGCTGAGCCAATTCTGTGAGCAGTTGCCGCTTGAGGGCGCCGTCGGGCAGGGCGCGCCACAAAGGGCTGGCATTGCTTGACAAGTGGGCACGGCCTTCTGCTGATTGCAAATCACATGATTCAGAGGCGACCTCAATTAAAAACTTGGACAGGGGAGTGGCTTGTGCCACACATTGAGAGAACGCTTCAGAGCCTTGTTCGCGAATGAAGCTGTCTGGGTCGTGTTCTTGCGGAAGAAATAAAAACTTGATGCTGCGCACATCGGTGGCGTAACTTAACGCACCATCAAGTGCTTTTCTCGCGGCTCGGCGGCCCGCGTTGTCGCCATCAAAACTGAACACCACGGAATCGGTAAACCTGAACAATTTCTGGACATGGTCTGGGGTGCATGCGGTGCCCAATGTGGCCACTGCATTTGGAAACCCCCATTGCGCCAGTGCCACAACGTCCATATAGCCTTCCGTGACCAAGACGTAGCCGGCACTGTGAATGCTTTCTCTGGCTTCAAACAGTCCGTACAACTCACGACCTTTGTGGAAGACTGGCGTTTCTGGTGAATTCAAATATTTGGGTGTGCCATCGCCCATGACGCGGCCGCCAAAACCAATGCACTCTCCTTTGATGTTTCGAATGGGAAACATGACGCGGTCGCGAAAGCGGTCGTAGCGTTTGTCATCTTCTTCGTTCACGATGACCAAGCCACTTTCAGCTAAAAGGGGGTCGTCGTATTCGGGAAATACGCTGGCCAAACTGCGCCAACCTTCAGGTGCATAGCCTAAGCCAAAGCGTTTGGCAATTTGGCCAGACAGGCCGCGCCCTTTGAGGTAGGCCACGGCCTTGGGTGCGCTCTTGAGATGCTGCCGATAAGACTCGCCCGCTTTCTCCAGCATGTCGGTGAGTGAATTTTGTTTTTGTTTCTGCTCTGCGGCCCTGGCCCGATCTTGGGGAGAGAGGTCGTCTTCTGGCACTGTCATGCCTGTCTGTTGCGCCAGATCTTTGACGGCCTCAATGAATGTCATACCCGCGTGCTCCATCAAAAAGCCAATGGCATTGCCATTTTTGCCACAGCCAAAGCAATGAAAAAATTGTTTGGTAGGACTGACGGTGAAGCTGGGTGATTTTTCGCCATGAAATGGGCACAAACCCATAAAGTTGGCGCCCCCTTTTTTGAGCTGAACGTAGCGGCCAACCACCTCCACGACATCAACGCGTGAAAGCAGTTCTTGAATAAATGATTGAGGAATGGCCACGGGTCTATTCTCACCCAAGTTGGGGTGTCATTGGCCACAAAAAAGCCCTGCAAGACAGGGCTTTTTGGAGAAGCGTGTGGCGAATCAAGCTGTCTTCTTTTTGGCTTTTGATTTTTTCTTTTTAGCCGCTTTCTTAGCTGCTTTGGTGGCCTTGGGTGCTTCCGCAGCTGGTTTGGCAGCAGGCGCGGCCGTAGGTGCCGCAGCCGGTGCAGGCGCAGCTGCAGGTGCTGCAGGGACAACCGGTGCGGTAGGGGCTGCTGTTTGCGCAAATGAGACCAAGGCCATCGTGCTCAACAGAGCTGCACAAATAAGTTTTTTCATGGAACTTCTTTCAATAAATACGAGACGCCTTGAGGATACAACGATTAGAGCCCCGTTCTAAATGACGTCAATCAATATTGAAGGCATGAACTTGAAATTGGCCAGCCTGGCGATCCGCAAAATAATGCTTGAGGGTTTCTTGAACTGTTCTGAACGCCAATTCTTCCCAAGGAATTTCTGACTCTAGAAACATCCTTGTTTCTTGTGTTTCAAAACCAGGATTGAACTCTTCACTTTGCAACTCTGCCAAGTAGTAAAGATGGACCTGACCCACCCGAGGGACGCTCATCACGGTGAGCAGTTGTCCCATTTTGAAGCTGGCACCTGCCTCTTCTGTGGTTTCTCGCGCTGCGCCTTCGGAGGTACTTTCACCCAGCTCCATAAAGCCTGCGGGCAAGGTCCATTTGCCCTTGCGAGGCTCGATGTTGCGTTTGCAAAGTAGCACGCGATGCCCGAGGTAGGGCACTGTTCCGACAACATTCAATGGATTTTCGTAATGCACCAAATGGCACGCAGTACAAACTGCACGCTGTTTGGTGTCGCCATCATCAGGCAGCCGATACAAAACTGCCGAGCCACAGGCTCGGCAGAATTTGATCAATTGGCGCTGGTAGTTCAAGCTTTCTTAGCTGCTGCTTTGGCTGCAGGCGCTTTGGTGTGCTTTTCAATCAGGGCACGCGCGGTGTCGAGAAGCTTGCGCCCGTCGAAGCCGCGTTTGTTCATATCTTCCACCCATTCCATTTCAATGGCGCGCGATTTACGGCGAAACTCTTGGGCTTCTTGGGGATTGACCGTGAAAATCGTGTTGTTGCGGTCGCTGGCTGCTTTGCGGCCCGGAATGTCACCCTCTTGTTGTGCCTTGCCCAACCATGCGGAAGTTTCCATACCGCTGTTGTTGTCGATGATTTTTTTCAAATCGGCAGGCAGTGAGTTGTATTTGGCTTTGTTCATCGCCATCACAAAAGTGGTGGTGTAAAGACTGCCGCCAGCGGGATCAAACTCCGCATGGAACTTGGTCAAATCGTGAACCTTGACAGCAGGCACGACTTCCCACGGAATGACCGCACCATTGATGGTGCCTTTGGACAAGGCATCAGGGATGCCTGGCAGTGGCATGCCCACGGGAATCGCACCCAAGGTGCCCATCAATTTGGTCACTTGACGCGTAGGCGCACGCATTTTCAAACCCTTCATGTCGGCAACGCTCTTCACGGGTTTGTCAGTGGTGTGAATGACACCAGGGCCGTGCACTTGCAAGGCAATCACATGCGTGTCTTTGAACTCATCGGGCGCCATGGTTTGCACATATTCCCAATAAGCTTTAGATGTAGCTTCCGCATTGGTCATCATGAACGGCAGTTCAAAAACTTCCACGCGCGGGAAACGACCGGCTGTGTTGCCAGGGAGTGTCCAAATGATGTCGACCACGCCGTCTCGCGCTTGATCGTACAACTGAACGGGTGTGCCGCCCAATTGCATGGCTGGATACGCTTCAAATTTGATGCGTCCACCAGACTCTTTTTCCACCTTGTTCATCCATGCTTTGTGCATGTTCAGCCACACATTGGACTGGGGCGCCATGAAGGTGTGAAATTTGAGGGTAACAGTTTGCTGAGCAAAACCAGTGAGGGCAGGCGCAGCAATGGCAGCTGCTGCACCAGACTTTAAAAGTGAGCGACGTTTAATCATGAATAACTCCAAGAGAAGGTGGGATGAATGTTAACGGATCAAAGTGTTAAAAACCGCGTACAAATCAGGCAACGTATTGAATCAACCACAGGGAAATCCCGGGGAAGAACAACAACAAAACGGTGCGAAGTGTGTCGCTGATGAGAAATGGCATCACACCTTTGTAGCTTTCGGATATGGGTACATCTTTGGCCATGCTGTTGACGACATACACATTCAAGCCCACAGGCGGTGCCAGCAAGCCAAAACCAACAGTCATGAGGACCATGATGCCGAACCAAATGGCTGTAGGCTCCTTGGCCATGCCAAAGTCTAGGCCCATGATCATGGGGAAGAAAATGGGAATGGTGAGCAAAATCATGCTCAACTCATCCATGACGGCCCCCAGGACAACATAGAACAATAAAATGGCTGTGACCACCATCAGAGGGGCCATTCCCCAACCAGCCACAACTTCTGCCAATTGGTTTGGCACCTGTGTGAGCGCCAAAGATGAGTTCATCACATCTGCGCCGATAAAGATCATGAAGATCATGGCGGAACTTTCAGCAGTTGCATAAAAGCAAGCTTTGAATTTCGTCCAATTGATTTCACGTTTGAGAAGCGCCGCAACGAAGGTGGATGCCGCACCAACACCTGCGCCTTCGGTGGGGGTAAAAAACCCGCCGTAAATGCCGCCAAACACAATGATGAAAACGGCGGCAATGGGTGCAATGCCCGCCAGCGCGGCCAGTGAGAAGCGTTCAATGTTGTCATCGACTTCTGGCGCTTGGCCGGGCACCAAACGGACATAAATGGCAATGGCAACCATGTAGCCCACCATGGCAATGATGCCTGGGATCATTGCGGCCGCAAAGAGCTTGGCAATGTTTTGCTCAGTCAAGATGGCATAAATGACAAGGGGCACAGAAGGGGGAATCAAAATACCCAAAGTGCCGCCCGCTGCAAGCGTGCCTGTCGAGAGCCTGCCCGAGTAACCGTGTCGTTTCATTTCAGGCAAAGCAACACCTGTGATGGTGGCCGCAGTTGCGACAGAAGAGCCGCATATGGAGCCGAAGGCTGCACTGGCCAATACGGCTGCCATGGCCAAACCGCCTTTGAATCGCGCCATGACGCTGGCTGCGAATTGAAACAAAGCCTTGCTGATGCCACCTTGTGTTGCAAAGTGACCCATCAAAATAAACAGAGGGATGACCGACAAGTCATAGCTTGCAAAACGGGCAAATGCAAGGTTGTTCAGGAAACTGGAATAGGCACTCCAGCCTGTTTGCATCAAGTAGCCCAAGGTGCCAGCGGCAAACATGGCAACCGCAATGGGCACGCGAACGGCCATCAAAACCAACATGCTGCCAAAAATGATCAAACACAGCGTTAGGGCGCTCATGCTGCAACTCCTTCGCTGGTCTCAAATCGATCACCCATGAGGGCTTGTATAAATGCAATCAAACAACTGAGGGCCAATGGTGGAACCATGGTTGCGTATACGATCCATTCTGGAAAACCCAGCATCATGGAGCCGGACTGGGAAGTCCAAGCATTCATGCCGCCCAGAGTCGTTCGCCATGCCAATAAAGCGAAGGCAACAGCCGTGAACAAAGCACCCAGACGGTCAAGTTGCAAGATGGCCGATTCACTTGCTCTGGCCGTGAAAAAATCAACAATGATGTTGGCTTTTTTGAGTTGGCACAAAGGCATGAACAAAGCAATGGCGGCCCCTGTGGCCACGCCCGTTAGTTCAAAATCACCCACGATGGTGTCGCCTGTGGTGTTTCTTCCTATCAAGCTGTAGCAAGTCATTAGGGTGATGAAGGTCAACAAGACGCCAGACAAGATGCTGGACAATTTGGCCAGTTGTTCGAGAATTTTCATGTGATTTTCCCAACAGAGGGGCACTTGCCCCCCGATGTCGTTTCGTATTAGCTGGCTGGGTCGACTTTGACGGTCAGACGACCTAAGCCGGCAACTTGGCCTACCAGGGTATCGCCAGCCACTACAGCGGCAACACCTTCTGGTGTGCCAGTGAAGATCAAATCGCCAGGCTGCAATTCCCAAGCAGCAGACAGGTGCTCGATGGTTTCCGCCACATTCCAAATGAGCTTGGCCACTGTGCTGCTTTGACGCGGTTCGCCATTGACCGTCAGATCGATGGCCGCGTTGTTCACATCACCCGCTTTGGCTTTGGGTGTGATGGGGCCAATAGGGGCTGACTTGTCAAAACCCTTGCCAATGCACCATGGGCGACCCAACTTCTTCATCTCGTTTTGCAGGTCACGGCGCGTCATATCAAGGCCAACTGCATAGCCAAAAATGTGCTTTTCTGCATCAGCTGCTTTGATGTTTTTACCACCTGTGCCAATGGCCACAACCAATTCAATCTCGTGGTGCAAGTTGTGTGTCAAGCTGGGGTAGGGCATGTGGCCCGTTTCGCCTTCGTTGACCACCACAAGTGCGTCAGCAGGCTTGAGGAAAAAGAAAGGTGGTTCGCGGCCAGTGAAGCCCATTTCTTTGGCATGTTCTTCATAATTGCGACCAACGCAATAAACACGGCGCACAGGAAAGCGCTCTGCTTGTCCCAAAATGGGAACAGCAGAAACTTCGGTTGGGGCAAATACAAAGCTCATGGGAACCTTTCAGATAAAGAGTTTCAAATGGGTCAAAATGACTTTTTCGTAAGTATACTTATTAACGGACGCATTTGTCCAACAGGATCCATCATAGTGTTATGAAACAAAGCTTTGATTTTGCACAAGCACCAGGTCATTTGGTTCGCCGCGCGCATCAAATCTCCGTGGCACTGTTCATGAGCGAGTTATCCCATGAAGACGTCACCCCAGTTCAATTTGCAATTTTGAATGCGGTCATGGACACGCCTGGGGTTGATCAGGTCACCTTGGCCAATCGTGTGGCTTTTGATGCCGCCACTTCAGGCTCTGTGATAGGGCGCTTGGAAACCAAGGGCTGGATTCGCAGAGAACCCGACCAGGCTGATCGGCGCCGAAAATTGTTGTGGCTTACAAATGCGGGACACGACGCCACATTGCAAATGAAACGCGCAGTCGATCGGGTGCAAGAGAAGATTTTAAGCCCCCTCAATCCAGAGGAAGCCCAGCAGCTCATCAGCTTGATGACCAAATTGGTCGCAGGCCACGAGCAAAACACGCCAGCTTAATGTGCGTTGTCTGCGCTGACTGACTTGGCGCGTTGCCTTGCGTCGCTGTCAGCTTTTGAATGTCAGCTCAAAATGCTCTACAACGGGTGGCGCAGCAAAGAAGGGCCCCACAATGGCTCGCCACTCTGTGAACAAAGCTGACTCTCTGAAGCCAACGGTATGGTCTTCCAGGGTGTCCCAGAAAATTTGAAGCACAAATCGCTCTGGGCTTTCAATGCCTCTGTTGACTTTGGCGCCCTGAAATCCTTTGGCTCGTGAAATGACCGTTTTCAAGCCATGTGCAATGGCCTCTTCAAAAGCTGCTTGTTGTCCTGGGGCAATTCGAATGTCAGCAAGTTCGAGAATCATGAAAGTCCTTTGGAAGATGAGAGGGTTGTGTGAAAGGGTTGTACGAAAGGTGTGGCTATTTTGACAAATTAAAGTCGGCGCTGTTTGGCGACCCACAACACAAGGGCCACAAATGCCACGGTGACAATGCTCAAGGCAGCGCTGCTGGCAGCCCAAAAAGTGCTGACTTGTGGCCGTGCGGGCCAAGCGCCCAATCCTTCATAAGCCCACACGTAGGCGCCGCCCAAGCCCACACCCCACAGCATGACGCTGTAAACAATCAAGGGCAACAAAGTGATGCGGTAGCAGCGCAAGATGAAGGCACAAACAGCCTGAAGTGCATCGACCAAGTGGTACAAAGCGACCCATGCTAAAACAGTGGTTGCTGCAATGGCCACTTCGGTGTTGGCAGAAAACAAATGCGCCAACAGCTCGCGATTAAGCGCCAACAAACCGCTGCAAATCAAAGCCATGCCCAAGCAAAGTTTGAGTCCTGTATGCGCTGCTTGTTCTGCATGGCGTGCGTGATTTGCGCCCATCCAATAGCCAACACGTGCGCTGCTTGCAATGCCCAATGCCAAGGGCACCATGTACAACAGGCTGGCCAAGCTGGACGCAATTTGATGGCTGGCCGCTGCCACCACACCTTGTCTGGAAATGAACAATGCCATCATGGTGAAAGCCGTGACCTCCACCATCAAAGACAAAGCCGATGGCACACCCAAACGCAGAAACTGTCGAAGCGTTGGCCAGTGTGCCGCTTCAAGTGGTTGCCATATTTTGTAGGCAGCATAAAGCGGTTCATGACGCAAATGGTAAATGCCCATCAGCATGAGCCAAGTGTTCACCACCAACGTCGCCCATGCACAACCCACAACACCTTGTGCTTCTATGCCCCAACCGCCCAAGGTAAACCAAATGGACAGCGGAATTTTGATGCCCAGGGCTGCAATTTGAAGTGTCGTCACACGCAAGGGCATCCCCAAACTTTGATTCAAAGTGGCATACATGCGAAATAGCAAGGACGGCCCAACCGCCACAGCTAACACTTGAAGATAGGCGCGAACATCGGCTTGCAAAACGGTGGGTACTTGCGTGGCATTTAGCCAAGGATCGGGAAACAGGAGCGCCGTGGTGCCAAGCAAAATGACACCAACGCATAAATAAAATGCTTGCCTTACGGACTTGCCTAAAGCCACTTTGTGCCCCGCACCACGTATCTCCGACCACACGGGTAGCAAGGCTTGCATCAGACCATTCAGGGCCACGTAGATGCTGATGTAAATGGATGAGCCAACCGACAATGCCGCCAGAGCCGAAGCATCGTATCGACCCGCAATCAGGGTGTCCGCAATGCCAAAAGCCATGACGGCCAGTTGGCCCACAAGAACAGTGCCGGCATGGCGTGTGATGGTGCGCGCTTCAAACATTCAATCAGACAAACTCAAAGTTTGGCAGGTGTTTGGGGTGTGCGCTTGTACAAAACGATGTCTTCGTTGTTGTCGGAGGGACGACGAACAGTGGCGTGCAATTGCCATGCAGTCAAGTCGACTTCTTTTTTCAAAGTGCCCAACGCTTGCGTATCGACAATCAGCCAATCACAAGCGATCGGGCGTGATTTCAATTCTTCGGTTTTTGTCACGACGGGTAACAGCTTGAGTTTGCCGTGAAATTCAAACGCAGCGCCTTGTGCGCGTGTTAACCCATGGTACTGAACGCAAGCAGTGTCATCCATCAAGCTGCGAACCTTGAGGACCAAGGGCTCATAACTGCGCGCAAAGTCCAACAATGGCAACCACAAGGTCATGACCAAGAGCCAACACAATATGGCGCCACCCGCAGGCAGTGCCATGCTTTTCCAAATGGCCGAACGGTGACGGCCTGCACGCCATTTCACCAAGCTGGCCCAAACCAATGAAGCCAGCAAGGCGCAGCCCAATGCGAGTGCCGAGAAGTCGGGGGTAAAGCCAGGCGCCAACCGTGCGACATTGACAGCTGGCTGAGCCGGCAAGCCAGTTTGCATGGAAGTCCAAACCACCCAAATGATCAAGGCGCCGGCACTGAAAAATACCAAGGTGAACCAGTCCACAAATGCGCTGAAACTGCGACGCAGGGTTGGCAAGGCAAAGGCCGCCAAAGTGGCCAACGCGGGCAAACTCAAAAGCAAGGCACGATCACTTAAACCAGAAAGCCAGGTGGTGCAAATAGCGACAGCCGCGAACCAAAGTGGCAGAGCCAGGTGTGGGTTGGCTGCAAGAGGTCTGAGCTGGTAGCGCCATCGCCAAAGCGTCCAAATGGCCAATGGCCAAGCGGGCCATGTAAACCACATCATCAGGCGAGTCATGGATTTGATCTCGAAGACATGCGAGTAAGCCACACGCCAACGCCAGAGCCCAAGCGCGCTAACCAATGCGGCAGTTGCAAGACAAATCAGCAGTACCCAAGCGACATCGACACTGCGTGCGCGAAGTGAACTGGGCTTGTGATTGTCTAGCGCCATGAGGACCGATCCACCGACACCTAAAATCATGGCCAATGCCGGTGCGCCTGAAAGGGCCAAACCCACAATTGCCACCGCGGCACTGATCCATGCCCCTGTTCGTTTCCGTGGCAAGTTGGCCAATGCAAAAAAGAGCAAGGTGGAAAAACTCAATTGCGCCAGTGCTGGCGTAGCTTCGTGCGACAGCCTGGCCAAACCCAAGCAAGCCAACAAAGCCAACAGACCCCCATCGGCAATGGCTCTGGCGTAATCGGCAGGCCTTGCTTCACCCCCAAAGGCAAACGTCACGGGCTGAGCCGCGGGCGTCCTGGCCAAAGCATAGACCCCGTACCATGTGGCCACGAGTGTTAAGGACAGTAAACCCATAAAGGGCAAGCGTGCTGCAAGATCAAGTGGGATGCCAAACGGGCTAATCAGTTGAATGGCCCAAGCACCCAGCCAAAAGGGTAGCAGTGCTGCATTGGGGTCAGTTTGTCCAAGCAGCGTTGGTTTGAGCCACGACACGGTTTCTGGCCCAAGAGCTTGCGCCAAATGGAGCATGAAGCCAAAGGCTTCCATGTCATCTGCCTTCCAAGGCGTTCGCCCCACAAAACCCGGTAACACATAGGCCAAGCAAAACGACAGCAGCACCCAGCGCGGCAATCGCCTGACGGCGCTTTGTGCCACGATGGCTGGGTTGGAAAAAGAGTCGGATGCGGTGGTGGTCACAGTTGAGAAGATAGCAGAGAAGATCGATGTGTCAACGGTACTGATGTACAAAACCTAGCGTATAACCTAGTGCATAACCTAGCGCAAAAAACAAGGGCAGGCCGGTTGCCCGGGCTGCCCTTTGATGGTCACCAAGTGACGCGAAGAATTACTTGGTAATGGACGTTTTGCCAAAACGGTTGCGGAACTTCTCGACGCGACCACCCATGTTGTCCACAGATTTTTGTGTACCTGTGTAGAAGGGGTGTGATTCGCTGGAAGTATCCAGCTTGAACAATGGCAACTCGCGGCCGTCGTCCATTTTCACCATTTCTTTGGCGTTGACGCAAGAACGTGTGACGAACTTGAAGCCGTTAGAGAGGTCCAAGAAGCAAACTTCTCGGTAGTTGGGGTGAATGCCTTCTTTCATGGTCTTTTCCTTGAGTTCAGTTGCGACAGCCGCCCATGGACCATTCCAGGGTACTTTTCGCGAAAAACGAGATTATGGCATGAAATCAATGACTTGCATGCCAGATTTGGGCTCGAATGATGGCTTTTTAGCCACCGCGGCGCATCATGTCGAAGAATTCGACGTTGCTCTTCGTGGCCTTCATGCTCTTGAGTACCATTTCCATGGCTTCAATTTCGTCCATGTTGTACATGAACTGGCGCAAGATGCGTGTTTTTTGTAGCACTTCAGGTTGCAGGAGCAACTCTTCGCGGCGTGTACCGCTGCGGTTCAAATTGATGGCAGGGAAGACGCGCTTTTCGTACAAACGGCGCTCCAAATGAATTTCGCAATTGCCAGTGCCTTTGAATTCTTCGAAGATCACCTCGTCCATGCGGCTACCGGTATCGACCAGCGCGGTAGCAATGATGGTGAGGCTGCCGCCTTCTTCCACATTGCGAGCTGCGCCAAAGAAGCGCTTAGGACGTTGCAGGGCGTTGGCATCCACACCGCCGGTTAAGACTTTGCCAGAGCTGGGCACCACGTTGTTGTAGGCACGGGCCAAACGGGTGATGGAGTCCAGCAAAATGACCACATCTTTTTTCAATTCCACCAAGCGTTTGGCGCGCTCGATCACCATTTCGGCCACGTGCACGTGACGTGCTGCTGGCTCATCGAAGGTGGACGCTATGACTTCACCGCGCACTGTGCGCTGCATCTCGGTCACCTCTTCAGGACGCTCGTCAACCAGCAAAACCATGAGGTGAACGTCGGGGTTGTTGGCAGTGATGGCGTGTGCAATGTGCTGCATCATCACCGTTTTACCGGACTTTGGTTGCGCCACGATCAACGCGCGCTGTCCTTTACCGATAGGGGCAATGATGTCAATCACACGGCTGGTGATATTTTCTTCGGCCTTGATGTCACGCTCAAGTCGCATTTGGATGTTCGGGAACAAGGGCGTCAAGTTCTCGAACATGATCTTGTGCTTGTTGTTCTCCGGCAAATCGCCATTGACCTTGTCAAGTTTGGTAAGTGCAAAGTAGCGCTCGCCATCTTTGGGAATGCGCACTTCACCTTCAATCATGTCGCCTGTGTGCAAATTGAATCTGCGCACTTGGCTGGGGCTGATGTAGATGTCGTCGGTGCTGGCGGTGTAGCTGGTGTCGGGGCTGCGCAAGAAGCCGAACCCATCGGGCAAAATTTCCAGAACACCATCGGCAAATACTTGTTCGCCCGCGCGCGCGCGCTTTTTGATAATGGCAAACATCAATTCCTGTTTGCGCATGCGGCCTGTGTTTTCAATCTCAAGCTCGTCGGCTTGCTTGAGGACTTCAGACACGTGCAGTGCCTTGAGTTCATTTAAGTGCATGGATTTACCTGCGAAGAACAACCCTCGTGGGTTGGTGTATAAAAAAATCAGGGGGAGGGGGAAACCGAAATTTCAAGTGTCTAAAAACCAAAGCCTTGAAACGTGCGCCCAAGTGGGTAGGAAGGCGCAGGGGGCTTTGCGAATTGACTAAGTTTCTATCTTGAAACTTTGTTGACACCCTTTTGGGATGCAACGAAACGGATTATGACAGGAATTTAAGAGCCAGGACGAGTGGTGTGCTCGACCTGGGGAAGCTTTAGGCCAATTGCTGGTCAATGAAAGCCGTCAACTGTGCTTTGCTCATGGCGCCCACTTTGGTGGCTGCCAACTGACCATCTTTGAAAACCATCAGTGTGGGGATGCCTCGGATGCCAAACTTGGCAGGAATGTCGCGGTTTTCATCGACATTCATTTTGGTGATTTGCAATTTACCTTGGTAGACGCCTGCAACATCGTCCAAAATGGGGGCAATCATTTTGCATGGACCGCACCACTCAGCCCAGAAGTCCACCACAACGGGCTTGTCTGACTTGAGAACGTCAGCGTCAAAAGTGGCGTCGGTAATGTGTTTGATCAAATCGCTGGCCATGGCCTTTTCCTTGTTTGAATGTGAAATGCAACGAACGTGCCTTTGTAAACTGCACGTATTTTGACAGAAACCCATCCACCGCTCGAGCGTGGGGACATCTTTTCCTGCGAATGACGGTTTCTTTTTTCATGAATCTACCTTCTCAAGTCCCTCAGGTTACACAAAATGTGACGGTGGCCATCGTCGGCGGAGGCCCCGCGGGCTTGATGGCTGCAGAGCTTCTCTCGACTTTGGGTCATGCTGTCCACCTTTTTGATGCGATGCCGTCTGTTGGGCGAAAATTTCTATTGGCTGGTAAGGGTGGCTTGAACTTAACGCACGCGGAGCCGTCAGATCAGTTCGTTTCGCGATACGGCCTGCATCGGCCTCGACTCGAGACACTGTTGGCAAAGTGGGGCGCGCCAGAGCTTCGCGCGTGGGCGCACAGCTTGGACATTGAAACGTTTGTAGGTACTTCTGGGCGCGTTTTCCCCAAAGAAATGAAAGCAGCGCCCTTGCTGCGCGCGTGGCTGCAGCGTCTGCGTCATCCAAAAAATGGCCCCGCTGTTCAATTTCACATGCGTCACAAGCTGACCCAGATGCAGTCAGTTATCACTGGCTCAAGACATGACACGTTCTTGGATTTCCACGTCCAGAATTTGTCGCAAGAGGGGACTCACACTTCCCGTGTGGTGGCAAAGAGCGTCATTTTGGCTTTGGGTGGCGGCAGTTGGGCGCGTTTGGGATCTGATGGTGCGTGGGTTCCGATGCTGCAAAAGCAAGGTGTCCCTGTTCAAGCTTTACAAGCCACCAACTGTGGTTTTCATGTGGCGGGTCGAACAGGAACAGGCTGGACGCCTTTTTTTGAAAATCGATTTGCAGGACACCCTTTGAAATCTGTCACCTTGTCATGGACGACGCCACATGGCGAACCACGCAAACGGCAGGGCGAATTTGTTGCCACAGCCTATGGTTTGGAGGGCAGCTTGATCTATACCGCATCGGCCGATTTGCGCGAGCAGATCAATTCCGATGGCACAGCCGTGTGTTGGCTCGATTTGCTGCCAGATCGAACATTGGCGCAGGTGACCCAGGAAACTGCGCACCCACGTGGCACCCGCAGCTTGTCTTCGCACCTTAAAAGTCGATTGGGTTTGGAGGGGGTGAAAATGGGCTTGCTGAATGAACTGCTGTCGCCTGACGTCTTGCATGACCCTGTTCAACTGGCTCGGGCCATCAAGGCCATGCCAGTGACGTTGTCGGCAACACGTCCCATGGATGAGGCCATCAGCACTGCGGGTGGCGTGGACTGGGACGGTCTGTGGCCAACCCTAGAAACCAAAGCAATGCCCGGTGTGTTTTGTGCGGGCGAGATGCTGGACTGGGAAGCGCCAACAGGCGGCTACTTGCTGACTGCAAGCATGGCCACGGGCGTGTGTGCAGCCAAGGCGCTGCACGACAAATTGAAAGGTGACGAGCCTTGACCCCGGCACTGGCGCCACAGTTAGAGCTGCTTGGTTCCCCACCTGACTCGGTTGGCTGTTTAACCATGCGGGAAGGCCCGTCGAGCGCTATTGTAAGACACCGATAGAATCAACACATGTCTTATCTTGTTCTGGCACGAAAATACCGCCCTCGCAACTTCACTGAAATGGTGGGGCAAGAGCATGTGGTGCAAGCCCTCACGAATGCTTTGGTGCAGCAACGCTTGCATCACGCCTATTTGTTTACAGGGACGAGGGGTGTCGGCAAAACCACTGTTTCACGTATTTTGGCCAAATCCCTCAATTGCCAAGGCCTTGACGGCCAGGGGGGCATTACAGCCCAACCCTGCGGTGTGTGCCAAGCGTGTCAAGACATTGATTCAGGTCGGTTTGTGGATTACACAGAATTGGATGCGGCTTCCAATCGCGGCGTCGACGAAGTTCAAAGTTTGCTCGAGCAAGCTGTTTACAAACCCGTGCAGGGCCGCTTCAAAGTCTTCATGATTGACGAAGTGCACATGTTGACCAACACGGCTTTCAATGCCATGTTGAAAACATTGGAAGAGCCGCCCGAGTATTTGAAGTTTGTTTTGGCCACCACCGACCCTCAAAAAGTACCCGTCACGGTTCTGTCACGTTGCCTGCAATTTAATTTGCGCCCTATGGCCCCCGAAACGGTCTTTGAACATTTGACGCAGGTCTTGGCCCAAGAAAATTTACCTGCCGAGCCCATGGCCTTGAAACTGCTGGCGCGTGCCGCGCGAGGTTCGATGCGCGATGCCCTCAGCTTGACGGACCAAGCGATTGCTTTTGGCAGTGGTCAATTGCAAGAGGCCACCGTACGCTTGATGCTAGGCAGCGTGGATCAAAGTCATGTGCTGGGCCTGATTGATGCTTTGGCAAATGGCGATGGCGCAGAGGTGGTGCGCATCTCAGAAACATTGCGACTCAATGGGTTGTCTGCTGCGTCTGCTTTGGAAGCAATGTCGGTGGTTTTGCAGCGCATGGCGGTCTTGCAAGCGGTACCGCAAGCGGCGGCCGAATCGGAAGACCCCGATCATCTAGAAATGGTGCGCTTGTCTCAAGCCATGCCCGCCGATGAAACACAGTTGCTTTACAGCATGTGTTTGCATGGGCGTGCAGAACTTGGCTTGGCACCAGACGAATACGCAGCCTTGACGATGGTGCTGTTGCGATTGCTGGCATTCAAACCCACGCACCCATCAGCGCCTTCAGGCAACTCGCCGCCTGCTCAAAAAAAAACTCTAACGCCAGCACTTGAGCCCGGTTCAGCACCTCAGACAGCAGTTAAGAACTTGCCTGAACCTGCCGTGGAAGAGACCGTTCAGGCGCAGCCAGTTCGTGTTCAAAGTTTAAGTGTGCGTGAGGCCAGCGAGCCCACAGAAAGAACAGCGCCTCGCGCGTTGCTTGTGACAGAAGAAGGCAATTTCTGGGCGCAAATCGTGCGAGACATGATCAGTGCGGAGAGCATCACTGCCTTGGTCAGAGAGTTTGCTTTGCAATCGCAATTGATTGCCCGCGACACCGATCAATGGCACTTGCGTATCGAAAGTGAATCGCTCAACCAAGGCGTGGCCCGCGATCGCTTGCAAACAGCACTTCAGGCGGCGGGTCATGCGGTGAAGCTGGTTGTTGAAATTGGTAAAGTATCCGATTCACCCGCTCAAAGAAACGCCGCAGTTTTGGCCGAAAAACAAAAAGCCGCCGAAGAGTTGATACATTCCGACCCGCTGGTTCAGGACATGGTCCACAACTTTGGCGCCAAAATTGTGCCTGGCAGCATCAAACTCATTTCGTCAATTCAGTAAAGGAAGAACATGTTCAACAAAGGTCAACTCGCAGGCTTGATGAAACAAGCACAAGCCATGCAAGACAACCTCAAAAAAGCACAAGACGAATTGGCCTTCGTCGAAGTAGAAGGTTCCTCGGGCAGTGGCATGGTGAAGGTTCTGATGACCTGCAAACACGCTGTCAAACGCATTACCATCGATCCCAGTTTATTGGCCGATGACAAAGACATGCTAGAAGACTTGGTGGCCGCCGCCTTCAATGATGCTGTGCGCCTAGCCGAAGAAGTATCTCAACAAAAAATGGGCAAGTTGACGGCCGGGTTGCCTGCAGGCATGAAGTTGCCCTTCTAACTGACCCAAGCGATTGAACTCCCCCATGGTCATGCAGAAAGCCACGCCCCATGCGCTCGATGCGTTGATTCAAGCGCTTCGCGTTTTGCCGGGTGTGGGGGCCAAGTCAGCTTCCCGCATGGCCTTCCACCTGATGCAGCATGAGCGAGCCGGGGCGCTGCAACTTGCCAAAGCCTTAGAACATGCTTGTGACCACGTGCGGCACTGCGTCACATGCCACACCCTCACTGAGTTTGAAATTTGCACCATGTGTGCCGACCCCGAACGCGATCGTTCGCAATTGTGCGTGGTTGAAACGCCCGCTGATCAAGCGGCCATCGAGCGAACTTCTACTTTTAGGGGTTTGTATTTTGTCCTCATGGGCAAGCTCAGCCCATTGGATGGTGTGGGCCCCAACGATTTGGGTTTTGCCAAGTTGTCAGAGCGTTGCGCTGATGGCCAGGTTCAAGAGGTGATTTTGGCCACCAACTTCACGGGGGAAGGTGAAGCCACCGCGCACGTCATCGCCGAGATGCTGAAAAAGAGAGGGCTCAGGGTGACAAGGTTGGCGCGAGGCGTGCCTGCAGGCAGTGAGCTAGAGTATGTCGACCTTGGCACCATTGCGCATGCCTTGGTTGATCGCCGTTAGTGCCACTTTGCGTTCCTAGCGTTCTAGCTTACGTATTAACCCGCTTGGGATGTGTCCCAATGTGCAAACACCAATACCTTTGTATGCTGAACCCATCTTTCATAGGAACTAATCAAGGGGTATTGTGGTGGTTGACAGACCAGGGCGTCGAAGATTCACCGCTGTGACGGCAGCCACGCTGCTGAGCGCGCCTGTTGCTGCGCTTTCTGCAATCAGCACGCAACGCGTCAGCATCGCTTTGGCCGCCAGAGGCAGCTTGTATCACTTGCCTGTGGTCTTGGCTGATCAGCTGGGCTTTCTCAAACAAGAAGGCGTGCAAGTCGATTGGGTCGATTGCGATTCTGGCAGTCTTGCCGTGCAAGCTGCCCTGAGTGGTCAAGCCGATGTGGTGTCTGGGGCTTTTGAGCATGTGTTTGATTTACAAGCTTCTGGAATGGCATTTAAAGCCTTTGTGTTGCAATCAAGAGCGCCTCAAATCAGTGTGGGTTTGGCAAGCCGTCGTGCTGCCGGTATGAAACACATTTTGGATCTCAAATCTTTGAAAATCGGTATCTCATCTGCGGGCTCGGCCACCCATTGGATCGCGCAGCACTGGGTCAAGCAAGTTGGACTTTCAGCTGATGCCGTTCATTTTGTGGCGCTGGGTGGCAGCACATCCTCGGTCATGGAGGCCATGCGCGCTGGCACGGTCGAAGCGTTGTGCCACGTAGACCCCATTCTTCACTATTTAGAGCAAAAAAACGAGCTGCGTATTTTGGCCGACACACGAACGTTGGCCAGCACGCAGCGAATGTTTGGCGGTCCTCTGGCTTCTGCTTGTTTGTTTGGCCGCACTGAATTTCTGCAAAAAAGAGCGGACATCACGCAATCATTGACCACAGGTGTCTTGCGCGCCTTGAATTGGCTTAAAACGGCAGGCCCTACTGATATTTTGAAAACCATGCCCTCACACCATTGGATGGGGGATCGTGCTTTGTATTTGGGCGCCCTTGAAAAAGTACGCGAAAGCTATAGCTTAGATGGTTTGTTTGGGCGGGAAGCGCTGCAAAATGCTTGGCGCGCCCGTGCTATTCGCACTGGTGCTGACTTGCGCAGTTTGCCTTCTTTAGAGAAAAGTTATACGCCACAATTTGTCGCTGGGCTTAAGCGCAAACTTAACACATAGGCTTACTTTGTTTTTGCGCTGGACTGAACAGAAACTTTAACATCGCTTGACGCTTGCCCCTTTGGTTGAGGTTTTGTTTTGTGGGTGGCCACGCGTTTGGGGGTTTGACGTGATGCCTGTTTGACCCCCGAATTGATGTTCGATTTTTTGGCCAGTACTTTGCTACCCGAAGAGCTGGCTGTCGTCGGCACCAAGATGGCGATGGACTGGCCGGGCTTCAGAACTGCAGGTACTTTTAATTTATTCCATGCGGCAATGCTGCTGGGTGACACGTCGTGCCTGTTGGCCAAACTGACCAAGGTGTCGCCTTTCAAGACCGTCACCTTGATTCGACGCAACATCACTTCGGGCGTGAATGAAATTTGTGCGTTATCAGCCAAGTGCTCGGTCACATCGTTGTCCAATGCGCCTTGACGTGTCACCAGCAAAGTTGAGCCTTGCTTGATCTGCATGCCGTTTGGAATGGGATTGACACTGCGCAATTCCGACACAGTCATGTTGACCAATTGACTGGCTTCAGCAATTTTCATTGTCTTTGGGACGGACCAAGCAGTCCAGCTGGCCAAAGGCTTGTTGGCATGTTCCTCCAGTCGGCGTAAAAACTTATCTGCATTGTCCCAAGGCAGCAAAATTTCGGGTGTGCCTGCCGCCAAAATGACAGGTCGGCTCATGGAGGGGTTCAATGCCTTGAAGTCATCCAAACTGATGCCTGCAAAATTGGCGGCCAACTTCACATCGATATCTCGCGTGATGCTGACGGATTTGAAGTAAGGGTGATTTTGTATCAGTGGCAGGCGTGCGTTGAAGTTCTCGGGCTGAGAAATGATGTTTTTGACAGCCTGCAACTTAGGGACGTAGTAGCGTGTTTCATTGGGCATGTTCAAGTCAGTGTATGTCTGACCCAAACCCGCAGCTTTGTTTTTGGCAATGGCACGGCTGACACTGCCTTCGCCCCAGTTATAGGCCGCCAAGGCCAGGTGCCAGTCGCCAAACATGCCATGCAACTTTTGCAAATAGTCCAGCGCCGCGCGGGTGGACTCAATCACGCCCCTGCGCTCATCCCGGAACATGTTCTGTTTTAAATCGAAGTATTTTCCCGTTGCAGGCATGAACTGCCACATGCCTGCGGCCTTTGCTGAAGAGACAGCTTCTGGATTGAAGGCCGACTCGATGAAGGGTAGCAATGCCAATTCAGTGGGCATGTTGCGGCGCTCAAGCTCCTCGACAATGTGAAACATGTATTTTCGGGAACGCTCGGTCATCCGCAGCATGTAGTCCGGTCGTGCTGCGTACCATTCTTCGCGGTCTTTGACCAAATCCGTTTCAAGGTCTGGCATGGCAAAGCCTTGACGGATCCTGACCCAAATGTCGGCAGGGGGTTCGGTGCTGACTTCAATTTTGTGCTTTGTCGGCTTTGGTTTGGCAGGGCTGACGGGCGCCACCGTCAAGGCCGGCGCTTCAACTGCAGCTTGGGCACTGGGGGTCTCTGTCAGCGGCTCGAGGTTGGCGCAGCCGGTGATCAATACAGCCATGCTGGCGACGGCCCAGCATTTGCTGAAACTTTGTAAGTCTGAAATTGTCATTTGAATTCGTTTTTCCATGCACGCAAGTTGGCGAAGATGTCGACGTCTTGGTTGGCTGTATGTGGGGCAAAGGCTTTGACCGCCTGGACGACGGACGCTTGGCGGCTTCGCAAGAAGGGGTTGATTTTCAATTCAAGTGCCAGCTGCGTGGGCAGTGTTGGCAAATTTTTCGATCTGAGCTGTTGGCAGAGAATGACATGGTCTCTTAGAAATTGGTTGTGAGGTTCGACCGCTTGTGCAAATTTTAAATTGCTCAAAGTGTATTCGTGGGCGCAGCAAACGCGAGTGGCGCTTGGTAGCATCGCCAGGGTGTCCATTGAGTTGAGCATTTGTGCTGGCGTACCCTCAAAGATACGGCCACAGCCGCCTGAGAACAAGGTGTCTCCGCAAAACAATAGAGGGTCTTGCGCGCTTGGCTGAGTCCAGTAGGCAATGTGGCCTGCTGTGTGACCCGGCACATCCAAGACGGAAAAATTCAAACCTTGCCAGCTGACTTGGTCGTTTTGTTTCAAGCCATGAAAATCGAAGGGCAGTGATTCGGTTGCCGGCCCATAGACTTTGGCGCCTGTTTGCTTTTGTAAGATTTCGACGCCACCCGTGTGGTCACCATGGTGATGGGTGACTAAAATGCAATCCAGCACATGCTGGTTTTCTCTGAGCCAAGTCGTGACAGGTTCCGATTTGCCGGGGTCGACCACCAAAGCGTGACCTTGGTGTTGCAACAACCAAATGTAGTTATCAGAAAATGCGGGCAGCGGAATAAGGTTCATGACTCATCCTATTATAGAAAGCAGCTCGATGTCGCAAGCATGGCGACATTGGTTGAGTTCGCCAGCGGGTGCCTACTTGCTCGATTGGGAGCAAAAAAAAATAGACGATTTGGTGTCAGACATCTTCGGCTACCATGCATTGCAATTGGGCATGCCTGAATTGGAGGGTTTGCGGACCAATCGAATGCCTCACAAATGGTTGGCAGCCGACGATCCCAATGTTGAGCGGGTTCACAAAGCCTTTGATTTGTCGGCACACAGTGTGGCCTTGCCCTTTCAGGCCGACAGTTTGGATTTGCTGGTCATGCCTCACAGTCTCGAGCTTAGCTTGGATGCGCATGCCAGTTTGCGTGAAGCGCACAGGGTGTTGGTTCCCGAGGGCCATCTGGTCATCACGGGATTGAACCCAACCAGTCTTTTTGGGTGGCGCCACAAACGTTCACAGTGGTATCAAAAGTGGGGGTATTCGGGTCTGAGCGCGCCACCTGTTGATGAATTGATTGCCTATTGGCGCCTCAAAGATTGGTTGGGCCTACTTGGCTTCGAGGTCAAGGTCAGTCACTTTGGCTGTTGGCGACCGGCGATGGACAAGGCCAGTTGGTTGAGCCGATGGTCATGGTTAGACACGTGGGGCGCCAAGTGGTGGCCCATTTTGGGCGGCACCTATGCCTTGGTCGCTGTGAAGAAGGTTCAAGGCGGACGCATTGTGGGGGTCAGTTGGAAAGCCCGTCGATCCCACGCCAAGTCGGCCGTCAGCGTTGCACAAAGGCAAGTCAGCCCTTCGGGCACAAACAGCCTACAAAGAGAGAATGAATTTGAATCACGTTGAAATACACACAGATGGTGCTTGCAAAGGCAATCCCGGACCCGGTGGCTGGGGTGCTTTGATGCGTTCAGGTGACATGGTGCGTGAAATTTTCGGGGGTGAACTCGAGACCACCAACAATCGCATGGAGCTGACGGCCGTCATCGAGGCCATCTTGGCACTCAAGCGGCCTTGCAAGGTGACCTTGTATTTGGACAGCGAGTATGTGCGCAAAGGCATCACGGAATGGATTCATGGCTGGAAAGCCAGAGGCTGGCGTACAGCAGCCAAGCAACCCGTCAAAAATGCCGATTTGTGGCAAAAGTTGGATGCCTTGGTCAGCAATTCTGGGCACCTGATTGATTGGCGTTGGGTCAAGGGGCATGCCGGTGATCCCGGCAATGAGCGTGCAGATGCACTGGCCAATTTAGGCGTTGACCAAGCTTTGAAGCGATGACGTAGTTTGCATTAACGGTCATTTGGCCTCTTTGTTCATGTAAAGACCAGGTAAAGCATGAGTTTTCTGCCGAGCCGCTTGAGGTTTTTGCGGACGCTGCCGAGCGAGAACTCCTGTTACATTTCAAAACTGTTTTAGGTCTCGTTCGGAAACATTGATGTCTTTCAAAAAACCTTATCTCGCCATTGCTTTGGTTGGTGTTGCGGCTGCTTCTGGCGCCGCGTGGTGGCTCCAAAATAAACCTGCCGCACCTGCCGCACCTGCCTCTGCAAGTGCCTCTGCAAGTGCCTCTGCAAGTGCCTCCGCTTCGAGTCCTGCGAGTGGCCCATCCCGTCCTACCGCCGTCGAGGTGGCCAAAGCAGAAAAAGCCAGGCTGGTCGACGAAACACAGTCGGTTGGCAGCCTCAGATCCAATCAAGGGGTGGTTTTAAGACCGGAAGTCGGCGGGCGCGTAAGCCAAGTGTTGTTCAAAGATGGTCAGCGAGTTAAAAAGGGCCAAGTACTGGTTCAGTTTGACGACCAGTTGCCCGCAGCACAAGTGATGCAAGCCAACGCAGAGTTGTCCATTGCCAAGGCCAATCACAAGCGAAATCAAGATCTGGTGGCCCAAAATTTCATCAGCAAGCGTTCCTTGGATGAAAGCGAGGCCGCCTTGCAAGTGGCGCAAGCCAAGCTGTCACTGGCACAAGCCACCTTGCAACGTCTGAAAGTAGTGGCGCCCTTTGACGGGGTGGCCGGGTTGCGTCAAATCAATGCCGGCGATTATTTAAAAGACGGCGCCGACATGGTGAACATCGAAGACATCGATGCCGTGCTGTTGGACTTCCGTTTGGCCGAACGTTTCCAATCCAAGATCAAGCCAGGTCAAAAAGCGCAGGTGAGTTTTGACGCACTGCCTGGCCGCAAGTTCACGGCGGTGATCCAGGCCATCGATCCGTTGATCGATGCCAATGCCCGTTCAGTCGGCGTGCGCGGTTGTATCGACAATCGACAAATGCAACTCCGACCTGGCATGTTTGCGCGAGTGAATGCGGTGTTTGGTGAACGAGTCGACGCATTGGTCATTCCTGAAGAGGCCATCGTGCCTCAGGGCGGACGGTCATTTGTGGTCAGAGTGGTGCCTGGCGCCAACAAAGATGAACTGGTCTCTGAGCGCGTCACGGTCAAAATCGGTTTGCGTCAGCCCGGCAAGGTTGAGATTCTGGATGGTTTGTCAGAAGGTGACGCCGTGGTCGTGGCGGGCCAACAGCGCTTGCAAAAAGACGGGACGCTGGTTCGAATCGTTGACATGTCCAAGGCACAGGCAGGGGCCAATAACGGCGCCCCCGGCGCACCGACACCTGGCGCTCAAGGTGGCGCATCTGCAACTGTTGAAAAAGCTGCGCCATCACAAGGCAAAGGCAAGGCGCCCGTCAGCGCTGGCGACAACCCATGTTTGCGAGGTCTGAATGCTGCTCGCTGAAACGTCCATTCGCAGGCCGGTCTTTGCGACCGTTTTGTCGCTGCTGATTCTGTTGATTGGCGCGGTCAGTTTCAATCGGCTCTCCCTGCGCGAATACCCCAAAATTGACGAGCCCACAGTCACCGTCAGTGTGAAATATCCTGGGGCATCTGCCGAGGTGATTGAGTCTCAAGTGACCAAGCCCCTGGAAGACTCCATTGCGGGCATTGATGCAGTCGATGTCATCACGTCCATCAGCCGCGCCGATCAGTCTCAAATCACTGTGCGTTTTCGTCTGGAAAAAGATGCGGACACGGCAGCTGCCGAGGTGCGTGACCGCACCTCTCGCATACGAGGCCGTTTGCCGCAAGCCATTGAAGAGCCTGTCATTGCAAAAGTTGAGGCCGACGCATTCCCAGTCATTTGGTTGGCTTTTTCCAGTGACACCTTGTCGCCGCTGCAGATCAATGACTTGATCAATCGCGTGGTAAAACCCAGGTTGCAAACGGTCACGGGTGTGGCCGATGTGCGCATTTACGGCGAACGCAAATACGCCATGCGTGTGTGGCTGGATGCAGGCCGTATGGCCGCCTATCGTCTAAGCTCCCAAGATGTCGAAGATGCCATTCGCCGCAGTAACTTAGAGTTGCCTGCTGGCCGCATTGAGTCGCTGCAACGAGAGTTTTCTGTCACATCGCAAACAGACCTGATCAAAGCAGGGCAGTTTGGTGACATCACCATTCGCAATGTCAACGGCTTCCCCATCAAAATTCGAGACGTCGCCAAAGTTGAGGAGGGCACTGCTGACGACCGCAGCCGTGTGCGCTTGAATGGCAAGTCGGCTATTTCGGCAGGTGTCATTCGACAAGCGACGGCCAACCCCCTTGAGTTGTCAAAAGGCGTGCGCGACATGATGCCGCGTCTGAAACAAGATTTGCCAGCAGACTTGGGAATTGATGTTGCTAACGACAACTCGGTCTTCATTGACAAGTCCATCAAAAGCGTGTTTCAAACCATCGTTGAAGCAGTCATTTTGGTGGCCTTGGTGATCTTTGTTTTTCTAAGAACGCTGCGTGCGTCCATCATCCCCATCATCACCATTCCAGTGAGTTTGATTGGTACGTTTGCCATGATGGCATTGGCCGGTTTCACCATCAACACCTTGACCTTGTTGGCCTTGGTATTGGCCATTGGCTTGGTGGTGGACGACGCGATTGTGATGCTGGAAAATATTTACCGACACATTGAAGAAGGACTTGATCCCTTTTCTGCAGCAATCAAAGGCGCCAAAGAAATTGGGTTTGCCATTGTGGCCATGTCCCTCACGTTGGCTGCTGTATTTGCCCCGCTGGCGTTTACGCCCGGGCGAACCGGCAAGCTGTTCAGTGAATTTGCGTTGGCCTTGGCTGGGGCGGTGTTGGTCTCGGGCGTGGTTGCTTTAACGCTGTCGCCCATGATGAGTTCGCTGCTGTTGCGACACAACCCCAACCCCAATCGGTTCGATCGGTTCATGGAGAAACTCCTGACCAATATGTCCAGCGGGTACGAGAGATTTCTCAGGACGGTGCTGACAAAAGCCCGCTGGGTCGTGGTTCTGATCATGGCCTCTTGTGGCGTGGGCATTGTGATTGTGTACCCCAGCATGAAACAAGAGTTGTCGCCCTTAGAAGACCGCGGCACTATTTTGGCGACGGTCAACGCACCTGACGGCTCCACACTAGACTACACCGACAAGTACGCAAAAGCCTTGGAAAAAATTGGCAGTACTTATCCAGAATTTGACCGCATCTTCGCCAACTTGGGCAACCCGACCGTGGCGCAAGGCAGCGTCATTTACCGAGCCGTTGATTGGGACCAACGCCAGCGAACCACCTTGGAAATTGCCCGTGAGTTGCAGGGGAAATTCAACGGCATTGCCGGCATCAACACCTTTCCCATCACCCCACCATCTTTGGGGCAAGGGTTCCGTGAGCGTCCCGTTAATTTTGTCATCCAAACCTCTGACAGCTACCAAAATTTGAACCTGGTAACGCGGCAAATGTTAGACGCAATTGCCAAAAACCCTGGCTTCATTTCGCCCGATGTCGACTTGCGACTCAATAAGCCAGAACTTCGAATTGATGTCGATCGTGTCAAAGCTGCCGAGCTTGGCATCAACGTGGATGTTGTTGCGCGCGCGGTTGAAACCATGTTGGGTGGCCGTGTTGTGACGCGTTACAAACGTGATGCCGAGCAATACGATGTCATTGTTCAAACACAAAGCAGTGGCCGAAACTCGCCCGACGACATTGACAACATCTACGTCCGCGGGCGCAATGACGCGGTCATTCCGCTGTCTGCTTTGGTCAAAGTTCGTGAAAGCGTTTCACCCCGTGAGTTGAATCACTTTGGTCAACGTCGTTCAGTGTCGATCACGTCCAATTTGGCGCCTGACTATGCCTTGGGTGATGCCTTGAAGTTTTTGGACACCACCGCTGCTGGAATTTTGAAAACAGGTTACACCACAGAACTGAACGGTACCTCCAGAGAGTTTAGAAACTCTCAAGGCGCATTGGTCATTGTGTTTGTATTGGCCTTGTTCTTTATTTTCTTGGTCTTGGCGGCGCAGTTTGAAAGTTTTATTGATCCGTTTGTGATCATGCTGTCCGTGCCTCTGTCTATGTTTGGCGCGCTAATGACCTTAAAGCTGACGGGGGGCACGCTCAATGTCTACTCTCAAATTGGATTGATCACGCTGGTGGGTTTGATCACCAAGCACGGTATTTTGATCGTTGAATTTACCAACCAATTGCGAGAGCAGGGCGTCGATACGTTTGAGGCCATTGTGAAGGCCTCTGGCCAGCGTTTGCGGCCCATTTTGATGACCACGGGTGCCATGGTGTTGGGTGCTTTGCCCCTGGCCCTTGCCAAGGGCGCCGGCGCCGAAAGTCGCATTCAAATTGGCTGGGTCATTGTCGGCGGCATGAGTTTTGGTACCTTGCTCACCATTTTTGTGGTGCCTACGATGTACAGCCTGTTCGCACGTAAAACGGTGCCTGGCCCCAACAAACAGAATGTGGTGGACACGCCGTCAGAAGCCGTTCACAAGCACGTCTAAGTTAGAGCATCAAGACATCCACCCAATCGCCAATTTGCGCGGTTGATTGGGTGTGTGACAACACAATCAGACAATTGGCTTGAACCATGGAGCTCAAAACGCCAGAGCCTTGGTTGCCGGTGGTGATGACTTGCAATTCACCTTCTAAGTTGCGCGTGGCAATTCCTCTTTGATATTCGGTGCGTCCGGGTTTTTTGCGGAGCACCTCTTGTGTTTTTGCGCGCACCATGGGTCGTTGTGCATCAGTAACGCCCATCATTTGCAACAGTGCAGGTTTGACAAAGGCCAAGAAGGTGACCATGACGGCGACAGGGTTGCCAGGCAAACCAAACAGCACCGCAGAGCGATCGCCCTGCGTCAGTTTTCCCACCGCCATGGGGCGCCCGGGGCGCATGGCAATTTTCCAAAACACCACGTCGCCCAATTTTTTCATCATGGCTTTGGTGAAGTCCGCTTCACCCACGCTGACACCGCCACTGGTGATCACGGCATCGGCCCCTTGCGCTGCTTTGGTAAAAGCTTGCTCTAAAAGAACAGGGTCATCCTGCACAACACCCATGTCGAGCATTTCGCATCCCAGCTTGTGCAGCAGGCCAAAAACCGTGTAACGGTTGCTGTCATACACAGCACCTTCGCGTGGCATTTCACCCAAACTGAGAATCTCATCGCCTGTGGAGAAATAAGCCACTTTCAAGCGCTTGAAAACTTTAACCTTGGGGAGCCCCAGGCTTGCGAGCAGTCCCATTGCGGCGGGTGTTATTTGGGTTCCTTTGGTCAGTGCGGCGCTGTTGAGCTTTAAGTCTTCACCGCATAGCCGGCGATTGTCACCTGCACGAAGCAAGCTAGCGGGTATGACCACGCTGTCTGCGGCGATTTTGCAAAGTTCCTGCGGCACCACAGTGTCCAGTCCCGCGGGCATGATGGCACCCGTCATGATTTTGACGCACTCATTTGACTTGACGCTGCCTTGCCAAGCTTTGCCCGCCAGCGCCGTTCCGACAACAGTCAGTGTCAGGGCTTCCTGGTTTTGAAGTTGCTCGCCCTTGAACGCATAACCGTCCATGGCCGAATTGTCGTGTGGTGGAACGTTAACTGGGCTGATGACATCAACCCCCACGACGCGGTTCAAGGCTTCAAAAATGGGCACGTCTTCCAAGGACGTGACGGGGGTTGCCAATTGGCTGAGAAAACTTAAAACGTCATGGACTGGCAAGGCTTGTGGGTCGTAGCCTTGCAAGTTTGCAGCAATCTCTGCCAGAGTTTTGGGTGGTGTCATGGGCTTGTTTCGAGGCGATGAAGTTCTTCAATGGTGTTGGCATTGAAAAACGCCCTGGGTTCTACGTCGGGTGTATCGAAGGGCACGACAACGCATGTGTGTTGTGCGGTCCATGCATCAATTTTTCGGCCCCCAGCTTGCATGAACTTCACCAAACTTTCTAACAGTGTGACACGCATCAAACAAAAAACAGGCTGAGGCCTGAGTCCGCCATCTTCTTCTCTAGCCGCGGCAACTGCGATGTCCGCATTGTTTTGAACCAAGCCGCTCAATAATTTTTCGACCAAGTTCAAGGGGAATAGTGGGCTGTCGCAAGGCACCGTGAGCATCAATTCTGTTTCACACCGCTCTAGGCCTGTGAGAAATCCAGCCAAGGGGCCGGCAAAACCATCGGTGCTGTCGGGCCAAACTTGTACTCCCAAGGATTCGTAAGCTGACAAATTGCGGTTGGCAACAATCATCACCTCCGACAGAGGGCTTCCTTCTTGCATTTGAAGTCGCATCAATGCATGCAAAGTGAGAGGTGTGCCATTGAAGTTTTGAAGCCCTTTGTCTATGCCGCCCATGCGTGCGCCGCGGCCGCCTGCCAAAATTAATCCGGTGATGCTGTGTTCGTTCATGGGAAGGCAATTCAAAGTGAGAAGGGCGTTAGCCTCCGATGTAACTCATTTCAACTTTACGTTTGAGCGCGTGGCCAGGATCGGTGGCTTGGTCTGACTCAACCAAGACTTGCTGCCGCACTTCAGAATACCTTTCGGTTCGTTGCGACCAGATGGCTGCAATGGCGTGTGTCAGGGCTTCTGGCTCGGAATTGCTGCGGATCAAAGGTTTTAAATCATAGCCTTGGCTGGCAAAAAGGCACAAGTAAAGCTGACCCTCCGTGGTGAGACGGGCGCGATTGCAATCGCTGCAAAAGGCTTTGGTCACACTGCTGATGAAGCCAACTTCACCCAGGCTGGCATCGTGATGTCCATGCGCATCGAGATACCCCCAGCGTTCTGCTGTTTCGCCGGTTTGCGAAGGCGCCAACGGTGCCAAAGCCAATTCTGTTTGCAGCAATTGCAAAACGTCAGCGCTTGGCATGACCTCATTCATGCGCCAGCCATTGGTTGCGCCAACATCCATGTACTCAATGAAGCGCAAGGCGATGCCCTTGCCCCTGAAGTAGCGCGCCATGGGCAGTACTTCTTGCTCGTTGGTGCCTTTTTTGACCACCATGTTGACTTTGATCGGACCCAGTCCGGCGGCTTGCGCTGCGGCAATGCCGTCCAGCACATCGCTGACCGGAAAATCGACATCGTTCATGCTTTTGAAAACTGCGTCGTCAAGACCGTCTAGGCTGACGGTGACGCGCTTCAATCCTGCGTCTTTCAAACTTTGCGCTTTGCGGGCCAG
Organism: Limnohabitans sp.; assembly: GCA_030158125.1. GTDB lineage: Bacteria > Pseudomonadota > Gammaproteobacteria > Burkholderiales > Burkholderiaceae_C > Limnohabitans_A. The sequence goes on along the minus strand of JAOATL010000004.1, from coordinate 170,406 downwards.
CAAAGAACCATTGGTTGTCAGGGTGATGTCCAAGGCGTGTCCGGAAAGAGTTTGCAGGCCAGACAATTGATGAATCAAAACCTCGAGATTTTTGCGAAGCAGGGGCTCACCACCCGTGAGCCTGATTTTTTCGACCCCCAGTGCGATGAAGCTTTGTGCTGTTCTTGTAATTTCCTCAAAACTGAGCAGCGCGCTTTGTGGCAAGTAGACATAGTCACTGTTGAAAATTTCTTTCGGCATGCAGTAGCTACAGCGAAAGTTGCAACGATCGGTGACACTGATACGCAGGTCACGCAAAGGCCTGTTCAACCCGTCTTTCAAGTTCGGGTCAGCCATGGCTGGGTCGGTGCTGGACAGCACCGGCACGCTCAAATTGCCCAGCGCTTGGCTGATGATGGGGATGACGCGTTCAGACACAGCGTGCGCCGTCGACTTCGATGCACACACCGCTGATGAAGGCACCTTCATCGCTGGCCAAGTACAGGGCCGCATTGGCCACATCCAGTGCGGTGGAGAAGCGTCCCAGTGGAATGGTGGCCATGAATTTGGCGCGTTTGGCTTCGTCAACAGGGCCGCCTGCAAATTCGGCGGACAAGCCCGTGTCTGGGTTGAAGACGGGGTTGATGCAATTCACGCGAATGTTGTCAGGCCCCAGTTCTGCTGCCAGTGACTTGCTCGTGGTGATGACGGCACCTTTGGAGCCGTTGTACCAAGTCAGGCCCGGGCGAGGGCGAATGCCGGCAGTCGATGCGATATTGATGAACGAGCCGCCCCCGTTTTTACGAAACTCTGGCACAGCATGAACAGTAGCCAAGTAAATGCTTTTCATGTTGACGGCATAGCATTTGTCGAATTCATCCTCGCTGACTTCCAGGGCGGGTCGGTTGCGGTGTGTCCAACCTGCGTTATTGATCATCACATCTAAGTGGCCCCAAAGTTTGACAGCTTCTTGTACCAAGGCTTTAACATCCTTCGAGCTGGTGACATCGGCGGCAAAGAAAGAGGCTGTGCCACCGGCCGCCTGGATGTCCTTGACCACTTTGGCACCCGCCATGGCGTTGATGTCATTGACCAATACTTTGGCGCCATTGGCGGCAAAGTGTTTGGCAATGCCTTCGCCAATGCCGCCGCCAGATCCGGTCACGATGACAACTTTTTGATTGATGTTCATTGGAAATCCTGCTGTTCAAATGAGGGGTTAGCCGTGGTGAATGGCCACCGTTTTCAAGGTGGTGAAACCATACAGTGCTTCGAAACCTTTTTCGCGGCCGTGGCCAGAAGACTTCACGCCGCCAAAGGGTAATTCCACGCCGCCACCGGCGCCGTAGTTGTTGATGAAGACCTGACCACTGCGCAGTCGCTTGGCCATTCGGAATTGACGTCCACCATCGCGCGTCCAAACCCCCGCAACCAATCCGAAGGATGTGGCATTGGCCATCGCGATGGCCTGATCTTCGCCGTCAAAACACATGGCAGACAGCACAGGGCCAAACACTTCTTCTTGGGCCACGCGGTGGTTGACAGGCACATCACGCAGCAAGACAGGCGCTTGATAAAAACCAGATTTGGGTGCTTCGGAAACGACCTTGCCTTGCGCCACAATCGCAATGCCTGCGGCTGCGGCTTCTTCTAAAAAGCCTTCAACCCGTTGCTTTTGAGAAGCCCGTATCAGTGGGCCCAAATTCAAATCGGCAGCGGCAGGGCCCACACGCAGCTTGGAAAAAGCCTCGCCCAGTCGAGCCAATAAAGACTCGTAAATGCTTTTCTCGATCAGCACGCGTGAACCGGCGCTGCAAGTTTGGCCAGCGTTTTGAACGATGGCATTGATGATGACGGGGATTGCGGCGTCCAAGTCTGCATCCGCAAAAATAATTTGGGGACTTTTGCCACCCAGCTCCAGCGTGACCGGGCAATGCCTTGCCGCCGCCGCTTGTTGAATGAGTGTACCCACAGTGGGGCTGCCAGTGAAGCTGATGTGGTCAATGTCGGGATGCTTGGCCAAAGCGTCACCCACCTCGTGACCCAGGCCCGTCACAATGTTGATGGCACCCGGCGGAAAGCCCACTTCAGCCGCCAATTGCGCCACACGGATCAAACTCAAGCACGCATCTTCAGCAGGTTTGACGACGCAGACATTGCCTGCGGCCAACGCACCGCCCACACACCTGCCAAAAATCTGCATGGGGTAATTCCATGGCACCACATGGCCAGTGACGCCGTGGGGTTCGCGCCATGTCAAAACACTGTAGCCGTTTTGGTAGGGAATGGTCTCACCATGAAACTTGTCGCAAGCTCCGGCATAGAACTCAAAGTAGCGGGCCAGTGCGCGTGCATCGGCCATGGCTTGTTGCGTAGGCTTGCCGCAGTCGCGCTGTTCAAGTTTCATCAACTCGTCTGCATGTTCTGTGACTTTGCGAGACAAAGCCATGAGCAATCGGCCGCGTTCTGCAGCGTTCAATTTGGACCATGGCCCATTGAAACATTCCCGCGAAGACTTTACGGCTGCATCAATGTCTTGGGCATTGCTGCGCTGAATGTGGTCAAAGGTTTGGCCATCTGATGGGTCAATCACTGGCAAGGTTTGCCCACTTTGACTGGCCACCGATTGGTTGTGGATGAAATTGAGTTGCATGGTGCTATTTTGCGCGTAAAAAAGCCCGCGATGAAGACCATGCACGGGCTTTGTGTCACTTGCGTGGCGGACCTTCAGGCGGTCGCCACCCAGGATGGCAGATTAGCTGTGAAACTTCATCACCAGCGGCACAATGAGCAGCGCCACAATGTTGATGATTTTGATCAATGGGTTGATGGCTGGGCCCGCCGTGTCCTTGTAGGGATCGCCCACGGTATCGCCTGTGACAGCGGCCTTGTGCGCTTCAGAGCCCTTACCGCCGTGATGTCCGTCTTCGATGTATTTCTTGGCATTGTCCCAAGCACCGCCGCCGGTACACATGGAAATGGCCACAAACAGTCCGGTGACGATGGTTCCCATCAACAAACCGCCCAGGGCTTTGGGGCCAAGCAGCAGGCCCACCACGATGGGGGCGACCACTGGCAACAAGCTAGGGATGACCATTTCTTTGATGGCGGCCGTGGTCAGCATGTCTACAGCGCGGCCGTATTCTGGCTTGGCAGTGCCTTCCATGATGCCCTTGATTTCACTGAACTGGCGGCGAACTTCCACCACCACGGCACCGGCAGCCCGACCCACGGCTTCCATGGCCATGGCGCCAAACAAATAGGGAATGAGGCCACCAATGAACAAGCCCACAATGACCAGAGGGTCTGACAAGTCAAAGGTGATGGCTTTGCCGTAGGTTTCCAGCTTGTGGGTGTAGTCGGCAAACAAAACCAAAGATGCCAAACCGGCAGAGCCAATGGCGTAGCCTTTTGTCACGGCTTTGGTGGTGTTGCCCACGGCGTCCAATGGATCGGTGATGTCACGCACGCTGCTGGGCAGCTCGGCCATTTCAGCAATGCCACCTGCGTTGTCAGTGATGGGGCCATAAGCATCCAAGGCCACCACGATGCCGGCCATGGAGAGCATCGACATGGCGGCCACAGCAATGCCGTACAAACCAGCCAAGCCATAAGACACCACAATGGCAATGCACACAAAAATCACAGGCCATGCGGTTGAGCGCATCGACACCCCCAAGCCGGCAATGATGTTGGTGCCGTGCCCCGTTGTGGATGCCTGGGCAATGTGCTGTACCGGACTGTATTGCGTACCGGTGTAGAACTCCGTGATCCACACCAAGGCTGCGGTCAAGACCAAGCCCACAGCACATGCACCAAACAACTTCATTTGGCTACCGCTGGCCGCAATGGCGTTGTCCGGCATGATCCACATCGTGACAAAGTAGAAGGCAATCAAAGACAAAATGCCCGCAATGGCCAAGCCTTTGTAAAGCGCGGGCATAACGTTGGTCATGCCAGGTGATGCTTTGACAAAAAAGCAGCCAATGATGGAAGCCACAATAGACACGGCGCCTAAGGCCAGGGGGTACATCACGGCATTGCCTGGCGCGCCAGCCACCAACAATGAGCCCAACACCATGGTGGCAATGAGCGTGACGGCATAGGTTTCAAACAAGTCGGCGGCCATGCCTGCACAGTCTCCCACGTTGTCGCCCACGTTGTCTGCAATCACGGCTGGGTTGCGGGGGTCGTCTTCTGGAATACCAGCTTCCACTTTGCCGACCAAGTCGGCACCCACGTCAGCACCTTTGGTAAAGATGCCGCCGCCTAATCGGGCGAAGATAGAAATGAGAGAGGAGCCAAAGGCAAAGCCAATGAGTGGATTGAGAACGACGGACAGTTTCACGTTGGGTGTGAGGTTGCCGTTGCCTGCTAAGAACCAATAAAAGCCTGTGACCCCCAAAAGACCCAAGCCCACAACCAGCATGCCGGTGATGGCGCCGCCGCGAAAAGCAACATCGAGGGCGGGGCCAATGCCTTTGGTGGCGGCTTGCGCAGTCCGCACATTGGCGCGAACAGAGACGTTCATACCAATGAAGCCGCAAGCGCCCGATAACACCGCGCCAATGACGAAGCCTATGGCCGTGGTCATGTCTAAAAAGACGGCCATCAAAATGGCCAAAACCACGCCCACAATGGCAATGGTTTTGTATTGTCTGGCGAGGTAAGCGGCCGCGCCGGCCTGAATGGCGGCTGCAATTTCTTGCATTCGCTCGTTGCCAGGGTCTTGCGCGAGAATCCATCCGCGAGCCCAAACGCCATAAATTACGGCGATCAGTCCGCAAACGAGCGCCAAAATCAACGCTGAATTGCCTGTCATATGTCAATCTCCTTGAGTGTTGTCGCTGAACGGAGGTGCAACGCTTGGGGAAACACCTCCAGGCGTTGCTTCCTCGACCCCTTCAAGGACTCGATTGGCCAACGAACTCATTAAAAGAGCATTGTTTTGAAGAAGCAAGCCCTGTGAAAGTAAAATCGGGGTTAATCCTTACCTTCACAGATTTACATCAACTCTTGAGACTTTTGAAAATATGTCCTTAGACAACGTTACCCCCGGCAGCAAAGTTCCTGAACAATTCAACGTGATCATCGAAATCCCGATGAATGCCGATCCCGTGAAATACGAAGTGGACAAAGCCACTGGCGCCATTTTTGTGGACCGTTTCATGAGCACGGCCATGCATTACCCCACCAATTACGGCTATGTGCCTAAAACCATCAGTGGTGATGGCGACCCCGTTGATGTATTGGTGATCACACCTGTGCCCTTGATTCCTGGTGTCGTGGTGCCTTGCCGTGCCATTGGTATTTTGAAAATGGAAGATGAAGCCGGCGAAGACGGTAAAGTGTTGGCCGTGCCTACCGACAAAATCCTGTCGATCTACACGCAATGGCAAAAGCCAGAAGATTTGAATCCTCTGCGTCTGAAAACCATCGCTCACTTTTTTGAACACTACAAAGATTTGGAAGTGGGCAAGTGGGTCAAGATTTTGGGTTGGGAAGGCCCAGAATCAGCCAAGAAAGAAATCTTGGACGGCATTGCCAATTACCAAAAGGCCAACGCTTAAAGTCAATGGCATCGCCCTGAGCCCATTTGGGGTTCAAGGCTTTTAGATCATGCTTTTTTCAAGGGCGATCTGGCCTCCAGGTTTTCCAAATAGGCCGCTACCCCGCGGCCTTCTTTTTCTAAATACCGTTCCACGGCATCCGCAAAATCTGGGTGTGCAAGCCAATGAGCGCTGCTTGCCTTAACCGGTAACAGTGCGCGGGCCATTTTGTGTTCGCCTTGGGCGCCGCCCTCAAACCGTGTCAAGCCATGCGCAATGCACCAGGCTATGGGTTGGTAGTAACAAGCTTCAAAGTGCAGACAGTCCACCCGCTCTAGCGCGCCCCAATACCTGCCGTACGCCACTTGGCCTTCAATGGAAATCAGGCTGCAGGCCATTCGTTGCCCCTCATTTTCTGCAACGAACAGCACCCAGTGATTGGGCATGGTGTCTTGCATGCGCTGAAAAAAGTCACGGCTGAGGTAGGGCGCGTTGCCATGCTCAAAATAAGTTTGGGCGTAGCATTTGTAAAAAAAATCCCAGTCGGTGGTTTGAATGTCTGTGCCGCACAGCGTTTGAAACGTAACGCCAGCCTCGCTCACTTTGCGCCGCTCTTGGCGTATTTTTTTGCGTTTTTCTTGACTCAGGCTGCCTAGGAATTGCTCGAAATCTGCATAGAGGGCGTTGTGCCAATGAAACTGCACTGTGTGGCGAGACAGCCATCCTGCCGACGCCGTCGCTTGTTGGTCGTCTTCCGATACAAACAAAAGGTGGACAGAAGACCAGTCGTCTTGTTGGGCCATGGCCTCGATGGCGTTGATCAACGCTGTTTTGCTGGCAGGGGAGTCAGCCAATAATCGAGATCCAGGCACGGGCGTGAAGGGCACTGCGCCAACGGCTTTGGGGTAGTAGCTCAGTCCATGTCGCTGGTAGGCATCCGCCCAGGCCCAATCAAACACATACTCACCGTACGAATGCGGTTTGACATACAAGACAACGGCCGCCACCAAGTCTGCGGGACCTAGGTTGCCAGCTTGGTGCAAGGTGAGCACCCGGGGCGTCCAGCCGGTTGCTGAACACGCTGAGCCACTGTCCTCCATTGCGCACAAGTAGGCGTGACGCATGAATGGGGTGGGCTCGGATTGTCTGGCCAGCAAAGAATCCCAGTCTTGCGCTGAGATTTTTCGCATGGAATCCTGCACTGCAATGACATAATTGTTGGAACTGAATTCCTGCACCTGTATGACCCTTCAACTTTGTATCGCCCAACTCAACTTCGTCGTGGGTGACATGGCGGGCAATGCCCGCAAAATCATCGATGCGGCCCATCAAGCTTACGCGCAAGGCGCACGTGTCTTGGTCACGCCCGAGTTGGCCATCTGTGGTTATGCCGCCGAAGACTTGTTGTTACGACCCGCCTTCATCGACGCCTGTGATGATGCCCTGAAAACAGTGGCCCGTGAGTTGGCTGGGTTAAAAGGCATGCATGTGGTGCTGGGACACCCTCAGGGCGGCGGTATCCAAAGCAAAAGCGTTGCCATCACGCAGCGCTTTAACCGTGCCAGCGTCTTGTCCGAAGGCCGAGTCGTTGCCACCTATGCCAAGCAAGAACTTCCCAATTACCAAGTGTTTGACGAGCGTCGGTACTTCACACCTGGCCACGAATCCTGTGTGTTTGAGGTGGCGGGTGTTCAATTGGGCTTGCTGATTTGTGAAGATGCTTGGTTTGCAGCACCTGCTCAAAAGGCACGTGAAGCGGGGGCACAGGTCCTTCTGGTGTTGAACGCATCGCCATTTCATGTGGGCAAAGGCTTAGAACGCGAGGTTCAAATGAGCCAGCGGGTCAAAGATTGTCAATTGCCCCTTGTTTATGCACATCTAGTTGGCGGACAAGATGAGGTAATTTTTGAAGGTCGATCTTTTGCAGTCAATGCCGATTCAGAAGTAGTGGCCAGGGCGCCCGCGTTTAAGGAATGTCTGCAATACATTGACCTCAAGCTCTCAGCTGAAACAGGTGGCGTGGCTTTGAAAGGCCGAGAGATCGTGCCTGAAAGCTCTTGGGAAGAGGACCTTTGGCACGCATTGGTCTTGGGCATTCGCGACTACCTGGGCAAAAACGGCTTTCCTGGCGCCATTTTGGGCTTGTCCGGTGGCATTGACTCTGCGTTGGTTCTGGCGTTGGCAGTCGATGCCATTGGTGCAGACAAAATTCACGCAGTCATGATGCCATCACCCTATACCGCCGACATCAGCTGGCTTGATTCCCGTGAGATGGTCAAACGATTGAGTGTGCGATACGACGAAATCTCCATCGCTCCCTTGTTTGAAACGTTCAAAGCAGCGTTGGCAGATCAATTCAAAGGCTTACCTGAAGACACCACAGAAGAAAACATTCAAGCACGTGCGCGCGGCACTTTGCTGATGGCCTTGTCCAACAAAACCGGTGCCATTGTGCTCACCACAGGCAACAAGAGCGAAATGGCCACGGGTTATTGCACTTTGTATGGCGACATGGCGGGTGGCTTTGCGGTTATCAAAGACGTGGTCAAAACACAAGTTTTTCGCCTGGCTGCATGGCGCAACCAAAACGACCCCTATGGCACCGGAACGGCGCCCATTCCCGAGCGCATCATCACCCGACCGCCCAGCGCTGAATTGCGAGCCGATCAAAAAGACCAAGACAGCTTGCCACCCTATGAGGTGTTGGACGCCATTGTTCAACGGTACATGGAAAATGATGAAGGCATTGCAGCCCTGGTGGCCGACGGTTTTGACCCGGCCGATGTCGAGAAGGTCACGCGCTTGATCAAGTTGAATGAATACAAACGCCGCCAATCACCCGTCGGAATTCGTGTCACTCACCGCAGTTTTGGCAAAGATTGGCGTTATCCTATAACCAATCGATTCCGAGCCTAATTTTTCAGTCTGGACTTATTTCATGAAACAAATCACAGCCATCATCAAACCTTTCAAATTGGAAGAAGTGCGCGAAGGCCTCGCCGAGTGCGGCGTGACGGGCTTGACTGTGACCGAAGTCAAAGGATTTGGACGTCAAAAAGGACACACCGAACTGTATCGAGGTGCAGAGTACGTTGTCGATTTTTTGCCCAAGGTCAAAGTCGAAGTGGCCGTCAAAGATGAAGACGTCGAGCGCTGCGTGGACGCCATTGTGAAGGCTGCCAGAACAGGAAAAATTGGCGATGGCAAAATTTTCATCACGTCCGTAGAACGTGTTATCCGCATCCGTACCGGGGAAGTGGACGACGACGCAGTTTAAATGGCGTTGCCTTGAAACACGCTTGACAAACCTGCGGCCTCAATCAAATTGGGCAGCAGTTGTGAGGCTTGCGAATGAGTTTGTATCAAATCCATTTGCCATTTGCCCATGAACTCATGCGCGACCACCGACTGTAAAAACGACAGCATGGGGTCGTAGTAGCCATTGAGATTGAGCAAGCCGATGGGCTTGTCGTGGTAGCCCAGCTGGCGCCAAGTCCAAACCTCATAAAACTCTTCGAAAGTGCCAATGCCGCCTGGTAAGGCCAAGAAGGCATCTGCTCGCTCGGCCATCATTTGCTTGCGCTCGTGCATTGTCTCAACAATGTGCAACTCGGTGCACTCTGTGTGAGCCCACTCTTTTTCTACCAATGCTCGGGGAATGACGCCGACGACCCGGCCCCCTGCGGCCATCGTTGCGTTTGCCACAATGCCCATCAGTCCATTGCGACCCCCGCCATAAATCAGCTGACCGCCGTGCTGACCAATCCAGTTTCCCACTTGTTCCGCCACAGCAGCAAAGGCGGGCAAGTCACCTGGCTTGGAGCCACAGTAAACACACAGTGAAAACGCAGGTTCAGCCATGCAACAGCTTCCAAATGGCCGCGGACCAAATGCCCACGCAAAGCAGCAAACTGAGAAGCACCGCGGCGCTGCCCATGTCCTTTGCCCGCTTGGACAGTTCATGCCATTCTGGGCCAATTCGATCGATGGCGGTTTCAATGCCTGTGTTCAAGAGTTCAACCACCATGACGAACACCACGGCGCCGCAGAGCAAAGCCACTTCAACCCAAGTTTGACCTAGCCAAAAAGCCAAGGGCAGGAGAATGCAAGCCAAGATGGCTTCTTGCCTAAACGCAGTTTCACCCCAGCCAGCTTTGAGGCCTTCGATGGAGTAGCCTGCGGCATGAAGGATGCGCGATAGGCCTTTGCGAGCTTTTTGAGGGTTGACGTTTTGGCTGTGCATGCGCGGTTTAGGGTTGCGTTGACGGAGTGGGCGATTTGGACACGTCTACCAACTGTGTCCCTGCCCAGACATCGTGCCAATATTGTCCACGAGTTTGAAAGCGGCTGAGTAAAGCCCAGACCACAACCCAACCAAGGACCAAAACGGCTACCTCTGCTGCCGGTAACTGGAACGGCGCCGTGACGAGCATGGGGGGTAGCAGCCACACCCAACTCAACACATAACGCAACAAGGCACGAGGCTGAGAAACGGGCGCACCTGCTTTGTCAAGCAATTGAATGTGCCAAGTCTTCATGGCCAGCGTTTGACCTTTGGACCAAAACCAGGTGAAGTAAATGGCAAAGACCAAAAATAAGAAAGCCTGCAAGCCGTGCCGATTGTGCAGAGCGTGTTTGGTTTGGCTGAGTGTGCCAAAAAGATACGCTGCGATGAAAACCACACCAAACAGCAACATGCCCTCGTAAAACCAGCATGCCATTCTGCGACCCAAGGAGGGCGTCGACCAATCGCTCACTTCAGGTGCCTTCCGGAATCACAACGGTGGTGGGCAGCAGTGTTTTTTTGTCAATCACGGTACCAGAAGTCGTTTTGCCCGATTCCGTGGCGGGTGTTGACTTTCCAGGTAAACGAATGACTTTGTCTGGGGGCGGTGCTTTGGATGCGGTAGCAGCCCCTTGAATGCCCGTTTTTTGCTGCGCAGCTAACTTTTTCTTCTCGTCATTGCTCAGTGCTTGATAAGCTTCCCATTGTGATTTTTTCTCGTCTGCCCCAATGCTTTTGGTCTCGTTGAATGTGAGGCGAGCTTGTGCACGCTGTTGTGGGCTGAGTGCGGCCCAATTGGCCATTCGCTCATGCAATGTGCTTTGTTCTTTGGGGCTTAACTTTTCAAAGTTGTTAGAGATGGCCAGCCACTTGTTTCTTTGTGCCTCATTGATTTGAGACCAGTGGGGTGCCAAAGGTGCCAATGCCTTTTTTTGATAAGGCGTCAGTCGCTTCCAAGCTGCATCCATTTGTCCTCTTGCGGCAAGAGGCGCATGGGTGGGGGCTTGTGCGCATACGCTACCGGCCGCGAAGCAAAGCAGGCCAGTGATCAGGACAAGAAAAATGCGCACAGGTCTCAATCCGACACCTTGGTTTGAAGCGGGTTAGATTTCAAAAACATCAAGAATCCGGGATCTGTATAGGCGTCTGGGGGCAGGTCATCGATGAGCAATTCGCCATCCACTGACGCAATTTCATTGATGCGAAGCTCGTTTTGAAAAATGTGAATAGTGGCCAAGCCCAATACCAAGACAATGAGTGGCAGGGCCGAAGCCAGTCTGCTCCAAAGATTCAAACCTTCGTCGGAGGGGCCGCCGGCATGGCCTGCCGCCAATACCAACTGGGGCACAGTGAGGCTGACCGTTTCACGTTTTCGCTGGTGCAGCGCCTGCATGCGCGCGGCGCGAAGGCGCTCTGAGATGTCATGCGGCAAGTCCATGGCGTGCTCATTCAGGCGGCGAGCTAGCGCCTGACCCACCCGGTCAACGCTTGTCATGTTGAGATTGGCTTGCGTTTTCATGTGTTAAATCCTTTGGCGCGAAGTGCTTTGCTTAGCGCCTGAACAGCCCGAGAACAGTGCGTTTTGACACTGCCTTCCGTGCAGCCCATGGCTGTCGCCGTTTCGGAAAGGTTCATCTCTTCCCAATAACGCAGCAGGAAGGCTTCACGTTGACGCGGCGGTAATTCTTGTATTTCTGCCTCAATTTGGTGAAAAACCTGTTTTCGGTGGGTTTGGTCTTCAGTGCTTTCACCCAAACCGGGGTCACCCAGACCGCCCAGGTTTTCAAAAAAGTCGAAATCTTCGCCATCTGCATCTGTGCCAAAGTCGCTCATGTTGGAAAACAAGGCGTTTCGGGTTTTTTGGCGACGGAACCAGTCCAGGGTGGTATTGGACAAAATTCGTTGAAAGAGCATGGGCAATTCGGCGGCAGGCTTGTCGCCGTAGTGCGTGGCCAGCTTGATCATGCTGTCTTGCAGGATGTCGAGCGCCGACTCCTCATTGCGAACGTGGTAAAGCGTGCGCTTGAAGGCACGTTTTTCGGTGTTCTTGAGGAAATCTGAGAGTTCTTGTTCTGTGGCCAATGTGATGCACCAAATGCGGCACCCGTTCAGGGCGAGGGAGATTATGGCATTCTGGGCACTATAATGCCCGGTTGCAATTGAAAAAACGCAAACGGATCACCATCCGGCCAAAGTGCTTACATGTGCAGGCTCATGTTGGTGGTCTTAAGTTCTGATGCGACTTCACAAGAGTCCCGCAAAAGAGCACCCAAGGTTTTTCGTTAGAGAAATTCACAAAGGTTGAATATGGAAATCTCCAAAGCTGAAATGGCCAATGCGGCCAACGTTGCTGCTACCGCAGCCGCCAGTGCTTCCGCAACAGATTTGCGTGGCGCTGAAATTCTCGTCAAGTCTCTCCAAGCAGAAAACGTCAAGTACATCTGGGGATATCCAGGTGGTGCTGTCTTGCACATCTACGACGCTTTCTTCAAACAAGACACCATTCAGCACGTACTGGTTCGCCATGAGCAAGCTGCGGTTCACGCGGCCGATGGCTATGCACGCGCCACAGGTGACGTCGGTGTGGCCTTGGTCACTTCTGGCCCTGGACTGACCAATGCGGTGACAGGAATTGCAACCGCCTACATGGACAGCATTCCCATGGTGATCATCAGTGGCCAAGTGCCCACTGCAGCCATTGGTCTTGATGCTTTCCAAGAGTGCGACACTGTGGGCATTACGCGACCCATCGTCAAACACAACTTTTTGGTCAAAGATGCCCGCGATATGGCTGAGATCATGAAGAAGGCATTCCACATTGCGCGCAGCGGCCGTCCTGGCCCTGTGGTGGTGGACATCCCCAAAGACGTGTCATTCAACAAGGTGCCCTACAACGGCTACCCAGAATCAGTTGAAATGCGCTCTTACAACCCTGTGCGCAAAGGCCACAGCGGACAAATTCGCAAAGCGCTTCAGCTGCTGATGGCGGCCAAGCGTCCTTACATTTACACCGGCGGTGGCGTGTTGCTCAGCAATGCCTCGGCAGAATTGCGCCAACTGGTGGAAATGTTGGGTTACCCCGTTACCAACACCCTCATGGGATTGGGCGCATTCCCCGCCACCAACCCCAAATTTTTGGGCATGTTGGGCATGCACGGCACCTGGGAAGCCAACAACGCCATGCAACACTGCGACGTGTTGTTGGCCGTAGGCGCACGTTTTGACGACCGCGTCATTGGCAACCCCAAACACTTTGCGCAAAACGAGCGCAAGATCATTCACATCGACATCGATCCTTCCAGCATTTCCAAGCGCGTGAAGGTGGACGTGCCGATTGTGGGCGACGTCAAAGATGTGTTGACTGAACTCATCGCCATGATCAAAGAGTCGGGTTTGAAGCCTGACAACAATGCTTTGGGTGCCTGGTGGTCCACCATTGACGGCTGGCGCCAACGCAACTGCATGAAGTACGACAGCGAGAACACGCAAGTCATCAAGCCTCAAAAAGTCATTGAGACTTTGTACGGCATGACCAAAGACGCCGATGCGTACATCACGTCCGACGTGGGCCAGCACCAAATGTGGGCCGCGCAGTACTACAAGTTTGACGAGCCACGTCGCTGGATCAACTCCGGTGGCTTGGGCACCATGGGCGTGGGCATTCCTTACGCCATGGGCATCAAGTTGGCCAAACCAGAATCTGAAGTGTTTTGCGTCACGGGCGAAGGCTCAGTGCAGATGTGCATTCAAGAACTTTCTACCTGCTTGCAATACAACACGCCCATCAAAATTTTGTCCTTGAACAACCGCTATTTGGGCATGGTTCGTCAGTGGCAACAAATTGAATATTCAGGCCGCTACAGCCACAGCTACATGGATGCGTTGCCCAACTTTGTCAAGTTGGCCGAAGCTTATGGTCACGTGGGCATGCTCATTGAGCGCCCCGAAGACGTCGAGCCTGCATTGCGTGAAGCGCGCAAGCTCAAAGATCGCACGGTGTTCATGGACTTCCGCACTGACCCCACAGAAAACGTGTTCCCCATGGTTCAAGCAGGCAAGGGCATTACTGAAATGTTGCTCAGCCCCGAAGACCTTTAAGCACTTATTGAATTAACTTTAGAAGAATCTATTGACCGCCAAGCCTGCACATTACCGTGTGCGGGGGAGGGCGGCGAAAAGAGGAATCGCACATGAAACACATCATCGCAGTCTTACTTGAAAACGAACCCGGCGCATTGTCTCGGGTGGTGGGCTTGTTCTCCGCACGTGGCTACAACATTGAGTCTCTCAGCGTTGCCCCCACCGAAGATCCCAGCTTGTCACGCATGACCATCCAAACCGCGGGTTCGGACGACGTCATTGAACAAATTACCAAGCACCTGAACCGCCTCATTGAAGTGGTCAAAGTGGTTGACTTAACTGAAGGTGCCTACACCGAGCGCGAACTCATGCTGGTCAAAGTGCGCGCCGTGGGCAAAGAACGTGAGGAGATGAAGCGCATGGCCGATATCTTCCGGGGTCGCGTGATTGACGTCACCGACAAAAGCTACACCGTGGAACTGACGGGTGACCAATCCAAAAACGATGCGTTTTTGGAAGCCATCGACCGCAGCGCCATTCTTGAAACAGTCCGTACCGGTGCTTGTGGCATTGGCCGGGGTGAGCGCATTTTGCGCGTCTAACTCAGCGCGTATTTCCGCGTTTGACTCATTTACTTTTTGAACGATTTTTGAAGGAGAGAACCCATGAAAGTGTTTTACGACAAAGACTGTGACCTCAGCGTCATCAAAGGCAAAACAGTGGCCATCATTGGCTATGGCTCACAAGGCCACGCACACGCACAAAACTTGAACGACAGTGGCGTGAAAGTGGTTGTGGGTTTGCGCAAAAACGGCGCGAGCTGGCCCAAAGTTGAAAAAGCTGGCCTCACCGTCATGGAAGTGGCTGATGCAGTGAAAGCTGCCGACGTGGTCATGATTTTGTTGCCCGACGAACAAATCGCCGACGTGTACCGCAATGATGTTGAACCCAACATCAAAAAAGGTGCGTCTTTGGCTTTTGCGCACGGCTTCAACGTTCACTACAACCAAGTGGTGCCACGTGAAGACCTCGACGTTTGGATGGTGGCGCCTAAGGCCCCCGGCCATACAGTTCGCAACACTTACACACAAGGCGGCGGCGTGCCCCACCTCGTGGCAGTGCACCAAGACAAGAGTGGTAAAGCCATTGCTTTGGCACTGAGCTACGCCATGGCCAACGGTGGCGGCAAAGCCGGCATCATTGAAACCAACTTCAAAGAAGAAACAGAAACCGACTTGTTCGGTGAACAAGCTGTTTTGTGCGGCGGTGCCGTCGAACTCATCAAGATGGGTTACGAGACTTTGGTCGAAGCTGGCTACGCCCCCGAAATGGCTTACTTCGAGTGCTTGCACGAGTTGAAGCTCATTGTCGACCTGATCTATGAAGGCGGCATCGGCAACATGAACTACTCCATCTCTAACAACGCAGAGTATGGCGAGTACGTCACTGGCCCCGAAGTCATCAACGAGCAGTCACGCGAAGCCATGCGCAACGCGTTGAAGCGCATTCAAACCGGTGAGTACGCCAAGATGTTCATTTTGGAAGGCCGCACCAACTACCCAAGCATGACCGCACGTCGTCGCTTGACTGCCGAGCACTCCATTGAAGTTGTAGGTGCACAATTGCGCTCTATGATGCCTTGGATTGCTAAAAACAAATTGGTCGACAAATCACGCAATTGATTTTGTTTGCCACCTAACTAGAGAGAACTGTCGCATGCACGATGGCTTAGAAACTTCTGACGACGCCGAGTCTGGTGGTCAGGTGCGTAAACCCCGCAAGGGCATTTACGTGCTACCCAACCTGTTCACGTTGGCAGCCCTGTTCGGTGGCTTTTATGCCATCGTGATGGCCATGAATGGCCGCTTTGACATGGCCGCTATTGGAGTCTTTTGCGCCATGGTGCTCGACAGCCTAGATGGCCGGGTGGCGCGCATGACCAACACGCAAAGTGCCTTTGGAGAGCAGATGGACTCCTTGTCCGACATGGTCTCCTTTGGCGCTGCGCCTGCCCTTATCGCCTATGAATGGTCCTTGAAGGGCTTGGGGCGTTGGGGTTGGATTGCCGCTTTCGTTTATTGCGCTTGCGCTGCTTTGCGCTTGGCGCGTTTTAATGTCAACACGGCGGTGGTTGATAAAAGATTTTTTCAGGGCTTGCCTTCACCGGCAGCTGCAGCCCTTGTGATGGGATTTATTGCCATCATGTCCGATGCAGAAGTGGCGCCAGCCAGCATGGCATGGCCCATGTTTGTGGTGGCCTTGTTTTCAGGCCTCACCATGGTCACCAATGTGCCGTTTTATAGTTTCAAAGACGTCAGCATGAAGCAAAGCGTGCCCTTTGCGGTCATTGTGCTCATTGCCTTGGGTATTGCTGCCGTCAACATTCACCCGCCCATGGTGTTGTTTGGCTTGTTCGTTTTGTATGGCCTCAGCGGCTATGCGCTTTACGGCTGGCGCCGTTTTAAGGGTGAACAAACCAGTGTCATCAGTACATCTACAGAAGATCCAGATGAGCGGGGTTTACACCAGTAAACAGTTTTTAAAAACTTGTGATACATTCTTTCCATGAAATTGAATTTGCTAGCTCTACTGCTGACGCCCCCCGGGCGGGATATGTAGCGCACGCTGTTCTATTTCCCAACAAGCCCGTATGCCAACAGCAACGGGCTTTTTTGTTTTTGAAGTTTGCTTTTTGAATTTTTATACCAGGAGTGAAACATGGCCGATAAATTGATTATTTTTGACACGACATTGCGCGACGGGGAGCAATCTCCCGGTGCCTCCATGACCCGTGACGAAAAGCTGCGCATTGCGCGTCAATTGGAGCGATTGCGTGTTGACGTGATCGAGGCCGGTTTTGCCGCCAGCTCCAACGGTGACTTTGAAGCAGTGCAGGCCATTGCCAATGCCATCAAAGATTCCACCATCTGCTCCTTGTCCCGCGCCAACGACCGAGACATTTCCAGAGCCGCGGAGGCATTGAAAGGTGCCAACAATGGCCGCATTCACACCTTCATTGCCACCTCGCCGTTGCACATGGAAAAGAAGCTCCGCATGACACCCGATCAGGTGTTGGAGCAAGCCAAACAATCCGTTCGATTTGCACGAAATTTGGTGGCCGACGTGGAGTTCAGTCCTGAAGACGGCTACCGCAGTGACATGGACTTTTTGTGCCAGGTGCTCGAAGCCGTCATTGCCGAAGGTGCCACGACCATCAATGTCCCAGACACCGTGGGTTATGCAGTGCCCGAGTTATATGGGCAGTTCATCAAAACCTTGCGTGAACGTATTCCCAACTCAGACAAAGCGATCTGGTCTGTGCACTGCCACAACGACTTGGGCATGGCGGTGGCCAACAGCTTGGCGGGTGTGAAGCTGGGTGGCGCTCGTCAAGTGGAGTGCACCATCAACGGTTTGGGCGAACGCGCAGGCAATTGTTCGTTGGAAGAAATTGTCATGGCGGTTAAAACGCGCAAAGACTATTTCGGCTTAGAAATGAACATCGATCCGATTCACATCGTGGCAGCCAGTCGCATGGTCAGCCAAACCACGGGCTTTGTGGTCCAGCCCAACAAGGCTGTGGTGGGTGCCAATGCTTTTGCCCACGCCTCAGGCATTCACCAAGACGGTGTTTTGAAAGCCCGTGACACTTACGAGATCATGCGCGCCGAAGATGTGGGATGGTCTGCCAACAAAATTGTGTTGGGTAAATTGAGTGGTCGCAACGCTTTCAAGCAACGCTTGCAGGAATTGGGTGTGGTGCTTGAGAGCGAATCCGAATTGAACGCGGCATTCACACGTTTCAAAGAGTTGGCCGATCGCAAAAGCGAAATCTTTGATGAAGACATCTTGGCCTTGGTCAGCGAAGAAAGCGTGACGCAAGACAAGGAGCAATACGCATTTGTCTCATTGGCGCAACACAGCGAAACAGGTGAGCGTCCTCAAGCCAGCATTGTTTTTACCGTGGAAGGCAAGGAGGTTCATGGCAAATCAGACGGCAACGGCCCAGTCGATGCTTCTTTGAAAGCCATCGAATCGATCGTTGAAAGTGGTGCAGAAATGGTGCTTTATTCTGTGAACGCCATCAGCGGATCGACGGAAAGCCAAGGCGAAGTCACAGTTCGCCTGCAAAACAGCGGTCGAGTGGTGAATGGCGTGGGCGCAGATCCAGACATCATTGTGGCTTCTGCCAAGGCTTATTTAAGTGCGCTGAACAAGTTGCAAAGTAAAGCCGACCGAGTTGCAGCTCAAGGTTAAGTCAGGGTGTGAAGGCGTCTGAAAAACGTCTTCAAGAAGGTCGCGCAAGGTATTGATCTTGCGCGACTTTTTTTATTTATGTACACTACGCGGAGTTTCTATTACACTCGCCAAATTCTGAATGATTTTGGGCATTGAAAGTACCGCTTTGACTCCAATAAATCGCCTGTTTTTTCGTCGTTTCATGAGCCTTTGCGTGCCACTGTGCCTGACAGCGTTCATGTCTGTTGCTACTTACGCGGCCGACAACAACAACGCGCGCAAGCCAGTTAAAACTGCCAAATCGTCGGTACAAGCCAATAAACCAGTACCCAAGGCAAGAAAAGTTGCCAAAGCCAAACAAACTGATACGCGTTCATCTTATGGGCGAGTTGCGGGTTTGCATCAAAGTGGCGATGCGCTGGATCTGCGGTCCAGTGTTGCATTGGTCATTGACCAGGACACGCATGAAGTGTTGCTGCGCAAGAACGACCAAGCCGTTTTGCCCATTGCATCTCTGACCAAACTCATGACGGGCTTGGTCATCAGTGATGCCCATCTGTCCTCTAGCGAAATGATCGCCATCACGCAAGAAGATGTGGACACTGAAAAAGGCAGCTCTTCGCGTTTGGCCGTGGGTTCCGTATTAAGCCGTGGCGATTTGTTGCACTTGGCCTTGATGTCCAGTGAAAACCGTGCAGCACATGCGCTGGGCCGCACTTACCCAGGCGGCTTGTCTGTATTTGTCAAAGCCATGAACGAGCGTGCACGTGGACTGGGCATGGCCTCCACAAGTTATGTTGAACCCACAGGGCTTTCCAGTCGCAATCAATCCAGCGCCACCGACTTGGCCGTGCTGGTGGGCGCCGCCTACAACGTGCCTTTGTTGCGTGAACTGTCCACATCGCCTGGCCGTGAAGTGGCTGTGGGTCGTCGCACCTTGCAATACAACACAACCAACCGTTTGGTGAAAAGTCCCAACTGGGACATCGGTTTGCAAAAGACCGGCTACATCTCCGAGGCAGGTCAGTGTTTGGTCATGCAAACCAAAGTTTCTGGCCGTAAGTTGATCATGGTGTTCTTGGACTCTGCTGGCAAACTCAGCCGAATTGCTGACGCGGAACGTGTTCGCCGTTGGGTTGAAACCAACAGTGCGCACACTGTTGTGGCTTCGTCCAGCAACGCCGGCTAAGCTAACTTCAAACCAGACACGATGCACTGCATTTCAGCACGTTGCGTTTCAAAGCCCGCTGACTGCGGGCTTTTTTATTCTTTGTAACCCAGCGCGTGTGAGATCGCTTCCGCCGTGGTTTGCAGCTTGGGCAACCAGGCTTCATCAAGCCGATCGGCTGGTGCAGAAATTGACAAGCCAGCTAGCAACTTGCCTTGGTCATCGTAGATGCCTGCGGCAATGCATCGCACACCCAGCTCCAGCTCCTCGTTGTCTCGGGCAATGCCATATTGACGAACTTTGGAAAGCTCACGCTCCAGTACCGGCAATTGGGTGATGCTGTTCTTGGTGTGGCCACTCAACCCCGTGCGGGTGGCATAGCTGCGAACTTTCAGGGGCTCGTCTACTGACAAGAACAGTTTGCCAACAGAGGTCAGGTGGAGCGGTGCGCGACCACCAATGGCGCGGACCACTTGCATGCCAGAGCGTTCGCTGTAGGCGCGCTCGATGTACACAATTTCATCACCTTGTCGCATGCTGAGATTGACGGGTTGTTGGATCAGTTTGTGCAGATCTCGCATGGGGGCCAGGGCCGCATCGCGCACATTCAGACGAGCCTTTACCATGTTGCCCAATTCGAGTAAACGCATGCCAAGGCGGTAACTGCCAGGCTCTGGCCGGTCTACAAATCTGCCAATGGTCAGGTCATTCAAAATGCGGTGCGCCGTGGAGGGATGCAAACCGGTTTTTTCGCTGATTTCTTTTAACGAAATAGCATCTTCTCTGGATGCCAAAACATCCATCAAAGAAAAAAGGCGTTCAATGACCTGAATGGTGGGGACGGCAGGCGTTTGTGCTTCAGCTTTTCTCATGCGACTGAACCTCTGTCTTTTGAAAGCGAAGGGGCCTTCTGTTGAGAAGGTATTGCGAAATCAGATTTTACAAGATGAAATCGACTTTGAGAAGTCGGGCCGCCTCAGGCGATGACATGCCGCTGCCAATGGCCGTTGAAGCGTTTTTCATGGGGGTTGAATCGCTCCTTGTACTGCATCTTGGGGCTGGCACCTATCCAGTAGCCAAGATACAGGTAAGGAAGCCCCAGAACTTGGGCTTGCTTGATCTGCCATAACACCCCGTAAGTGCCAAAGCTGGCCTCTTTTTCAGGGGCATAGAAAGTGTAAACCGCTGACAAACCGTCGTTGAGCACATCGATGATGCTGACCATTTTGAGTTCGCCAAGGGGGTCGTTTGCCGAAGGTTCACGAAACTCAACCAAGCGCGAATTGACCCGGCTCTGCAGTAAAAATTGTTTGTATTGCTCGACACTGTCTTGGTCCATGCCGCCGCCTTCATGGCGACTGTTTTGATAGCGTAAATACAGTTCGTAGTGCTCGCTCTCAAAGCCTAGGCGCGAGACTTTGGCCACCAGATGTTGGTGCTTCTTGAGCGCGCGTTTTTGACTTCGGTCTGGCTTGAAGTCGTCGCAGACAACACGCAAAGGTACGCAAGCCTGACAGCCATCGCAGTAGGGCCGATAGGTGAACAAGCCACTGCGTCTAAAACCGCTTGCCACCAAGTCGGAATAGACATCGTTGTGAATAAGGTGACTGGGTGTGGCAACTTGGGAGCGAGCCTCACGTGCATCCAGATAGCTACAGGGGTAGGCCGCTGTGGCGTAAAACTGCAAAGCGCTGAAAGGAAGTTCGTTCAGGTGCGTCATGCGATGTTGGCGTTGCGCCATTGATCCCAGTCAATGGCCGCATTTTTCCAATCTGGGCTGGCGCAGTGCCTGGCGCTGCCAATGACATCCAGAAATGCTGACCGTGACATTTCTTGTGCACCCATTGAAGCCAGATGGGCAGTTTTTTGCTGGCAATCGATGGCGGTGATGTTGTGACGCTTGCACACTTGAACCAAGGCCGCCAAAGCCATTTTGGAGCCGTCGCTGAGGGTGCTGAACATGGACTCACCAAAAACGGCTTTGCCGATGCACACGAAATAAAGCCCGGCCACCAACTGACCATCCAGCCATGTTTCCACACTGTGTGCGTGGCCTGCTTGATGCAAAGCCTTGTATGCCGCCACCATGCTTGGCACGATCCAGGTACCGTTTTGTCCCTCTCTTGGACTTTGCGAACACGCTTCGATCACTTGGTTGAATGAGCGGTCGAAACACAACTCAAATTGAGGGTGTGAGGCATACCGGGTCAGGGTTTTACGTAAAGACCGGTGTAACTTGAAGTCTGCAATTTTGAGAACCATGCGCGGATCGGGGCTCCACCACAACACCGGTTGGCTGGCGTTGAACCATGGAAATACGCCCTTGCTGTAAGCCTCCAATAGGCGATCCACACCCAAGTCTGCGCCAGCAGCCAACAAGCCAGGGGCGTCAGAACCAGCCCCCCACGCGTTTTCAACGGAGGGCAGCGGATCGTTGGCTTCTAGCCACGTCAAAGGTGCTTGCAGGACGTCAGTGGACATGTTTCCAGTTTATGCTAATGCCTATGAAACTTTACAACTACTTCCGGTCTTCTGCATCTTTTCGCGTTCGCATAGCCCTTCAGCTGAAGGGCTTGCCGTATGAATACATTTCAGTTCATTTGGCCAAAGGCGAGCACAAGTTGCCAGGCTACAGTGCTGTGGCCGCAGACAACTTGGTGCCGAATTTGGTGGTAGACGGGGAGCATCTGAGTCAATCCTTGGCCATCATGGAATACCTGGATGAGACGCATCCTACGCCAGCCTTATTGCCCAGTGATGCATTGGGCCGGGCCCGCGTGCGTGCTTTGGCGCAGTCGATTGCATGCGAAATTCACCCCCTCAACAACCTGCGCGTTTTGAAGTATTTGTCCGGTCCCATGGGTCTGAGCGAGGATCAAAAAAACACGTGGTACCGACACTGGGTTCGAGAAGGCCTTGAAGCCTTTGAGCGTCAATTGGCCCAAGTCCCCCATTCGACATACTGTTATGGCGATACACCCAGCATGGCCGACTGTTGTTTGGTACCTCAAATTTTCAACGGCAAGCGTTTTGATGTGAACTTTGACGGCCTGCCCCTCACCATGGGCGCCTTTGATGCGTGCATGAAGTTGGAAGCCTTCCAAAAGGCACAGCCTTCGGCCTGTCCCGATGCCGAGTAAGCCTTTGATTGGCTTTCAACCCGAATGGCCTGCGCCACCTTTTGTAAAGGCGCTCATGACAACCCGGCAGGGCGGCGTGTCTGGCGCGCCATGGGGTCCACTCAATTTGGGTTTTCTTTCGGGCGACAAACTTGAAGATGTCGAGACGAATCGTGCTTTGGTGACCCAAGGCCTCGGTGTGCCGGCGGTTTACCTCAGACAAGTGCATGGGGCGCATGGTGTTGCCGTAGACATCACAACGCCACCCAACACGGAGGCCGATGTGGCCTGGACCACCCAGAAGGGTGTGGCGTGCGCCATCATGGCGGCCGATTGTTTGCCAATTTTGGTTTGTCACCCACAGGCCAGATGGGTGGCCGGTGCACATGCTGGCTGGCGAGGATTAGCGGGCATTGAGGGGCAGGGTGTGGTCGAAACCTTGGCCAGTGCCGCCTTGGCGCAGGGCCTTGCGGTGCAGGACTGTTTGGTTTGGTTAGGACCTTGCATTGGACCGACCGCGTTTGAAGTGGGCGCCGATGTGCATGCGGCATTTCAAAACTTGTTGAAAACAGCCCGTCATCCCACAGATTTGTTTGAACCCACGGCTTCAGGCAAGTACATGGCCAATTTGGCGGGTTTGGCCCGTGAGCGCCTGCAACAAGCTGGATTTAAGTCTCTTCATGGCAACGACAGCAGCGTGGCTTGGTGCACCTACCGTCAAGAAGCCACTTACCACTCTCACAGGCGGGACGCAGTCGCCAAAGGTGGGGCTGGGCGCATGGCTGCTTACATCTGGCTTACGGCTTAGGACCTGCTTTGTCGCTGTCTTGCAACTGCGTCGCTTCTGTTTCGGCCTTTTCCAGTGCTAATCTGGCTTTTTTGCGGTGCGGCGTGCCCATCAGGTAAACCATGATGGAAGTTGGAAGGATTCCGTAAAGAATGAAGGTCAGAATACCGCCAAGAACAGATCCATTGGTGTTGGTCGCTTCTGCCACGCTCATCATGAGTGCGACATACAGCCAGGCAATTGGAACGATGTACATGTTAGAAGTGCTTAAAAAAGGGAGAAGTGCACATGACGAATTCAACAAATGAATTTTGGTCTCGCGCGGGCGAAGAGTTTCAGCAAAACCTTGCCAATAGCTGGGGCCAAGCCATGCAAACTTTTCAAACCATGGACTTGGGCGGTATTGTGCCCGGTACAGACAAAGCTGCAACACCTTTGAGCTTTTCGCAAGACAAACTCAAAAACTTGCAAGCCACCTACCTAGAAGAAGCCACAGCACTTTGGAACCATGGCTTAGCGTCAAAGCATGAGCTCAAAGATCGTCGATTCTCCAGTGACGCCTGGACGGGCAATCCCATGGCTGCTTTCACTGCGGGTGCCTATTTGCTCAATGCCAAAACATTGATGGGCTTGGCCGACGCCGTTGATGCCGATGAACACACGCAAAACAAAATCAAGTTTGCGGTGGAGCAGTGGGTTGCTGCATCTGCCCCTAGCAATTTTTTAGCCTTCAATGCCGAAGCGCAAAAAAAAGCCATCGAGACCAAAGGTGAAAGTTTGGCCAAGGGCATTCAAAACTTGTTGCACGACATGCAGCAAGGTCATGTGTCGATGACCGATGAAAGCAAGTTTGTGGTGGGCGAGAACGTGGCAACCACTGAGGGTGCTGTGGTGTTTGAAAATGAATATTTTCAATTGATCGAGTACAAACCACTCACCGCCAAAGTTTATGAAAAACCTTTTTTGTTGATCCCGCCTTGTATCAATAAGTTTTATATCTTGGATTTACAACCCAACAATTCATTCATTCGTTATGCGGTCAGTCAGGGGCATCGCACGTTTGTGGTGAGCTGGCGCAATCCTGATGAAGCCATGGCCAAGAAAACTTGGGATGACTACATTGAACATGCGGCCATCAAAGCCATTGCCCAAGTGCAAGACATCACAGGTGCGAAGCAAATCAACGCACTGGGATTCTGTGTCGGCGGCACCATTTTGAGCAATGCATTGGCTGTGCTGGCTGCGCGCGGCGATAAACCTGTGGCCAGTGCAACCTTCCTCACCACCCTCATTGACTTCACCGACACCGGTGTGTTGGATGTGTTCATCGACGAGAACTTTGTGAAGTTTCGCGAAATGCAAATGGGGCAGGGCGGCTTGCTCAAAGGACAAGACTTGGCGTCTACCTTTAGCTTTTTGCGCCCCAATGATTTGGTTTGGAACTATGTGGTTGGCAATTACCTCAAAGGTGAGTCGCCACCACCGTTTGATTTGTTGTATTGGAACAGCGACTCGACCAACTTGCCCGGACCTTTTTACGCATGGTACCTGCGCAACACGTACTTAGAGAATCGTTTTGTCAAACCTGGCGCTGCCACCGTGTGTGGCGAAAAAATTGACTTAGGCAAAGTGAATTTGCCTGTTTACATTTATGGTTCTCGCGAAGACCACATCGTTCCCATTGGCGGGGCTTATGCCTCAACCCAACATTTGCCTGGCAAGAAACGCTTTGTCATGGGTGCCTCTGGCCACATTGCTGGCGTGATCAATCCCCCTGCCGCAAACAAGCGCAGCCATTGGTTGCGTGAGGACGGTCAATTTCCAGCAACATCGCAAGAGTGGATTGCTGGCGCCACCGAGTTGCCTGGCAGCTGGTGGACCGATTGGTCCGATTGGCTCAAGACGCATGCGGGCAAACAAATTGCGGCACCCAAGCACTATGGCAAGGATGCCAAATCCAAAATCATCGAAGCGGCACCAGGCCGTTACGTCAAAGCACGTGCTTAATTTTTCAAATCATTCATAACAAAGGAAGACATCATGGAAGACATCGTCATCGTTTCAGCAGCTCGTACGGCTGTGGGCAAGTTCGGAGGCTCATTGGCCAAAGTGGCCGCGCCTGAGTTGGGCAGCATTGCCATTCGGGAAGCCATTGCACGTGCAGGCCTGAGTGCCGACCAAATTGGCGAAGTCATCATGGGCCAAGTGTTGGCCGCAGGTGCGGGTCAAAATCCAGCACGTCAAGCCATGATGAAGGCCGGCGTTGCCATGGAAACACCCGCGCTCACCATCAATGCAGTTTGCGGTTCTGGTCTGAAAGCTGTCATGTTGGCCGCACAAGCTGTGGCCTGGGGTGACAGCGACATTGTGGTGGCCGGCGGTCAAGAAAACATGAGCGCATCGCCGCACGTTTTGATGGGTTCACGCGACGGTCAGCGCATGGGCAACTGGAACATGGTCGATACCATGATTGTGGACGGCCTGTGGGATGTCTACAACCAATACCACATGGGCATTACCGCCGAAAACGTGGCCAAAGCCAATGGCATCACCCGTGACATGCAAGACGCCTTGGCGTTGGGTAGCCAGCAAAAAGCCAGTGCTGCCCAAGACGCCGGCAAGTTCAAAGATGAAATTGTGGACGTGCTCATTCCACAGCGCAAAGGCGATGCACTTGTTTTCAACACCGACGAATTCATCAACAAGAAAACCAATGCCGAAGCGCTGGCTGGCTTGCGTCCTGCATTTGACAAAGCAGGCTCTGTGACTGCTGGCAATGCCTCGGGCATCAACGATGGTGCAGCTGCCGTGGTGGTCATGTCTGCCAAAAAAGCAGCCGCTTTGGGCTTGACGCCTTTGGCACGCATCGCGGCCTTTGGTACCAGCGGACTCGACCCTGCCATCATGGGCATGGGCCCCGTGCCGGCCTCCCAAAAAGCCTTGCAACGCGCAGGTTGGAAAGCCAGTGATGTCGATTTGTTTGAATTGAATGAAGCGTTTGCGGCTCAAGCCTGTGCCGTCAACAAAGCTTTGGACATCGATCCAGCGCGCGTCAACGTCAATGGCGGTGCCATTGCCATCGGTCACCCCATTGGTGCGTCTGGTTGCCGTATTTTGGTCACCTTGCTGCACGAAATGCAACGTCGTAACGCCAAGAAAGGCTTGGCCGCTTTGTGCATTGGCGGCGGCATGGGCGTGTCATTGGCGCTCGAGAGATAAATTTTCAAAAACTAAAACTCATTTTTAAGGAGACAAACCATGAGTCAAAAAGTAGCTTACGTCACGGGTGGTATGGGCGGCATCGGAACCGCCATTTGCCAACGCCTTCACAAAGAAGGTTTCAAGGTCATTGCGGGTTGCGGCCCAACGCGCGATTTCACCAAGTGGCTCGATGAACAAAAAGCTTTGGGCTATACCTTCTATGCGTCCGTCGGCAACGTGGGTGATTGGAACTCTACAGTTGATGCTTTCACCAAAGCCAAGGCTGAACACGGCACCATCGACGTGTTGGTCAACAATGCCGGCATTACCAAAGACCGCATGTTCTTGAAAATGTCGCGCGAAGACTGGGATGCTGTGATTGAAACCAACCTCAACTCCATGTTCAACGTCACCAAGCAAGTGGTGGCCGACATGGTTGAAAAAGGTTGGGGCCGCATTGTCAACATTTCATCGGTGAACGGCGAAAAAGGTCAAGCGGGTCAAACCAATTACTCAGCTGCCAAAGCGGGTATGCACGGTTTTTCCATGGCCTTGGCGCAAGAGTTGGCTACCAAAGGTGTGACGGTCAATACGGTGAGCCCTGGCTACATTGGCACCGACATGGTCAAAGCCATTCGACCTGATGTGCTGGAGAAAATTGTGGCGACAGTGCCCGTGAAGC
Organism: Limnohabitans sp.; assembly: GCA_030158125.1. GTDB lineage: Bacteria > Pseudomonadota > Gammaproteobacteria > Burkholderiales > Burkholderiaceae_C > Limnohabitans_A. The sequence goes on along the minus strand of JAOATL010000004.1, from coordinate 143,317 downwards.
GTTTGGGCGAGCCCAGCGAAATTGCATCCATCATTGCTTGGTTGGCTTCTGAAGAAGGTGGCTACGCCACTGGCGCAGACTTCTCCGTCAATGGCGGTTTGCACATGGGTTGATCATCTACCGGATGAAAAAACCTCAACAAAAAACCCGCCTAGGCGGGTTTTTTGTTGGCTGGTGTTGTGAAAGAATTAATGCCCGACGTTTTTGCCAGTGCCAACCATTTGCATGGCTGAGGCAATGAGGGAGGACACCTCGGTCATGTTGCCCGGCACAATGAGGGTGGTCTTGGCATCTTGCGCCACTTTGCTGTACGCCAACACAGCTTGCTCGGCCACCTTCAGCTGAACCGCTTGCTCACCGCCAGGCTTTTGAATGGCCGCCGCAATGCGCTCAATGGCTTGCGCTGTGGCATCGGCCACAGCCATGATGGAGGCAGCATCACCCTCGGCTTTGTTGATGACGGCTTGCTTTTCGCCTTCTGAGCGCGCAATGAATGCTTCGCGCTCACCAGTAGCGATGTTGATTTGCTCTTGGCGACGGCCCTCTGAGGCTGCAATCAAGGCACGCTTTTCGCGTTCAGCCGTAATTTGAGATTGCATGGCGTGCAAAATTTCTGCGGGCGGTGTGAGGTCTTTGATTTCGTAACGCAGCACCTTCACGCCCCAGTTGAGGGCGGCTTCGTCAATGGCGGCCACCACTTGTGCGTTGATGATGTCGCGTTCTTCAAATGTTTTGTCGAGTTCTAATTTGCCAATGACACTGCGCAAACTGGTTTGAGCCAATTGCGTAACGGCCACAATGTAGTTGGACGAACCGTAGCTGGCCAACTTGGGGTCGGTCACTTGGAAGTACAAAATGCCATCTACTTGCAGTTGCGTGTTGTCGCGCGTGATGCAAACCTGGCTGGGCACATCCAGCGGAATTTCTTTGAGGCTGTGCTTTTGAATGACCTGGTCGATGAAGGGCACAACAAAGTTAAGGCCCGGTGTGAGGCTGCTGTGAAATTTACCAAGCCTCTCCACCACCCATGCATTTTGTTGAGGCACCACCTTGACGGTTTTGATGATGAACAAGACCGCAATGGCCAAGATGACGATGGCTATTTCCATGATTTTCCTTTTGAGTGATTCGATGTGCGTTTGGGGTGTGCGTTGTTAGTATTGATTTATGCACTTTGTGGTTTGACGTGACTCAACACCAAGGTGTTGCCTTGGATGTCTGTAATTTGGTAGGTGCCGATTTCTTGAGATTGCCCCTCGGCGCAAATGGCGCGCCAAGCGGCACCGCGGTGTTGAACTTGCGCAACCCCGTGATCGTTCCATGAGGCGACCTGAACTTTTTCGCCAATGTCTAAGTGTTGACTGGCGTGTTCTTGGGGGTGTGATTTGGCCATTTGATTTTGGTACAGACGCCAGAGTACAACCGCCAAGCCACCCACAACAGAGCCGACAACAATTTGCGTAGTTAGCGTAGCTTGCATGTGGGCCGTGAGAGCGGCAGCGCTAGCGCCAATGGCTAGCATCAATAAATAAAACGTACCCGTGGCCAGCTCGGCTGCCACCAGTGCGCCTGCCAGTAGCCACCAAATTGTGGATTCGTTCATTTCAATTTCCTGTTCGTAGAAGCTTTCATGCTGTCATTGTGTACGAATGCGATGGGTTTAAGTATTTGCCTTATTTCTTGAAGGCAATTGCAAGAAGCATGATCCAGCAAGTCAATTCGGCAAAAGCATTACCAGATGTGAACAAGCACTTGTTAAAGGGCATAAAGCCGCTCATTTATTAATTATCATTGGGTGGTGAATGATTCTTCTACAAATTCAATGAGTCCTTGGCGCCTCTCTGTTGCCCCCATGATGGACTGGACTTATGCAACCTGCAAGGCCGCATAAACACTAGGTTTTTTTCGGGTACCTTCAACGCTGATGCACCTGGTGGTGCATACAGCAGGTGTTGAGGTGTAATCCAGTGCATCAAACCTGGCTGCGTTCCCACAGATCTTTGGCTTGTTGTTCGGTCTTGTCGATCCAGGAACCGAGTGCTTCAGCGCTGACCATCAATGGCGCCTTACGGCTGGTGGTTAACCGGAAAGCTGGTACAGGCAGCTCGTTGCGTGAGGCCTTTTTTGCTGCTTCTTCGTAGGACAGCGCAAAGTACCGTTCACAGACCTCGGCCAGCGGAATCGTTGGCGACTTGTAGAGTGACATGAGGGCAAGGGATGTGAGCATTGTTCAGCCTAGTTTGTAGTTATCGCGGCATGGGGCACAGACGCCTTTGATAAGCCTGCCAGTCCATTCACCGCAGAGTTCGCAGTCGCCTGGTTCACCTTTGGGGATGTCGCGTGCAGCGTTACGAATGGCTTCTTCGGTGGCCAGTTGTTCGCGCTCTTGCGCTAAGTCGATTTCATCGGGCATGGCGTTCTCCTTCGCGTGGCATGTTGACCAGTTGATTGGCAAGAACGCGCACCTCATTGGTCACCGCATGGCCCAAGTCCTCGGGGTCGATCAGGCGAAGCAGAAACGAGCGCGTGGATACGTTGTGCTGAGTGATGCGTTCAGCGGCCAGTTCGATCGCAGTCTTGGGTTGTGAGCTGATCACTGCTTTTTACCTTTGCACTTAGCGCACACCCAGCGACGACGGCCAAGGATGAATTGGAAAGTTCCGCTCATTTGCGGTTGCTTCTTGCCGCACAAGTTGCAGCTGTTTTGTTGTGTGCTCATTGCTTAATCCTTCTGTTGCAGTGACCGTTGCCGAGATTTCCGTGAACATGCTTACCAGCCTTCCCACGGATTGCGCATTACCAGGTGATGAAGTTCGTGGCGGGTTCACCTGGGTCAGCGATCTCGGCCTGGTTGCCACGTGGTCAGCGAGGCGCGGAGGACGGAAGGCTCCCGCTTTATGGGTGGGGCTACTCGCTGCACTGTTTGCATCGCCGGGAACCCCCAGCGCCAGCATCCGCTTTCGCCCCGATTCATTACTGGCAGGCCTCGCAGGTGCTTTCACCTGAAAGATCGCAGGCCTTGCCAAGTGGAAAGTCGTTGTTGTCAGTAGCCTTGATGACTAGTTGCCAGTCATCGGCCAGCATGTCGGTCTGACTTGCAAGCCACGGCACGATCTTTCCGTCAGCTGTTCGCATGTCGATATGCGAGCAGTAGTTGATCTCGGTCCCTTCAGGGTAGATGCCAAGCAGAGGCGGGCGGTTGACCTTGAATGTGCTGCCTGGCACCACAAACAAGAACATGTCTTTGCCGTTCCAGCCTGAGCGGCAGACACGCTCACCACGCTTGAGCGCTTCAAGCGCAAAGCCAAACGTCATGCCGGTGGCACGGCCATAGGCGCGATTGAAAACGTCCTCGGGTGACCAGCTGATGTAACCCTGAAAATGCGGGTGGTTGGCTTTGCCACCGTCCTGGTACTCGACCAGATAACCTTTGTCGGCACCGTTCTCATCGGAAGGCAGTTGCCAGCCGCGCAGGGCGTTGTAGTCGGCCCGGCTCATGGGCTTTGCGTTGATTAGCTTGACGCCAATGTATTGCTGCATTTGTTTCTTTCGGTTCACTTGAGGTTGTTGTATTTGCCGATCAGCACAGGCATCAGCTGGCCAAGGTATTCGCGCACTTGATCGGCGAATTCCATGGCCATATCCTCGTTGTGCTCTTCCTGCTTAATGATGCGCAGCGTGATGTGGGGCTTGTCTGCGGTGGTGATGATGGCCAGGCGCATCGTGAATACGCGCACAGGCAGGCCGATGTAAGGCTCACATGTAAAGGTAATCGTGGTCGGGATCGGGTCGACGCTGGTGGCTTTGACCGCCTCGAATGTGCTTTTGCTGGCGCTGAGCGATTGCTCGCTAGACTGCACATTGCGCATGGCCTCGATGGTCAGCTTGCGGATGGCAGCGACCGCCACGGGCAGCTTGATCTCGCCGTCCTCGTTGTGGCAGGCGATCAGATCAGCCCAATCCTCCAGGAACTCGGCCACGGTCGTCTGACTGCTGTGCCTGCCGCTGGCATTGGTGATGAGCGCGGTGTAGGCGGCGGTGGCCTTGAGCCTGAGCACGGCGCAGTTATCGGCATGGCCGGGCTTGGCCGGTGTGCCTAGGTTTAGCACGGCGCAGGCGCTCATGTCGTCCTGGTTGACGAACACCATGGCGCCGTCCTCAATGTGCTGCTTTGCGTAGTCGGCAAAGCTCTTGTAGACGTTGGTGCTCATTGTGCCGCGAGCGCGGCGGCGGTTGGGTAAATAGGTCTCCAGGTCACGCATTGAGAAGTGTTCAGGCAGCGCGACGATGGATTCATTTCGGAAAGCGCGGCCAACCATCTCACCGGCTTGGTAAATGCCACCGCCGAATTGCAGGGCTTCGATTGCTTCTTTGTCAAACATGGTTTTTGATCTTTCTGGTGATTGATTACAGGCCGGGCACCTTGGACTGGCGCTCGTTGTCGAGGAGTGAGGGCTGCGCGAGCGAGAGGCGTCCGTACTTGCCAACGTGCAGCACGGTGGCGCCGCTGGTTTCTTCGCTGACTCGGCCCATGGATGTGGGTTTCGAAAACTTCACATCATGCTGAAGGCGGACCTGATGGGTGCCCACGATGCGATCGATCTTGAATTTGATCGACACCTCACCAATCTTTCCGTGGTCGATTGATGCTGCGGCAGTCTCGGACAGAGCTTGCGACAGGATGCGCTCAAACATACCGGCATCGAGGTCGGTGATGAACTCGGTTACATCGGTAGCGGCGGAGGCGGGGCGGTTTGCTGGTTCGGTCATTGGACTCTTTCAGTTGGTTGGGAGTTAAAAAGGGATGTCATCGTCCATGTCGTCGAAGCCCGACGGCGCGGATGAAGTGGCAGGCGCTGCTGCTTGGCGCTGCTGGCGCTGTGGTGGTGCAGAAGATCGATCGCCTTGTTCGCGACCGCCTAGCATCTTCAGTGTCTCTGCGCGAATCTCGGTCGAGTAGCGATCGACGCCATCGCGGTCCTGGTACTTGCGGGTTTTGATCTTGCCCTCGACAAACACCAGCGAACCTTTTTTCAGGTACTCGCCAGCGATCTCAGCTAGTCGACCGAACATGCTGATCTTGTGCCATTCGGTTTCTTCGCGCTGCTCACCGCTGCTTTTGTCTTTCCACTTCTCGGTGGTGGCCACAGAGAAGTTGCACACGGCTTCACCGCTTGGCAGGTATCTTGTTTCCGGGTCCTTCCCAAGGTGCCCAATGATTTGTGCTTGGTTTAGCATGTGGCTGACTCTTTCTCTTTCAAGTGATAGACCGCGATCGTCTTGCCGTTGGCCAGCGTGCGGTTCTCGGTTTCGATGTGATTGCCTGCTTGACGCAGATCTGCGATGCGTGCGGCCAAGCGGAAGCAGTTGCAACCGTCGAGGGCGTCAAGCGCGGTAAGTGGTCCGCGCTTAAGCGCATCCAAAATCCATTCGGTTTGTGACTGCTTCTTCATGGCCAAACCTTTCAAGCAACGCGAGCAGCAATGCTGCGTTCAGCCACTGCTGTGACGCCTGGGTAGAGCTGGCCTTGCTTTTTGAAGGCACGTGCTTGAGCGTTTAGGAACTTGGTGTCGGCCTGAATGGCTTCGATTGGCGCCTTGCCCTCGGCCACGGCTTTGACTAGCGCCAGCAAGTCATCGATCTGAGCGGCGTAGGTGGTGCGACCGCTGATGCCTGACACCTTGCCGGCCTGCTCGACATCGGGCGCCACAGTGACGACTTGGGCGGTCATCGCAGTGATCGCGGCTTGTTGTTGTGCGGCCTCGGCAGCAGCTGCGGCAGCGGCAGCAGCTTCAGTGTCACCGGCAGCGGCAGCAGCTTGGGCTTCCTCATGTGCTTTGCGTGCGGCTTCCTGCTGCTCACGCTCCAATGCGGCCAGGCGCTCGCGCTCGGCGCGGGCAGCGGCTTCAGCTTCAGCGCGTGCAATCGCTGCCAGGCGCTCTTGCTCGGTGGTCCAAGTGACCATGGCGCGCTTTAGCGTGGCCTCGGCCTTGTCCAGGTAGTCCTTGGGTGAGCGGAACAGATCGTTGACTGCTTTAACTGCTTGGTTCAGCGGACCGGTGATGCTAGTGCGCTTTTCTTCGACTTCTTTTTGAAGCGTCTTGATTTGCTTCAAGTCATCGCTGGCCAGCTCGAACATGGTGTGACTGTCGATCACAAAGTCGCTGGCGCTGGCCAGGGCGTTCTGTGCTTTGGATGCGAGCACGATGGCGCTGCTTGCGTCATAGCTCACGGTGTTGCTTGTTTGGATGTCCATGGTTCATTCCTTAAAAGTTGGGGTTGATGCTGTGTTGCTTGCACCAGGTGCGAAGCGTGAGAAGGCTTGCGAACACCGGCCAGTCGGTCGGGTCCTTGTAGGTCTTGGGCACATAGGTGCCATCGGCTTTGAGTTGCACGGCGATGCGCTGTGCATATGGCTCCATCTTTGCCTGGGCGTAGGCTGCAAGCTGCGGCCCAACTGCTGGGTAGAGTTGCGCGGTGCTCTTGATGTCCACCACGGTGCGCACGCCATTGACCAGACCGAAGCGATCGGGCGTGCCTGCGTAGCGCATCGTGGCGTGATAGACCGGCTGCTCGATCAGGTCCCATTGCACCTGGTGGTCATCACTGAACTTGCGCCAGGCGGCAAGGTAAGGCGCGAGTGCTGGATCAAGCGAGGCCTCATCGAGCGTGCCCAAGTCATCCAGCTCGCAGGCCAGGTGTACGGCTTTGCCAAAGTTGCTGGCGGCTTCGAGCACGGCGGGTGGCACTCGGCTGAAGTCGGTAAGCGGTGTAAGGATGCTGGTCACTCCTGGCACGAGTTGGCCACCAAAGTAGTACGTGTGCGAAGCTTCGTCGAAGGTGAGGGTGCTCATACCTCACCCCCAGTCGCCTTGGCGATGGCGGCGCGGGCTTGATCTTTAGTTGCCTTGCGCAGCTTGCCCATGGAAAACGTCCCGTCATGCTCTGGCATAGCCAGCATTTCTTTTAACGCCTCCAACAGATCAGGTGCGGCGGCGATCAGTAGGGCGTTGGCTTTGTTGTCCCCCGTGTTGCAGACGAATGCGCCTGCACGTCCTTCCTCGTTGCCAATTTCATCAACCAACGGCCACGTTTCTGATTGGCTTCTGACCATGACTGGGTAGATTTCAAGATCGGCCAACCAAGGCCCCGGTGTGTGTTGTGTGCTCATACCAAGACATCTTTCAACGCATTGAACTCATCCTTAGTCAAGCCATCAAGCGATTCACGAGCAGTTAGGCCAGCGCTTTCAAAAACGCTGGCAATGCTCACATTTTTGTTGGCGATCTTTTTGGTGATGTAGGCGACTTCACCGGTGGTGCATGGCGTGCCATCGTGTGATGCGGATGCTGAGGCCTTGGCCGTCACATCGCTGGCTTGCTCTGCGGATGGTGCTGCCTTGCGTGCCGGCATGGACACCGCAGGCTTGCCACTTGACCTGATCTCACCTGTGTCGCCATCGATCACGGTGTCATCGTCGTGCAGCGATTTGCCTGCCATTTCATCGGCGGTTGGTTCGCTGCCGATTTCTGGAAAAGCTTTACGTAAGGCTTGAGCTTCGGCGCATTTGGCGATCTGGCCATAAGGGCGCTTTGTCCACATCGCATTGGGTGCAATGCTTTTTTCTTTGCCACCTTTTACCGCATAGTTTTCTTTCCACAACTCTTTGGCTGTGAAGTCCACCACTTCACCTGTGAGCAGGCGTCGCTTGACTGTGACTCGGCACCAGGCGGGAAAAGTTATTGACTGACCGCCAATGATTTCTGTGAGATCGGGGCCGAACTCAGGTTCAGTGACGCCTGCGCAGCCGTTACGTGCAGCTTGGGTGCGGTACAAACCGATGCCTGGCATGACTACATCGCGCATCGAGCCTGCTTTGCTGTCCCACATGGGAACGATATGGACGGGCTTTTGCATGGGATCAAGGCCAGCTGCTTTGCAGTAGCCCAGCACCATCTTGATTGATCCGACTTGCGCACCTGGGTATAGGCTGGTGGAGAGAACTTCGATAAGTTCTGACTCGTTCATTTGCAGCGCAGGCAGCATTGCTGTTTCCTGTTTGGTAATGGCATTCATACGTTGTTGATCCTGAGTTTTTGAACATCGGACAAAACGTCCGAGCGAATTTGTGCAAGAGCGTTGGTCGTTGACATGAAAGCCAAGACCAGCGTGGTGATGAATAAGACTGCGATGCAGGCCAGCATCCACTTGGCAAGAACGCGTAGTTGCATGCGCCAGTTGCTGTTGTGTGGCGTTACGGCATGGCGCCAATAGCGCTTGCCAATGCGAGCCACTTTGGTATCGCGGCTTGTCATTGGTGAGCCTCTAGCAGCATGTTGTGCAAGCGAGTGATGCGGCTTTGGTGGTACTGCACCATCGCAGCTGCGTACTCTTGGCCAGCTTGAGCATTGAGCAATTGGCGCTTGGCTTCTTCCAACTCACGCTGAGCGATGAGTTCCGCGCTTGGTTTGCGGAATGGATCGATTAGTTTTTTGATTTCCATTGCGGCCCTCGCTTTACTTGGAAAGTTCAAGGGCTAGCAACACGCCAAGGGCGGCGCCGATAGTGATGGCGGTCAGATAGTCGAGGACCTTCTCAGTGCGACTGATGCGCAGGTCCCTCAGGTTCTCAGGCAAATGGTTCATGGGTTCACTCCTGTGGGTTGATTTATCCCAGTCAACACATCAGGGCACCGCCCCTAGACCCGCCTTTGCTTCCTGTCAGCTTCGGCCACGTATCGCTTGGCCTTGGTCGTCTCGCGTTGAACTGCGACGGAGTGAATTTTAACCATAGTTAAATGAATATGTCAACCATGGTTGGATTTATGTGAAAAAAATACCCGCCGAAGCGGGTTGCGTGGTGCATCTATGGTTACTTCAATGCGCTATTTCGAGAAAGACAGTAGCGAAGATCGTAGCGCAATCCCTCCAAGGCTGTTCATGATTCCCAGGACGACTCCCGATCCTAGGCCTGTGGCAATACTGTCGAATAAAGACCATCCGCCAAACCAAACAGTGGAAGCGACTGTTCCTGCCATTGATCCCAAAAACAAAAACAAGGCCAAGCGATTTGTGGGTAATGAGGATTTGCGCCATTTTGTCAATCGCATCAACACAAATGCGATGACTGCACCACATGCGCCGAATGTGGTTTGCATTTTTTCAAGCATGTTGTCTGCACCGATAGGCGTCACGACAACGAGCAGCAATCCAATCGTTCCGAATGCCGTTGCACGCAGAATGCGAATAGGCGCTGGGAGAGGGTTGTCATTAAGGTCAAGTGATTGATCTTGTTGCTGTGCTGTTGGGTTCTTCATACCGTTTCGCTCCTCCAGACCATGAGTATTTTGCCGAGCACATGGAAGTCCATGCCATCGGTGATGTCAAAAGCATCGTAGCTCTGGTTCAAGCTCTTGGCCCGGATGATGATGCCCGTGGATGTGGGTATGCGTTGCAACTGCTTGATGAACCCGTGCTCGCCCACCCTAAAAAAGTAGACCCCATCGGTTTTTACTTCGGTGATGCCTCGATCCATAAGCAGGGGGTCGCCTGGGTTGTACTTCGGCTGCATTGATGAGCCGAACCCGGTGACGATGCACAGATTGCCTAGGCCTGAATTTGCCGGGAGGTTCAAGCGTAGCCAATCGAGATCAACGCTCCAGCCCTTAATCATGCCTGGCGGGTTCTCCTCAAGAACAAGGCCACCGTTGCCCATTGCACCCGCCACATCGTACTGAGGAATCACCCTATTGTCGTCTTGTGACGTTTGCGTAACGACTTGTATGGCATTTCCCTCACCAGTGGCAAGCCATTCGGCGGATACGCCGAGCAATTTTGCAGCTTTTTGATTGTTAGAGGCAGTAAAGGCGCGCGTTTTTCCGTCAAGCGCTTTTTTGGCAGCTTGGTAAGAAATTCCGAGTCCGTCTGCAAGCAGCTGAACACTAAGTCCAGCCTGCTTTAGGGCGTAAGTAAGACGATCACTGTAATCAACCATGGTTTCCATTATGTTGCCCCTTTACTGAACATTGGTTGCATTATTTTATGAACTATGGTTAAATGTGGGCATGAACACATTAACCAAGACCCAAGCTATCGAATTGTTAGGCGGCTCTAAGACGAGAGCAGCTAAAGCAATTGGTTGCACCGTCCAGGCTGTTAGCAAATGGCCGGAAGTTTTATCTGACCGTATTGCTGATCGTGTGATCGCAGCTCAAATGAGGATGCAAAGTCGCAAAACAGCACGGCGCAAGATCATCGTCGAAGGCGCTTAAGTCATGGCAGGCGACTGGATCAAGATGCGCGTCGATCTGCGCGATGACCCTTCGGTGTTTAAGCTGGCTGATCGCTTGGGCATTGATGAGCTGCATGTTGTGGGCTGTTTGTATTCATTTTGGGCTTGGTGCGACAAGCATGCGGTAGACGGTCATGTAGACGGTGCAACGTCTCGATTGATCGACAAGGTGAGTACGGTCACCGGTTTTGCAGATGCGATGTCTGAGGTCGGTTGGCTAAATGTCACCGAAAGCGGCATTGAAATACCTCACTTCGAGCGTCACAACGGCGAGTCAGCGAAGGAGCGTGGCCTTAAAAACGCCAGGCAAGCACGCTGGCGAGCCAATAAGGACGCTAATGTAGACGCATCATCGTCTACACAAACGTCTACAAATACGCCTACCAGAGAAGAGAAGAGAAGAGAAGATAAGAGAAGAGAAGATATATCTTCTACTGACGTAGAAGATAAACCAGGCAAGCGGAGCAAGCCCGCTGTTGTAAAGCCTGAAGGCGTAAGCGATGCGGTCTGGTTGGATTTCCTGACGTTACGCAAAACCAAACGTGCACCGCTCACCGCAACGGCGCTGGAAGGCATTGCACGTGAAGCAGGCAAAGCTCGAATGAGTTTGTCTGATGTGCTGGCGCTTTGCTGCACCCGTGGATGGCAGGGTTTCAAAGCTGATTGGGCAGCAGGCATGAAGCCTTCAGTGGTCATGCCGCAGTCAACGGGCGAGACCGCCTACCAGCGATCAATGCGCGAGCGCGTTGCTGAGGTCACACCATCTATTGCCAGGCGCGATCCAGCGCAAGCAGCGGATTTTTTTCGAACGATTGACGTGACCCCAGTGGTCGATGTTCCAGCCATTGAGGTCGTCAAATGAGCCTGCCTGATCCTTGGGTCGAGAAGATCTTCACGAAGCTAAGCCTGATCTATGGCCGAGCTTTCCTGTCGCAGTACGAAGGTATGGACCTGTTGGCCGTCAAAGCCGACTGGGCGCATGAGCTGGCTGGGTTTGAGACGCTGCCCGATGCCATCGCTTATGCGCTAAAGCACTTGCCAATCGACCGACCGCCCAACGTCCTGCAATTTCGTGCGCTGTGCCGCAAGGTTCCTGAGCCTGTGTTCAAGGCTTTGCCTGCACCAAAGGCTGATCAGGAAAAAGTTCGCGCCATGTTGGATGGATTGCGCGAGCGCATGGGTATGCCCAAACAAAAGGTGAGGGGGTGACATGCGTGAGTGCCGACAACTTGGAGTTTGCCAATTTCGAAACTGCAACGACTGCGCCGTGTCCGGCATGCGAGTTGTTCAGAAATCGGCCGCACAGTGGGGTCTATCGGTTTCAGTGCCTGGAGTGCTGCACACGTCTGGTGATGACGGCGCATCCAGACAAGCGCCAGGCGTCAGCATTGCTCGCAGCCATCGAGCGCTTTCCGCTGAGTCCTGGCCGGGCGCAAGTGCTGGCGTGCGTCGCCCAAGCTCTTGGGAAACGCCATTGAGTTTGGCTGAAGTAGCGCATGCCGTGCAGGAGGGTGTTCTGTGAAGCTCTATTGCGCTTTGTGCGGGCGAGCCACCCGAAACCCTGCGGTCTTGATTGGCCAGGAGCCGGTGGGGCCAAAGTGTGCACGCAAAGCCAATCTGTTGCCGCTGTCGCGTCGGTCCGGTTCGCGTGTGCGATCGCTGCTGCCGGTCAAGATTGAGCGCAGAGACTCACGCAACCTGGATTTGTTTGAGGTGGAACCATGAGGGCGGTACTTATCAAAACGCCCAAGGGTTTGCGTGGATCAACGCCAGCCGATCATGAGGCTTACAGCAAGCTCAAGCGTCGCATCGAGCGCATGACGCCTGGCACTTGGTTTCGCATGGAATGGGCAGTGCCGCGCAACGGCCAACATCACCGCAAGCTGTTTGCCTTGCTAGCGCTGGTCGCTGATAACTCGGAAATTTACGACACGACTGAGAAGGCGCTTGTTGCCGTGAAGCTTGTGAGCGGCTATGCAGATCCGGTTATCGATCCACGCACGGGTGAGCTGACGCAGGTTCCAAGGTCGATTGCGTACGACTCGATGGACCAGGACGAATTTGAGCAGTTCTACCAGGCAGCGATCGATGGCGTACTTCGTTTCATCCTGACTGGAATGGACCGCGCCACGGCTGACCGGCTGCTTGAGCAAATTGTTATGGGATGGGGCTGATGCAAAGCAAGAACAAAAAAGCTCCAAGTGTTGCTGAGCGCGATCACATTGAGAGGGTGAAAGAGTTGCCGTGCTCGGTCTGTGATGACGCTGGTCCAAGCGACTGTCACGAGATTAAGCAAGGCCAGTGGTTTACTTCGGTGGCTTTGTGCAAGTCATGCCATCAAGGTCCGCTATTAGGCCTGCATGGCCAGCGCCGTATGTGGGCACTCAAAAAGATGGATGAGGTGGATGCCTTGGCCGTAACGATTCAAAGACTGATGGACGCTGTATGCACGTAACACTGCCATTTCCACCCAAGGAGTTGAACCCTAATTCCCGCCTGCATTTTATGAAGGTGGCAAAGTTCAAAAAGCACTATCGACAAACGTGCTGGGCGCTGGCCAAAGAAGCCGGATTTGATTCGACCAGCCTGGCCGGATGCGAAAAAGCTGAAGTGCACCTGATGTTTTACCCGCCCGATCGGCGCCATCGGGACATGGACAACATGTTTGCATCAATGAAGGCCGGCCTGGATGGTTTGGCCGATGCGTTGCACTTCAATGACAAGGGGTTTCGCGTCACGCTTGATGTAGCTGACGACACCGGCTCGAAGGTCGTGGTTGAAATCCGAGGGCTTGGAGGTGTGGCATGAAGCGCAAGCAAAAGCTGGTGCGCATGCATCCGATTGAGCGGGCGATGATTCGCCAGAAGTGGACAAGCCAAGCGCTGAACGCACAGATTCACGCATTGACTGGCGCCGATCGCGAAAAACTGCTGGCGTATGGATCGGTCATGTTCTCGGTTTCGGCTGCTTGCGCGATTGCTTTGGGCTGGGATGGCGATGAGCCTGATATGCGAATAGTCCGGGCCAGCGTCAACGCACTGGATGACTTGGCCAAACGGCCGACGATTACCGACGTGGACCGAGGATCGTTGTATTCCGGTCTGCAAGCAGCCGCCCGAATCATCGCGATCACACCGGCCGATGTGGTGGATGAGGCCGCATGGATGTACGCAAAGCATTCGAACGATTGGAAAGGCATTGCATGAGCGATCAAAAACCACAAGGCACGCTGCCCAACACAGCCGCTGAGGCGCTGAAGAAAGCCGCCCAGGTCAAGCCAAGCGCTGCCGATCCAATGGCCAGGATCAAGGCTGTTGAACGCGCTACCGAGATTGCCCGGCGTTTGTATCCCGATCACTTCAAGAAAGAAGAAGCATGAACCAGAAACGAGCCAAAGCCGTGCGCAAGATGGCGCAGCACATTGCTAAGTCCAAGAATCTGCCTGCCGTGGAGTACAAAAAAATGTGGGTGGGTTTTGGTAGCAGGCAGCAGGTGGTCGCCGCTGACAGCCAGCGCGGCCAGTACCGGGCTCTAAAGAAGGCCGTGGCCCAACACTACTGAGGCAAGCATGGGAACGATCCGCATTGTCAAGGTGAATGATCGGGGCCTTCGCATTGGCGAGGACCATCAGCATGCCACACACACCGATGCCGAGATCGAACTGGCGCGTCAGCTGCACGCCGATGGCATGAGCTACAAAAAGCTGGCTGAGAAGTTCGAGGTAAGCAAGTCAACCATCGCAGGCTGGATCAAGTACCGGCGCCGAGGACAGCATGTCTCAGATTGGCGTCGCATTGACGTGCCCGAGAGTGTCAATAGCAGCGAAGAGCTGCGCCGTGAATGACCCGTTCCCTGTTGTAAAGGCTGTGCATGATTCGATCACTGCTTACGATCACCGCTGTATCGGCGTTCAGATTAACTGCTGCTTCACGCAGTTTGATCTGGGCCTCGCTGAATCCTTCATCCAAGGTTCCAGCAGCTTGGGCGCTCACTTTTAATGGGCCCAAGTTTTGGCAGTTGGCCAGCAGCGTGCTGTATTGGCTGTGCACTTGGATGCGAGCGGCACGATCGGACATGGGCGTGCTGGCGCAGCCTGCCAAGATTGCCGAGCAAATGAGGATGATGATGCGTTGCATGTGTGACCCTTCTAAACCAGAGAAAAACCCGTGCGCGTGAAGCGCAAAGCGCACCAGACATTATTGATCAAGCCATGAAGTCCAAAGCATTAACCCCAAAACAAGCCGCATTCGTGCGGGAATACCTGGTCGATCTGAATGCGACGCAGGCTGCTGTACGTGCGGGGTATAGCCCAAAAACGTGTGAGGAGCAGGGCTATCAGCTGCTTCGGAAAACTTCAGTCAAGGCTGAAATACAGGCCGCGATGGACAAACGAGCGGCAAAAGTCGAGCTGAATGGGGATCGTGTGCTTAATGAGATCACGAAGCTGGCGTTTGCCGACATCCGAAAAGTGTTCGATCAGGCAGGCAATCTGCTGCCGGTGCACATGCTGCCCGATGAGATCGCCGCATCCATTTCCAGCATCGAGGTGGTGACTAGCAAGATACCAGGATCTGAACCGGTGGAAGTCGAGCACACCGCCAAGATCAAGTTTTGGGACAAGCGCGGAAGCTTGGAGATGCTGGGTCGGCACCTCAAGCTTTTCACCGACAAGATCGAGGTCGATGTGACATCGAGCCTGGCCGAGCGCATTAAGGAAGCCCGTGAGCGCACGAAACAAGGCTGAGGCCGAACTGGTCGAAGCCATTGCAGGCTTCACGCATGACCCGCTTGGGTTCGTCATGTTTGCCTTTGAATGGGGCAAGGGTGAGTTGGCCAAGTTTAAGGATGGACCCGATCAGTGGCAGCGCGATGTGTTGGCTGGGATTGGCGAGAAGTTGCGCGCTGGTGAGATCAAAGTCGCCGAAGCGGTTCAGATTGCCATTGCTTCAGGCCACGGTATCGGCAAGTCTGCCCTGGTGAGTTGGGTCATTCTGTGGGCAATCTCGACCTTTGAGGACACCAAGGGCGTTGTCACGGCAAACACCGAGAACCAGCTCAAGACCAAGACTTGGGCCGAGGTGGCCAAGTGGTACCGCCTTTGCATCACCAGGCATTGGTTTGATCACACGGCCACGGCGCTTTTTTCCAAGGACCCTGATCACGAAAAGACCTGGCGCATTGACATGGTGCCTTGGTCTGAGCGTAACACCGAGGCCTTTGCTGGCCTGCACAATCAAGGCAAGCGCATTTTGCTGGTATTCGATGAGGCTTCGGCCATTCATGATCTGATCTGGGAAGTGTCCGAGGGTGCGCTTACCGATGCCGACACCGAGATCATTTGGTGCTGCTTTGGAAACCCGACCCAAAACACCGGTCGATTCCGTGAGTGTTTTGGCCGGTTCAAGCATCGATGGCTTACCCGTCAGATCGACAGTCGCACGGTCAAGATCACCAACAAGACCAAGATCCAGGAATGGGTGGACGACTACGGTGAGGATTCGGACTTTGTTCGGGTTCGCGTACGGGGCGTGTTTCCACGTACATCGGCCAATGCATTGCTTGGTCCTGAGGATGTGGAAGCTGCGATCAAGCGTGTCTACCGTGAGGGTGAGTTCGAGTTTGCAGCTGTGGTGTTTGGCCTGGATGTGGCCAGGCAGGGCGATGACAGCACGGTGCTGGCCAGACGCCAGGGAAAGATCGCTTATCCGCTCAGGCAAATGCGCATCCCTGACACCATGCTAGTGGCTGGCCAGGTTGGCATTGAGATGGACGAACACGATCCTGATGCCACGTTCGTGGATGCCACGGGAGGTTATGGCGTTGGCGTGGTCGATGCGCTGCGCATGACCAGCCGGGATTGCATCGAGGTGTATTTCAGCGGCAAGCCAAACGATCCGCGCTATTTCAACAAACGCTCCGAGATGTACTTTGAAATGGCTAAGTGGGTCAAAGCCGGTGGAGCGCTGCCCGATGACGATGAGCTGAAGGATGAGCTTTGCGCCGTCACATACACCTTCCAAGGCGACAAGTTTAGGATCGCCGACAAGGATGACATCAAAGAGATACTGGGGCGATCGCCCGACAAGGCTGATGCGCTGGCTCTGACCTTTGCGCACCCAGTGGGCAAGCGCACATTCATGCAGCAGTTAGGTGCGCGTACTGCAAACAGGGGTGAATACGATCCGCTCAGTCTTATCCGATGACTGAGCCTGATGCAGCACTTCCAACGACTGATGACCGATCTGGCGGTCGGGCCATTGCTCGACTCGCTCAAGGCACAACCGACTCTATGGGATGAGATCACGGTTCGCCAGGAAGCGCCTGGATCGCCGCATCACGATACCGAATGCATCTGGCTGCGAGGTCCACGGGACATTACGCTAGACACCGTATTTAACGAGCTGCGAGCCGTTGACTATCCATCGATGCATGAGCTGGCGCAGGCCGTCTATCCGTTGGTGGCGCCCGTGTTGCGGCAGATCGGATCGACCCAACTTGGCCGGGTGCTGATCGTCAAGTTAAAGCCTGGCGGTTTAATTGACCCTCACGAGGACACCGGCCGGTACGCTAAAGCGTACTCCCGTTTTCACTTGGTGCTCAAGTCAAATTTTGGTAACACTTTCAGCTGCGATGATGAAACCGTGCACATGCAAACGGGTGAATTGTGGTGGTTTAACCATCGCGGCCAGCACTCGCTGCGCAACGATTCAGACAGCGATCGCATTCACCTGATTTTCGATGCCGTTGTGCCCAGCTTTACGGTGCGCCAGCTAAGTAGCGTGCAGTCCAATTGTGCTGCTGGCGTACGCATTGTTGAAATGCCGATGAGCGCTCGCATTGATGAGATGTGGGATCTGCTTGCTTTGCATTGGAATGAAGTGGCCAAGAACAAGCAGGTCATGGTGCTCAAGCCTGATCGCCGTCGATACGAAGAAATGGAGCGCCACGGTGCGCTTTTGTGCCTGGCCGCTCTAGATTTTGATGGTGAGATCGTTGGCTATTCGGTCTGCTTTATTGGACCGCACATTCACTACGCCGATCTGATTGTGGCCAACAACGATGTGTTGTTCCTTCGTGAAGATCTGCGACCGAGCACGGTGGGCTTGCGCCTGATCCGTGAAACCGAAAAAGTTGCCCGCGCACGTGGTGCTCAGCTGATGCTGTGGCACGCCAAGCAGGGCACCAGCCTGGACAAGATCATGCCTCGCATGGGGTATGGCGTGCAGGACATTATCTATTCGAAGGAGATTTGATCATGGCCGTTTCAGCAGTCGTTGGTTTAGGTGCGGCAGCAGCTGCAAGTACGGTCGCTGGAATTTCAGCAACCGCCATTGGTGCAGCTGGCCTTGCTGGTGCAGGTGTGGCTGCAAGTTATAAAAATTCAAAAGATGCAGCAAACGCACAGCGAGAGGCGGTCAATGTAGCGCAACAAACGTCAACTAATCAGGCGTCAGCCATTGATAACCAAACGGCAGCACTAAAAGCACAGCTTGAAGAACAGCGCAAGCAAATGGAGCAATTGACGCTGAACAATCAGTCGCTATTGACTCAACAGCAAAGCCAGTACGAGCAGCTCATTTCTGGGCAACAAAAGTCTTTTGAGACGTTGCTTACGGAGGAACGAACAAAAGCTGATGCCAGCCTATTAGCTCGTGATACTCAGTTCACTGGGGTTCTGGCTGGTCAGCAGTCGCAGCTGGAGCAGACTCTTGCCGCTGAACGAGCAGCAGCGCAAGCCGGTTTGCAGCAGCAATCGCAGCAGTTCAACACATTACTGACGCAGCAAAGTTCTCAATATGAGCAGACCCTGGCTCAGCAGCGCGAGCAAGCCGCAGCTAATGCGCAGCTGGCCGAAGAAGCAAAGAATCGCGCCAATCAAAAGAAGCCAATCACTGAGGCATTCATCGCCAAAAACGAACGTCAAGGATTGACGGGTCAATCGGGAACGATGCTTACGGGTACGGGTGGCATTACATCCGCATCACTGCCACTTGGCAAAAACACGCTACTCGGGAGCTAAAGAATGGCAGAAAACAAAACACCACGCGATCGCTTGTATTCGCGCTGGGGTGCGCTCAAAAACGAGCGATCCTCTTACATGTCCCACTGGAAAGAGATCAGCGATTACTTGCTGCCTCGCAGTGGCCGTTACTTCGTGAATGATCGCAATCGGGGTGAGCGCCGGCACAACAACATCTATGACAACACCGGTACCCGTGCGCTTCGCGTGCTTGGTGCTGGCCTGATGGGCGGTGCAACAAGTCCAGCACGTCCATGGTTTCGCTTGGCCACTGCTGACCCTGACTTGATGGACTACATGCCGGTAAAGTTGTGGCTGTCCGCTGTGCAGCGCCAAATGCTGGACATCTTCCAGCGCTCTAACACCTACCGCTCACTGCACTCCATGTATGAGGAAATCGGTGCGTTTGGTACCGGCGCAGCAGTGATGATGGACGACTTCGATGAGGTGATCAGGCACCACGTTCTTACGGCAGGTGAGTTCGCCATTGCCACCGACTATCGTGGCAACGTCACCACGATGTACCGCGAATTCCAAAAGACCGTGAGCGAGATCGTGGGCGAGTTTGGAATTGACAACGTGTCCAACTCCATCAAAACGCTGCATGACCGTGGCTCGCTTGATACTTGGGTGACGCTGGTGCATGCAATCGAGCCGCGCATTGATCGCGATCCAAAGATGCGCGATGCCAAGAACATGCCCTACAAATCCGTCTACTTTGAATTGGGTTCGGACAAGGGTGAGTATTTGCGCGAGTCTGGTTTCAAGGTGTTTCGTGGTTTGGTGCCGCGCTGGTCTGCAACTGGCGGTGACATTTATGGCTCAAGCCCTGGCATGGAAGCGCTGGGTGACATCAAGCAGTTGCAGCATGAGCAGCTACGCAAAGCGCAGGCCATTGACTACATGACTCGCCCACCGTTGCAAGTTCCATCCTCGATGAAGAACCGAGAGATCGACACGCTGCCAGGTGGCACCAGTTATGTGGACATGAGTGGAGCGGCAGGCGGTATCAAAACCGCCTTTGAGGTGCGCTTGGAGTTGAACCACTTGCTTGCTGACATCCAGGACGTGCGTGGCCGCATCAATCAGACCTTCTACACCGATCTGTTTTTAATGCTGGCCAACTCTACGCGCACCAATATGACGGCCACCGAAGTGGCTGAGCGCCATGAAGAAAAGCTACTGATGCTTGGCCCGGTGCTTGAGCGCCTGCACAACGAGCTTTTGGACCCACTGATCGAGATCACGTTTTCCAGAATGATCGAAACAGGATTGGTGCCACCACCACCACAAGAGTTGCAAGGCGTGGATCTGAATGTTCAGTACGTCTCGATGCTGGCGCAGGCGCAGCGTGCAGTGGCCACCAATGGCATCGATCGATTCGTGGGCAACTTGGGCGCGGTTGCGCAGTTTAAGCCCGAGGTGTTGGACAAGTTCGATACCGATCGCTGGGCCGATGCGTACTCGGACATGCTTGGCATCGATCCTGAGTTGATCGTTCCCAATGAAAAAGTTGCGCTCATTCGTCAGTCACGTGCACAGGCCGCACAGGCCGCTCAGCAGCAAGCGCAAAGCGCTCAGGCCGCTGCTACCGCACGCGATCTGGCCGCAGCCAAAACAACCGAAGATTCCGCGCTCACCAACGTGATGAGCATGTTCAGTGGTTACAACCAGTAAGGAGCCGACGATGGCCATGATCAGCATGAAGATGAGCGCCGATGAGCGCAAGGAATACACAAACGAGGTGGTCGCATCGGATGCGCCAAGCTACCCGTATGGTCTGTGCATTCACCTGGATGACGATGCTTTAAAAAAGCTCGGCCTGACCGAGTTGCCTGCCGTTGGCACCGAAGTGATGGTGATGGCCAAAGCCGTGGTCAAGGGCACGAGCGCTCACGCAAGCGAGGGTGAGATGAATCATCGCTCGGTTGAGATGCAAATCACCGACATGGAATTAGGCGCCGTGTCTAGCGCCAGCTCAGCAGCCAGTGCGCTCTACGGTGAGTGAGTGGTGCGCGTACCGGCAACACCGCTGAATAGAGTGCAGCCATGAGTTCATTCGATCCCTTCGACCTTCGGGGTCAAGAGCAAGCAAAGGCTGATGCAGCCAAGCGCGAGCAGCTTGCCCGGATCAACGAGGCCGATGATTTCAAGTGGCTCATGGGCAGCAAGCGGGGGCGTCGCATCGTGTGGCGCCTTCTGGACCGAACCGGTGTGTTTCGACTTTCGTTCAACACCAACGCGATGCACATGGCATTTGCCGAGGGTAACCGCAACGAAGGCTTGAGGATGCTGGCGCAAGTTCACTCGATCTGCCCTGAGCTGTATCCGGTGATGATGAAAGAGCAAACACATGACAACAGAATCGCTGATGACGGAAGCCGCAACGACCACTGAAGGCAACGCATCGCAGGCTGCACCAGCAGCTGCCGTCGCTCCCGCTGCGCAAGCAGCCGGTGATGCCGCAGCAGCAGCCAGTGCAGCCACACAGCAGCAAGCCACTGAAGGCCAGAACGCTGACACCGCAAAACCCGGTGAAGGCGATCAACCCCAAGGTGACCAGGTTAAGCCTCAGGGCGCACCTGAAAAGTATGAGTTCAAGCTGCCCGATGGCATCCAGCTGGATGACAAAGGAACCGCGGCATTCTCAGAAGTCGCCAAGGAATTGAACCTGACCCAAGAGGCTGCGCAAAAGGTGCTCGACAAGATGGGTCCCGTGATCGCGGGCCGTCATGCCGAAACCCTGACCCAGGCAAAAACCCAATGGGTCGAGGCCGCGCAAACCGACAAGGAGTTTGGAGGCGAAAAGCTTCCGGAGAACTTGGCGGTAGCAAAGAAGGCGCTCGATGCATTTGGCACACCTGAGTTACGCACGCTGCTCAATGAGTCCGGTCTTGGGAATCACCCGGAGTTGATCCGTTTGATGTACCGAGCCGGTAAGGCAATCAGTGAGGACAAGTTCGTACCCGCAGGGTCCGGCAGTCCTAAGGGCGCAAAGGGCTTAGCCGATGCGCTGTATCCGAATCAGCAACGTTAAAAGGAGCTTTTTAAAATGGCAACTCTGTCTAACACCGCGCTCACCCTGGCCGACTGGGCCAAGCGCACCGATCCCGATGGCCGTGTTCCGGTTGTCGCTGAACTGCTTTCGCAGACCAATGAAATTCTTGAGGACTGCGTGTTCGTCGAAGGCAACTTGCCTACCGGCCACCGTGTCGTCATCCGTACTGGTTTGCCTAACGTCTACTGGCGTGCACTGAACCAGGGTATTCCAAACAGCAAGTCAACCACTGCGCAAGTAGATGAAGGTTGCGGCATGTTGGAAGCCCGCAGCGAGGTGGACGTGAAGTTGGCGCAGCTCAACGGCAATACCGGTGAGTTCCGCTTGTCTGAAGATCAGGCTTTCTTGGAAGCCATGAACCAGACGCAATCGAGCACGATGTTCTATGGCAACCCTGCCACTGACCCCAAGCAGTACCTCGGTTTGGCTACTCGTTATGGCGCCATCTCTGGTGCTGGTAATGCTGCCAATATTTTGGACGCTGGTGGCGTGAGCACCGACAACACCTCAATCTATTTGGTGGTGTGGGGTGATAACACTGTCTTTGGTACTTTCCCCAAGGGTTCCAAAGCTGGCTTGAGCCACAAAGACCTGGGCGAGCAGACCGTCTACAACGCTGACGGCACTCGCATGCAGGCCTACGCCACAAATTATCAGTGGGATAACGGTTTGGTGGTCAAAGACTGGCGCTATGTCGTTCGCATCTGCAACATCGATGTGTCTGACTTGATGGGCCAGACTGGCACCCAAGCTGCGAACGCAGCCACCAACATTATCAAGCTGATGGCTCGTGCCTTGTACCGCATCCCCAACATGAAGATGGGCCGCGCAGCGTTCTACATGAACCGCACTGTTCACGGTGGCTTGTCCATCGCTGCTTTGGACCGCAGCCAGGCTGTGGTCAAAGTGAACGAGGGTTTGACTCAGTACGGTCAGCCTCATTCATGGTTGTCGTTCCTTGGCGTTCCATTGCGTCAGGTCGATGCCTTGCTCAACACCGAGGCCCGCGTGGTCTGACAGTGAATGGGGCTTCGGCCCCGTTCGCGAAAAGCAAATCGAACTCTGAAAGGAACCTCTCAAATGATTACCGATGCACTTCTGCGCGTTTCCGATGCGCAAGCCGTCACCACTACGGCAGTCTCCACCAACACGATCGATCTGGGCAGCGCCCGTGACATCGGTGCAGGTGAAAACCTTAACGTGAACTTCAACGTGGGTACCGCCTTTGCAGGTGGCACATCCACTGAATTTCAAGTCATCACCTCAGCTTCTGCTGATCTGTCTAGCCCCACGGTGATTGGCAGCTCTGGTGCCATCGCTACTGCTGGCTTGACTGCTGGCAAGCGTGTGGCGGTACGTGTGAATCCACAAATCAATAGCAATGGCCAGCGCTACGTTGGCACTCGCTATGTTGTGGTGGGCACCAACTCTGCCGGTACTGTGACTGCTGATTTCGTGCACGGCGTGCAAGATCAGAAGTCCTACGCTTCTGGCTTCAATGTGGCCTGATAGGAGTACGCCATGCCTAAGTATCGCGTCCTCGAAAAGTCCTACATCGGCAGCGCTATCCGTGAGGTTGGCGATACGGTGGAGTACGAAGGCAAGCCTGGTAAGGCCTTGGAGCTGATCGCCGAAGCGCCTGCCGAACAGAAGCTGACCGCAGCTGAAGCCAAAGCGAAGGCCAAGGCAGAAGCCGAAGCAGCCAAAGCCGAGGCTGAAGCCAAAGCGAAGGCCGATGCCGAGGCTAAGGCCAACGCCTGACCCACATTCAGGTCGGCAAGTGGGGGCTGTGCGTGCGAGCGTCAGCCCCCTTTTTCTTTGAATCAAGGGGTGCGCTATGGCGTCTGAAATCGATATTGCAAACTTAGCCCTGGGACATTTGGGCGACAACGCGACGGTGGCATCGCTTGATCCGCCTGAAGGTAGCGCTCAAGCCGAGCACTGCGCTCGCTTCTACCCAATTGCACGCGATGCACTGCTTGAGCTGCATGACTGGAATTTCGCAACCAAGCGGGCGTTGCTGGCGCAGGTCGATAACGTTTGGAGCCAGTGGGCCTACACCTACCTGCAACCTGCTGATTGCTTGCGCGTGATCGCAGTGCTCGACAAGAACGCCAAGGGTGATCAATCCGTTTCGATTCCGGCGCCTTTTTCTCAAACCGGTTTGTCCAACACTGGCATTGGTCAGTACACGCCAGTCGAATTTGTCTGCGAAACCAATGACGGTGGCGATGAAGTCATCCTGACCGATCAGGCCGATGCAATGACTCGTTATGTGGCTTTTGTGACCGACACGACAAGATTCACTCCGCTGTTTGTGACTACGCTCACTTGGAAGCTGGCCGCAATGTTGGCCGGTCCGGTGCTCAAGGGCGAAGCTGGTCGAGCTGAAGCCAAGCGCTGCGAGGGAATGGCCGCTGCCTGGCTATCCAAAGCGATCGAGGCCGACACCAAGCAGCGCCGTGTGCAAACCACGCAGGCGGTGTCCTGGATGGCTGGTCGATAAGGAGGCGCAATCATGGCAACTGTGCGCACCTTTGCTCGATCTTTTGCTGGGGGCGAAGTCACCCCTGAATTCTATGGCCGCATCGATGATGCGAAGTATCAGACTGGCTTAGCCAAGTGCCTCAATTTCATCACGCTGCCGCATGGTCCAGCGCATAACCGAGCAGGCCTGGCATTTGTTCGTGAGGTCCAGGACTCAGCCCGTAAAACCCGCCTGGTTCCGTTTTCCTATTCGACAACCCAGACCATGGTGCTGGAGTTTGGCCACCAATACGTGCGCTTTCATACCGATGGCGCCACGCTTATGAATGGCTCAGTGCCTTACGAGGTGGCCACGCCTTACGTTGAAGCAGACTTGTTCGATCTGCATTTTGTGCAATCGGCCGATGTGCTCACGATCGTGCATCCGAACTACATCCCTCGCGAGCTGCGTCGCCTGGCTGCTTTGAATTGGCAAATCACAACCATTGCTTTTGCATCCAAGCTGTCACCGCCTACGGGCGTGAGCGCAACGGCAACGGCTGGCAGTACTCCAGGCACACCTTCGACTCAGACCTATGTGGTCAGTTCGGTGGGTCCCAATGGATTGGATGAGTCGACTTATTCGGCTGTAGCCACGTGCTCGAATAATTTGTTCGATGACAACGCATTCAATACGATCAGCTGGACCGCAGCCACGGGTGCAACGCGATACTACGTCTACAAGCTTTCCAACGGTCTGTATGGCTACATTGGCCAAACGCAGGGCACAAGCTTCAAGGATGAGAACATTGCAGCCGATGTGTCAGTGACACCGCCTGAGATCAATGATCCATTCCTGGGCGCAGGTAACTACCCGGCAGCGGTGTCCTACTTTGAGCAGCGCCGGTGCTTTGGTGGCACTGAACGGGCACCGCAAACGCTGTGGATGACCCGCTCGGGCACCGAGTCCAACTTGAACTACTCCATCCCAACTCGGGATGATGACTCGATTCAATTTCGTGTGGCTGCGCGTGAGGCTAACACGATTCGTCACATCGTGCCTTTGCAAGAGTTGGTGTTGCTCACCAGCTCGGCCGAGTGGCGCGTGACCTCGATCAACTCGGACGCTATCACACCGACTTCGCTTTCGGTAAAGCCGCAAAGCTACGTGGGCGCAAACAACGTGCAGCCGGTGATCGTCAACAACAACCTGATCTTTGCGGCATCGCGTGGTGGTCACGTGCGCGAGCTTGGTTATTCTGGCCAAGCAGGTGGGTATTTAACGGGCGATTTGTCGGTGCGTGCGCCACACCTATTCGACAACCTTGAAATCGTGGACATGGCTTTGGCCAAGGCGCCACAACAAATCATCTGGATGGTATCGACGTCTGGCAAGCTTTTAGGGCTGACCTACGTGCCCGAGCACAACGTCGGCAGCTGGCACCAGCACGATACCGATGGTGTTTTTGAGTCCTGCTGTGTGGTGTCCGAAGGCAGTGAAGATCATCTCTATGTGGTGGTCAAGCGCACCATCAATGGCGCTACTAAGCGCTACGTTGAGCGCATGGCTTCGCGTCGGTTTGTGAGCGCAGCCGATGCTTACTTTGTGGATTCTGGCTTGAGCTACTCGGGCACGCCAGTCACCACGTTGTCGGGCTTGTCGCACCTAGAAGGCAAGACCGTGAACATCCTAGCCGATGGCGCCGTCCATCCTCAGCGCGTGGTCACGAGTGGTTCGATCACCTTGGACAACGAAGCAAGCAAGGTGCATGTGGGGCTGCCGATTACAGCTGACTTGCAGACTTTGCCGCTTGCTTATGAGGCCGAAGGCTATGGCCAAGGTCGCGTGAAAAACGTCAACCAGGTGTGGCTGCGCGTGTTTAGATCAAGCGGCATTTTCGTGGGTCCTAACCCAAACGAGCTGGTCGAGGCCAAGCAACGCACCATCGAGCCGTATGGTTCGCCGCCGGCGCTCAAGTCCGAAGAAATTCAAGTCACGCTCACACCGACCTGGAGCGATTCGGGCAGCGTCTACGTGCGCCAGTCCGATCCGCTGCCGCTTACCGTGGTGTCAATGACCCTTGAGGTTTCGATCGGATCTTGAGCATTGGCGGGTGCGCGTAGCAGCTCGCACCTGCCTTACCTTCAGCGTCAACTGTTAAGGGGTTTTCATGGCTGTTTCTTCCGTGGTGATGATGGGCGC
Source organism: Limnohabitans sp. (assembly GCA_030158125.1). GTDB lineage: Bacteria > Pseudomonadota > Gammaproteobacteria > Burkholderiales > Burkholderiaceae_C > Limnohabitans_A. Next base: position 117,280 of record JAOATL010000004.1, on the reverse strand, counting down.
GGGCATGGCCTCATCGGCCATTGGCTCGTACTCGTCTGCCCAGGGTCAGAAGGCCCAGCTGCAATACCAGGCGGCGATGGGCAAGCTGAACGCAGCCATGGCCGAGTCCGATGCGTCGATCCTGGAGCTGAATGCAAGCATCAGCGAAACCCAGGCCGACATGGCCATCAATCAGGGACAGCGCGAAGAACAAAAACTTCGCCTTGGCTCTGCTCAACTCAAAGGGCGCCAGCGTGCATCCTTTGCTGCCAGTGGTGTCGATCTTGGCGTTGGATCAACGGCCAGGGTTTTGGCCACAACCGATTACATGACCGAGGTGGATGCAAGCGAAGTTCGCGCCAATGCTGCGCGTGCAGCGTTTGGATACAAAGTCCAGTCGGTCAATCAGAAGTTTGCTGCGATGAGCGCACGTGCCCAGGGAACCAGCTATAGCGCAGGCTCTGCCTTTGCAACCGCTGGCGCTGGCGGCATTTCTCCCATGGGGTCTGCCGTGACTTCGCTCATGGGCAGTGCAGGTGCTGTGTCGCAGTCCTGGTACATGATGAACAAGAAGGGATGACCTGTGCCTAAAGTCCCGACCTACGACAATTTTCAGGTCGAACCGACCAACTTACCTAACGCGATGCTGCGTCCGGCTGGCGCTCGATTTGATGCGCCAATGTCTGCCGAGCTGGCCACACTGCCTGGCCGTCAACTTCAGCAGTTTGGCCAGTCGATGGTCGATGCCGGCAGCAAGGTGTCGCGCATCGTTGCCGATGAGCTAGAAACCGCAAACCAGGTGCGCGTCAATGATGCGCTGAACCAAGCTGCAAAAGCTCGGCTCGATCTGACCTTCAATCCTCAAGTTGGTTTTGTCAACCTGAAGGGTGAAAACGCGCTCAAGCGCCCAGGCGATAAGCCGCTGGATCAAGAGTTCTCCGAAAAGCTGCAAACGCAGTTCGATTCGATCGAAAAGAATCTGGGCAACGATTCCCAGAAGATGCGATTCAAGCAGCAATCGTCGCAGTTCATGATGCAGTTTCAGTCAAGCCTGAATCAGCACATTGCCAAGGAATACAACGAGTATCAAAGCAGCGTCGATGAAGGCACGATCAAGACCGGCCAGGAGCAAATGGCACTGGCTTGGGGTGATACGGCTGCAATCAAGCAGGCATCCGATTCAATTCGCGCGGCCATCTACAACAAAGGCAGCCGCTTAGGCATATCGGGTAAGGCCATCGAGGGCGCCATGGTAGAGGCGTTGTCGCCTGGCCATGCCGCGGTCATCACGGCTGCGGTCGATGCGGGCAACGTGGGGTATGCCAAAGAGTACTTGAAGCAAGCCAACACCGAGCTAACACCGCAGGCTCGCATTCAAGTCAATCGCATGGTGGACACTGGCGCCTTTGAGCAACGCACTCAAGACGCAGCCGGTGAGCTGTGGGGTAGGCACAAGGGTGACATCAGCGCTGCCCTGTCTGAGGCTCGCGATAAGTTCACCGGTAAGGATGAGGATGCAATCATTACGCGCCTCAAAACCTTGGACTCTGAGCGCGTGGCGCTGCGCGAGCGCGGCCAAGCCGATGCACGTGATACCGCATGGAAGATCTATTCGCAAACCGGGTCATTGGGCAAGATTCCACCCAGCGTGCTGGCGGGTATGGATGGCAAAGACTTGGTGAGCTTGCGCAATACGGCGCGAGCTGAAGCTGAAGGGCGCGAGGTCAAGACCGACCCGAACATCTATTACGCGCTCACCATTGCGGCATCGACCGATCCGAATTTTGGCAAAGAAGATCTGCGCCGGTACTTTGACAAGCTCTCACCGAGCGATCGCAAGCACTTTGCTGATCTGCAAGGCAAGGCCATTAAGGGCGAGGAGACCGCTCGTATTGCCACCGTGACCCAGCAAAAAGACACGATGGCCAAGACGCTGGGGCTGAAAGACAAAGACCTTGGGCTATTCCACCAGCAAGCCGATCGCTCGCTGCTTGCCGAAGCTCAGCGCTTGAATCGCACACCGAATCAAGAAGAAACACAAAAGGTGCTCGATCGCTTGGTGCTTGAAGGCACCACGACTGGCACGCTTTGGAATTCCAACACGCGAGCATTCAAAGCTCAAGCCGAAGGCAAGACATTCACTCCGACCTGGAACGATGACCAAAAGCGCAAGGCTACCTCTGCGCTGCAACGCCAGGGCATTAAGAACCCGACCGCACGCCAGGTCGAGGACACGCTGAAACTGATCTATTCGACGCAATGAAAATCACCGACGACTTCGACTCCGCTGCGGCCAAGGTGGCCGGTCAACTGTCCACCGACCCGATCGATAAAGCGGCGGGCGAAGTGGTCCAAGCGCAAAAGGTGCAGGCAAAGGCAAGCCTGTATTCAGCGTTGCTGCAAAACCCTGATATGGCCGCTCGCGCTCAGAAGCTCGGACGCCGTACGGGGTTACCCGCTGATGTAGTGGGTCGCAATTTGCCTGAGGTCGAGCGCGGTGCGTACCTGTCTGACATCGACAAGATGCTGGATGCCAATCCAGCTGTGGTGCAGTTCATGACTTCGCCCCAGTACGCTGCCATGGCCCACGACGATGTGGACAACATGAGCCAGGTCGAGCGCAAGCTGCGCCAAGTCGGTGGGGGCACAACCGAAGGCATTGGCATGGCCTTGAGCGGTACCGGCCGGATCATGGACATCGTGCAGCGCAACGTGCTGCAAGGCCTGTCATCGATCCTGCTGCCGACTCCAAAGGCTGGGCCGATGGGTTTGACACCGCAGGCGCCAACACCTGAATCAATTGCTGGCCCAAGCATTGGCCAGGACTGGATGACCGTTGGTGGCATGGTCAAGAACTACGCCCGCAAAGAGCTGATGATCCCGCAGGCGCAGCAGACCTTTGGCGACAAGGTGGCCGCAGGCTTGGGTCAGGTGGCCGGTCAAATCGCCATGTTTCCTTTTGATCGCGGCGCCAGCATGTATGCCCAAGGCGCCGATGTCATGGGCGAGAAGATCGACAAGGACCCAGCCAGCCAGGGCATGAAAGACATTGCCACGCTGGGTGGTGCTGTGGTCACTGGTGTGACTGAGCGCTGGGCGTTGGACAAGTTGCTCGGACCGCTGGCTGTGCCTGTCAAGAATCAGATCGGTGCAGCCATGACCCGTATTGGTATTGCCACGGCATCTGAAGGTGCGCAGGAGTTCACCGAGAACGTGCTCCAGGACGTGATGCGAAAAGCGCTCACGAACCGGGACGCTGAGATTGACATTGGCCAATCGATTGAAGAAGGCGGTGTGGGTGCTGCCGTGGGTGGCATTGTGCGCACGATTGTCGAAGGTGCGCTGCATATTCGTGTGCGTGGCGCTCAGGCCCAGGTGGCCCAGCAAGACGCTCAGGCGCTCACCGAGCTGACCCAGCTGGCGCAGGCCAGCAAATTGGCTCAACGCGATCCGGCCACTTTCCAGGAGTTCGTAAAACAGGCCGCTGAAAACGGTCCGGTGCAAGATGTGTACATCGATGCCAAGACTTTTGCGCAGGCTGCGCAAGACGCTGGCGTGCAACCCGATCAGCTGCCCCCAACGGTACGTGAGCAAATCAGCGATGCGCTGGCCAGTGGTGGTGATGTGCGCATCCCGATCGATGAGTTTGCAGCTCAGATTGCCACGACCGAATACGCGCAAGGTCTGCTCGATCACCTCAAAACCGATCCGCTGGGTATGAGTAGGGCCGAAGCCCAGGTGTTCATGAAAAGCCAACTTGTTGACTTGCAATCGCACGTCGAGAAGATCATGGCTGAACGCGATAGCGATGTGGCGTTCAAGCGAGAGATCGATGCGGTTCGCACAAATTTTGTAGATCAGCTCAATGCGGCCGCTCGCTTTACGCCTGATGTGAATACTGCCTACGGCAACATGTTGGCCAACTTCTATGCCGTGACTGCGGCCAAAGCTGGCCTGACTCCGCAGCAGCTGGTCGAGCGCTACCCGCTTCGGGTGCAGGCCGAGGGTGTGGTCGGTGCGGCTGAGCAGTACGACCAAGCTGGCCAGCTTAAGACCGATACACCTGAGTTCAAGACCTGGTTCGGTGAGTCTAAGGTGACTGATGGCCAGGGCAAGCCCCTAGTGGTCTATCACGGCACGGCCAAAGCCTTCGACAAGTTCGATGCCAACAAGACCATGGACGGTGTGTTCTGGTTCACCTCGGACAAGACCAAGCTGGAGCGAGGCGAAGCCGGTGCTGCGGCCCGTGGCGAGCTGATGCCCGTGTACCTGTCGGCCAAGAACCTGGCGGGCTGGGACCAGTATGAGAAGTTCAGCATCGATGAGCTGATCCAGCAGGGCTATGACGGCATCCAGCTTGATGACGACTATGTAATTTTCGAGCCGACCCAGATCAAGAGCGTGGACAACAAGGGCCAGTTCAGCTCGACCGATCCCAACATCTTCAACCAGGCCAAGACTGCCGAGCGTGATCTGATGGTCACGCATAACCTTAGCGCGGACAACTTGCTGCACGCTGCCAAGATCGGCGGTATTCCAGTGCCCTCGCTGGCCATCACGCGCAAGGACACGCCGCTCATCGGCTTCGGTGAGATCACGCTCATCGGCGATGAGAAGATGGCCGACCCCAAGGGCTACGCTGCCACCAAGGTGTTCGGCTCCGACATCTACTCGCCGCGCTACCCCAGCGTGAGCTATATGGTCAAGCCTGCCGCCCTCAAGAATCTGAACGAGCGGCTGGCGCAGGTGCGCGAATTGGTCGGTTCGCGACCGATTGATGCCGATGAGGTTCAACGCAATGGCGTGCGCGAGCTGCAAGACAACGGTGCCGTGCGTGCCGAGTTCCTGCGCCAGCGTGGCATCGAGCCGAAAGTGGTTCGTCAGGTGATGACCGATGCCGAGCGAAGCCGAATCACTCGGATGCAGGCGCAAGGTTTTGGCGAATACTTGAATGGCAAGACCAGCGGCTTGGAGTTTGATGAGAAGTTCGTGCAGCTATCGGTCAATGCCTCGATCCAAGACTACACCGAGGCAGGTCTGGCCGAGCGCTATGCCGAGCTGATCGCCGAAATGCGCGACCCCGAAAATCTCGGTGCTCGCACGCGCACGGCTCGCGGCTATGCCGGTTTTATTCAAAAGAGCCAGGAGTTTGCCAACGGCGCTCCGGTGGATACGTACCGCACCGAAATGGCCATGCGCACTCAGATTGAGGAGGCCGAGCTGGCCAACGATTACAAGGTCTTTGCGCAAGACATGCTGGCCTCGCTGAACCCCGAGGAAAAGATTTTTCAGGGCTTCACCTACAGCGGCAATCGCCGGTACATCGGCCACACGCTGGAGAACGTGGTCAAGATTCTGAAGAAAGAGCTGCGTGGCGGTGAGGGCTTCAACTATGGCGTGGGATCGCTGCGGGCCATGTTCACCCCGCAGTTCAAGAGCATCGCCCAAGTCAAAAAGGAAAAGGGGCGCCTGGTTGACAAGGCTACGTTCGAGAAGGTCAAGGATGAGATCGACCGCGATCTGATGGCGCTTGCCAGCGATATGGGTTTAAGTTTGGATCAGACTATTGGTGTGCTGGAGGATGCACCCAAAATGGGTCTGGTTAAGGCGGCTCAGACCTACCAGAAAGACATTGAGCTATCGGACGACACCAAGCAGGCAGCGGTGCAATTTCTTGAGCGCTTGCGCAATTTGCCTACCGAGTATTTTGAGGCCAAGATCCTGCGCGAAGTCGACCTGGCTGAGTTTGCTGGCGCGGTGGTGCCAGAGGGCGTGGACAAGCGCGTGCTCGATGCACTGGCCGCACGTGGCGTCAAGGATGTCAAGACCTACAAGAGCGGCGATGAAGCCGACCGCGCAGCCAAGATCGCTGAGTTTGACGAATTGTTTTTCCAAGGCAATCGTGGCCAGATTGCATTTGGCCAAGACCTAACCAAGGTGCCAAGCGTCATCACGCTGTTCAAGGGCGCTGACCTGTCCACTTTCCTGCATGAGTCTGGCCACTTCTTCCTGGAAGTGCAATTCGACCTGGCTAGCCGAATCGCTGGTGAAGCTGCGATCTTTGGGTCGGAAACAAATAGCGAGATTGAGCGCCAGCTGCTAAACGACACGTCCGAGTTGTTGCGCTGGTTTGGTCTGTCATCGCTTGAAGAATGGTATGCGCTGCCGATGGAGCAAAAGCGCAGCTATCACGAGCAGTTCGCTCGTGGCTTTGAGGCTTATCTGTTTGAGGGTAAGGCGCCTAGCATTGAGCTGCAAGGCTTGTTCCAGCGTTTTCGCGCCTGGTTGCTTCGCGTCTACAACGACCTGAAAAACCTGAACGTCGAGCTGACTGAAGAAGTGCGTGGCGTCATGGACCGCATGCTGGCCACAACTGAGCAGATTCAACTTGCCGAGCAAGGCCGCTCGATGCTGCCGCTTTTTACCGAAGCGCAGCAGGCAGGCATGACAACCGAGGAATTTGCGGCCTACCAGGAGCTTGGCACGCAAGCCAGTCAAGACGCAATCGAGGATCTACAAACCCGCACGCTTCGCGATATGCAGTGGATGGAGCGAGCCAAGGGACGTGAGATCAAGCGCTTGAAACGTGAGTCTGAGGCACGCCGTGCTGAGATGAAGATTGAGGCTCGACGCGATATCATGAGCCAGCCGGTCTATCGTGCCTGGCAGTTCCTCACCGGCAAACTCTCCGAAAACGACAAGGCGGCAATGGCGCCCGATGTGGCGCCAAAGTCTACCAGTGGGCCAGTCAATCCAGAAGTGGATTCGTTGTTTGTGGCGATCGCCAAACTTGGTGGCATCAAGCGCGATCAGGTGCAATCGCAATGGGGCTGGGATAGCAAAGAGCGCAGCCCGCAACCAATGTTTGGCAAGCCGCTGCTGCGCCGTGAAAATGGCTTGTCGCTCGATGCCATGGGTGAGCGCCTGGCCGAGTACGGCTATTTGCCAAAAGATGAAAACGGCAAGCATGAGCTAAGTGACTTTGAGGATCGATTCTTTGCCGAATATCGTGGCGATACGCAGTTCTCAATCGAATACCAGTGGGCCAATGCGTTGCGTGGTGAGCAACGCCCTGGTGAGGGTGCAGACTTTGAAAACTTGGGTGCCGGCCGCTTGGACCTGGTGGCGCTTAAAGACATTCAGATGCCTGAGTCAATCGTGCAGTTCATGGTCGATTTGAAGATGACCGCTCGCGATGGCTTGCATCCTGACCTGGTGGCCGAGTCGTTTGGTTTTAGTTCGGGTGATGAGATGGTGCGCACGTTGGCTGCTGCTGAAGCGCCCAAAGTGGCCATTGAGCAGCTGACCGATCAAAAGATGTTAGAGAAGTACGGTGATCTGGCCACCCCTGCCGCAATGGAACGTGCAGCCGAGCAGGCGATCCACAACGACACGCGAGCGCGCTTCGTGGCCACTGAGCTAAATGCTTTGGTCAAGGCTACCGGCCAGCCCAAGGTGTTGGCCAGCGCTGCCCGTGAGATGGCCAAGTCAATGATTGATCGGCTGCTTGTGCGTAACGTCAAGCCAAGTCAGTACGCTGCTGCTGAAGCTCGTGCAGCCAAGCAATCTGAGCAAGCCATGAAATCGGGCGACACTGCCCAGGCGGCTGCTGAGAAACGCAATCAGCTCATCAATACCTATGCCACACGTGCCGCGCAAGACGCGCTCACTGAGGTCGAAAAGGGTTTGCGTTTCCTCAACAAGTTCAACAGTGAGGGCACACGCAAGGCCATCGATGTGGACTATTTGGACCAGATTGATTCGATCATGGAGCGCTTTGACTTGCGCACCGGCCAGTCGCTCAAATCGATCGACAAGCGCAAAGCGCTGGGCAAGTGGATCAGCGATCAGGAGGACATGGGCGTCACGGTAGAGCTGCCCGAGAAGATCACAGCGGAGGCCTTCCGTCAGTCATACAAGGACATGAGCATTGAGGAATTTCGTGGCTTGGTCGATTCGGTCAAACAGATCGAACACCTGGGTCGGCTGAAGGAAACGCTACTGACTGCTGCAGACAATCGGCGCTTTGCTGATGTGGTCGGCTCGATGGTGCGATCTATCGAAGAACATGCGGGCGACAAGCAAGCCAACAACCGCACCCGTGACACGCTGGGCAATCGGACAATCAATCTGTTCAAGGGCTTTGTGGCCAGTCATCGTAAGGTGGCCAGCCTGGCGCGTGAGATGGATGGATTCCAAGATGCTGGGCCAGTGTGGACGTACCTGATCCAGTCAATGAATGCTGCCGGTGACAAAGAGGCAAGCATGCGAGCTGAGGCCACCCAGCGCTTGGCTGAAATGCTCAAGCCCGTGCTGGCGCAGGGTCGCATGGGTGGCAAAGGCCAGTTCTTCGCAAGCCTTGGGGAATCGCTCAATCGTGGTGAGCAGCTGGTGATGGCGCTCAACCTGGGCAATGATGGCAACACGCAGCGTCTGCTCGATGGCAAGGGCTGGACGATGGAGCAGGTGCTGCCCGTCATGCGCAACTTGAACGCAGCCGATTGGCAGTTCGTGCAAGGGGTGTGGGACTTCTTTGAGTCTTACCGCCCGCAGATCGCAGCCAAAGAGCGCCGTGTCATTGGCAAAGAGCCTAATTGGGTGGAAGCACGTCCGCTAAGCATTCAGTCCAAGGATGGCCAGGATATCAATTTGCGTGGCGGGTATTTTCCGATCGTGTACGACCCACGTGAGTCAGGCCGCGCTGAGCAGTTTGCCGATGCCGAAGCCGCAAAGCAAATGATGAAAGGCGCATTTGTGGCTGCAACCACACGTCGATCATTTACCAAGACCCGTGCAGAAGCCGTTACTGGTCGGCCGCTGGTGCTTACCTGGGATGCGCTGTTTCGTGGCGTGAATGATGTGATCCATGATCTGGCGTGGCACGAATGGGTGATCGATGCAAACCGCATCGTCAAGAACGAATCAGTGGATGAGGCCATTCGCTCAACCTATGGCGCCGATGTTGTGCACCAGTTCAAGACCGCGATCCGCGACATCGCTGCCGGTGATGCGCCCAATGCCGATGCGCTGTCCAAGGTAATGACACCACTTCGCACGGGGGCAGCGGTAGCAGGCTTGGGCCTGAACCTCATGAACGCCATGCTTCAGCCGTTGGGTCTGACGCAATCAATCGTGCGCGTGGGCACCAAGTGGGTGGCCATGGGTGCAGCGGAATGGGCTAAGTCTCCTGTTGGCCTGGTCAAGCAAGTGCACGAAAAGTCTGAGTTCATGCGCAATCGCGCACGCACCCAGCAGCGCGAGCTGAACGAGATTCAGTCGGTGGTGCAGGGCAAGACCGAGATTCGTCAAAAGCTCGACGCGCTCATGTTCATGCCGATGCAGTCTTTGCAGCTCATCGCTGATATGCCGACCTGGTGGGGCGCGTATCAGAAGGCGCTGGCGCAGGCTGATGTGGATGTGGCCAGCGAAGTGACTGAAGATCTTGCAATCAAGCTTGCCGACCAGGCCGTGCTCGATGCGCAGTCTGGTGGCCAAGTAAAAGACCTTGCGCTGATTCAGCGCGGTGGTCCGATGCAAAAGCTGTTCACGGTGTTCTATGGCTACTTCAGTGCAGCCTACAACCTTGGCGTTGAGCGGACCAAAGCGACAAACTTCAGAAGTCCATTGGAGGTCATGCACCTGGCTTGGGACTATCTGATTTTGTACTCGGTGCCTGCGGTGCTCGCTTCGCTTATGAAGTCTGCGCTGACACCAGGTGGCGATGATGACGATGATCCTGAGAAGCTGGCCAAGAAGTTGGCCGGTGAGCAGATTAGTTATCTCATGGGCCTGATGGTCGGAGTGCGCGAGATTACTGGGGCGGTTCAGTACGCCACGGGTACCAAGCAATTTGACATGGCCTATGGTGGACCGGCAGGCCTGCGCTTTTTCCAGGAGTTGGACAAGCTGGGCAAGCAGATTGGCCAGGGCGAGCTGGACACGGCGCTTCGCCGCTCGGTGGTCAACGTAGGCGGTGTGTTGCTACATCTGCCTAGCGGCCAGATTAACCGGACGCTGGACGGCATTGGCGCTTTGAACGAGGGCAAAACGGACAATCCGGCTGCCGTGCTGTTTGGGGTGGAGAAGTAAAGGCGGGGTAATTGGTGCGCGTACCGGGTGGTTGATTGAGGATCATCCACCCAGCGCAATAAGGGTCCCGACCTATGACGATTTCCAGCCAATCCCGCAAGGCCGGGCCGTTCACCGGCAACGGCTCAACTACGGCATTTCCGTTCGCGTTCAAAGTGTTCGCGGCAAGCGATGCATACGTGGTGCGTGCCAATACCTTGGGCGTGGAGACGGTGCTCACGATGGGCACCGATTACACCGTCACACTCAACTCGAATCAAAACTCTAACCCTGGTGGCACTGTCACGTTGACATCAGCGTTGGCCAGCAACTTCAAGCTGGTCATCACTAGTGCTGTACCAAACCTCCAGCCGGTTGACATCACCAACAACGGCGGCTTTTATCCCAAAGTCATCAATGATGCGCTAGATCGCGTCACGGTCATGGTGCAGCAAAACGCTCAAGAAGCTGGGCGTGGCATCAAGGTGCCCATTACATCCAGTTTGACCAGTGAGGAATTTACTGATCAGCTGTTTGATGCTCGCGATGAAGCAGTGTCATCGGCATCCAATGCAGCATCGAGCGCATCGTCTGCCAGTGCAAGCGCTGCGAGCGCGGCCGGCAGTGCAGCGACGGCCACCACGAAAGCAGGTGAAGCGTCGGCAAGCGCCAGCGGTGCAGTAAGCTCTGCAAGCGCAGCCGCTGGATCGGCCACTGCTGCCGCAGGGTCGGCAACGACCGCAGGTAATAGCGCCACCACTGCAACAACAAAAGCCACTGAGGCTGCGAGCAGTGCGACGGCTGCTGCTGCAAGCGCAACCGCTGCCGCAGGATCGGCCACTACGGCCACCACTAAATCTAGTGAGGCGTCGACCTCTGCTGCCGCTGCCGCAGAGTCTCAAAGTGCTGCTGCATCGAGTGCATCGAGCGCTGGGACATCCGCTAGCAATGCTGCAAGCTCGGCCATCAGCGCCAGCAATAGCGCATCGAGCGCGACATCTAGCGCATCGGCGGCTAGCAGTTCAGCCAGTAGCGCATCAAGCAGTGCATCGACGGCTTCAACTGCGGCAACGACTGCGACAACGCAGGCAGGTATTGCAACGACCAAGGCAACTGAGGCCAGCGCAAGCGCTACAAGCGCAGGTACATCAGCCACTAATGCAGCGACATCAGCCGATTCTGCAAAGCGCTATCAGGGACCATCAGCATCCAACCCAACGACACGTTTGGATGGCTCAGCAATCCAGACTGGCGACATGTACTTCAACACAGTTGCCCTTGAGATGCGTGTCTACAACGGCACGATTTGGCAGGCGCAGGCTGCATCACCAGACACGATGAGCGAGCGTTCATTCTTGGCCACGGCTGGCCAGACCTCGTACACGTTCGCAGGCGGCTATCGGGTCGGCGTGACCTACGTGTGGGTTAACGGCGTGATGCTGTACCCCAACGAGTTCACGGCCACCGACGGTACGACGATCACGTTCGGCGCCGCCCTGGCGCTCAACGACGAGGTGCGGGTCATCTCGTTCAAGGCCATCGGCTCGGTGGTCGTCGCTGACGTGAGCGGGTTGCAGGCTGCGCTCGATGCGAAGCAGACGACGCTGGTGTCGGGCACCAACATCAAGACCATCAACGGCGCGCCAGTGCTGGGCGCAGGTGATGTTGTCATCAAGGGTTTCTCCAATGGGAAAGCCCTTTTCTTTTCTGGCTCATAAGGAGAACCCAAGATGCCATCAGGAATTCTTGGTCAGTCGGCGCCAGCCGCGACCACAAACACGACGGTTTACACCGTGCCATCGGGCAAGCTGGCTTCGTTCAGCGTCAACATTTTGAACCGTGGCGCTGCCTCGGCTTCTGTGCGCCTTGCTATTGCAACGACAGGCACGCCAGCCAACGAAGAGTGGATTGAGTTTGGCGCGTCAGTCCCGGCCAATGGAGTTCTTGAGCGCACCGGCCTGGTTGCGCAGGCCGGAGAGCGCATCGTTGTTTTTGCAAGCACCGCTGATGTCTCTGTCAGCGTTTACGGATACGAGGAGTAAATCATGGGACGTCAACTTACCAACCCAGCGGCAGTCACCGTTCAAGGCACTGTTAACACGCTGCAATCGCAGGGTGGGCGCGTTCCTGCCACACCGAGCATCACAGGCCCCACAAGCAATACCAATCTGTCTACTTGGACGCCTGAAATCACAAGTTCTGCGTTTTTTGTCTACAACAGCGACACCCATAGCGGCTCAAACTGGCAAATTGCTACCGACCCCAATTTCACCAATATAGTTCGAGATTTGGCATCTACTTCGCAAAGAGTTAGTTGGACTCTTGGCGCGTCTGATTTGCCGCGTCAGGAGGGACCGGTTTACGTGCGTGTGCGCTACATCTCAAGCGCCAGCGAAGTTACACCTTTCTCATCGCCAATCATCCTTAATAGGGTGCGCACAATCTCTGTCGTGCCTGGCGTTCAGGACGCAAACACATATTCATTTGCCGTCTCTTACACGGGTACTGGTATGCCAACGTCGATGCAGGTTCGAGTATCTGCAAACTTAAACATGAGCTCACCCATCGTTGACGGCACTTTTTCGGTTTCCGGTGGAGTCGCTTCCTTTGCGGCCGCTATGACTTCGCTTCCGGGCTACGCGACTGGCAGCACGGCCTACTACATTAGCGTCACGCCTATTGGCGCTGACTCTATTGCAACAGAGTACAAAGCGACTTTGACGAGTCCATCAAACGCATTTACCGCAAGCAATCAGGAGGCTTACTACCTGGACAATACGCAAGGTGTTGTTTGGGGCTTCACCTTGAATGGAGGTAATGCTCAAAAAGCCATTCAGTTTTCGACCACTCAGGATTTTTCTTCGGTGGTCTTTTCCAGTACAACCAGCCCTGTCGCAGCCTCTAATCTTCCTGGCCTGGCCGACGGAACTACCACGTACTACTACCGCGTCGCTGCGAAGTTCGGCAACGAATTTTCAGCGCTTTCTCAGGGCGCAACGATGCGCACGGTTGCGATCTTGTCAAGCCTTACAAGTGGCGCGTCTAGTGGGACGTACTCCATCCCGGCCCGCCTAGCAGGCACCGCCACAATTCACTACATTGGTGGTGGCGGTGGCGGCCCTACAAACATGAATGGCGGCTCAGGCGGCGGCGGTTCTGGGCAAATTCGGGTGTGGTCCGGTCCTCTTGCTGGTGGCGATCAGCTTATTTGGTCGGCTGGTAGCGGCGCGCCCCGTGTTGAAGTGGGTGAAGCAGCACAAACACCGGCGCCCTCTGGTAGTGCGACAACACTTACAGTCGCTGGCGTAGTCCTTCCGAGCGCTACTGGCGGTGGAGGTGGAAGCGGGACGTCAGGATATGGCGGCACCGACTTTGGCACCGCAGGCGCAGGTGGCGCTAACGGCTGTGCAAACAACTCTACTGGCTCTGGAGGATCAACGTGGGCAACAGGCTTGCATGCTGCCTACGGCCCCGAGGGTTCTGGGGGCTACTACAACGGCGCAGGCGGGCCGGGTTACAAGCACACTTTCGGACTCACCGATCCGATTCGTGGAAACACAATTGGTGGCGATGAAGGGCCAAAGTGGCCGAGCTCCACATCACCTACTGCGACATACCCTGGCCGAGGTGGCGCTGGCGGTATTGGGTTCGGCGGCGGCGGTGGTGGTGGCGACCATTATTCCTACTACAGCTGGTCAGCCCGAGGCGAGAGGGGTGCTGTAATTGTGTGGTTCGGTGGGTACCCGTTCTAACGAGGAGTTTGAAATGAACGAAAACGATTTGCTAAACATTCTCAACAAAGCGAGCTTTCCAAAAGTCTCGCCAGTCGAGTTCAAGTTGCTGTTCACCAGCTCAGAGCGCGTGGCCATCAAGGCTGCGCGTGACACCGACGCTGTAATCGATGATTTCTTTGACATCGTTGAAGACCCTCGACTGCAATACGTCGATCTTGGGCTCAACTCTACACAGGGCGCTCTCGATTACTTGGTCGCTCAGGGCCTGTTGACGCAGGCCCGGCGCGATCAAATTGTTGCTGGCCAGGTGCAGTAAGCGCCAACAGTAATGACCGGCCCGTTCGGGCCTTTCAGAACATCGAAAGGAGCCCGGAATGGGTAAGTCAGCAAAGCTAGGACAGGCGCCAAACGCTCCAGCGTTCAGTGCTTCACGTACAACACATCAGAGTTTTGCGTCTGGATACTGGACAAAGGTGCAGTGCGCAACCGAAGCATTCGACACCGCATCGGCTTATGACGCAGATACCAATCATCGTTTTCAGCCTCAAGTTGCTGGCTACTATCAAGTGAATGGCAACGTGTACATCACGGGCTCGGCCATCGCCAATGTTGGAGCACAGATTTACAAAAACGGTGCTGCTGACAAATTGGGCAGCTTTGCTGGACCTCCAAGCTCGCAGACTGAGGCCGCAGCCAGCGTGAGCGGTTTGATCTACTTGAACGGTTCGACCGACTATATCGAGTTGTTTGGTTACACCAACGCGACCAATCCGGCATTTGCTGGCGGTGCGAATCTAAATCACTTTGAGGCCTGCTTGGTCCGACCTGCTTAATGGAGTAACAAATGCCAGCTGAGAAAGAAGTCCATTTGACTGATAGCCAAATTGAAGCCATTGCCGAGCGAGCTGCTGAAGTGGCCATTGAGAAGGTCTACACCGAAGTCGGTAAGACCGTGCTCAAAAAACTTGCCTGGCTAACTGGTGTAGCCGTCATTGGCTTGGCCATGTGGCTGGCTGGCCACAACGCCTTGCCGAAAGGTTAAACGATGTTTGATGTCATTGGCGGTGGTGTCGTCGGGTCGCTAATTGGCGGCTTGCTTCGCTTGGCTCCTGAGGTGCTCAAGTGGCTTGATCGCAAGAACGAGCGCGAGCATGAGCTAGCGATGTTTGAGCGCCAAGTAGATCTGGAAATAACCCGAGGACAGATCAGGCTCGATGAGATCGGCGCGCAGCGCAGCATGGCTGTGGATAGTGGCGTGCTGAATGCGTTCAAGGCGGCGATTGATCAGCAAACTGAGATGGCTAAGGCCGCAGGCGGTTGGGCTGTTAAGGCGTCGGCAGGTGTTCGGCCGATCATCACTTATTGGGTGTGGTTGCTTTACTCGGCTGCGTTCTTGACGCTGCTGTGGATAACGTGGATTGTGACCCGTGATCCCGCGCAATTAGTCAAGCTGGTGCTTACCGCTGACTTCATGGCGATTCTGGGCAGCATCACAAACTACTGGTTTCTTGATCGCACACTGAAGGCACGCGGGCTGTGAATTTAGACCTAGCCACTGAGCTGTGTCGCAGGTTTGAGGGTTTTCGTGCAAAGCCTTATTTATGCCCGGCTGGTGTTGCCACGATTGGCTACGGCTCGACTTACTATCCTGGTGGGCGCAGGGTGACGCTACAAGATGAGTCAGTCACTGAAGTGCAGGCACGCGCTATGTTGGTCCATGAGCTGCTGGAAACCTATGCGCCTGGCGTGATCCGTCAGTGTCCGGTGCTGCTGACCTTGGCGCTGTCCACCAGTGATTGGCGCAAGCTCAACTCCATCGTGGACTTCGCCTATAACCTTGGAGTGGGGCGCCTTCAGACCAGCACACTCAAGCGCAAGATCAATGTGCAGGATTGGCCGGGCGCTGCCGAGCAGCTGGCGCTTTGGGTGCGTGGTGGTGGCCGCGTGCTGCCTGGTCTGGTGGCCAGGCGCAAGGCTGAGGCGCAGCTGTTGACTTGATCACGCTGCCACGGTCTGAGGGTTGAGGGCATTCCATCGGCGGTGCACGTCCTCTGGCCTGATATGCGTGTAGCGCTTGAGCTGCGCCCAGTTGGTGTGGCCACTGACGGCTGCAACTTCCTCGATCTTTAAGCCTGCCCAAAAAAGCTGAGTAATTCCAGTGTGGCGCAGATCGTGGAATCTCAAGTCTGCGATCTTGGGCATTCCAGTTCCAGCGATACGGTCACGGGCACGCTCAAATGCAGCGGTCATGCTCTCGGTGTTGTACGGGAAAATGAACTCATTCAGCTTTGGAATTTGATCGAGCAGCGTGAAGGCATCGCCTAGCAATGGCACCACTTGATCGTTGCCGATCTTGCGTCTTGGGTGCTTTACATCCCGAATGACAAGCGTGCGGCGCTTGTAGTCCACATCAGCCCAGCGAATGCGCGTCAGCTCACCAGCTCGGCGGGGTAAGGCGATGGCAAGCTTGTAGACCAGCACCATGTTGATCTCGGTCTGGTGGTGGTGGTTGCGCCGCTCAAACTCAGCCAGCAGCGCGGCTTCTTCTTCGTCGTCTACCAGTCGGATGATTTCTTTGGACTTGCCGATTGCGCCAGCCTCTTTCAGTTTCTTGATGGCCAGGTCCACGGGCGTCGGATCGGCCTGAATGCCATGAGCGTAGGGCGCCGCATGGATTGCGGCTGACAAGGGCGATAGGTTCGACAAGATCGTGGCAGGGCCTGCGCCTTCGGCTTTTCTGCGCACCACATAGTCGGTGATCTGCTTGGCGGTCAACTCATCCAGCTTGACTGTGTTAAAGGCCTGAGCAGTGGTCTGGTGGTTGTGGATGGTCGATCGTCCAAGCGGCCTCAGCTTTTGCTGATACTCCAGGTGCATCTCGATGAGCTTGCCAACGGTGATACCGCGCTGCGCTACTGACACCGGACCGTCTTTTTTGACTTTTTGCTCAAGTCGTTCAGCCCAAGATCTGGCCATCGCCTCAGTGGGAAACGACTTGGACTCTGAAAACACAATGGTGCCTCGTTGCTTGAGTCGCACCTGGGCGAACCACTGATCGCCGCGCTGTTGTATCGAAGCCATGTTTTCCTGCCTTTCTTTGGTATCGTCTGTGCTTGTACCGATGCACTGAAGTCGGTGCATCAGGGACCGGAAAACCGGTGCATCACAGGCTATATGATGCACTACTTGATGCACCGATCACCGGAATATCCCCGGAAATGCACGAAAATACACCAGATTATAGGGTGACAATATAGGCATGAAAATGGACGAAGCGCAGACAATTCAACAACTTAGGCCAGAATACTCGCGTTGGAGGCTTTGCGTAGCGCCCATGATGGACTGGACCGACCGCCACTGTCGATTCTTCCACCGCTTGCTGTCTCAACACACCTTGTTGTACACCGAGATGGTCACCACCGGTGCCTTGCGACATGGCAGCGTAGAGCGCCACTTGCGCTTTAACGCTGAAGAACACCCTGTGGCTTTGCAACTCGGCGGTAGCGATGCTGCCGATCTAGCCTTTGCGGCCAAGCTAGGCGAGCAATGGGGCTACAACGAAATCAATCTCAACTGTGGCTGCCCCAGCGATCGCGTCCAGCGCGGTGCCTTTGGTGCGTGCCTCATGAACGAGCCGAAATTGGTGGCCGATGGCGTCAAGGCCATGGTCGATGTGGTGTCTGTGCCTGTTACGGTTAAGCACCGCATTGGCATTGACCAAATTGAAAGCTACGACTTTGTTCGTGACTTTGTGGGCACCGTCAAAGAAGCGGGTTGCAATGTGTTTATCGTGCATGCACGCAATGCGTGGTTGCAAGGTTTGTCGCCCAAAGAGAATCGTGAAATTCCGCCATTGCGTTATGAGTTGGCTTACCAGCTTAAGAAAGATTTTCCGGAACTCACCATTGCCATCAATGGCGGTATTACGCGCAACGATCAAATTGCCGATCACTTGAAAGAAGTCGATGGCGTGATGATTGGCCGTGAGGCTTATTACAACCCTTGGCTTTTAACCACATGGGACGAAGCTTTCTTTAATTCTGCTGAATCAAGTATCACGCGCGAAGCGGTGGAAGAAGCCATGGTCATTTACATGGAGCGCGCCAACAAAGAAGACGGTTGTCCTTGGTACGCCATAGCGCGTCACATGTTGGGTCTTTATCATGGCCAACGGGGCGGGCGCTTGTGGCGTCAGGTTTGGAGCAATCACAAACTCAAACCCATGGCGCCACGTGAGGTGATGGCCATTGCGCTTGAGGCGCTGGCCAGAGGCGCTGAAGTTCCTGCTTAATTGCAGGTCAACCAACTTTCCAAAGCCTGTTGATTAGGCGGGCGTTGCGCTAGCTGCCATCAGCCCATTGGCAAAGTGCTCGCGCATGCGCGCTGCTGTAGCCGCTGGATCTTTGGCATTCAGAGCTGCCATGATGGCCTGATGCTCGGCCAATGATTCGGTAATGCGGCCCGTTTTAAACAGCGAGTTGTGCCGGTTGAGCTTCATCACTTTGCGCAAGTCAGCCACCATTTGGTCACGCCATTTGTTTTGCGACAGTTCCAGCAAGCACATGTGAAACGCTTCGTTCACTTCAAAGAACTTGTCGTGCTTTTCTTTGCCGGGCTTGCCTGCAGCTTCTAGCTCTGAGTGCAGGGATTGCAGTTTTTTTAGATCGGCGGGGGAGGCGGTTTGGGCCACCACAGCAGCGGCATCGCTCTCTAAAAGACTCAGAAGGTGATAAACATCACGCAGGTCTTTTTCAGAAACCTCAGTGACGTAAGCACCCCGGCGCACCTTCATGGTGACCAAGCCTTCTGCGGCCAATACCTTCAAAGCTTCACGCAAAGGTGTACGGCTAATGCCATAGGCCTTGGCTATTTGAAGCTCGTCAATCCAACTGCCTGGTTCGAGTTCGCGGCTGAAGATACGCTGCCGAATGAGTTCGGCAACTTCTTCATACAGCGCGCGGGGCGCCAAGGACGGGACAGCGGACAAGGCAGACATGGTTGATAAATCGTGAAATTTGACCTAAATTGGGTCGTTTGGCGGATTGTAAGGCAAGTACAATATTTTGCATCAATAATTATGAATCATATTGAGGACCCCGCGACATGACCCAGCCCAAGAACGAATTCAAGAACGCCCAACTAGAAGATTGGATGCGTGCCGCACAAAAGTCTGCGCCCGGTGGCAATGTCGAAGCCCTCAATTGGAAAACGCCTGATGGCATTTCGGTCAAGCCTTTGTACACGGCAGAAGATACAGCGTCATTGCCGTACGCCAACACCTTGCCAGGCTTTGAGCCTTTCTTGCGCGGCCCCCAGGCCACCATGTATTCAGTGCGTCCTTGGACCATTCGTCAGTACGCTGGTTTTTCTACGGCCGAAGAATCCAATGCGTTTTATCGCAAGGCTTTGGCAGCGGGCGGACAAGGCGTGTCAGTGGCATTCGACTTGGCCACGCACCGCGGTTACGACTCCGACCATCCCCGTGTCACGGGCGATGTGGGCAAAGCTGGTGTGGCCATCGACTCTGTTGAAGACATGAAGATTTTGTTTGACCAGATTCCCCTCGACAAGGTGTCTGTGTCCATGACCATGAACGGCGCTGTGTTGCCTGTGTTGGCCGGTTACGTGGTGGCCGCCGAAGAGCAGGGCGTGAGCCAAGACAAATTGTCGGGCACCATTCAGAACGACATTCTGAAAGAGTTCATGGTGCGCAACACCTACATTTACCCGCCAGAGCCCTCGATGAAAATCATTGGCGACATCATTGAGTACACGGCCAAGAACATGCCGAAGTTCAACTCAATTTCCATTTCGGGTTATCACATGCAAGAGGCCGGTGCCAATCAAGCGCTTGAGATGGCCTTTACCTTGGCCGACGGCAAAGAGTATGTCAAAACCGCTATTGCCAAAGGCATGGACGTGGACGACTTTGCAGGTCGCCTGTCCTTCTTCTGGGCCGTAGGCATGAATTTCTATTTGGAAATTGCCAAGATGCGCGCAGCCCGTTTGCTGTGGTGCCGCATCATGAAGGGCTTTGAGGCCAAGAACCCCAAGAGCCTGATGTTGCGCACGCACAGCCAAACCTCTGGCTGGTCACTCACCGAGCAAGACCCTTACAACAACGTAGTGCGCACCACCATTGAAGCCATGGCGGCCGTGTTTGGCGGTACGCAATCTTTGCACACCAACAGCTTTGACGAAGCCATTGCGTTGCCCACCGAGTTCAGCTCGCGCATTGCGCGCAATACGCAGTTGATCATCCAGGAAGAAACCCACATCACCAACGTGATCGACCCTTGGGCTGGCAGCTACATGATGGAATCGCTCACGCAAGAGATGGCCGACAAAGCTTGGGCCATCATTGAAGAAGTAGAAGCCATGGGCGGCATGACCAAGGCCGTGGACAGCGGCTGGGCCAAGCTCAAAATTGAAGCGGCCGCCGCCGAAAAACAAGCACGCATTGACTCTGGCAAAGACGTCATTGTGGGGGTGAACAAATACAAGTTGGCCAAAGAAGACCCGATCGACATCTTGGCCATCGACAACGTCAAAGTGCGCGACGGTCAAATTGATCGACTCAAGAAAATTCGTGCATCGCGCGACACCGCCAAAGTGCAAGCTGCATTGGATGCCCTCACAGCCTCTGCCGAAAGTGGTCAAGGTAACTTGCTCGAACTCAGCATTCAAGCCATTCGCTTGCGCGCTACAGTGGGCGAAGTGTCCGACGCATTGGAAAAAGTTTTTGGGCGCCACCGCGCCGATACACAAAAGGTGACCGGTGTGTACGCTGCTGCTTACGACTCAGCCGAAGGTTGGGATCAACTGAAAAAAGAAATCAACGACTTTGCCGACGCCAAAGGCCGCCGTCCTCGCGTCATGATCAGCAAGTTGGGCCAAGACGGTCACGACCGCGGCGCCAAAGTGGTGGCTACGGCTTTTGCCGATCTGGGCTTTGATGTGGACATGGGCCCCTTGTTCCAGACACCCGAAGAATGCGCGCGCCAAGCCATCGAAAACGACGTGCACGCAGTGGGCGTTTCAACCTTGGCGGCGGGTCACAAAACTTTGGTGCCCGCCATCATTGCCGAGTTGAAGAAGCAGGGCGCTGACGACATCATCGTGTTTGTGGGCGGTGTTATTCCACGTCAAGACTACGACTTTTTGTACGAAGCCGGCGTGAAGGGCATCTACGGCCCTGGTACCCCCATTCCAGCCAGCGCCAAAGATGTTTTGGAGCAAATTAAAAAGGCCTTAGGTTGACCCCTCAAGACCTCATGCACGGTGTGTTGCAGGGCCTGCCCGCGGTTCAACGCCGCGCCATGGCCAAGTCCATCACATTGCTCGAGTCCACACTGCCTGCACACCGTGTTCAGGCGGATGAGTTGCTCACGGGTTTGTTACCGCATTCAGGCAAGTCATTTCGCTTAGGCATCAGTGGTGTGCCCGGTGTGGGCAAATCGACTTTTATTGAAGCATTGGGCTTGTTCTTAATTGCGCAAGGTCATCGCGTGGCGGTATTGGCCATCGATCCATCGTCTACTGTTTCAGGCGGCTCTATCTTGGGCGACAAAACGCGCATGGAACATCTGAGTGTTCACGAGAAAGCCTACATTCGCCCCAGCCCCTCTAGCGGTACCTTGGGCGGCGTGGCTGAAAAAACCCGCGAAGCCATGTTGGTCTGTGAAGCCGCAGGTTACGACGTGGTCATTGTGGAAACAGTGGGCGTTGGCCAAAGCGAAACCGCTGTGGCCAACATGACCGACATGTTTGTGTTGATGCAATTGCCCAATGCGGGTGACGATTTGCAGGCCATTAAAAAAGGCGTGATGGAGTTGGCCGATTTGGTGGTCATCAACAAAGCCGACATTGACACTTCAGCTGCAACGCGCGCCGAAGCTCAAATTACCAGTGCATTGCGTTTGTTGGGATTGCATGGCAACCATGACCATGCTCACCACAATGAAGACATTTGGCATCCTGAAGTTTTGCAAATCAGTGCGCTACTCAATCAGGGTGTCGATAGCTTTTGGCATCGCGTGCAAAAGTTCAAGCGTCTCCAGCAAGCCAATCGCAAATTTGATCAGCGCCGTCAACAACAATCACAAGCCTGGATGTGGGAACGCATCGATGCTGGTTTGAAACAAAATTTCCGAGCGCAGGTCAGTGTGAAAACGCTGCTGCCTGAACTCACGCAAAAGGTAATCTCAGGTCAAGTGCCTGCGTCCACTGCTGCTAGACAACTGCTGGCTGCTTATCAAGCAACTGGTTTTCCCACGAATTGAAATATCCCGTATTGGAGTGAAGAAAGTAAATCATGCAAGACATCATTCAACAACTCGAAACCAAACGCGCCGCAGCCCGCATGGGTGGCGGACAAAAGCGCATTGACGCACAACATGCCAAAGGCAAACTCACCGCGCGTGAGCGCCTTGAAGTATTGCTAGACGAAGGCACCTTCGAAGAGTGGGATATGTTTGTGGAGCACCGCTGCACAGACTTTGGCATGCAAGACAACAAAATTCCCGGTGACGGTGTGGTCACGGGTTACGGCATGATCAATGGCCGTTTGGTGTTTGTGTACAGCCAAGACTTCACCGTGTTTGGCGGCGCTTTGTCTGAATCGCATGCCGAGAAAATTTGCAAAATCATGGACCAAGCCATGAAGGTGGGTGCACCTGTGATTGGCTTGAACGATTCGGGCGGTGCGCGGATTCAAGAGGGCGTGGCCTCCTTGGGCGGGTATGCCGAAGTGTTCCAGCGCAATGCCATGGCCAGCGGCGTGATTCCCCAAATCAGCATGATCATGGGCCCTTCAGCCGGGGGTGCGGTGTATTCACCCGCCATGACCGATTTCATCTTCATGGTCAAAGACAGCTCCTACATGTTTGTGACGGGCCCTGAAGTGGTCAAGACCGTCACGCACGAAGAAGTGACGGCTGAAGAATTGGGCGGCGCTTTAACGCACACCACCAAGAGCGGTGTGGCCGACATGGCGTTTGAGAACGACGTCGAGGCATTGCTCATGCTGCGCCGTTTGTACAACTACCTGCCACTGAACAACCGCGAAAAAGCCCCTGTTCGCGCCAGTGGCGACCCCACAGACCGCCAAGATGCTAGCTTGGACACCTTGGTGCCCCTAAACGCCAACCAAGCCTACGACATGAAAGAGCTCATCATGAAGACCGTTGACGACGGTGACTTCTTTGAACTCCAACCCGACTACGCCAAAAACATCTTGATTGGTTTTGCCCGCATGGCCGGCCAAACCGTGGGCATTGTGGCCAACCAACCTTTGGTCTTGGCCGGTTGCTTGGACATCAAGAGCTCCATCAAAGCGGCTCGGTTTGTGCGCTTCTGCGATGCCTTCAGCATTCCCGTCATCACCTTTGTCGACGTGCCAGGCTTCATGCCCGGCACTTCACAAGAGTACGGCGGCATCATCAAGCACGGCGCTAAATTGCTCTACGCATACGCAGAGTGCACCGTGCCAAAAATTACGGTCATCACCCGCAAAGCTTATGGCGGTGCGTATGACGTGATGGCCTCCAAGCACTTGCGTGGCGACGTTAACTTTGCTTGGCCCAATGCCGAAATTGCGGTGATGGGTGCGAAGGGCGCGGTGGAAATTATTTTCCGCGAAGACAAAAACGATCCCGTGAAGTTGGCAGCTCGCGAAGCTGAATACAAAGACCGCTTTGCGAACCCCTTTGTGGCCGGCGCACGCGGCTTCATTGACGACGTGATTCAACCCCACGAAACACGCAAACGCATCTGCCGTTCGTTGGTGATGTTGAAAGACAAAAAAGTTGAAAACCCATGGCGCAAGCACGGCAACATTCCACTTTAAGTGGCATGACCGACCCAGCTTGAACTGAATACGCCATTAGGAGAAAAAATATGTTTACCAAAATTTTGATTGCCAACCGCGGTGAAATTGCCTGCCGTGTCATTGCCACGGCTAAGAAGATGGGCATTGCCACCGTTGCCGTTTATTCCGAAGCCGACAAAGAAGCCCGTCACGTGATGCTGGCCGATGAAGCCGTGTTGTTGGGCCCAGCCCCCTCGCGCGAATCTTATTTGGTGGCCGACAAAATCATTGCCGCTGCCAAAGCCACGGGCGCGCAAGCCATTCACCCAGGCTACGGTTTCTTGTCTGAAAACGAAGCCTTTGCCAAGCGTTGTGAAGACGAAGGCATTGCATTCATTGGCCCGCGCCACTTTTCGATTGCCGCCATGGGCGACAAGATTGCCTCTAAGAAATTGGCCAACGAAGCCAAGGTCAACACCATTCCTGGTTACAACGATGCCATTGAAACAGCCGAAGCTGCTGTTGAAATTGCCAAGGGCATTGGCTACCCTGTCATGATCAAAGCCTCTGCCGGCGGCGGTGGTAAAGGTCTGCGCGTGGCCTTCAACGACAAAGAAGCCTTTGAAGGTTTCACCTCTTGCCGCAACGAAGCCCGCAACTCATTTGGCGACGACCGTGTCTTCATTGAGAAGTTTGTGGAAGAACCCCGTCACATCGAAATTCAAGTGTTGGGCGACAGCCATGGCAACGTGATTTATTTGAACGAGCGCGAGTGCTCTATTCAGCGCCGGCACCAAAAAGTGATTGAAGAAGCGCCGTCACCTTTCATCAGCGATGCCACGCGCAAAGCCATGGGTGAGCAAGCAGTGGCTTTGGCCAAAGCCGTAAAGTACCAATCGGCAGGTACTGTCGAGTTTGTGGTCGGCAAAGACCAAAGCTTTTACTTCCTGGAGATGAACACGCGTCTGCAAGTGGAGCACCCCGTGACCGAAGCCATTACAGGCGTCGACTTGGTGGAGATGATGATTCGCGTGGCCAACGGCGAGAAATTGCCAATCACGCAGGCTGATGTGAAGCGCAACGGCTGGGCCATTGAGTGCCGTATCAACGCCGAAGATCCCTTCCGCAATTTCTTGCCTTCTACAGGCCGCTTGGTGCGTTTCCAAACGCCCGTGCAAACCATGTTCCAGTCCAACACGCAAGACCTGTTGGGTGTGCGCGTGGACACTGGCGTGCAAGATGGTGGCGAGATCCCCATGTTCTACGACTCCATGATTGCCAAGTTGATCGTGCATGGCACTGACCGCAACGACGCCATCGTCAAAATGCGTGAAGCGCTCAATGGATTTGTGATTCGCGGTATCAGTTCCAACATTCCATTCCAAGCGGCGTTGTTGGCACACCCCAAATTTGTGGCCGGCGATTTCAACACAGGCTTCATTGCAGAAAACTATGCACATGGTTTCCGCGCGGAAGATGTGCCGCACGACGATCCCGACTTCTTGGTGGCCTTGGCTGCGTTTGTGCGTCGCAAATCACGCGAGCGTGCCGCCAACCTCAGCGGTCAGTTGCCGGGTTACGACGTTCAAATTGGTCACGACTACAGCGTGATTGTGTTGGGCGCCAAAGGCGACAACCGCTACATCGGTGTGCACGTGGACGAGTTCCGCGGTCAGAGTGGCAAGGCCATCATCAAGGTGGGAGAGAACCACTACATCATTGAAAGTCATTCCCGTTTGAACGATGTGCGTATCACGGGAACTGTGAACGGCAAACCCTTCACTGCCCAAGTGGAACGCGGTACGCCCAAGAACCCCTTGGCCTTGCAAGTTCAACACAACGGTACGCGCATTGAAGCCTTGGTGGTATCACCCCGTATGGCTGAATTGCATCAAACGATGCCGTTTAAAACACCGCCAGACATGAGTCGTTTTGTTTTGTCGCCCATGCCAGGCTTGTTGGTCAATGTGGCCGTCACACCAGGTCAAAAAGTACAGGCGGGTGAGCGCGTGGCGGTGATCGAAGCCATGAAGATGGAAAACATCTTGTTTGCTGCGCACGATGGTGTGGTGAAAAAAGTCATGGCCTCGCAAGGCGAGTCATTGACCGTTGACCAAGTCATTGTGGAGTTTGAAGCATGAGCAGCATCACACGGCCGTTCAAGGTTTTGGGTATTCAGCAAATCGCCATTGGTGGACCTGACAAAGTCAAGTTGCAAAAACTCTGGGTTGACATGTTTGGCCTGGAAGTCACGGGTACCTACAAAAGCGATCGCGAGAACGTGGACGAAGACATTTGTGCCATGGGTGTGGGGCCCTTCAAGGTTGAAGTCGATTTGATGCAACCCATGGATCTGGAAAAGAAGCCGGCGGTTCACACCACCCCCTTGAACCATGTGGGTTTGTGGATTGACAATTTGCCACAGGCCGTTAATTGGCTTACCGCACAAGGTGTGCGCTTTGCCCCAGGCGGCATTCGCAAGGGCGCCGCAGGTTTCGACATCTGTTTCATTCACCCCAAGGGCAACGAAGAATTGCCGATTGGCGGCGAGGGTGTGTTGATTGAGTTGGTGCAAGCACCTGACGAAGTGGTCAAAGCCTTCAGCGCTTTGGCTGCGCAGTACGCTTAAATCACTGAACTCTTTGGCGCGCTTTGGCTTTGGCCATTGCCGCCTCGATGATGGCCCGCTTGCGGGCCATTTCCTTGTCTGCTGCGCTTAAGTCACTCGACAGGCCTGAGGCATCTTCAAGAGGCCGTGTGTGCGCTTCTAAGTCGGCCAATTTCATGGCGGCCTTGGCCTCAGTCCTTGCTGCGTGTTCTCGCTCTTCTGCGATCAAGCGCTTTTGGCGAGCCTCGTAACGCTGACGGGCTTGCGTGGCCAACGCTGGTGACCACGCAGCCCAACCCGTTTTGTCGCCAGACACCGGCACCATTTCAATGCAATCGACAGGACATACCGGCAAGCAAAGATCACACCCTGTGCAGGCAGACTCAATGACCGTGTGCATGACCTTGTTGCTGCCCAAAATGGCATCGGTGGGGCAGGCTTTGATGCACAGCGTGCAACCGATGCACCAAGCCTCGTCGATCACCGCCACCGTCATGGGGCCTTCCGCGCCATGTTCAGGATTGAGCGGCAATGGCGATTGGTTTGTCAGACGCGCTAATGCAACAACGCCCGCAATGCCCCCGGGAGGGCATTGGTTGATGCGGGCATTTTCTTGTGCAATGGCCAGCGCGTAGGCTTTGCAATCCGGATAGCCGCACCGCGTGCACTGCGTTTGCGGCAGCGCGTCGTTGATGCGTTCAGCCAGTGAACTCACTTCTTGCGCGAGACGGCTTTGGTGGTGACTGCTTTTGCAGTGCGCTTCACAGCAGCTATGACTGTGGTTTTTGTGGCAGTGCGGGGGGCAGCTTTAACGGCTGGTTTTGCGGCTGCTTTGCCAGCAGGCTTCTTTTGACCACTGACATCGTTGTGCGCCAAAATGAATTTGACCACTTCAGGGTAGACCACATCGCGCCAACGGCGGCCACTGAAGATGCCGTAGTGACCCGCACCAGGCACTTCCAAGTGCTTGCGATTGTTGGGCTTGATGTTGCTGCACAAACCATGGGCAGCTGCAGTCTGACCTGAGCCCGAGATGTCGTCCAACTCGCCTTCAACCGTGAGCAAGGCTGAGGTGGTGATGTCTTGCGGGCGAACCAACTCAGTTTTGCCTTGAGGGTTGTTGACATTCCACGTGCCGTGAACCAAGTTGTAATCTTGGAACACCGTTTTGATGGTTTCCAAATAGTAGTCGGCGTCCATGTCGAGCACCGCGTTGTACTCGTCGTAAAACTTGCGGTGCGCTTCGGTGCTGGCGTCGTCACCTTTGATCAGGTCTTTGAAGTAATCGTAGTGGCTGGTGGCATGACGATCGGGGTTCATGGCCACAAAACCGGTGTGTTGCAAGAAGCCAGGATAAACACGGCGCCCTGCACCAGGGAAAGTGCTTGGCACTTTGTAAATCACATTGTTTTCAAACCATTCGAAGCTCTTGTTCATGGCCAAGTTGTTCACCGCAGTGGGTGACTTGCGCGCATCAATGGGGCCGCCCATCATGGTCATGGACAAAGGTGTCATTTCGCCACGAGAAGCCATGAGTGACACGGCTGCCAACACGGGCACTGTGGGCTGACACACGCTGACGACGTGGCAGTTGCCGTACACGCCTTGCACATGGCGAATAAATTCTTGCACGTAGTTGATGTAATCGTCGAGGTGGAACTCACCATCTGCCAAAGGCACCAATCGTGCATTTTTCCAGTCGGTGATGTAGACCTTGTGGTCTTTCAACATGGTTTTGACGGTGTCGCGCAGCAGTGTGGCGTAGTGGCCAGACAAGGGGGCCACGATCAAAACGGCGGGCTGCTTTTTGATGGCGCTGAGCGTGACGGAATCGTCTGTAAAACGCTTGAAACGACGCAACTCACAGAATGGTTTGTCGATCTCAATGCGTTCGTGAACGGCCACATCGACATCGCCTACATGCACCGTGCGAATGCCAAACTCGGGCTTAACATAGTCTTTGCCCAAGCGATGCATGAGCTCATAGCCGGCAGAAACGCGATGTGCCAAAGGGGAGTGCCCAAAGGGGTTCAGCTGATTGCTGTACATCTTGGCAGCGGCTTGGGCCAAGTCTGCAAAAGGCTCCATGATGGAACGTTGAGTTTCGTAGATTTGGTAAAGCATGGCTAAAGCACCTTAATTTGTTGCACTGCAGCAATATATCAGTTGTGATGCATTGAAAGTGGAGTCGCGCACCTAATTTGGGTCAAATGCGCGACTTGTTCTCACAAACCCTTTGAGGGTTTAGATGACCTTGGCAATGGCCTGGCAAACATAGTCGATGTTTTTGCTGTTCAACGCAGCCACGCACATGCGGCCTGTGTCTGTGCCGTACACGCCAAACTCAGAGCGCAAGCGCACCATTTGGTCTTTGTTCAGGCCGGAGTAGCTGAACATGCCAATTTGGGTGGTGATGAAGCTCATGTCTTGCTTGACGCCTGCAGCTTTGAGGCCATCCACCAGTTTTTGGCGCATGGCTTTGATGCGAACGCGCATGTCGCCCAATTCTTTTTCCCAAGTGGCGCGCCACTCGGGGTTGGCCAACACCGCAGCCACCACAGCACCGCCGTGAATGGGTGGGTTGGAGTAGTTGGTGCGAATCACAATTTTCAACTGGCTTAACACGCGGCCGCATTCTTCTTTGTCGGCGCAGACCACGGACAAAGCACCTACGCGCTCGCCATACAAGCTAAAGCTCTTGGAGAAAGAGGTGGACACGAAGAAGTTGAGGCCCGCAGCCACAAACTTGCCAATGACGGCGCCGTCTTCGGCAATGCCGTGCCCAAAGCCTTGGTAGGCCATGTCCAAGAATGCAGTCAGGTTTTTCGCTTTGACCGTTGCAATCACTTGGTCCCACTGCGCCGCAGTGATGTCATAACCGGTGGGGTTGTGGCAGCAAGCATGCAAGACCACGATGGTGTCCGCAGCGGCAGCGTTGAGGCTGGCCAACATGCCGTCAAAGTTGACGCCACGTTTTTCGGCGTCGTAGTAGGCATAGGACTCAACTTGGAAACCGGCGCTGGCAAACAGGGCGCGGTGGTTTTCCCAGCTGGGGTCAGAAATCATGACCTTGGCGTTGGGGCTGACTTTTTTCAGGAAGTCGGCACCAATTTTGAGGCCGCCTGTGCCGCCAATGCCTTGAACAGTGGCCACGCGGCCAGATTTGACCGGCTCGCTGTCGGCGCCAAACACCAGGCTTTTAACAGCAGCGTCATAGGCAGCAATGCCATCGATGGGCAAGTAGCCTCGGGCGCTGGGTTTGTCCATCATGGCTTTTTCTGCGGCTTGCACGCACTCGAGCAAGGGGAGTTTGCCGTTGTCGTCGAAATACACGCCCACACCCAAGTTCACCTTGTTGGGGTTGGTGTCGGCTGCAAATTGTTCGTTCAAACCCAAGATAGGGTCGCGGGGGGCCATTTCGACGGCGGTAAACAGAGACATGAAAAA
The DNA here is from genome assembly GCA_030158125.1 of Limnohabitans sp. Classification (GTDB taxonomy): domain Bacteria; phylum Pseudomonadota; class Gammaproteobacteria; order Burkholderiales; family Burkholderiaceae_C; genus Limnohabitans_A. Next base: position 87,636 of record JAOATL010000004.1, on the reverse strand, counting down.
AGTCCTTGTGAGGGGGTTGTGATTGGCGAAAATCCCAAACCTAGGTTAGGCTTTAGGGTTGCCCCTAATTTTAACGGCTCTTTCAGGCCTTTTTGCGCATTGAATCGCCCAACTTTGTCCCGTCGTTGACCTCTCACTCCAAGACCCATGGCCGTTTCACCTACCGAAAATTCACCCCTGCTAGAGTCCGTCCCCTTTGTAGCGCCCGAAGGCAAGTTTGTGCACTACGAGGGTTCTCCTTTTGAGTTGTACCAACCCTATCCACCGGCAGGCGATCAGCCCACGGCCATTGATGGTTTGGTCGAAGGTTTGCGAGATGGTGAGGTGTTTCAAACCTTGTTGGGGGTGACGGGTTCGGGCAAAACCTTCACCATGGCCAACGTCATTGCCCAAATGGGCAAGCCCGCCATTGTGTTTGCGCCCAACAAAACTTTGGCCGCGCAGCTTTATTCAGAGTTCAGAGAGTTCTTCCCCAAAAACGCGGTGGAGTATTTCGTCAGTTATTACGATTACTACCAGCCTGAGGCCTATGTGCCGCAGCGCGATTTGTTCATTGAAAAAGACTCGGCCATCAACGAGCACATAGAACAAATGCGGTTGTCGTGCACCAAGAGTTTGATGGAGCGACGTGACGTGGTCATCGTGGCCACCGTGTCGGCCATTTACGGCATTGGTGAGCCCGAGAGTTATCACCGCATGATCATGACCCTGCGTACCGGCGACAAGGTGGGGCAGCGCGATGTGATCTCGCAACTCATTCGCATGCAATATCAGCGCAATGACCAAGACTTTAGCCGCGGCAAGTTTCGGGTGCGCGGCGACACCATCGACGTATTCCCTGCCGAGCATTCCGAGTTGGCTGTACGCATCGAGTTGTTTGACGACGAAGTCGAAAGCCTGCAGTTGTTCGACCCTCTCACAGGCCGCATTCGCCAAAAGATCCCGCGCTTCACGGTCTATCCCTCAAGCCATTACGTCACGCCCCGCGACAAGGTTTTGGCCGCCGTGGAAACCATCAAAGTGGAGTTGGCCGAGCGCCTCAAAGAATTGGTGGGCATGGGCAAATTGGTCGAAGCACAACGCTTAGAACAACGCACCCGCTTTGACCTTGAGATGCTGAGCGAAGTAGGGCACTGCAAAGGCATTGAGAACTACACGCGCCACTTGTCGGGCGCAGAACCCGGCGCTGCACCCAGCACCTTGACTGACTACATGCCGCTCGATTCCATCATGTTCTTGGACGAGAGCCATCAAATGATTGGCCAACTCAACGCCATGTACAACGGTGACCGTGCGCGCAAAACCACCTTGGTGGAGTATGGTTTCCGGTTGCCCAGTGCGCTAGACAATCGTCCTTTGAAATTTGAAGAATTCGAAACCAAAATGCGTCAATGCATTTTTGTCTCGGCCACACCCGCAGACTACGAAAAAACGCACGCTGGCAAAGTTGTGGAGCAGGTGGTTAGGCCGACAGGTTTGGTTGACCCAGAGGTGGAAGTAAGACCCGCTATTCACCAAGTGGACGATGTGCTGCAAGAAATTCGCATTCGTGTGGAGAAGCACGAGCGTGTGCTGATCACCACGCTCACCAAGCGCATGGCCGAACAACTGACCGACTATTTGTCGGACAACGGGGTGAAGGTGCGTTATTTGCATTCAGATGTAGACACCGTTGAGCGCGTTGAAATTTTGCGTGACCTGCGACTGGGCGCGTTCGACGTGCTGGTGGGCATCAATTTGTTGCGCGAAGGTTTGGACATCCCTGAGGTGTCTTTGGTGGCCATTTTGGACGCCGACAAAGAAGGCTTCTTGCGCTCCGAGCGAAGCCTCATTCAAACGATTGGTCGTGCGGCTCGTAATCTGCATGGTCGTGCCATTTTGTATGCCGATCGCATGACCGAATCGATGAAGAAGGCCATTGGCGAAACCGAGCGTCGCCGAACCAAGCAAGTGGCCCACAACTTGGCCATGGGCATCACGCCGCGCAGCATCGTGAAACAAGTGCGCGATTTGATCGATGGTGTCTACAGCGAGAAGGCCGGCAAGGAAGCCGAGCGCTTGGAGTTGGCCGCTGTACAGCGAGCCAAGGTAGAGGAAATGAGCGAGAAGGACATTTCCAAGGCCATCAAGCAGCTGGAAAAGCAAATGATGGAACACGCCAAAAACCTCGATTTCGAAAAAGCCGCACAGGTTCGTGACCAGTTGCAGATGCTCAAAGCACAGGCTTTTGGGGCCCCCGGAACCGACAACGTGGTGGTGCTAAAGGCCTGAGCGTGGCCTGAGCGAGGCTGGGCAGCCCTTTTCCCTACGCCCCTAAAGACCTTCAATTCGTATTCCTACTATTCCGGTCAAGTTCTGCTATAGTCGACCGAATTAGTCAACAACCTAGGATCAAGCCATGCGCCTCACTACCAAAGGTCGATTTGCGGTGACCGCCATGATCGATTTGGCCTTGCGACAGCATTCTGGCCCCGTCACATTGGCCGCCATCAGCCAGCGCCAAGAAATCTCTTTGTCATACCTAGAGCAGTTGTTCGGCAAGTTGCGCCGCCATCAACTGGTGGAATCCACGCGCGGCCCAGGCGGGGGTTACACCTTGGCCAAAAAAGCTTCTGACATCACGGTGGCCGACATCATTTTGTCGGTGGACGAGCCCATCGATGCCACGCATTGCGGCGGCAAAGAAAACTGCCACGGCAGCACCGGTCGTTGCATGACGCACGATTTGTGGGCCTCACTGAACTCTCGCATGGTGGAGTTTTTGGACTCGGTCAATTTGCAAAAGCTGGTCGACGACCAACTGGCTGCGGGTCATACCGTAGATGACAAACCCGCTATCAAGCGCGCCATTTCTGCCATGCCCGTGGTGCAACCCATTCGCGTCAACGCCCCCAATTCTGTGTTTGCCTTGGGCAACACCTTGATCAAATCTTGAGACGTTTTCAAGCATGAACTCCACACCTCATTTCCCCATTTACCTCGACTACAGCGCCACCAATCCTTGCGATCCGCGCGTGGTCGATGCCATGATTCCTTGGTTGCGAGAGCACTTTGGCAATCCTGCCTCACGCAGCCATGCGTGGGGCTGGGAAGCCGAAGAGGCCGTTGAGAAAGCCCGCAAAGACGTGGCCGATCTCATTGGTGCCGACCCCCGCGAAATTGTCTGGACCAGTGGTGCCACCGAGTCCAACAACCTGGCTTTGAAGGGCGCAGCGCAGTTTTACAAATCGCGCGGCAAACACCTCATTACGGTCAAGACCGAACACAAAGCCGTACTCGACACCATGCGTGAACTCGAGCGTCAAGGATTTGAAGTTACTTACCTTGATGTGCAAGACGACGGCTTGGTTAACCTCGATGTGTTCAAGGCTGCTTTGCGCCCCGACACCATCTTGGTTAGCGTCATGTTCGTGAACAACGAAATTGGCGTCATTCAAGACATTCCTGCCATTGGCAACATTTGTCGCGAAAAGGGCATCATCTTCCACGTCGATGCAGCACAAGCCACCGGCAAATTGCCTATCGACCTCAACACCTTGCCTGTCGATTTGATGAGCTTGGCTTCGCACAAAACCTACGGCCCCAAAGGCATTGGTGCGCTGTATGTGCGCCGCAAACCGCGCGTTCGCCTTGAAGCGCAAATGCATGGTGGCGGTCACGAGCGGGGCATGCGCTCTGGCACCTTGCCCACACACCAATGCGTGGGCATGGGCGAAGCCTTTCGCATTGCGCGTTTGGAAATGGACCAAGACATTGCCAAAGCCAAAGCATTGCAAGAACGCCTCATCAATGGCTTGAAAGACGTTGAGCAAGTGTTCTTGAACGGCCACGCTACCCAGCGCGTGCCGCACAACATCAACATGAGCTTCAACTATGTTGAAGGTGAGTCACTCATCATGGGCATCAAAGGCTTGGCCGTGTCGTCTGGCTCTGCCTGCACCTCCGCCAGCCTGGAGCCGAGCTATGTGCTGCGTGCTTTGGGCCGTAGCGACGAGCTGGCTCACAGCAGCTTGCGCATGACCGTGGGCCGTTGGACCACCGAAGCAGAAATTGACTTCGCCATCGACACCATCAAAACGAATGTCGCCAAGCTGCGCGAACTCAGCCCCTTGTGGGAAATGTACAAAGACGGCGTCGACCTCAGCACCATCCAATGGGCTGCGCACTAAGCATTCAAGAACAGATTAAGGAAGTATCACCATGGCTTACAGCGAAAAAGTTGTTGATCATTACGAAAACCCCCGCAACGTGGGCTCCTTTGAAAAGGGCGATGAAGATGTGGGCACTGGCATGGTGGGTGCACCTGCTTGCGGCGATGTCATGAAATTGCAAATCAAAGTCAACCCGCAAACCGGTGTGATCGAGGATGCACGTTTTAAAACCTACGGTTGTGGCTCAGCCATTGCGTCTAGCTCTCTGGTCACTGAATGGGTGAAGGGCAAAACATTGGACGAAGCCGCTGCATTAAAGAACAGCGAAATTGCCGAAGAGTTGGCATTGCCGCCCGTCAAAATTCACTGCTCTATCTTGGCCGAAGACGCCATCAAAGCAGCCGTAGAAGACTATAAGAAAAAACACGCAGCGGCCTGATTGGCCATTGCTGGAAATACATCATGGCCATTTCATTGACAGAAGCTGCAGCGCGTCATGTGTCGCGCTACATCACCAAGCGCGGCAAAGGCGTGGGTGTGCGCTTGGGCGTTAAAACCACCGGCTGTTCTGGCTTGGCGTACAAACTTGAATACGTGGACGAAGTGGCACCTGAAGACGTGGTGTTTGAAGACCACGGCGTGAAGGTGCTGATCGATCCCAAAAGCTTGGCCTACATCGACGGCACACAGCTCGATTTTGTGCGCGAAGGTTTGAACGAAGGTTTCCGTTTCAACAATCCCAATGAACGCGATCGCTGCGGCTGTGGCGAATCGTTCCGCGTGTGATTTCACTGCAGGCGTCAGACTTCGAGCTGTTTGGATTGCCGACAGCTTTTGCACTCGACCGTGCGCAACTCGATTTGCAATGGAAGTCTTTGCAACGCGAGGCACACCCAGACCGGTTTGCCTCTGAAGGTGCCGCTGCTCAGCGCATTGCCATGCAATGGTCGGTGCGCATCAACGAAGCCTACAACCGGCTCAAAGATCCCCTCAAACGCGCCGCTTACTTGTGTGAGTTGCACGGTGCTGCAGTCAATGCAGAAAACAACACCAGCATGCCGCCTGCGTTTTTGATGCAACAAATGGAATGGCGTGAAACGCTGGACGATTGCAAAGCACTCAAAGCTGTGGACTCTAAAATTGAGGCCTTAGAAAAGTTGTTGGATGAAGTCGACGCATCGCATGCAGCAGCCTTGGCCCAAATTGTCACACTCATCGATGCAGATCACAACTATGCAGCAGCTGTAGGACAGGTGAGGGCGCTGATGTTCATTGAAAAGTTTGCACAAGAAGTGCAGCATCCATTAGACGCTTTAAGCTAACAAGAATTAAACATAGCCATGGCACTCCTGCAAATTTCAGAACCCGGTCAAGCACCTGACCCGCACCAACGGCGCATTGCCGTGGGCATTGACTTGGGCACCACGCATTCTTTGGTCGCCTCGGTACGCAACGGTGTAGCTGAGTGCTTGCCCGACGACAAAGGCCAAGTGATCTTGCCTTCGGTTGTGCGGTATTTGCCAGGTCAAGGTCGTCAAATTGGGCAAGAGGCGGTGGCCAATGCCGCGCTAGATCCAGAAAACACCTTGGCTTCTGTGAAGAGATTCATGGGTCGCAGTTTGTCTGACATTGTCAACCCAGAAAAGTTGCCTTACAAGTTTGTGATGGCAGAAGGCGATACGCCTCTATCGGCCAAAGGCATGCTCTCCATTCAAACGGTGCAGGGTGCGAAGTCACCCGTTGAAGTGAGTGCCGAAATTTTGGCCACGCTGCGTTACCGCGCAGAAGACACTTTCAATGATGACTTGCACGGTGCTGTGATCACGGTGCCTGCGTATTTTGACGATGCCCAACGCCAAGCCACCAAAGATGCCGCGCAAATGGCCGGCATCAATGTCTTGCGCTTGATCAACGAACCCACAGCGGCAGCCATCGCTTATGGTTTGGACAATGCCAGTGAGGGCATTTATGCCGTGTTCGATTTGGGTGGCGGCACCTTTGACATTTCCGTTTTGCGATTAACGCGCGGGGTTTTTGAAGTGATGGCGACCGGCGGCGATTCTGCTTTGGGTGGGGATGATTACGATCATGCACTGGCCGATGCTGCGTTGGCATCAATGGGCTTGGCCGCTGTGCAAGGCGAATTGAGTGCAGAAGACAAGACACGCTTGAAATCGGCAGCGCGCGCAGCCAAAGAAGCATTGACTTCTGCCTCCGAAGTGTCTCTGTCTTGGACGCATGCCGATCAATCCCATGAAGTGGAAGTGACGCGCGCGCAATTTAATGAAGCCACTACCGCACTCACAGCACGTTGCATGTCTGCCGTTAAAAAAGCCTTGCGCGATGCCAAAGTTAAAGCCGACGACATCCACGGCGTGGTGATGGTGGGCGGCTCCACACGCATGCCGCAAGTGCAAGAAGCTGTCGCTGCATTCTTTGGCAAGCCCCCGCTCAACAATTTGAACCCCGACGAAGTGGTTGCCTTAGGTGCTGCCATTCAAGCCAATCAATTGGCCGGCAACGATGCTGCAGGCGATCTCTTATTGTTAGACGTCATTCCATTGTCTTTGGGCATTGAAACCATGGGCGGCTTGGTGGAGCGCATCATTCCGCGCAACCAAACCATTCCCACAGCCATGGCCCAAGACTTCACCACCTACCAAGATGGCCAAACCGCTTTGGCGCTGCACGTGTTGCAGGGTGAGCGCGATTTGGTGGTCGATTGCCGTAGCTTGGCCCGCTTTGAGCTGCGCGGCATTCCGCCCATGGCAGCAGGTGCAGCACGCATTCGCGTTACCTTTACGGTGGATGCCGATGGCTTGCTGAGTGTCACTGCCAAAGAACAGATTAGCGGTGTGGAGGCCAAGATCGATGTCAAACCTTCTTACGGTTTGAGTGACAATCAAATTGCCCAAATGTTGCAAGACAGTTTTACAACGGCCGAAGTGGACATGAAGGCCAGAGCCTTGGTGGAAGCGCGAGTGGATGGCGATCGCATGCTGTTGGCCACACAAAGCGCGTTGAATGCCGATGGTCAATTGTTGAGCACAGACGATCGCGCGCGCATTGAGGTGTTGATGAAAGCCTTGCGTCATACCGTAGACACTGCCGTGGACGCGCAAGCTGTAGAGGATGCAACAGAAGCCTTGGCCAAAGCAACAGAAGCCTTTGCCGCAGAGCGCATGAACCACAGCATTCAAAAAGCCTTGTCGGGCCAAAACATCCAAAGCCTTTAAACAAAGAACACCATGCCAGTCATCAAAATCTTGCCGCACGCTGAATACTGTCCTGACGGCGCTCAAATTTCTGCGCCTGCAGGCACTAGTATTTGCGAAGCCTTGCTAGACAACAAAATCAACATCGAGCATGCCTGCGACATGAGCTGCGCCTGCACCACGTGTCACGTCATTGTGCGTGAGGGCTTGAGCAGCTTGAACGAAGCCGAAGAAACAGAAGAAGACCTGTTAGACCGTGCATGGGGCTTGGAGCCCAACTCCCGGTTAAGTTGCCAAGCGTTTTTGGGCAAGCAAGACGTGGTCATTGAGATTCCCAAATACACCATTAACCACGCCAAAGAAAACCACTGAGAGCGTTTGCCCCTTCAATGGGGTCGTCAATGCGATTACAGTTAGCCCATGCGCCAATTATTTCTAGACACCGAAACCACAGGTCTGTCCGCTGAGGGCGGCGACCGCGTCATTGAGCTGGGCTGCGTTGAGTTGGTCAACCGCAAGCTCACTGGCAACAACCTGCATTTCTACTTCAACCCCGGCCGCGACAGCCATGAAGATGCCCTCAAGGTGCACGGCATCAGCAATGAGTTCCTGCGCGACAAGCCCAAGTTCAAAGACGTTGTTCAAGAAATTGTCGACTACGTTGATGGTGCAGAAATCATCATCCACAACGCCGCATTCGACGTTGGCTTCTTGAACAAAGAACTCGAGTTGGCGGGCAAAAAGCCATTCACCACCTATGTGAATGGCGTCATCGACACCTTGGTCATGGCCAAGCAAATGTACCCAGGCAAGCGCAACAGCCTCGATGCACTGTGCGACCGCCTGGGCGTCGACAATTCTGGCCGTACCTTGCACGGCGCCTTGCTCGATGCCGAGCTGCTGGCCGATGTGTACATCAACCTTACCCGCGGCCAAGAAGCCTTGCTCATGGAAGTAGGGGACGACGATGCCCAGGGCCGCTCAGAAGAGGCGGTCGACTTGTCTGGCTTGGTGCTACCCGTCATTCTGGCCAACACCCAAGAGCAGTCTGCTCACGAAGAGCAAATGGCCCAACTGGACAAAGCCAGCGGCGGCAAAACCATTTGGCGGCAGTTAGCCGCGTCTACCTGAAAGTTTTAAAAAGCTGGAAATGGCCTAAAAAACCGTGGCATAATTTAGGGCTACGCTGAAAAGCGATAGGGCGATTAGCTCAGGGGTAGAGCACTGCATTCACACTGCAGGGGTCGCAAGTTCGAAACTTGCATCGCCCACCAAAAACACAAAAAGCGCTTACGAAATTTCGTAAGCGCTTTTTCTTTGAGCGGCGAAATACCGCTCTTGCTTAAGACTGTTTATTTTTCAATGGTTCTGCTCCAACGGCTGTTCCATTCAGGTCGGACCGCGTTGATGGTGTCCCAATCCAATGACACTGCATTTTTCATGTACCCGCGGAACTGGTCCATCATTTTGATGGCAGGCGCAGACGTTAATTGTGTTTTAGGGTTGGTTGGAATTTGAGTTGCATTTTCCATCATTGCAGCTTGTGCAAAGGGTTGCAACATGAATTCAGACAGTTTTTGAGCCAACTCGGGGGCATCGTTATTGGCAGTGACACACTGGGCAACCATCAACACAACAGAGCCATCTTTGGGTTGTGCGTACTCCATGGGAACGCCCTTGGCCTTGAGACCATCCACAGCCGTGGGTGTCAACGGGAAAATGGCCGCATCGCCAGTCTGCACCATCTCGCTGAGTTTGGCAGAACTGGGAATGTATTCGAGCACGTTGGGGCCTACGGTGCTAGCCCATTTGGTGAAACCAGGTTCGACATTTTTTTCGTTGCCGCCAAGTGCGCGGTTGATCATCAAGAAACCGTGCAAACCATAACTGCTGGATGGTGCAGATTGAAAGACAACTTTGCCTTTGTATTTGGCATCTGCAAAATCCATCCAAGAGGTTGGCGCAGGCCATTTCTTTTCATCGAACAATTTCTTGTTGTAGCCAATGCCGGTGGTTGTCACACTAACGCCCGCTGCCATGCCACCTGCCAAAATGGCAGTGGAATACAAATCCTTCAGCACAGGCGTATCTGCTAATTTTTGGCAAAGGCCCATTCGAACGGCGCGAATCATGACGCCGTCGTCCAAGTGCATCACATGCACAGGTGGTTTTTCTTTGCTGGCTTGTACTTTTGCCAAGATGTCTGAAGAAGTGCCAGGCACCACCACAACTTTGGCGTTGAATTTTTTCTCAAATTCTGGGAATACGTGTTTTACATAGGCTTGCTCTGTCGTGCCGCCATTCATGCCAACGTAAAGTGTTTTAACTTGCGCACTGGCGCCAAATGCTGTGAGCAAAGCTGCGCTCAACAAGCCGATTTTTTGGATGTTCATTGTCTTCTCCTCGATCGCCGTGGCGATTAAATTGTCAAAGGTGGTGGTGTGATTTTCAGAAAGAACTGCTTGTATTTGCAAGTGATTGGTCATGGGGCCATGTGTAATCTCCGTTTGAATTTTTGCTGATTACTTTTGACCAACCAGCACTTTGTCCAACCCATACAGGCGGTCAAGCGCAAACATGGTCACAGCCGTGAGTGCAATGATGAGCGCCGAGACAGCAGCCATCATGGGGTCAATCGATTCGGTGGCCAGCATGTACATGCGGACAGGCAAGGTAATGGTTTGTGGCGATGTGATGAAGATCGACATGGTGACTTCGTCAAAACTGTTGATGAAGGCCAAAATCCAGCCGCCTGCAATGCCGGGCAACATGAGAGGCAAGGTGATGCGCCTGAAAACCACCCAACGGTTTGCCCCCAAGGAGGCGGCCGCTTGTTCTACGTTTTGTTCTGCACCCACCAGCGCCGTGATCATGAGCCGCAATGCGTAAGGCGTCACAATGATCACGTGGGCCAGTGTGAGCCATTCAGCTGAACCTTTTGCGCCGATTAAGGTGAACAGTCTGAGCATGGCGACACCCAGTACCAAATGCGGAACAATCAAAGGGCTCATCAAGAGACCTTGAACCAGTTGTTTGCCAGCAAAGTTGTATCGAGTGATGGCAATAGCGGCAGGCACAGTCATCACCACAGAAATGGTGGCGGCAAGCCCTGCCAGAACCAAACTGTTCCAAAAAGATTGCAGCAAATCGCTGTGCTCAAAAACCGCAGAGAACCAGCGCAATGAATAGGTTCCCCATGGAATTTGCAGCGTGTTGGTTGGCGTAAATGCCACCAGGCAAATGACCACCAACGGCGCCATCATGAAGGCGAGCACCAGTGTGTGAAAGAGGAGGGCAAGTGGGCCGTTTTTCATGATCCCATGCGACGCGCGTAGCGTCCCTCCATCATCTTCTGCGTGACATACATGACCAGCAAATTGACCAGCAGCAAAATCAAGGCGATGGCGGCGCCCAGCGGCCAGTTGAGTTCATGCAAGTACTCGTCGTAAATCAAGGTGGCGACCATTTTGACCCTTCGCCCCCCACCAAACCTGGAATGGCAAAGGCACTTGCGCTAAGCGCAAAAACAATCAAAGCGCCTGACAGCAGGCCGGGGGTGATTTGCGGCAACACAACCCGCCACCACACTTGAAACTTAGACGCGCCCAGCGACAGCGCTGCATTTTCAATCTGCGGGTCGAGTTTTTGCAACGAGGTCCAAACGGGAATGACCATGAAGGGCAGCATCACATGCACCAACGCAATGACGACGGCTGTGGGTGTGTAAAGAATGCGAACGCGATCGAGTCCTATGCTTTGCAAGAAACTGTTCAACAAACCTGCAGGCCCCAACACGAGGCTCCATCCAAATGCTCTGACCACGACGGAGATCAGCAGAGGGGAGAGAATGATCACCAAAAAGAACGATCGCCATGGGGCTCGCATTCTGCTTAAGACATAGGCTTCGGGCGCGCCAATCAGGACGCACAGCAAAGTGGTCGAAAGTGACACCCAGGCGGTTCTTCCAAAAACCTCCCAGTAAAACGAATCATTGAGTATGTGCTTGTACACATCCAGTGTGTACCCAGGAACAATGCCTACTTGATGATCAAAGCGTTGGAAAGACAATAAGAACGTTAAGAGAAAAGGAAACAGAACCATCAGGCCGAACAAGCCCAGTGCGGGCGCGCTCAGAAAATAAGGGGTTCTGGTGTTGCTGATCACTTTAAGGCCTCGGGGGCTGACATCACTTTAAAGTGCGCGTCATCCCATGTCAGGTGTTCAACACCCGATTCATTTTTAGGCGCCATGCCGTCGTTGATACAGCTCACCTCCAACTCACCCAGTTCACTGTCAACGCGGTACAACCACAGGTTGCCAAGGAAAAAACGTTCTTTAATTTGCACTTTCAGTTTTGGGGTGTCAGAGACTTGTGCGAATTTCAGTTTTTCGGGGCGGATGCTTAAAGTGACTTTGCTGCCCTCATGACCGATCGGCTCATGTGTTTGCACATGAAGGTCGGTGCTCAGTTGCAGCGATCTAGCACGCACAGTGGCAGACAAGAAATTCGTTTTTCCAACAAATGTAGAAACAAACTTGCTGTCAGATGATTCATACAAAGCATGAGGCGCGTCAATCTGCTGAATACGGCCACTGTCCATCACCACCACGCGGTCGCTGATGGACAAGGCCTCGGCTTGATCATGCGTCACCATCAATGTGGTGGTGCCAAGTTTGCGTTGAATCCTGCGCAGTTCAAACTGCATGGCCTCTCGCAATTTGGCATCGAGGTTGGACAAGGGTTCATCCAGCAACAAAACAGGAGGCTCAATGACAATGGCTCTGGCCAGCGCCACTCGTTGCCTTTGTCCACCCGACAGGTCTCTGGGGTATCTGTCTGCGTAGGCATCTAGCTGAACCATGGCCAAAATTCGATTTACCCTTTCGATGCGTTCGACAGGGTCCATGTTGCGCATTTCAAGACCAAAACTGACGTTCTCGCGTACGGTCATGTGTGGAAACAAAGCGTAACTTTGAAAGACAATGCCCAAGCCTCGTTCGTTGGGTGGCAGGTGTGTGATGCTTTTGCCATTGAGAAAAATATCGCCCGCAGAGGGTTGTACAAAGCCCGCAAGCAATTGAAGCGTGGTGGTTTTGCCGCAACCCGAAGGCCCCAAAAGACTGATGAACTCACCCTGCGCAACAGACAGGTTGAAGTCGCTTAAAGCGCTCACTTTGCCGTAGGACTTGCTCAAACCTTGCAGTGATAAATAGTCTGTATGGTTCACGGATAGCAGTCAGTGGTTTTGATCAATGAAAAAGATGGTCTTGCGGTCACGACTCAAGTCCTGCTTTTCGACTTTCCCAAGCAGAAACAACTTTGAATCCAAGCGCTCTGAAGGGGTCTGGCAGAATTTTGTTAGCAGTTCCGTACGCTTTGAGGATTTGCGAATTGGGTTTGTTGGACAGCGCGAGTTCTGCCATGTAACTTCCCAACGCAGTTCCTTTCACAATGCCAGACCCGTTACAGCCTGCAGACGCATAAAGACCTGGCTCCAAGCAGCCGACGTAGGGGGAGCCATTCAAGGTCAAGGCGGTCACGCCGCCCCACACATGCTCTAGACGGATGTGCGACAACTCGGGGTAGCGCTTGTGAAACCGGCTATGAAGTGCGTCGTGCACCACAGACTCGCTCAGACTGTTCTCGTAAGCGTAAAGTGACCTGACCAACAAACGGTCTGCGCCCACCCGTCTGACGGTTGTACCCAGTCTGTGTGCTGGCAATACGCCCCAGCTCTCCAAGGACCCGAAGCTTGCGATTTCAGAGGGCTTCAGTGGCTCGGTGATGCCGGCATAGGTGTGAATGGTGACGACTTTGTCTTGAAGGTAGCCAAAATATTTAACAGACGCGTTGGTGGCCATGATGACCTGGTCTGCCGTGATTTGGGCCGAACTAGTCTTCAGTTGCCACTTCTTGCCGTGCTGATTTAAATCAAGCACGGGTGAATTTTCATGAACTTCAACCTGTTGGGGTAGCGCGCTCAGCATGCCTCTGATCAGTGCAGCTGGCTGCACCAAATGTCCGGTGTCAGTGTGAACGCCGAATTTGTAATAACTTGTACCGATCAGATGATGAAGCTTTGACTCATCCAGTGTTTGGGTCGTGTGACCGGTTGCTTCAAGCGCCTGCTGAATTGTGCGCAATGTGTTGGCGCCGTCAGCCGTCGCGGCTGCTCTGATTCTTCCGCTGGTGTGAAAGTCACAAGCAATTTGGTGGTCCTCAATGATTTGCTTTAAATCATCAAACGCCTCACGGTTGAAACCATTCAAAACCTTGTTTTGCTCGATTGCGGGTGCAGAGCTGTTGCTGGGATACTCTTCGCGCGTCAGAAAACCAGAGTTGCGCGCAGATGATCCTTCGCCGACGGTACTGGCTTCAAGCAAGACGATGCTTGCATTTGGATTCAGTTGACAAAGCCGCCTGGCTGCTGCCATGCCCGTGAAACCTGCACCAACAACAACATACTGAACATCCAACTGGCCTGTTGCAGGAGGGCGGGCTTCTCTGTTGGGGAGCAGCGCGTTCCAACCACAAGGCTGCGAATAGATTGGAAATGCTTGATTTTTCATATGACGACATCATCCTATTGCACGAATGAATGCAGGGTCAATAGATGCAATTACAAAAAGGGAAAACACCCATGGCTTATTCCGTTATTCGGAAATAAAGTAAATTTAACTCTATTTAAATCCAACATGTGGAATCAAATTGCAGAAAAAATCTGAAAGCAGTGTCACAAGTCTGAAGCGTGCAATTGAGCTTCTGCAAGCTTTAAGTGAATTAGGCCCCAGTCGCATCAGCGATTTGTCGCGCCATTTGGGCTACACGCAAGCCACCACCCACCGGCTGCTACAGCAATTGACAGAAGACGAATTGGTGTGCCAGTACGCAAATGACAAGCGTTATGCGCTTGGCTTGGGCTTGGCCACTTTGGCCACCCATGCGGTAGAGCAAGTCTCGCATGGGGGCGAGGGGCCTGGGGGGCTTAAATCACTTTGCCGCCCTGTACTCGCGCGATTGGGTGCGGCCTTGGGTGAAAGTGTGTTCTTCTTTGTGCGGTCAGGTTTTGACGCCGTGTGCCTTGACCGGTGGGAAGGTCAGTTTCCCATTCGAACCCTCACGGGCGATGTGGGCGGCCGTGTGCCGTTAGGCGGCGGACAAGGCGCCATGGCCATCCTTGCGCACCTGGCCCCTGATGAGTGCGAAGAAATTTTGCGTTACAACGTGCCACGGCTGATGGGCTTGGGAACTTTAGATGGTGTGCACCTGAGGGCAGAAATTCTAAGAAGCAGACAACAAGGCTATTCCGCAGAAGATACAGGCGTGATTGAAGGTGTGGCGGCCGTCGCTGTTCCGGTGTGGGATGCGGCAGGACAGGTCATAGGCGCGTTGAGTGTGGCGACGCTGTCCACTAGACTGAGTGGCGACAGGTTATCTGTGGTGGTGGATTTGCTGAAGAATGAAGCGGCTTTGTTAAGTCCGCATATCAATCCGTTTGATCGTGTTTTGAGACGGTCTACCAAGCCTTCAGCTTAATTGGGGTCAGAACAACATTAAATGGCTTGACTGTTCATCGCTAAGTTGAGCAAATATTTCGCTGACGCTTCAATGATTGCCCAGACCGTGCTGCTCTTAGTTTTGGAGTAGGCATGAATCATTTGATTTTTGCGTAACCTAGAATCGAGCAAATTTCCCGCTAGTCCATCTGTTCAGGATTTTCATGAATCTGTCTTCTCACTTAAGCCTCCCTAACGGCACCATGCTCCCCAATCGCATTGGCAAGGCCGCCATGGAAGAAAACATGTGCGATGACAATCATGCACCCTCCGACCCCTTGCTCAAGCTTTACCAAGCCTGGGCCCAAGGTGGCGCCGGTTTGCTGATTACTGGCAACGTGATGGTTGACCGCCGCGGCATGACGGGTCCTGGCGGTGTTGTTTTGGAAGACGACGCACACATCGACCGCTTCAAGCAATGGGCGCAAATTGCCCGTTCTGGTGGGGCGCAGGTATGGATGCAGATCAGTCATCCAGGCCGTCAAATGATGGCGGCCTTGGGGCAAGAAACTTGGTCGGCTTCTGCTGTGCCTTTGGACATGGGGAAATTGTCCAACAAATTTTCTGTACCCAAGGCGATGACGACGGCAGACATCGCAGAATTGAAAAACCGTTTTGTCGCCACATCTCTGTTGGCAGAACAAGCTGGCTTCAACGGCGTTCAAATTCATGGCGCACATGGCTATTTGATCAGTCAGTTTTTGTCGCCCATTTCAAACCAACGCCAAGATGCTTGGGGTGGTTCTATTGAAAATAGAGCCCGATTATTGGTGGACATTGTCAACGCAGTTCGCGCCGCTGTGAAACCTGAATTTGTGGTGGCCGTCAAACTCAATTCGGCCGATTTTCAGCGAGGAGGTTTCAGCCCAGACGATGCCAAGGCGGTCGTGGGCATGTTGAATCAACAGAAAGTTGATGTGGTGGAAATTTCTGGCGGTAGCTACGAAGCTCCTGCCATGCAGGGCCAAG
Organism: Limnohabitans sp.; assembly: GCA_030158125.1. Classification (GTDB taxonomy): domain Bacteria; phylum Pseudomonadota; class Gammaproteobacteria; order Burkholderiales; family Burkholderiaceae_C; genus Limnohabitans_A. The sequence goes on along the minus strand of JAOATL010000004.1, from coordinate 71,744 downwards.
CCAGAGATGGCCGTACCTTGGCCCGTGAAGCGTATTTCTTAGAGTTCGCGGAAGAGATTTTGAAAGTGGCGCGCATGCCTTTGATGGTGACTGGCGGTATTCGTCGCAAAGCCATTGCCGAGCAAGTTGTGAACTGTGGTGTGAGCATTGTTGGCATTGCCACAGCGCTTGCCATCCAGCCAAACTTGCCCAACGATTGGTTTGCTGGCAAGGACACCACCGCTGCGTTGAATCCCATCGCTTGGAAAAACAAAATGTTGGCATCATTGGCCACGATGGCCAGTGTGAAGTTTCAGCTAAAGCGACTCAGCAAAGGCCAAAGTACAAAACCAGGCGTATCGCCCCTGTGGGCTTTGATCGTGCAACAAATCATGACGGTGCAACAGGCCAAAAGGTACAGAACTTGGATGGCCCCATCACTGACCCAACAGTTAAAGCGCTAACGCCATAGACACGATGTTGCAGACTCAGTCAATGGCAGCAACGCCAACCACAAAATAATCTGTATCGCCAAAGCAAGAGGTGGGCAAGCCGCGGTGTTGTTCGTATTTCAAGGTCACGCGTTTGCCTGCTACCGCGTTAAGTTGCTGCGCCACGGCGTCATCTCGTACGGTAAACAGAAACTTTTCGGGTGCTGCGCCGGGTATGGCCACCAATGAAAGCTCACCTTCCCAAGTTTTGCAAATCCAGCCCTTGTAAGAGACCTTTTGCAAAAAACCTGCACGCTCGCCCTCAGAATAGTTCCATGAAAGAACGGCCCAAATATAGAAGGCTATTGCCAAGAGTGCACTGAGGACGAGCAGGCCAAGGCTGGCCAGTATTTTCTTTGGGGCAGATAAGGTCATGATTTGATTCTAGCGCCAGGACACATGACCGTCATCTGTTGGGGCATTACTCCAATCGGATGCCAGCCTCTTTAACCACTTTGCCCCATTTGTCTAACTCAGAAACCATCAGCTGCGACATTGCCTCTGGCGTTGACAGACTCACTTCAACACCCGCATCAAACATGGCTTTGTGATTCTCTGGGTTGTTCATAATTTTGGCAATTTCTGAGTTGAGCCGTGTCACGATGTGCGCAGGGGTGCCCGCTGGGGCCAGCATTGCCAGCCAGATGGTGGCGTCGTATCCCGGCACGCCCGCTTCTTGCATGGTAGGTACGTTGGGCAGTTGGGGGATGCGTTTGGCACTGGTTACAGCCAAGGCATTCAAGCGGCCGTTGGGGACTTGGCTCAGTGCATTGGGCACGCCTGCAAAGCTGCTTTCAACGACGCCAGCCACCAAGTCCGTGCTGGCCAGATTGCTGCTGCGATAGGGCACATGTTTCAATTGCGTTTTGGTCATGGATGCAAACAGACCACCAATCAGATGTTGCGCGCTGCCATTGCCTGAAGAAGCAAAGTGCACCTTGTCGGGATTGGCTTTGGCCAATGCGATGAATTCTTGAACGTTTTTGACTGGCACCTTGGGATTGGTCAAGAGCACATAGGGTGAGTCCACCAATTTACTCACAGGGGTAAAGCTTTTAATAGGATCGTAGGGTACGTTTTTGTAGATCCATGGACTGATCACGTGTGTGGATGACACGATCAGCAGGGTGTGTCCATCTGGCGCTGCTTTGGCCACAAAATCACTGCCAATCATGGAGCCAGCGCCAGGCTTGTTTTCAATGACGACAGATTGACCAAGACTTTCACCAAGCTTGACCCCTAAAATACGTGCCACCACATCCGTAAAACCACCCGGTCCAAAGGGCACCACAATTTTGACCGGTTTGGTTGGATAAGCTTGCGCCAGGACTTGACCATGGGTCAAGGTGAGCGCTGCAGCGGTGCAAATGATGCTCAGAATATTTTTCATGGTTTAACCTCGGAAAGTGGGTTCGGGTTGAGAAAAAAAGCTGTGCAGAATTTGATAAACCATGAGGTAGTTTTTCTGCTGGAAGCTGGCATGTGAAATGCCTTCCATGATGCTGAACTGTTTGTTAGGGCAGGGCAGCAGTTTGTAAAATTTCAACAAGTCGTCCAAGCTGGCAATGCCATCGTATTCGCCGCGCATGATGAGCGTTGGCGATTTAACTTGTGTGGGGTCAATCAACGGCAGTTTGGAACACATGTCAACGTAGGTGCCTGTGGGCATGGATGAGTCCAGTGTGAGGATGGCGTCGGCAAACGCATCTTTGGTGGCCTCATCGGCACATGCACCGTGGTCGCGGTTGAAAATGCTGTGTACAAATGCACGGTCAATAGGGCGGCTATTTTTGGCTAAAAACTCGGGCAATTTCTTCTTGCGCTCGGCCAAGGTCGGGCTGCCTTCGCCAGTCCAGACGAAAGCATCCAAGGCCAATTTGGCGATTCGCTCTGGGTGCTGCTGTGCAAACAACGCAGCTTTCAGAGCACCCGACGAAATGCCGTACACCATGAGGTTTTTGGCGCCCGTTGTTTGATGGATGTACTGGCTGCCTGCCGCCAAATCATCTGCGCCATTGCTGATGTCAAAGTTGATGGGGCGGTTTTTGTCGGAGCGGCCGTAGCCCTCGTTGTCCATGCACCAAGTGTCAAAACCCCGTTCTGCAAACCAGTCCATCACGGAAGAGTGAGGGCGACCTGGCACCGACAGGTCGAAGGTGGGTTGAGAGGCCATTGAAGAGCCATGAACAAACAAGATGGTGCCGGCAGGCGCCACGTTTTTGTGCGCTGGTTTGTTCCACAAAAAGAGTCGAATGTCGCCTTTGTGGGTCCAGTGCTCTGTGCCGCCTGTCCATTGAACAGTTGTCATGCTATGGCTTTCTTGGGTTGTTAAGTGCTTACAAGGGAGCTTTGAGGAAAGTCTCGAGCGCGTGATGGAACTTGTTGCGCACCACACCCATCATGGGGTTGTGTGCAATGCCCGAGAGAACCACAAACTGTTTGTCTTTGGTGGGCAGTCGGGTAAAGAAATCGAGCAAGTCGGGTTCGGCGGCAATGCCGTCGTACTCACCGCGAATGACCAAAGTAGGGCATGGAATGTTTTCGGGTTTCACCAAGGGCAGGTTGGCGCACATGTCAACATAGGTGCCAGTTGGCACTTCACTGACCAGCGGCAGCTCGGCTGCGGCAATGGCCTTTGGCACGCTGTCTTCGCTAGAACCGGGTTTGTCGCGATTGAACATGCCTTCGTAAAAAGCCAGGTCTACTTTGCGGCGAGGGCTGGCACTGTACTCGGGCAGTTTTTTGCGGCGTTGCTCAAGCGTTGGTGCACCAGCACCTGTGTAAACCAAAGCAGACAATCCAAGTCGGGCCACGGTTTCTGGATGCGCTTCGGTGTAGACGCAAGCACGCAAGGCGCCTGAGGACGAACCAAAAATATTGATTTGAGCGACGCCCGTTTCCTTCAAAATAAAGGGCACCACAGCAGCCAGATCTTTGGCGCCTGTGCGCACGTCGCTGTTGCCGCGGCCAGACCAGCTCGAGCGTCCGTAGCCTTCGTGGTCTACCGTCCAAACGTCATAACCACGCTCGGCGAAGTAATCCATGACAGAGTAGTCTTTGCCACCAGGTACTTGCAAGTCGTAGGTGTTGCGTCCAGAAACAGTAGAGCCATGAACCAGCAATAAAACGGGTTTGGGGGCTTCTCCCGCTTGCGGGGCTGTTGCGCGTTTACGGTAGACATAAAGGCGAACGTCTTCGCGAGTGACAAAATGTTCTTGAGACCAGATCACAGTAAATACCTTGTAGAGAAAATTGAACATGCCAGGGAGAGTGAACTGAAGTCACGCGACTCAGTGCCCACCCCATTCACGAATGACTATACTTTCGGTGGGCTGGAGAAGGAAGGGCTTTTCATGAATACATTGTTTACAGGAATGAACCGATGCGCGATCTGAATGCATTGGCCACCTTTGTGGCAGTGGTCAAAGCCAACAGCTTCACGGCTGCCGCAGACCATTGCGGTATTTCCAAAGCGCTGGTGACACGGCATATTCAAGATTTGGAAGTGTCGCTTGGCGTTAAATTGTTAAATCGCAGCACTCGAAAGATAGGGTTAACCCAAGCCGGTGAACGTTTCTACGACCGATGTGCCCGGCTGATTGACGAGGCAGATCAGGCGGTTCGCGATGTAGAGGAGTTGTCTCGCGGCTCTCATGGCTTGATTCGCATCAGCACGGCCATCACTTTCGGTCGAATGCATTTGCTGCCCGCCGTCAATGATTTCCTGACGTTGAACCCCTCTATTCAAATTGAGGTCACCTTGTCCGAGCGTTTTGCCGACCTGATTTCAGGCAATGCAGACTTGGTGGTGCGCTTGGCGGAGGAACCCCGCTTGAGTAACTTGGTGGCTCGACGTCTGGCACCTGCGCGTTGGATGGTGGTGGCGTCTCCAGACTACATTGCGCGCCATGGTGTACCGGTCACGCCACGTGATTTATTGGAATTGAATTGCTTGGTATACGACCGGCCCAAAGGTGGCGATTGGCGTTTTAAAAGCCGAGAAGGCGAGCAAAGCATCAAAGTCGCCGGCAATTTACGCGCTAACGTGGCGGAGGGTTTGTTAGATGCGGCCGTGTCGGGTTTGGGCATCGCCGCACTGCCATCGTTTGCCATTGCACCTTACATTGCCTCTGGGCAGTTGGTCGAGTTGCTCAGCGATTACAGTTTGCCTGAAAGTACGCTCTACGCTGTGTTTCTGCCAGACCGTCGTTTGCCGGAACGCATTCGCACTTTTGTTCAATTTTTGGCAGAGCGATTTTCCTCAGAGGATTATTGGAAAAATCAGCCCATGCCCAGGTCTTGATAGGCGGGTTGACATGAGCTCAAGTGCCTACATGGATGCAGCATCGATTGCGGCGCTGCCTCGCACCTCAGGTGTCTATATTTTCAGGGGTGAGGGAACATTGCCCCTTTATATCGGCAAGAGCGTTGACATTCGAAGCCGCGTACAGGCACACTTTCGAGCGTCGGACGAAGCAGAAATGATGGGCCAAACTCGACGTGTTGACGTGATCGAAACGGCTGGTGAAATTGGTGCGCTGCTTTTAGAGTCCCACCTGATCAAGACACTCAATCCACTGTACAACATCAGGCTGCGCAGGCTCCGAAAGCTGTGCAGCATTCAGTTGCACCAACGAAATGGCGAATGGGCACCCGAGATTGTGAGCGGTCAAGACTTGGGACTTGGCACAGTGGATGGTTTGTATGGCTTGTTCAGTTCTAGGCACGCGGCCCAGATGAAGCTGCGCGAGTTGGCGGACCAACACAATTTGTGCCAAGCCTTGCTGGGTTTAGAAAAAATCACTGCACGTGGCTGTTTTGGTCTGCAGGTTAAAACATGCTTGGGGGCTTGTGTGGGCCGCGAGTTACGCACAGCCCATGATCAGCGCTTGCTCAGTGCATTGATCGACCTCAAGGTGTATGCGTGGCCGTTTGCGGGGGCCATTGATTTGGTCGAAGAAAATCAAGGCTGGATTCAACGCCACCGTTTACATGATTGGCGTTATTTGGGTACGTGGTGCTCAAAGTCAAATCAGGTAACCTTCTCTGTTCAGCAAAGTTTTGATCTGGACACTTACAAAATTCTGGTGAAACCCATCATGATGGGGACTTTACAGATTGCGGCTGTCATTCACAATTGAGTCCATCTATGCAATTTTCTCGCTCAGTACTGACACTTTGGGGTGTGTTGTTTGCCTCTTTAAGTTTGGCTCAAAATGCCTCGAACGAAACAAACAAACCTGGCTGGTCTGCCTCGATCAATGTGGGCAACACCAAGAATGATTTTGGAAATGCGCAAGAGCGCTCAATTTCATTGCGACGTCACACCCCTTTGGGCTCTATTGCTGTCGAGCAATTGAATTTGAACCGCTTTGGCTACAGCGATTCGGCATTGGCGCTTGATGCATATCCGCGCTTATGGCAAGGTGCCTATGCCAATGTGCGCTACCAGCATGCGGCCTTACCGGATTTGTACCCCGGCAAATCATGGCGTGCAGAGGTCTACCAAAATGTCGGTGGCGGTTGGGAGCTTGCCGCTAGCCGTGATCATTTAGGATTCACGTCCAATGTCAAAATTGAGGGGGCTGCCATTGGCAAGTATTGGGGCAATTTTTATGCGCAAATAAGGCATCAACGCGTCAGCTCGGATGGCTCTGTAGGGCGAGGTGACCGTTTGATGATTCGTTACTATGACAAAGGTCATGCTGATCATTACTTGGAAGCAAATCTTTCCAGCGGCCGGAGTGATGACTTTAGTAGCGCACTACTGGCAGGGTCAAGGTCAAATTCTCGTGGCATCACATGGCATCATTTTGTGACGCGCGAATGGGGCTTTAAGGTCTCTGCAAGCCAAGCCAACGATTCCTCCTCAGCAGGCGGACGTGCGCGCACGATGGGCGTTGGCCTGGCATACCGTTGGTAACGCACAGGCATTGTTTGTTGAATTCCACCCAGTCTGTTCAATCAACATTCATTAATTGTGATCTGACCCCATTTATGTTTTGAGTTATGCAGGCGCTGGCTCCAACAAGGGGCCAATTAATGTTGATCTGACCCCAATTGATAACCCCAATTGACCCCATTTGATGCCAATAGGGGTGGAAGTGTTGGACAATTGAGGCTTCTGATTTTTGGGGTTCATTTTCTTTATGGCAATTCAATGGTTTCCCGGTCACATGCACCTCACGCGCAAAGCGATAGAGGAGCGCATCAAAGACATTGATGTTGTCATTGAAATGCTCGACGCGCGTTTGCCAGGCTCTAGTGCAAACCCCATGTTGGCACAACTCATACAAGGCAAGCCTGGCCTCAAGGTTCTAAGCAAACAAGATTTGGCCGACCCGGCCAGAACCAAGCTGTGGCTTGATCACTACAACGCCATGCCCAATGTGCGCGCCATCGGTTTGGACACCAGCATGGTCTCGCCGGCCAAAGCCTTGATTGAGGCATGTCATCTGCTGGCCCCCAACAGAGGCGGCATGGCCAAACCCATGCGAGTGCTCATTTGCGGCATACCCAATGTGGGCAAGTCTACGCTGATCAACACCCTCAAAGGTAAGCGTGCGGCCAAAACGGGTGATGAAGCGGGTGTGACCAAATTAGAGCAACGCATTACGTTGGCCGATGACTTTTACCTGTATGACACGCCAGGTGTTTTATGGCCACGCATCATCGTGGAAAAAAGCGGCTACAACTTGGCTGCCAGTGGTGCCATTGGTGTTAACGCGTTTGACGATGAAGAAGTTGCATTGGAGCTGCTTCATTATTTGATTCCGCATTACCCCGAGGCCCTCAGCACGCGCTACAAAATTCAAAATGTGACAGAACATTCTGATGAAACTTTGCTCGAAGCCATTGCGAGGTACCGCGGCGCCATTCAAAGTGGTGGCCGCGTCAACACCACCAAGGCTGCAGAAATTGTGATTCATGATTTTCGCTCTGCGGCTTTGGGGCGGCTGACGCTTGAAACACCGGCTGAATTTGCGCTGTGGCTGGCCACGGGTCTTCAAGCCGATGCAGAACGGGCCGCCAAAAAAGACGCGTTGCAAAAAGAAAAAAAGAAAGCGCGTAAAACTAAGACTTGACCAGGCGCCAAGCCAAATAAGCGCTTAGCAAAGCATTGGCAAGCGCTGTCAGCACAAGCAGTGTTGTGCCCAAGGTGTTGAGTGCCACATTTTGCGCCACATGTGACAAGGCCATGGAGAGCAAATTCAGCACAAGCAAAAGCCAAAAGAGCGGATTTCGTGGTTGAAAGAGTCTGGAAATTTTCATGGGGAAATGAGCATGGCTTGCCAGTGAATGTCAGCAAGCCATGCGCGGCTTTAGTTCTTCACCAAGACCACAGGAATCTTCGAAGTGGCCACAACGCGTTGCGCCACAGAACCAATCACGGTGTCCGCCCAGGACGAACGTCCTTTGGTGCCCATGATGATCATGTCAAATTTGCCGGACTGAGCTTCTTTCATGATTTGCTCGCTGGGGTGTCCGTAACGGATGGACATGTCGTGTGGCAATTTGGTTTTGTTCAAATACTTAATGGCCCATGCCAAGTTGTTGTCGGCCATCTCACGCAGATAGTCTTCCACGGCGCCTTTGGGCGTGTGTTTCTTAAACAAACGGAGCGAACTGTCGTCGAGGACGGTGATCAAAGTGATGTGGCTTTCGGTGTTCAAGCTGTTGAACAGTCGGGCGGCATACTTCACAGCGCCTTCAGAAGCTTTAGAGCCATCGATTGCAACCAGTAATTTCATACAAAACCTTTCAAAGTGATGTTTAATCTTAAACAAGTAATCTGAAAAAAACTTGATACGCATCAAGTTTTTTAATATTCGAAAGGAAAACCATGTCTAACAAGAAGGTCGCTTTGGTCACGGGGTCGGGCACGGGCGTGGGGGCTGCAACTGCGCTGGGATTGGCTCGGCTTGGCTACAACCTGGTCATCAACTATGCCAAAAGTGAGTCCGAAGCGTTGGCGACGGAAGCTGCTTGCCGCGCAGCGGGCGCTGACACATTGCTTTTCAAAGCGGATGTTTCTGATGACAAAGCTTGCAAAGACATGGTGGCAGCTGCGTTGTCCAAATGGGGCCGTTTGGATGCATTGGTCAACAACGCTGGCATTACCACTTTTTCAGGGGGAGCCAACTGGGATGCGCTGGATGCTGAAGTGTTTCAGCGCATTTTTGAGGTCAACGTTTTGGGTACTTTTCAGATGGTGCGCGCCTGCGTTCCGCACCTCAAAATATCACAAGGTTGCATTGTCAATGTGTCTTCTGTTGCGGGTGCCTTGGGCATTGGATCGAGTGTGCCTTACATTGCGTCTAAAGGTGCTATGAACGCCATGACGCTGCACCTGGCGCGCACATTGGCGCCAGATGTTCGAGTCAACGCGGTTTGCCCCGGCATGATCACGACACGGTGGTTTGTGGATGGCGTAGGCCAGGAGAACTTTGAAAAACTCAAGACTCAGTATGAGCAAACCACGCCGTTGGGGCGAGCGTGTACCGCAGAAGATGTGGCTGAATCAATCATCTGGTTGGTGGATGGTGCTCGCACCGTCACCGGTGAAACCATCTTGCTCGACTCTGGCCTGCATTTAGGCAGGGCTGTCACGGTTCCTGCGCGTTCTGCGGGGCAGTGAAACCGCACGTGGGGCACTTGGGGTCGATTATTTTTCGAGCTTGATGCCTGTCTCTTGGACAATGTTGTTCCAGCGGGCTTGGATGCGTTTTTGCCAAGCCTGTGTTTCTTCTAAATTCATGTCGATGTAAATGCCGCCAGCGGCTTTCACTTTGTCCATCACATCAGGGTGATTGGCGGCTTTTAAAATGGCCGCATTGAGCTTTCGCTGCACAGCAACTGGTGTACCTGTGGGTACGGTGTAAACCGTGTAGCTTTGCAGTTCTAAGTCTTTCAGTCCTTGCTCTTCCATGGTGGGAACGTTGGGGAGCAATGGTAAGCGCGTTGCGCCAAACACGCCCAATGGAATCAACTTTCCGGTGTTGATGAATGGAATGACTTCGCTGTAAAAGGCGGACACCAACTGCACTTGACCCGATGCTGCATCGGTCATGGCCGGCACATTGGATTTGTAGGGGACATACTGAATTTTGGAGCCAGTGCGCACGGCAAACGCAGCGCACACAAAATGTCCAATGGTGGCTGTGCCGCTGCCACCGCAATCGAAAGTGGTATTTTTAGCCTTCATGTAGGCCACCAGTTCCGCCACGTTTTTGACGCCCATTTGGGCGTTGACCATCAAAATGGGATAACCCGCAATGGTGAGTCCTACTGTTGAGAAATCTTTGACAGGGTCATAACGCACAGGCACCCCCAGTTGACCAATCAAGCCCAACTCATTTTGACTGCCCATAAAGAGTGTGTGTCCATCTGCCTCTGATTTGGCGGCAGCATCGCCTGCAATGGCGCCGGAAGCACCCGGTTTGTTTTCAACCATGATGGGTTGCCCCAATTCACTTTGCAAGTGGGGTTGATGCCTTCTGGCGTAAATGTCCACAATGCCGCCAGGAGCGGCAGAGGTGATGAGTTTGATGGGCTTGCTGGGCCAGTTTTGAGCCAACACAGATTGTGAAAGCATGAAGGTGCAAGCGGCCACTGAGGCAATGAATGGCCAACTTGGAAAATGAGTTTTCTTCATCACATCCTCAATTCATTGAGAAGTCCCACCGCTTTGAAGCCTGCGGTGGGGTGCTTTGGGTTTCTTTGTGCTTCTTGGGGCTTTACTCTTTGACGGAACCTGTCATGCCAGACACGTAATATTCGACAAAGAACGAGTAAATAAAAGCCACAGGCAATGAGCCAAAAAGGGCGCCGGCCATCAATGCGCCCCAGTGATAAACGTCGCCCTCTACCAACTCGGTGACAACGCCAACAGGAACTGTTTTGACCTCACTTGACGAGATGAACGTGAGTGCGTAGATGAACTCATTCCAAGAAAGTGTGAAGGCGAAAATGCCCGCAGAAATGAGCCCTGGTACAGACAAAGGCAAAATAATTTTGATCAAAATTTCCCAACGGTTGGCACCGTCAATCATGGCGCACTCTTCCAATTCAAAGGGAATGGACCGGAAATAGCCCATGAGCAACCATGTGCAAAAGGGAATGAGAAACGTGGGGTAAGTGAGAATCAGCGCCAGGCGTGTGTCAAACAAGCCCAGTTGAAAAATGACCGATGCCAGGGGAATGAACAAAATAGACGGTGGTACCAAGTAGGCCAAAAAGATGGCCAGGCCGGTTTGCTTGGCACCTTTGAAACGCAAACGTTCAATGGCATATGCCGCCAACACAGAGGCAAACAAAGAGAAGAAGGTTGAGGTGACAGACACCACCACCGTGTTCCACATCCATTGCGGGTATTCGGTTTTGAACAGCAACTTTTCAATGTGCGCCATGGTGGGCGAGATGATCCAGAAAGGGTTGCCATCACGCGAGAGCAGTTCGTTGTCAGGCTTGAACGTTGTGATGCCCATCCAATAGAAAGGGAAGAGCAAAACGAACAGGAACAAACCCAAGGGCAGGTAAATTTTGAGTAGTTTGGTGGTGTTGGTGTCCAAGTAGGACATGCCACCGGTGTCTTGATTGTCTTTGCTCATTTGTCGCTACCGCCTTGTTGCCATGCGCGGCGTTGAAGTCCAAAATAACTGAAGAGAATGGCGGCCAGTAAGAAGGGCACCATGGCGATGGCGATGGCGGCACCTTCTCCAAGTGCGCCGCCTGGAATGGCGCGTTGGAATGACAAGGTGGCCATCAGGTGTGTTGCATTCAAGGGGCCACCACGGGTGATGACGTAAATGAGCTGGAAGTCTGTGAAAGTGAACAGCACAGAAAATGTCATGGTGACGGCAATGATGGGCGTCAGCAAAGGCAGCGTGACATGCCAAAACTGCTGCCAAGGTGTGGCGCCGTCAATGGCCGATGCTTCGTAATACGAAGGCGATATGGTTTGCAAACCCGCCAACAGGGTAATGGCAACGAAAGGCACACCGCGCCAAACATTGGCAGAGAGTGTTGCCAAACGGGCATTCCAGGGAGAACCTAGAAAGTCAATGTAGCTGTCAATCCAGCCCATTTTCATCAACATCCAGCTGATGATGGAAAACTGCGAGTCAAAGATCCACCAAAATGCAATGGCGGACAAGGCCGTTGGAACGATGTAGGGCAGCAAAATGACTGCACGAAAGAAGGACTTGAATCTCAAATTTTTATTCAGCAGCAATGCCAACCAAAGTCCCAAGAAGAACTTGAGCACACTGGCCACTGTTGTGTAAAACATGGTGTTGAACAGTGCGAGCTGGGTGACGCTGTCTGTTAGAAGAAACTCATAGTTTTCTAAACCAATCCAATGGCCTTCGCGGCCAATCTTGGTGTCTGTAAAGCCCAGCCAAACACCCAAGCCGAGAGGGTAGGTCAGAAACAGCAACAACAATAGTGTTGCGGGCATCATAAAGATCAAGCCGAGCACATTGCGGCTGTTCTGAATTCTCTCGAGCAAGGGTGTCATGGGGTTTTTTCAGTTAAGAACGAAGATCAGACTTTGTAATAACGCTCGGCACGTTTCTGTGCGCGTTCTGCTGCTTCCTTGGGGGTTTTGGAACCACTGGCAGCCTCGGCCACCATGTTGACCACAATGAAGTCGGCGCCAGATCCGGCGGATGCATAACCCAACTTGCCGGCATAACCTGCAGGACGCATGTTTTTCACGCAATCGCGATAAGCCGTGTGTTTGGGATCGGAAGTCCAAATTGCAGTTTTGGCGTATGCATCCAAGGGGTGCGCAATGTAACCACCGGCAGCGGTCAACCAGGGGTCAAATTGTTCTTTCTCCATCATGAAGCGCAAGAACTCTTTGGCTGCATTTGGATACTTGGTGTACTTCATGACCATTTGGTTGAAGAACAGGTGCGATTCTGTGGGCGTACCAACGGGGCCGATGGGGTAAGCCGCATGGTGCACGTCAGCATTCAATGCACGCACTTTTTCATCTGTGGATGTTTTGGTTGCGTAATAAATTGAAATGCCGTTGTTGGTGAGGCTGACCTGACCGTCCAAGAATGCTTTGTTGTTGTTGGGGTCGAGCCAAGAAAGTGTGCCAGGGGCAAACGTGGCGTACATTTCTTTGGCGTATTCCAACGCCTTGATGGTTTCGGGGCTGTTGATGACAACGTTGTTGTTGGCATCGACCAATTTGCCGCCAAAGGCCCAGATGAGCCAATTGCACCACAAGCCATCGCCTGTGGCATTGCCCAGCGCGAAGCCGGCTGGCGTACCTTTTTCCTTCAAGGCTTTGAGCAATTTCAAAAAGCCATCTGTGTCTTTGGGAAAGCTGTCAAAACCTGCGGCCTTGAGGTGACTTTGGCGATACACCATCATGGCACCGGCAGCACCCAAGGGTACGCCAATCCATTTTTTGCCATCTGGGCGCAAGTAAGCGTGGCACGATGGGTAGAAACCACCATATTTTTTACCCAAGTACTCGCACAAATCTGTGACGTCCAGCAGCTTCTCGGGGTACAGGTTGGCGTCGTCGTTGGTTGACAAAATGATGTCGGGACCTGCGCCTGTGTTGGCTGCTACGGCAGCCTTGGGTCGCACGTCTTCCCAACCTTCGTTGTCGACGCGGACTTCAACACCTGTGAGTGCCGTGAATTTTTTCACATTGGCCATGTAGGCGTCAATGTCGCCTTGCACAAATCGGCTCCAACGCAAAACACGCAGCTTGGCACCTTTTTCGGGTTTGAAGCTGAGGTTTTGAGCGTGTGCTGCCGGACTGACTGCCATGGCCCCCATGCCCAGTGTGGTGGAAGCTGCCGCTACGCCGGCTGAGCTTTCCAAGAAGTCGCGTCGATTCAGTTTTGTCATGAAATGTCTCCTATTTGAGTGGTTTAGCGACGAGAAAGAAACGAAAACTATAAAAATGAAATGAATTAAGCAACAAGGCGCACGCCAGTGGCTGCATCAAACACATGCGCACGGGCCATGTCGGGTTGCAAGTGGATGGTGCTGCCCAGTAGGAAATCGTGACGCTCGCGGAACACGGCAGAAAACTCCACGCCTTCGTGACGGCACGCCACAAAAGTGTCCATGCCAGTGGGTTCCATCACAGCCACTTGCGCTGTGATGCCACTGCCATCGACCAAAGAGAGATGTTCTGGGCGTGTGCCAAAAACCACGGGCTGGCCGTGTTGTCCTTTGACGGGGTGTGGCAAGTCGAGTTTGAGTCCGTCGTGCAATTCCACTTGGCAATGCCCCGAATTGACCAGCAGTTTGCCGGGCAAGAAGTTCATGGCGGGTGACCCAATGAAGCCGGCTACAAATTGGTTGGCTGGCAAATCGTAGAGCTCAAGCGGTGAGCCAGTTTGCTCAATGCGGCCATCTCGCATCACGACAATCTGGTCGCCCATGGTCATGGCTTCAATTTGATCGTGGGTGACGTAAATCGAGGTGGTTTGCAATCGTTGGTGCAGTTCTTTGATTTCGCTGCGCATGGCCACGCGAAGTTTGGCATCGAGGTTGGACAAGGGCTCGTCAAATAAAAATACTTGTGGGTCGCGAACAATGGCCCGGCCCATGGCCACGCGTTGACGCTGTCCGCCCGAGAGCTGACGGGGGTAACGATCGAGCAATGCGCCCAAGGCCAAGATGTCGGCCGCGCGTGCTACTTTTTGATCAATTTCTGCTTGCGGGCGCTTGGCCAATGTGAGGGAGAACGCCATGTTCTCTCCAACGGTCATGTGTGGGTAGAGCGCATAGTTTTGAAAAACCATGGCAATATCACGGGCCTTGGGGGGGAGGTCGTTGACACGGTTGTTGCCAATCAAGATTTCGCCATCGCTGACTTCTTCCAAGCCAGCAATCATTCGCAGAAGCGTAGATTTGCCGCAACCTGAGGGACCCACCAAAACAGTGAATGAGCCGTCTTTGATTTCAATGTCAACACCGTGAAGGATGGGAACTTCGCCAAAATTCTTTTTAACGGATTGGATCGATACACTGGCCATTAGAAAATCCCTAAAAATTGCATTCTTGTGAACGTGTTTGCAAGAACAGGTGTCTTAAACTTTTTGCAGTATCACACCCTTGTGGTTTTTTTCTTATCCAAGGTAACCCTAATTGGTCTGACCAAATTTCAACCCGCCAAGAACAATACTTCACACCATGAACGAGCAACTTCATTCCCTTCAAACCAGCTTGAGCCTTGCGCAAGCCAATGCCATCTTGTCCGAATGCTTGGCTGTTCGTCAGCGAGAGGGACTCCTGCCATTGGCTGTCGCAGTGCTGGACGCCGGCGGCCAATTGCTGACATTTCAACGTGAAGATGGTTGTGGCATCTTGCGCTACGACATTGCCTTTGGCAAAGCATGGGCAGCCTTGGGCATGGGCATGTCAACTCGATTGATTCGAGACCGATTGGCCAACCGACCCGCTTTCCAAAGTGCACTGGCATCGGTCTCCGACGGCCGCTTCATTCCGGTACCAGGTGGTGTGTTGATCTTGAACGCGCAGTCGACGGTGATCGGTGCGGTGGGTGTGAGTGGGGACGCATCCGACCGCGACGAGTACTGCGCCATTCACGCCATTCAAATGGCCGGCCTTGGGTGTGAGCCATCTTCACACCAGCCCGAATGGCGGAACGCTGGCTTGTAAACGCTGCATTGATCGTCTTATGATGTTTTGAGGCATTGGCAGTGACCAAGCAAAACAACAATTCAAAGGAGACAATGTGGTTTACTTTTTTAAGCGCCAGCGACGCGCCATTCTCACAGCCATCACCCTGATCGCTTGCGCATCGGTTGGGCCTTTGAGCGCTCAGGCACAAACCAATTTCCCTAGCAAAACAATTCGTCTGATCGTGCCGTTTCCAGCTGGCGGGCCCACAGATATTTTCGCCAGGCAATATGCCATAGGCTTGTCGCGCGTTCTGAATCAAACTGTCATTGTCGACAACAAAGCGGGCGCCAGCGGGGCCATTGGCTCTCTCGAGGTCAAACGCAGTCCAGCCGATGGCCATACCTTGTTGTTTGGGACGGCCTCTAATTTGGCGCTGTACAACTTGATGGCTCTGAAGCCCCAATACGACTATCTCAAAGACTTCGCCACCATTGCCGTGGTGGGCGGGTCCGCTGTGGTGGTGATGGCCAACAAGGAGTCGCCGCAAACTTTGAAGGCCCTGATTGACCAGGCCAAAGCCAATCCCACCAAGTTCAGATATGGCTCGCCCGGGCAGGGCACCTATTTGCATCTGTCGATGGAACGATTCCTCATGGAGTCAGGTGCCAAAATTGAGCACATTCCATACAAAGGCAGCGGTCAAGCCAAACCCGCCCTGTTGGGTGGCCAAACTGAAACCATGGTTGATGCGTTGGGCTCTGCGTTGCCCTTGCACCAAGGGGGTCAGGCCAAAATTTTGGCCATTGCATCCAGCAAGCGTTCGACGTTGGCGCCTGATGTGCCTACCGTGAACGAAGCACTGGGCATCAAGGGCTTTGAGGCGGTGCTATGGAATGGCGTTGCGGCGCCTGCAGGCACGCCCAAGGCCGTCATTGACATCTTGGCCGCAGCGACTGCAAAGGTTTTGAAAGATCCTGGCTTGGTGGATCAGCTCAAGCAATTGGCCATGGAAACCACAGACTCAACGCCAGAGTCTGCAACCGAGTTCATCAAAGAAGAAATGAGCCGCTGGAAACCCGTGATCGAAAAGACCGGCATTCGGATTGAATGATGAGTGCACCCCGAATTGCACTGATTCACGCCACGCCCTTGGCCATTGCGCCTGTTAATGCATCGTTTGAAAAATTGTGGCCTGAAGCCAAGCTTCAGAATATTTTGGACGACAGTTTGTCGCGCGATCATGCCGCAGCAGGTCATTTGACGGCCGACATGGTTGAGCGGTTTATCGATTTGGCGCAGTACGCCAAGCGAACCGGGTGTCAGGGTATTTTGTTCACGTGCTCTGCTTTTGGCGAGGCCATTGAGGCCGCCGCCAAAGCCACGGGCATCCCCACGCTCAAGCCCAATGAAGCCATGTTTGAAGAAGTTTTGCAAACAGCCTGTCGTGCCAAACCAGACGACACGGAGGAGGTGAGCATTGCGTTGGTCGCCACTTTCGCTGCGTCAATTGACACCATGCGAGAAGAGTTCATGGCCATGTCATCACAACATCAGCGGCGGGTGAATTTTTTGGGCGTGCATGTGCCGCTGGCCATGGATGCGTTGGCCAAAGGGCAAGCGCAAGAACACCACCAAAGGGTTGCAGATGCGGTTGGCAGTTTGCCTGCATGCGACGCCATCATGCTGGCTCAGTTTTCAATGGCTGCGGCGCAGCCATTGGCACAAACTGTCACAATCGCGCCAGTCTTTACCAGCCCAGATTGTGCTGTGATGGCCCTTCAACACCGGATGAAAAATGTCTGAATTCAGAGTTAGCAGCTTACAACTAGAGGCCTTCATTGCCAGTGCCATGACCGCCTTGGGCCTGCCCGAGTCAGATGCAAAAACCATTGGTGAGCTGATGACGGAAGCGGACATGCAAGGCTCGGATGGTCATGGCGTCATTCGACTGGTGCCCTATGCCAAAAGAATTTTGTCGGGTGGTTTGAATTTAAAACCCAACATCCAAATCATTCAAGAACGAACGGCCATGGCCCTGATCGATGGCGACAATGGCATGGGCCATTTGGTCATGAAGCGGGCGACGGAGCTTGCCATCCACAAGGCCCGTTCGGCCGGCATTGCATGGGTTGGCAGTCGGCTCAGCAACCATGCAGGGCCGGCTTCTTTGTATGCACGCATGGCGTTGAAGCACGACATGATCGGTTTGTACTTTGCGGTGGGCAACGCCAATCACCTGCCGCCCTGGGGTGGTTTGGACATGCTGCTCTCAACCAATCCCATTGCTGCAGCCATTCCAACCCTACAGGAGCCGCCTGTGGTGTTGGACATGGCCACTACGGTTGCAGCCTATGGCAAAGTCAAAGCCAAAGCGCAACGCGGAGAGATGATGCCAGAGGGTTGGATGATCGACCGTCAAGGGAAGCCATTGCTCGATCCCACCAAAAGTGACGAAGGTTTTTTGTTGCCCATCGGCGGGTACAAAGGGTATGGCCTTTCGCTCATCGTCGGTATTTTGGCGGGCACCTTGAATGGTGCTGCCATGGGCAGTCAAGTGATCGATTTCAACAAAGACTTCTCCACCACCACCAATACAGGCCAAGCCATTGCAGTGATCGATCCAGCTGCATTTGGCGACATTCAAGACTTCAAGCGCAACGTTGACCAATTGGTCCGTGAGTTGCGCGGCGCGCAGCGCATGCCGGGTGTTGAACGCATTTGGCTGCCTGGCGAACAGAGTCATCAAAAGCGCATGGACCACGAAAAACAAGGCGTGCTTTTGGCCCCCAGTTTGGTCAAACAGTTGCATGAATTGGCCTCACAATTGGCCATCAGTCCATTGACTGCCCTTAAGCATTAAGCCGGAGACTTCGATATGAACACACAAGCATTGTCATGGGTACAGGGTGCCACATGGGTCAACACGCGCTGGCGGAGCCTGTCCTTGTTTGGACTTGCCAGCCTTCTGAGTTTGTCAGCCATGGCGCAGTCCAACGTGTACCCCCAAAAACCGATCAAATTGATTGTGCCTTTGGCGGCAGGCAGTGCCGTCGACAATGCTGCACGCATTGTGATGCAAAAAGTTGCCACCAATATGGGGGCCAGCATTGCAGTTGAGAATCAAGCGGGCGCGGCAGGTTTAATTGGCGCAGACAGAGTGGCCAAATCTGCACCCGATGGCTACACCTTGGGTGGCTTCAATGACAGCATCATGACCATGTTGCCCAACTTGCAGTCCAAAATGCCTTGGGACATTCAAAAAGATTTTGAACCTATTTCCTTGGTGGCCACAGTGGAGTGGGGGGTTGTGGTGCCTGCAGACTCCAGCATTCGAACTGCTGCTGATTTGATTGCGGCCGCCAAAAAATCACCTGGTCAAATCAATTACGGCTCGGGCGGCAATGGCAGTCCGCAGCACATTGCCATGGCCTTGTTTGCATCCCAGGCTGGTGTTCAATTGACACACGTGCCCTACAAAGGTGCCACGCAGGCTGCCGTTGGTGTTGCGGGACACGAAGTGCAAGTGGCGTTTCAAGGTATGGCAATCTGATCAAGCACGCCAACATCAGCACGGAGTAAGGTGAAAGCTCGCAAAATGTTGGAAAATCAGCACTTGCTTGAATTCAACTGTTTTCCAAAATGACCGATACAAACACTCGCCCAGCCTTACCAGACCATCTCTCCATTGACCCTCGCAGTCCATTCCATGTTGCTGCAGTGTTTGCGCACGACATTGGCATTCGCTTCAATGGCAAAGACCGGCATGATGTCGAGGAGTACTGCATCAGCGAGGGGTGGGTCAAGGTTCCTGCAGGCAAAACATTGGACCGCAAGGGCAACCCTTTGATGATCAAACTCAAAGGCACGGTGGAAGCTTTTTACGCCTAAACTTCAAACCTCAGCTTGGCCACCCGCTTTCAGAAAAAGGCTGGCATCGTCATGGTCCATGTAACCATTCGCGCAAGCCTCCGCAAACAAATGTGTGGCCAACAGACCCAGTTGGGGTTTTGCACTTCCCAGTGATTCACATGCCGTCATGGCCAGTTGTGTGTCTTTGGCCAAAAGTGATGTGTGGGCTCTTGGTGCAAAGTCGTTTTGAAGAGCGCGCTGCATGCGGTCTTGTCCTATCCAACTTTGACCGCTGCTGGCTTGCATCACATTCAAGGTGGTTTGCGCATTCAGGCCCCAAGCTTGGGCCATGGCCAATACTTCACTGATGCCTGCCAAATGAATGGCGGCTAACAAGTTGTTGGCCAATTTGGTTTTGGCTGCATCACCTGCTGTTTCGCTGATGGTGAAACGATGTGGTGTGATGGCATCCAGCAGCCGTGTGTGTGATTGAAGGACAGGGGTTGGACCTGCCAGCATCAAACTCATTTGACCTTCTCTGGCCCGTACCGGGCCGCCGGACATCGGCGCATCCATGATGTCAACGCCAAGTCGCTTGGCACGATGTGCCGTCGAGGACACGTCCAAAGGTCCCAGCGTAGGGCACAAATAAATCACATCCCCTGGTTTCGAGGTGCTGAGCAAGCCCTTAGGGCCCCACAAGACTGTCTCCACTTGTGCCGCATTGACCACCACAATAAAAGTAACTCTGCACAGTTTGCCAATGTCTGCGGGACTGGGCAAAACCTGCGCACCCAGTTGCAAGGCTTTCTGGTTTTGAGCAGGCTCGATGTCATAGCTTGCGCAATGCCAATCTTGTGAAAGCAATCGCGCCATCATGGCAAACCCCATGTTGCCTATGCCAATGAAGCCAATGACGCCTTTGTCAGCAATGTCCCCCATGGGGCCAGCACCGAGTGCTTGCGAATTTAAGTCATGCAAGTTTGGATGGGTCATGCGGGTATCCTCCCTAAAATGAATTCATGCAATGCGCCATGATAAATGCCGTGTCATTGCCAAATTGAATGGGAGCATTTTTTTGAAAATTTTGATCACAGGATTTGAACCCTTTGGCGGCGAATCCCTCAATCCCTCATGGGAAGTGGCGCAGATTTTGCACGGTCAAACAATTCAAGACGTGCAGGTGGTGGCTGAAATGTTGCCCTGTGTATTTTCTGAATCATTGGCCGCGCTTTCGGCTGCCCTCCATCACCATCAACCTGTCGCCGTCATTGCATTGGGACAAGCCGATGGTCGCAGCGAATTTTCCATTGAGCGTGTGGCGATCAATGTGTGTGATGCGCGAATACCTGACAACGCAGGCGAGCAACCCATCGATGAGCCGGTCATTGCCAACGGGCCTGCTGCCTATTTCTCAACGTTGCCCATCAAAAAAATGGCCGCGCAGCTCAAGGCCGATGGCCATCCGGCGGCCATCTCTCAAACAGCGGGTACCTTTGTTTGCAATCAGGTGTTTTATGGCTTGCAGCATATCCTGGCCAATACGGACATTCCCAGTGGATTTGTACATGTCCCGCTTTTGCCAGCGCAGGCTGCCAAGCGCGCAGGTGCATCATTGGCCAGCATGAGTTCTGATGCCTTGTCACAAGCGCTACGCTGCGCCTTGGGTGTTTTGGTGCATCATCTGAACGATGGCACAGGCGATGTCAAAATTGGCATGGGTGCCACCCACTGAGATCGGAACCTCGATGTTTTTTCGTTGGACAATCACACGCGCATTCAGTGCCATTGTTTATTTGATGGGCGCATTGGTTTTGGTGGCTTGCCAGAAATCCGACGTCACATCAAAGCTTGCCGACACCTCATCGCTGGGTGCAAGTGGCCAAGAAATGCCTGACTGGTTGGCCCAAAGTGATGCTCGAAAAGGCTTCATTGCAGCCCCAACAGGTCAGGTGACAGATGAGCAGGGCAAAGTAATATGGGACTTTGATGCCTTTCGATTTGTCAAGGGCGAAGCACCCAGCTCCACCCACCCCAACTTGTGGCGTCAAGCCACGTTGAACAATCAAATTGGGCTGTTCAAGGTGACAGATGGCATCTGGCAACTGCGCGGTTTTGATTTAGCCAACATGACCCTGATTCAAGGCAAAACAGGCTGGATTGTGGTTGACGCCTTAACGGCGCAGGAAACCTCGGCAGCAGCTTTGGCCTTTGCACGAAAACATTTAGGCCCCCACAAAGTATCGGCCTTGGTGTTCACGCACAGCCACGCAGATCATTTTGGCGGCGCATTGGGCGTGGTCAGTGCGCAGGAAGCCAAGGCACGTCATTTGCCCATTGTGGCGCCTTCTGGTTTCATGGAGGAGGCTACCAGTGAAAATATTCTCATGGGTCCCGCCATGGGTCGGCGTGCCATGTACATGTATGGCAGTCGCTTGCCCCGCAATGAAAAAGGCTTGATAGACAATGGCCTTGGCAAAGCCGTCGCATTTGGCAAGATGGGTATTTTGTCGCCCAACACCACGGTGCATTTGAACCAACAAACCATGACGCTGGATGGCGTGCGTTTTGTATTTCACAATGCGCCGGGCAGCGAGGCACCCGCCGAATTCACGTTTTACCTGCCAGATTTCAAAGCCTTTTGCGGTGCTGAAATCATGGGCCACACCTTGCACAATTTGTACACCCTGCGGGGTGCCAAGGTGCGCGATGCCAATAAGTGGGCCTCCTACTTGGATGATTCACTGCGTCACGTGCAAAACTCAGAGGTGGTTTTCAACCAACACCATTGGCCGGTGTGGGGAAAACCTCAAATCCAAGACTTCATCGCAAAGCAGCGCGACACATATCAATTCATCCACGATCAAACTGTGCGACACATGAACGCGGGTTTGAATGCCTCCGAAATTTCAGAAATACTGAAACTGCCGCCTTCGCTGGATGCACATTTAAGCGTCCGTGGCTACTACGGCACAGTGCGTCACAACGTGAAGGCGGTCTATCAAAACTACATGGGCTGGTTCGATGCGCATCCGGCCAATCTAGACCCCTTGCCAGCGCTTCAGGCCTCAGAAAGATATGTCAACTTGATGGGCGGCGTCGACAAAGTCTATGCTGCGGCACAAGAGGCTGTTGCCAAGGGCGAGTTGCGCTGGGCGGCAGAGTTGCTCAAGCACGCGGTTTACGTGTCGCCTCAACATGAACAGATCAAGGCCTTGCTGGCCTTGACGTTTGAGAAGCTGGGCTATGCATCAGAGTCGTCGGCATGGCGTAACTTTTATCTCACTGGC
The DNA here is from genome assembly GCA_030158125.1 of Limnohabitans sp. Lineage (GTDB taxonomy): Bacteria > Pseudomonadota > Gammaproteobacteria > Burkholderiales > Burkholderiaceae_C > Limnohabitans_A. The sequence continues at coordinate 49,510 of JAOATL010000004.1, read as the reverse complement.
GCGTTGGAGTTGCGTGAAGGCCCCCCCGACAAAGGCATGTCGCGTGATGGACTTCTTGACATGCTCATTCAGACGCCGGTTGAGCGCTTTCTAGAAGCGATGGCTGCATCAGTCAATGCCAACAAGGCCGAAGGGAAAAAACTCAAAATCAATTTGATTTTTTCCGACACACATCAGAAATTTGTGTTGACCTTGAATAATTCTGTGCTTCACCATGTTCAACAAAAACCAGCGCACGATGCCAATGCAACACTGACCTTGACGCGGCCTTTTTTTATGAAAATGGTGCTTGGTCAAGCCAATGGCAAAGATTTGGTGTTGTCCGATCAAACCAAAATTGAAGGCAGTACGCTCGATCTTGCTTTGTTCTTCAGCATGATCGACAAGGCGCCTGGTAATTTTCCCATTGTCACGAGGTAATAACATGACCCATTCAGAATTTGACTACGTGGTGGTGGGGGGTGGCTCGGCAGGTTGCTGTGTTGCCGGCAGGTTAAGCGAAGACTTGCATCACACTGTGTGCTTGTTGGAGGCGGGTGGCCCAGATAATTCCGTCTTCGTCAGGGCGCCGCTTGGGTTTGCTGCCACGGCCTCTTTGAACATCAACAGCTGGGGTTACAACACCCTACCGCAAGCAGGTTTTAATGGCCGAAAAGGTTTTCAGCCGCGCGGCAAAGTGATGGGGGGGAGCTCTTCTATCAACGCCATGGTCTACACCCGAGGCAACTCACAGGACTACAACAGTTGGTCCAACTTAGGCAACACGGGTTGGTCTTATCAAGAAGTGCTGCCGTATTTTAAAAAATCTGAAAACAACGAATGCTTTGGTGCCACGGCCTACCGGGGCGTTGGTGGCCCTTTGAATGTCAGTTACCTTAGAAGCCCCAGCCCATTGAACAAGGCCTTTGTTCAAGCCTGCCAAGAGCAGGGCATTCCGTTTAACCCCGACTACAACGGCGAACAGCAATATGGTGTTTCACCAGGGCAAGTGACCCAAAAGTCTGGCGAACGTTGGAACGCTGCGCGGGCTTACATCGAGCCGCACCAACACCAAGCGAACTTGCAAGTGGTGTCGCATGCGCATGCCACGCAAATTGTGATGGACGGTCAGCGTGCTGTTGGTGTGCGTTACAGCATCAACGGTGTGCCACACGAAGTGCGTGCCCGCAAAGAAGTCATCTTGTCAGGCGGCGCTTTTGGTTCGCCGCAGTTGCTCATGTTGTCAGGCATTGGCCCAGCGCTGCATTTGCAAGACATGGGCATTCCCGTGGTCCATGAGTTGCCAGGTGTAGGTCAGAATTTGCAAGACCATGTGACCACTGTTTTGATTTATAAAACACCCAAAATCAAAGATGCCATGGGCTTTTCGTTGCGAGGCACTTGGTACATGCTCAAAGCCATGTGGGAGTGGCGCACGCAACGTACCGGCTGGATTACCTCCAACGTGTCTGAGACGCAAGGCTTTGTTTCCACCGAAGGCAACTCGGCGTATCCCAACATTCAATTGGCCTTGTGCACGGGCATTGTGGATGACCATGCCAGAAAAATGCACTGGGGCCATGGCTTCACATTGCATGTGACATTGATGCGTCCCAAAAGTCGCGGTAGCCTGAGTTTGGCCAGTCGCAATCCTATGGAAAAACCACTGATCGATCCTGCATTTTTCAAAGACAAGGCAGATCTGCAAACCATGGTTGCGGGCACTCAGTTGGGATTGAAAATCATGTCATCAGCTGGTTTGTCAAGCTATCAAGGGCAGATGCTTTACCCGTTGACGGGCAACGATCCAGCGCAGGTCGAAAACTTTTTAAGAGATCACTCCGACACGGAATACCATCCTGTGGGTACTTGCAAAATGGGTCCGGCAACCGACCCCCTGGCCGTAGTTGATTCGGAATTGCGTGTGCACGGTTTGCAAAATTTGAGGGTGATCGACGCCTCTGTCATGCCGCATCTTGTGTCTGGCAATACCAACGCACCCACCATCATGATTGCTGAAAAGGGGGCCGACTTTATTCGGACACAAGCTCGGCACTTGGCTTAAGCCGGTAAAGTACCCAAGCGCACAAACCAGATGTCACGACCAGTGCCAAGAAGCCAGCGCGATACGTGCCAAAAGCGGACGACAATGCGCCAAACAGAGGGGGGCCAATGACCACCCCTAAAAATGTAAAGGTGAGTGTGCCGCCGGTGGCCATACTGGCTTTTCCCTCGGGCGCTTGCCTTGCCACTTCGGCCAAGTAAACACCATTCCAGCCAATGGCTGAGGCACCGAAGACCAGCAAAATGCCCCAAACACCCCATGGGGGTATCACGGGCAGCAGTAGCGCCGTGGCCAAGGCACTCGTGGCCATCAGGCAGGCCAGCAAGGCGAGTGTTTTTTGAGTGCCCATCCAACGGTCTGCCACCATACCCCAGGCAATGCGCCCACCAATGCCGCCCATTTGCGTGACCGACAGCAACAGTCCTGCACTCACCATGCCGTAGGTCAGGTCATCGTGTAGATAGGTGACCAAATAGGTTGTCAAGGACATCTGAACCATGGAAAACATGAATGAGCAGGCCGCCATGGTGGTCAGAGCACGGTGCCCCAACACCATGCGCAAAGGCGAGGTGAGGGTGCCCATTTGGAAGGGTAAATTGGCTTGTCTTAAATCGTCCAAGTCTTCGCGCATAACCTGCGACAACAACGCACTGGCGAGGCAAGCTAGGGCAACCACCGCCAAGCTCCATTGCCAACCGATGCCCATCATGAGGGTTGGCACGATGGCGCCGGCCATCATGGCGCCCACGGGAACGCCTGTTTGTTTGATCGAAAAGACCAATGCCATCTGTTCGGGAGGGGTGGTTCTGGCCAATATTTGGGAGCTGGCTGGCGTGATGGGGCCGTAACCCAGTCCGATGAGCAATGCGCCCAAGCCTATGGCAGGCAGCCATGGCACAGCACACAGACAAAGACCCGCGGCGCACAACACCAAGCCCCATTGACTGACCCGAATCGGCCCCAAGCGGCTGACCGTGGTGCCTGAGGTGAGGCTGGCAAACATGGCACCCGCATAGGTGATGGCCACATAAACACCCACCAGTGCAGGTGAAACTTCCAAAGCTTTTGCGGCCACAGGTGCCATCACAGGGAGGGTCAGCAAAGCCATAGCGACCATGGCCTGGATGAACAGCGTTGCAAAGAGTGGCAGCCAATTAGACATGTCGTGATCCTAACTTGTTGGGGGCGCCTTCTTGCCAGATGCCAGGCTAATTGAGTCGGCTGTGAACAAAACGATCAAGCCGATTACACTCGCGTGTTGTTTTAACTGAATGGAAATTTCGAAATGGATTTGCTGAAAGCCCTGAATTGGCGTTATGCCACCAAAAAAATGGACCCCTCAAAGGCCGTGTCCGAAGACAAAGTGCAACGGATTCTGGAAGCCATCCGCTTGACTGCCACCTCCAGTGGTTTGCAACCCTACGAAGTATTTGTGGTGACCAACCCTGAAGTGCGCGCACAAATTCAAGCGGCCGCAAACAACCAAGCGCAAATTACAGAAGGCTCACACCTTCTGGTGTTTGCCGCTTGGAACGATTACACCGCAGACCGCATCAACATGATGTTTGACTACAACAATGAAGTGCGCGGCTTTGTCAATGAAGGCGCTGAAAATTATCGCAAGATGTTGTTGGCAAACTATCCTGCCAAGGGTGCTGAAGCCAACTTTCAACATGCTGCCAAGCAGTCTTACATCGCTTTGGGCACCGCCCTCATTGCCGCTGCTGAGCAAGAGGTGGATGCAACACCTATGGAAGGTTTTAACCCAGCCAAAGTCGATGAGATTTTGGGATTGACTGCACGCGGTTTGCGCAGCACCGTGATCTTGCCCTTGGGCTACCGGGAGGCCGACAAAGACTGGTTGGTCAACATGAAAAAAGTTCGCCGCACCAACGACAAATTCATCACGGAAGTGAAGTAATTTAAAAGGTGCGACTGCACCTTTTTTGACGACAAGGGGCGAAAGCCCCTTTCCTTTTACGACACGTGCACGCTGATCTTGGCTGCTGCCGCTTGGGCGCGCGCCAAGGCTTTGTCACCTTTGGCCAAAGCGACTGCCATGCGTCTGAACGGGCGCGTGGTGGGTTTTCCAAAGATGCGTACATCGACGCCAGGTTCTTGTAGCGCAGCCGAGACGCCAGAGAAGCTGGGGTGCTTGCCTTCACGGTCTGCCAGCACCACGGCACTGGCCCCTTCCACACATTCAATGGCGGGAATGGGCAGACCCAGAACGGCACGTGCGTGCAAATCAAACTCACTCAAATTTTGACTGATCAAGGTCACCATGCCCGTGTCGTGCGGACGTGGGCTCAGTTCGCTGAAGATCACTTCCTTGGCTGTGACGAAAAACTCGACGCCAAACAAACCTGCGCCGCCCAAATCGGCTGTGACTTTTTCGGCCATTTCTTGCGCGGCCTTTAGATACTCAGGCGCCATGGCTTGCGGTTGCCAGCTGTATTGGTAGTCGCCGCGTTCTTGCACGTGGCCAATGGGGGGGCAGAACAAGGTTGTTCCATGGCGTTGACGAATGGTCAGCAAAGTGATTTCGAATTCAAAATTGATGAACTCTTCGACGATGACTTTTTCACGATCGCCGCGCATTCCTGCGCAGGCATAGTCCCAGCTGGCTTGAATGTCCGCTTCGGTCTTGGCCACACTCTGACCTTTGCCTGAAGAGCTCATGACGGGTTTGATCACCACCGGAAAACCAATGGCTTTGGCCTGTGACATGAGTGCATCACTGGATTCTGCGTAGTTGAATTTGGCTGTGCGAACACCCAAACCCACGGCCACGTCGCGAATGCGATCGCGGTTCATGGTGAGGTTGGCAGCGCGTGCGCTGGGGATCACTTCGAAGCCTTCTTTTTCGACGTCCAGCAAGACTTCGGTGCGAATGGCCTCAATTTCGGGCACGATCAAATCGGGTTGGTGCTTGGCAATGGCTGCACGCAATGGCGCTTCATCCAGCATGCTGAAGACTTCAAATTCATCGGCCACTTGCATGGCAGGTGCGCCCACATAGCTGTCGCAAGCAATGACATGACAGCCCAATCGTTTGGCGCTGATGACGAATTCTTTGCCTAGTTCGCCTGAACCTAGAAGGAGGATTTTTTTCATGATGAAACCACTATCGGTCAATATAAGTCTTTGCCGATAATACGCCACCTGGCCCCGCTACCTGTATTGACACGGCTGTTTTCAGACGCGTGGGCAGAAGACTGGGGCCTTATTCTGCTTTGATGCCAGCGTAAGCTGCAACGCGGGCCCACCGCACAATTTCCGAACGCATGAAATCGGTCGCCTCATCGGCTGTTGTGAAAAAGCTTTCAAAGCCAAGCGTGTCGAGCTTTTCTTTCATTTTTTGCTCTTTACCGGCCTGTAAAAAGGCCTCATTCAATTTTTTCACGACGGCCGGTGGCGTGTTGACAGGCGCATACACCGCAAACCAATTTGTCAACTCAACGCCCTGGTAGCCTTGTTCGTTCAAGGTGGGCACTTGTGGCATGGCTTTGTGCCTGGAGGCTGAAGCCACAGCGAGTGCTTTTAATCGACCTTGCTGAATTTGAGGCAGTGCATTTTGAATGGGGCTGAACATGTATTGCAGTTGGCCACCAATTAGATCGTTCATGGCCTGCGCTTGGCCTTTGTAAGGAATGTGATTTGATTTAATGCCCACCAGCTGGTTGAAAAACTCTGCCTGCAAATGCTGAGGGCTTCCTAAGCCAGCAGAGCCGTAGTTCATGTCGCCATTCTTGGACTTCATCAAATCAATGAACTCTTTGAGATTGTTGACTTTGACGGACGGGTGAACCACCAGCACCACACCCGTTTGGCCAATCAAGGTGATGGCCTGTAAGTCTTTGATCAAGTCATAGGGCAGTTTTCGATATACAGCCACATTGGTAGCGATGGTGGCGGGGCTGACCAGCAGGGTGTAACCATCGGGCTTGGCCTTCATGACGTATTCCACGCCAATGTTTCCGCCGGCCCCTAACTTGTTCTCCACGACCAATGGCTGTCCCAAAATTTCGCTCACGCGCTGACTTAAGTTGCGCGCCAACAAGTCGGTGCCACCACCCGCTGCGACAGGCACCACGACCTGAATATTTTTTTGCGGAAAATTTTGTGCTTGACTCAAGATTGACATGGAGAGTCCAAGGCAAGCAACGCTGGCGAGAGCAAGCATTTTGCAAAATTTCATAGCTGAGTCCGTGAAAGATGAGAAGGTGACGCGCAAAGTGTGAGTCGTTGTCTCAGTTTAGGAACGTGCGTGTCTTTGTCAACGGGTTCAACCATGAGGGCGCGCAAGCGTGTGAAAATCTCACATCATCAAGCCGCTTGCAGTTTGAGAATGGGCGCCTCCTTGATGGGCAAGTTGATCAGGCCCGCCAAGGCGGACAGGGCAATGTCGGCCCACCACATCCATTGATAGTCGCCGTTCACGGTGAGGGCCAAACCACCGAGATAGGCCCCCAAAAAGCCGCCAATTTGGTGAGACAAAAGCGTGAGACCAAACAAGGTAGCCAAGTAGCGAATGCCAAACAATTTGCCAACCAAGGCGGCCGTTGGTGGCACTGTTGCCAACCACGTAAAACCCAGACCCACTGCAAATGCATAAAAGGTCCATTCGGTTTTAGGGGCGATGAGATAAAGCCCCACCAAAACAGCACGTGAGCTGTACATGATGGCCAACACATATTTGCTGCGATACACATTCACGCAGGAGCCGGCGTACAAGCTGCCTAAAATATTGGCCAGGCCAATGATGGCCAATGACCAGCTTGCCACAGCAGGGCTCAGACCACACAGACCGACTTCGGTTGGCAGATGCGTCACCAAGAAGGCAATGTGAAAGCCGCAGGTGAAAAAACCGAGGTGCAAGAGCAGGTAGCTTGGGTTGTGCATTGCATCGCGAACAGCCTTCTTCAGTCCACCTTCCGGATCGGGGGCTTTGGCAGGTGCGTGTGTGTCACTGGTTAAACGATTCAAAAGTGGAATGGCCAGCAAGGTCACCGCGGCCATGGACCACATCGACCCCATCCATCCCATCCATTGAATTAATTTTTGAATGATGGGCGCAAAAACGAATTGGCCAAAAGACCCGCCTGCATTGATGATGCCTGATGCCACGCCGCGAGACTCCGTCGGCATGCGCTGCGCTGCGGCACCCAGCAAGACAGAGAAGCTGCATGCACCTGCCCCCATCGCAGTTAAGACACCCATGGTCAAAATGAGGCCCATGCTGCTGGTCACAAAGGGTGTGAGGGCAGAGCCAATGACCAAGATCAGCAAGCCATAAAGCAATACTGGGCGTGGGCCGTATTTGTCTGCAAAAGCGCCAGCAATGGGTTGAATGGCGCCCCACACGAATTGGCCAATGGCCATGGCCAAACTGATGGTGACGATGCCAAGTCCGGTGTCGGTGTTGAGCGGCCCCACATAAAGCCCCATGGATTGACGTGCGCCCATGGTGATCATCAGGATGGCCGAGGCCATGAGTGTGGTGATCCATACGCCGCGGTGGTTCATGCTTGGGAATAGAGACATACAAACTTCGAATTTGAAAGTCCGTATCTTATTCGAACAGCACTTCTTTTGCAGTGCCTGGCTGCTGTGCGCTTTCAATGAAAACAGAGCCCCTGTTAAAGGGGCTCTGCGGCGGTCTCATTGAGCTTGTGCTCAATGAAGGATCAAGTCGCTGCCGTGATTATTTTTTGACGGCTTCTTTTGCAACTTCTTTGCCAGCTTTGTCTGCTTTTTTAGCGTCTGCTTTCACCTCTGTTTTGGCTACGGCCTTGGCGTCTGCTTTGGCCTCTGCTTTGACAGGCACCGCTGGTGTTGCAGGTGTAGCGGGTGTGCTTGCAAACGCTGCGGCAGAAAATGCGCCGATGATCAATGTTGCGAGAAGTTTAGTCATGATGTTTCCTTCATGTTGTTTGAAAACTCCACCGATCGGGAGTGATCATTCAACGAAACGGAGAACACACATGTTGACTCAAATATTTAAATATTTGTGTCAACTTTCAACATGCCTCAGCGTTGATGTCGGCGCTGGCGAAGTCTTGAATTAGCCGGCTTTCACTTCCTTGGCCGAGATTTGATATTTGAAATCATCGGGTGCGTAAGAGTCAAAACGACCTTCGTTATTTTCTGCAACGGGGTACATGAAAAAGCCGATGCGATCGCCTTTGCTTTGTGGCAGGCTGAGGTCGTGTGCGGTGTTGAAAGCCATCCAATTTCCCTCCCAGCCACCCAGCAAAGTGTCATACACCGGTTTGACGACCGGGTGGTCGGTACGCTTGAGCCACGTCGTCGTTTCCAAGCGCATCACCTTGGCCACATCGGCTGGGTCCATGGCCATCCAGCCTTGTCCTTTGACGTAGGCTTCTGCGCGGCAGTGTTGCGCGCCTTTCAAGTTGGCGGGGTTGCCAGACAGTTCTTTGTAGCCAAATGCAGAAGGCGCCAAGCGGATGCCGTAAACATCTCGTGCAGGGATGCCAACAGAGCGGCAAAGTCCAACAAACAAAGCATTGATGTCAGCGCACTTGCCACCCAAATTGCCAGTTTCGAGCATGGTCTTGATGTCGCCCTCGCCGCAGCCGCGTACCTTAGGCTCACGCCAAGAATTGGCCACCACCCAATCGTAGATGGCGCGAACTTTTTCAAAATCTGTTTTGGCACCTTGAATTGCATTTTGTGCAGTCGTCTTCACGATGCCATCTGTTGGCAACAGGTGCGTTGCCCGCGTGAAATACTGAAGTGTTGCAGCATCCTCTGTTGCGGCAGGGACGTGGCCTTTCGCAAGAGGCGCTCGGCTTTGCGTTTGAACGCGGCTGGTAATTTCGACATAAGGCTGTTCAATGTTGGCAGCAAATTCAGCGTACAAAAATTGCACACCTTGCAATCCATCGCTGCGCATTCGTGCGATGCCATTGCTGCTGAATGCACTGGCCTCCGATTTTTGCCATTCGCTGTTGACGCTGGGAACTGGCAACCAAACGCGTGTGACGCCATTCGCTTTTGCAATGTCAACGCGTGTGGTGACCTCAAAGGTACGCCAGTCCCCTGGTGTTGGTTTGAACGTGCGTGGGGTGGATGCTGCGGATGTCGTTTGTGCAGAAGCGGTGGACCAAGGTGCCAGGTAGAGGGCGCCAAAGGACGCAGCGCCCTGAAGAAGGGAGCGACGAGCGGGGGTCATGTAGAGATCTCCGAAATAAAAGTTAGACCTGTCGGCGCATAAGAGCCTGAGTTGTTGCGAGCGCAAAGGCTTTGCAAAATCAGACAATGCCTCGAAGGCAGGTCATTGCGCCGCAAAAGCGCAACGCAACACGCCAATTATCGCAGGCTGTCGAGCCACATTTGCGGGCTTTTCGAAGACCAGTCAACTTCGCCCACAATGCGCCAGCGAATCTGACCAGACGGTGCGACCAATAAGGTGGTCGGAAACACTTTGACATCGAATTTTTTGGCCCATTCGCCCTGCGGATCTGGCACCAAGGGCAGGGTGATTTGATTGTTTTGCATGAAACGCAAAGCCCTGCTGGCAGGCTCTTTGACATTGATGGTCAGCACCCTGGTGTGAGTCGGGTCCTGCAAGTCTGAAAAAATTTGCAAGGTGGGCAATTCCTCCTTGCAAGGGGCGCACCAGGTGGCCCAAAAATTGATCACCAGCTTTTTCCCCTTGAGTGACTCCGAGCTGATGCTTTGGCCCGTGTGGTCCTTGAAGGTTTCACTCAAGCTGGGTGCGGCTGCCGGCCAAGGCGTTTTTTCAAATTGTGCGTAGGCGCCGCTTCCACACACGAGGCCCCCCAGCCACACAAGGTTTAACAAAACGCGCAAAAGGACCCAAGGTCGGGCCGGCCTGTCCAGGTGAAATCCTTGACGCATGTTGTAGGCTCAAGTGGTGACCAAGTCTTTGGCAAGCAGCGTCATGCTTTGGTGCGTTCGGTCGTTTGCCGTGATAACCGTAGCTTGATCGATGAGGTCAAAGTTGCGTTTCATGGAGGCAAAGTAGGTGGGGTCGTAATGTGTGGTCAGCAGTTCTCGTACAACCATTTCAATGTTGCCCGTCACAATGTGTCGCTGCCATTCGTCCACCACTTGTTTGCCACGAATGGCCACCAAGGCATTCAACCGTGCGCTGAACATTTCTGGATCTTTGACAAAGAAGTCGTAGTCTTCCATGAGCAGCAACACGCGTTCATCTTCCGACAATGCCAGCTGATAACAAGGGCTGGCCCGCATGGCCAATATGAGTGATTCAGGTACTGCCAGATTGCCTACTTTGCGGCTTTCTGACTCTATGTAAACCGGTAGGCTGGGGTCAAAGTGCCGCAGCGCATTCCAGACCAAGGTGTCGAAGTGTTTTTGACTCGGTTGTGGATGGCCCGGAATGACCCCCAGCACTGAGCTGCGGTGATTGGCCAGTCCTTCTAAATCCAAAACCTGAGCACCTTGCTCGCGCAGGCAATGCAACAGCCGTGTTTTGCCCGCGCCTGTAGGCCCGCAAATGACTCGCCAAGACAGGCGTTGCGCTAACGGGGGGATGGCATCAATCAGCTGACTGCGAAATGCTTTGTAGCCGCCTTCAATAATGGAAACTTTGAAGCCAATTTGACCCAAAATCAAGGCCAGCGAGCCACTTCTTTTCCCCCCGCGCCAGCAGTAAACCAAGGGTTGCCAATCTCTTGGCAAGTCGATCACATGGCGTTCAATGTGCTGGGCAATATTGGCGGCAACCAACGCCGCCCCTCTTTTTTTGGCTTCAAATGGATTAACTTGTTTGTACAGGGTACCGATGGTGATGCGCTGTTCGTTGTTCAGAGATGGCCAGTTCACTGCGCCTGGCAAGTGATCCAGCGCAAACTCATCTTCAGATCGCGCGTCGATGATGGCGCTGTAGCCGCCAGGTGTCCCGATGGGGGTGGCCATTCGCAACATGGCTTCTTGGGCGCTGATCGGGTTCACACTCACGCTGCACCTGCAAGGTTGACGCGCAATGCGTGAGATTCTTGTGCGCAAACTTGCCCAATGACGGCTGCGTGTGCAAAGCCGTGTGCTTGAAAGATGGACATCACTTGGTTCAGTTCTTCTGGTGCGCAAGACACCAACAAGCCGCCGCTGGTCTGAGGATCTGTGATCAGGTGTTGGTCCACAGCGGCAAAGTGAGCCGGGAGTGAAACTTCGGCGCCATAGCCTTGCCAGTTTCGTGCGGAAGCGCCTGTGACGCAGCCTTGTTCGGCCAACGCTTTGACGCCAGGCAGCAGTGGCACTTTGTCCCAGTTCAATTGAACTGTGCATTTGGCTCCGCGTGCCATTTCCAGTAAATGGCCCGCTAGGCCAAATCCTGTAATGTCAGTCAAGGCGTGGACGCCTTTGAGCTTGGCCAAATCGGGGCCTGCCGTGTTGAGTTGGGTGGTATTGCTGATCATGGCTTGGTAGCCTTCATCAGACAACATTTCCTTTTTGAGCGCCGCAGACAAAATGCCCACCCCAATGGGTTTACCCAAAACCAGCAGATCGCCCACTTTGGCATCAGCATTGCGCTTGATGTGGTCGGGATGTGCCAGGCCCAAGGCCACCAACCCGTAAATAGGTTCGACAGAATCAATGGTATGACCACCCGCAATGGGGATGCCTGCGGCTCTGCAAACGCTCTGTCCGCCGTCCAAAATTTGTCCGATCACACTCAAGGGCAAAACATTGACCGGCATGCCCACCAAGGCCAAAGCCATGATGGGTTGTGCACCCATGGCGTAGACATCGGAGATGGCGTTGGTGGCTGCAATGCGGCCAAACTCAAACGGATCATCAACAATCGGCATGAAAAAGTCGGTGGTAGCGACCAAGGCTTGAGAGTCGTTTAATTTGTAAACGGCGGCGTCGTCTGCTGTTTCGATGCCTACCAGCAGCTCTGGGGGCAGTGGCATGGCCGTTGTCGAGCGTAGGATTTCGCTCAAAACACCTGGGGCAATTTTGCAACCGCAACCGCCGCCGTGCGACAGGCTGGTTAAACGAGGTGAGTTTGGCGTGGCGGGCATCATGAATGTTCAGTCTGTTGGCGATCGGGGCTGACTGACGCACACGGCGCCAGAGAAGCTTCGATTATGGCAAACCGACTGAGCGGTTCACTTTTAGCGACGCGCTTTAGACCGCGCCTTGTGGGTGAGTGGGGTCAATCCACAGCACTTGTTCAGGTTTTTCGACAGGTTCGATGTCCAAGTTGATGGAGACTGCTTGGCCGTCGCTTCGGCACAGTACGCATTCCAGAACCTCGGTGGGGCTGGCATTGATTTCTTGATGGGGCACAAATGGTGGCACATAGATGAAGTCGCCAGGTCCCGCTTCGGCGGTGAACTCCAGTTTGTCACCCCAGCGCATGCGGGCTTTTCCTTTGATGACGTAAATGACGCTTTCCAGCGGGCCGTGGTGGTGTGCGCCAGTTTTGGCGTTGGCATGAATGGTCACGGTGCCAGCCCATAACTTTTCCGCGCCAACTCTGGCGAAGTTGATCGCAGCTTTTCGGTCCATGCCGGGCGTGGAGGGGACATTGCCATCCAGTTGATTGCCCGGGACGACGCGCACACCGTCATTTTTCCAGGGTGCTGATGTCGCGTCAGTAGTGTGCTTGTGATTGTCGACTTGTGACTGCGGGTTCATTTGACCACCTGTTATTTGACGTTAAGTTGATCAACTATAGGTTAACCAACAACTTGTTTGATTGCTTGGTGCAATTGTGATTGCAATTTTGCGTCAAGTTGTGAGTGTTTGTACAGTGCTGAGAGGCTGAAAACCGCAATTTGAGTTAGTCTGACGGTTTTGGCAGTATCAGAAAACATCATGAGCAGACAGGCAGCACTTCAACGCGCAAAAACCGCATTCGATGACGGTTCTTTCAAAGAAACACTTCGCCGCAGAATCGTTCGACCCACAGAAAGCCAAAACCCGGCCAGGGCCAATGAATTGCCTGCCTATTTGAAGGATGACTTGCAGCCGGCACTTGAGGCCATGGGTTTTGAATGTCGATTGATTGAGCATGCCAAAGCCAAGGCCCCATTTTTGTATGCTCAGCGCATCGAATCCAAAGCCTTTCCAACCGTGCTGGGGTACGGTCACGGTGATGTGATCCGAGGCTTGGAAGCAGAATGGCGCGAGGGTGTCACGCCTTGGGACCTGACTGAGTTGGAGGGGCGTTGGTACGGTCGCGGCATTGCTGACAACAAAGGTCAGCATTCAGTGAATTTGCAGGCCATGGCTTGCGTTTTGGCCGAACGTGGGCAGTTGGGTTTCAACGCCAAATTCATCATTGAGATGGGCGAAGAAACAGGGTCTCCAGGACTCAAAGAGGTGTGTTCAGAATATGCCGAGCTCCTCAAGGCGGATTTGCTCATCGCGTCTGATGGCCCTCGCTTGCGCGCCGATCGGCCCACTATTTTTCTAGGATCCAGGGGATGCATCAACTTTGATCTCACAATCGAAGCGCGCTCTGGCGCGCATCATTCCGGAAATTGGGGTGGATTGATTTCAAATCCAGGCATTCAATTGGCCCATGCCATCGCCAGCTTGGTGTCTGAGCATGGTGAAATTAAAGTGCCTGAATGGCGTCCCAAAGCCTTGCCCGATGCGGTGCGCCGTGTTCTGGCCGATTGCGAAGTGGATGGGGGTGTCAACGGACCCCAAATTGAACCTGAATGGGGGGAGCCTGGCCTCAGCCCTGCAGAGCGCGTGTTTGGTTGGTGCTCTTTTGAAGTACTGGCATTCAAAACGGGTAACCCAGAGAACCCTGTCAACGCCATTCCACCTCGCGCCAAGGCCACATGCCAATTGCGATTTGTGGTGGGCATTGACAGCACGGACATCCTAGATGCCTTGCGCCGCCACTTGGACCGCCATGGCTTTGCCCATGTCCACATCACAGCAGCCCGCGATGAAATTTTCAAGGCCACACGGATAGACCCAGACGATGCGTGGGTGACTTGGGCGGCCAATTCCTTGCAAACAACCACGCAGAAAAAACCAGCCATCCTGCCAAACTTAGGCGGCTCACTGCCCAACGACATCTTCACCGATGTGTTGGGTTTGAAAACCATCTGGGTGCCGCACTCTTATCCAGGCTGTTCGCAGCATGCGCCCAACGAACACCTGCCGCCTGAATTGTTAAAAGAAGCCTTGCAAGTCATGACTGGCTTGTATTGGGACTTGGGAACGTTAGAGACACCCCATTGGGCTTCAGCCGATTGAATTCTCAAATTGCAAAGGACGCTTCAATGAACGCGCGATACGATTGTTTTTGTAAATTGTCCGATCTCTTGGGTGCCCAAGAATCCTTGAGCGAAGCCAGACGACACTTGCACCGGTTTCCCGAACTTTCTTTTCAAGAAAAATCGACCGCCCAATGGGTGGGCGATCAGCTGGAAGCTTGGGGCTACCAAGTCACCCGCAATGTGGGGGGGCATGGTTTGGTGGCCACGCTTCAAAATGGCGAAGGCAAGGGCATCGCCTTGCGCGCCGACATGGATGCATTGCCCATCCAAGAAGAAACTCAAAAGCCCTATGCCAGCGAACATGCAGGCACCATGCATGCTTGTGGCCATGACGGCCACACCGCGATGTTGCTGGGTGCTGCACAGCAGTTGGCCAAAACCAAAAATTTCAAAGGCACGGTCCACTTGGTTTTCCAGCCCGCTGAAGAAGCTGGGAAGGACAGTGGTGCGCAGCAAATGATTGCCGATGGTCTGTTTGAGCGGTTTCCGTGTGACGCCATTTTTGGCATTCACAACCATCCGGGTGTGGATGTGGGTACCTTTATGTTTGGGGCTGGCGCATTCATGTCAGCATCAGACACTTGCTATGTGAAAGTGAAAGGCAAGGGCGGTCATGCCGCCAGACCCCACCAAACTGTGGACCCTGTGGTCATCATGGGCAGCCTGATCATGTCACTGCAAACGGTAGTGTCGCGCAACATCGATCCATTGCAAACTTCAGTGGTGACCATTGGCACAGCCCATGCCGGCAGTGTGTCCAATGTCATTCCCGATACAGCTAGCTTGTCGATGAGCATTCGCTCTTTCAGTCCCGAAGTGCGCGAGCGCTTGGAACAAAGAATCAAAGACTTGGTGACATCGCAGGTCGCCTCCTTTGGCGGCGAAGTGGAGATCATTTATGAGCGGGGTTATCCAGTTGTGATCAACTCCGCCGCTGAAACAGAATTTGCGCGACAAGTGGCCGTTGAACTGGTGGGTCAAGACAAAGTGGTCTTCCCGTTTGGGCCCGTCACGGGCAGCGAAGATTTTGCCTACTACTTACAGCACAAGCCAGGTTGCTTTTTGCGTCTAGGCAACGGTACTGACAGTGCCTTGCTGCACAACCCCAAATACGACTTCAATGATCAAAACTTGTCGTACGGTGCCGCCTATTGGACGCGACTTGTTGAGCGATTTTTGGATGTTGCCTAAGGGCGTATGTTGGCCACTGAGCGTTAACTTTTGATTTTAAAAGACGGAGAATTTATGAGCATTTCAATGTACAAAGCCAGCGTGCCACGTTTGATCAATGGCCTGACCAATTTGTCGCATATCTTGGGCAAAGCCCAAGCCCATGCAGAGGCAAAGAAAATCGACCCCGTGATTTTTGCCTCAATGCGCCTTTACCCAGACATGTTTCCTTTGAGCCGCCAGGTGCAAATCGCATGTGATGTCAGCAAAGGACTCGTTGCACGTTTGGCTGGTGTTGAGATTCCGATGCACGAAGATACGGAAAAAGACTTGAAAGATTTGCAAGCGCGCATTGCCAAGACCATTGCCTTTTTAGAAACTTTCAAGCCCGAGCAAATTGACGGGACGGAAGACAAAGACATTGTGGTGAAACGCGGGGACAAAGAAACGCATTACAAAGGCATGTCCTATTTGTTGGGCCATGGCTTGCCCAATTTGCATTTCCACACCACCACCACTTACAGCATGCTGCGCGCCAGTGGTGTTGAGTTGGGCAAGGCCGATTACCTTGGGAAAATCTAAGCCTCGCCAATCGCTGACCTGACAACAAGTCAGCTGTTATCAGTCGTCCAAGCCCGACATGCCAATGCGGTGTGCCAATGGCTTGGGGCCGGCGATGCGGTACATCACTTGTCCTGGCCAAGACAAGTAGCCGTCGAGGCGACGTGAGAATAAGACACCATCGGTGGCGCTTTTGTATGTGGTCCGGGCTTTAGGGCCATTGGGGTTGGCGGGGTCAATCACGTCACAGATGGCTTGTCCCTTTTTAATTTTCGCCCCTGGCTTGACGTGGAACACCAAGAAGCCTGTGCCTGTGCTGTAGCCCACATCCATGCCGCTGATTGGGGCTGCTGCTGTTTTCATTTTCTTCAGAGGTGCGGCTTTGCCTGCCACCACGCCTTGACGAACCAACCAGCGGTATAAATTTTGCGCATCTGATTTGCCCAGGGCGTCACTGACATCGTGCTGGCTGCGCATCTCTACGGTCACAGACATGCATGCTTGGGGAATGGCTGCGTGTGGAAACTTGTCTTGCAAGCGCGCCCACAGTGCACTGTTGACACCAGAGAAGGTGAGGGTGCTGGGGTAGGGGTCGTTGAACAGGGTGGCGTCTGCGCCCAAGTCGGCGGCCAAGGCTTGAATGGCCCCTTGATTGCCAAGCGGTCCCTTGGGGCCTTTCAGCCAGTCGTTGTTGGCAGTGAAGAGATGCAGTGCTGCGTAAATGTCGCAATGCAGGTCCAGCACATAGTCGGCATCGGTACTGAGCTTTTGCATTTCAACGCGCAATGTTTGCAACTCATTGGCAGGCTTCATGGCATTCAACGTTTCAAGGGCGGCTTTGCGAATCATCTTCACGTTGGCTTGTGCATCGGTGCCAATTTTTTTCCAAACTTTTTCAGCCACACCTTCAGACACGTCGATCCAATTGCGATTGAAGTTTTCATTGCTAAGTTGGTTGTAACGTCCGGCATGAGAATTGCCTATGAGCTGTGACTGCCCAATTGGATTGACGGTTGGCACCAAAATGATCTCACCTTTGATCAAGCCTTTTTTGTCGGCCTCGGCCAACAGGGGCATCAAATGGTGAATGGCCATGGTGCCCGGCATTTCGTTGGCGTGAATCGCGGCTTGCATGTACACCTTCGGGCGTGCACCAGTTTTACCAAAACTGAGCACGGAAACAGTGCGGCTTGTACCGGGGGTCATGCTGGGCAATAGGACATTTCGTTTTTTGATGGCCATGACATTCCTTTGTTTGAAAGAATTTAGTTTATGTCGTTTCTGTCTAAAGCAAAACCCTAATGTCGAATTTATCGATTAGAGTTAGGGTGCGATTTGTTTTTGAAACAACTCTTTTTTTATTTTCAGGAGATCAAGATGAACGAAAGTGAAGTACGCGGCCTGATCGAGCAGGTACGAGATAACTCAGTCACCCGCAAGCAATTCATCCGTCAAATGGTGGGTGTTGGATTGACGGTGCCGATGGCCGCTCAAATGCTCTTGACCTCCGGTTTGGCACAGGCGCAAGCGCCTGGCGTTTACAAGCCCACAAAGCGTGGCGGCGGCGGTCCTTTGAAGTTGTTGTGGTGGCAAGGTGCCACTTTGCTGCAGCCGCACTTCGCCAGTGGTACCAAAGACCAAGAAGGCTCACGTATTTTTTACGAACCCTTGGGCGCATGGGACCACGATGGCAACATGGTGCCCATTTTGGCAGCTGAAGTGCCATCCTCTGCCAATGGTGGCGTTTCCAAAGATGGTAAAACCATCATCTGGAAGTTGAAAAAAAATGTGTTGTGGCACGATGGCAAGCCGTTCACAGCCGACGACGTTGTCTTCACAGCAGCCTATGCCGCAGATCCAGCAACATCGGCCTACACCAAGGGCTCTTACACCGATGTCAAAGTGACCAAGGTGGACAGCCACACCGTCAAGGTGGAGTATCAAAAGGCATCGCCTTTCTGGGCAGACCCATTTGTCAGCGCCGCTGGCATGATCATTCCCAAGCATATTTTTGAGTCCTTCAAAGGCAGCACGTCGCGTGATGCCCCCGCCAACTTGAAACCGGTGGGCACAGGTCCTTACAAGTTCACCGACTTCAAACCCGGAGACATGTTGCGCGGTGTCATCAACACCGATTACCACGAAGCCAATCGTCCGTACTTTGACAGCATCGAGATGAAGGGTGGCGGTGACGCTGTGTCTGCTGCGCGTGCAGTTCTGCAGACTGGCGAATACGACTACGCTTGGAATTTGCAGGTTGAAGACGAATTGCTGTTGCGTCTTGAACAAGGCGGCAAAGGCGTGACACGCATCACACCGGGCGGCAACATTGAATTCATTCAATTGAACATGGCCGACCCATGGACGGAAATTGAAGGCGAGCGCGCTCACTCCAAATCCAAGCATCCCATCTTGTCTGATTTTGCAGTTCGTCAGGCCATCAGCTTGGTTGTCGATCGTGCAGGTGTGCAAAAGTACATTTACGGTCGCACGGGCATTGCCACTTCCAACTTCCTCAACAATCCACAACGCTTTGTGTCTAAAAACACAAAGTTCGAATTCAATGTGGAAAAAGCAGCCCAAGTGCTCGAGGCCGCTGGCTGGAAAAAGGGGTCTGACGGCATCCGTGAAAAAGGTGGCAAAAAGCTCAAGCTCGTGTTTGCAACCTCTATCAATGGCCCACGTCAGAAAACGCAACAGATCATCAAGCAAGCCGCTCAAAAGGCAGGCATCGACTTTGAATTGAAATCTGTGCCGGCGTCCGTCTACTTCTCCTCCGACCCTGCAAACCCAGACACTTACACCAAGTTCTTTGCAGACGTGCAGATGTTCACAACCACCATGCCGCAGCCTGACCCTGAAATTTTCATGAATCAGTATCTGTCATCTCAATTCGCAACCAAGGCCAACAAATGGCTGGGCAGAAACTCCACCCGATACAGCAACCCCGAATACGACAAAATCTATTTGGCAGCCCAATCAGAAATGGACCCCGTCAAGCGTGCCGACATGTTTGTGAAGTTGAACGACATGCCTGTCAATGACATTGCCATCATCCCCTTGGTGTACCGTCCTCGTACAGCTGGCGTTGTGAAAAACTTGGTAGCACCGCTGTCAGGCTGGGACAACGACCTGTGGTTGTTGAAAGACTGGTACAAAACCACCTGATCAAGGCCTTATGTTTCGTTACATTCTGCGGCGATTGATGATCGCCGTGCCCAGTCTGCTGGGCATTAGTTTGGTGTTGTTTTCCGTTTTGGCAATGGCACCGGGTGATCCTTTTGCGGAGTTGGTATCCAACCCCAATATTCCACCCGAAGTCGCCATGGCCTTGCGGGAAAAGTTTGGCTTGAACGACCCGCTCTTAGTTCGCTATTGGAACTGGCTCACTGCCATGGTCCAAGGCGACTGGGGCTACTCGTTCATCAGCCGCATCAACGTTGAAACCCTCATCATGCAGCGCATTCCCGTTACCTTGCTGGTAATTGGCTCGTCGCAGCTGTTGGCCTTGTGCATTGCCATTCCGGTCGGTGTTTATGCGGCCACCAAGCCTTACTCGGTGTTTGACCAAGTGGCCAGTACTTTGGCCTTCATTGGTTTTTCATTGCCCACTTTTTTCACGGGCATCTTGTTGATTCTGTTTTTCAGTATCCACTTGGATTGGTTGCCGTTTGTGTACCGTGCAGACATCTCCGAAACGGGATTCAGCTTCTTTTGGGAACACTTCAAGCAAATGATCATGCCGGTGACGGTATTGGGATTGTTTCAAGCAGGTGCTTGGACGCGATACGTCCGCTCGGCGGTCCTGGATGTCATCCGGCTTGATTACGTCACCACGGCCAGGTCCAAGGGCTTGGCAGAAAAAGTGGTCATTACCAAGCACGTCTTGCGCAATGCCCTGATTCCTGTGGTGACCTTGGTGGCACTTCAAATGCCCGCCATTTTTGGCGGCGCCATTGTGACCGAGCAGATTTTCAGGATTCCCGGTATTGGCTCTCTGATCATCAGCTCTATGTTGGCCAATGACACCCCTGTTGTCATGGCTGTTACTTTTGTTTTTTCCACGTTGGTGATTGCGTGTAATCTTTTGGCAGATATTTTGTATGGCTGGCTCGACCCTCGCATCTCCTTCAACTGACCCCAAGGCTTCTGTGTCCAAGGCGTCATCTCATTCGCCAGGCAAAGAAGCGTGGCGACGTTTCAAACGACACAAGTTGGCCGTTTTGTGCACAGTCATTCTGGGCATCATCGTGTTGGCCGTTGTGCTGGGGCCGTGGCTTTGGCGCGTGCCCATCAACGAAATTGACTTTGCGGCGCGCATGCAGGGGCCTTCTTGGGCGCATCCTTTAGGCACCGATGATTTGGGCCAAGATCTATTGGCCCGCATGTTGTATGGTGGCCGTATTTCTTTGGCTGTCGGCCTTGCCGCCATGGTCATTGCCATCAGTTTTGGTGTCGTCATTGGCGCTGTGGCCGGCATGTCCAAGGGTCCTGTCGATGTTTTTTTGATGTGGGTCACAGACTTGTTTTTGTCTTTGCCTCAATTGCCATTGTTGTTGTTGATTTTTTACCTTTTCAACGACACCCTGAAAAAATGGATTGGCCCTGAAGCGGGCGTGTTCATTTTGGTGGTGGCTGTCATTGGTGGACTGCGTTGGATGCCTGTGGCACGTCTGGTGCGCGCACAGTTCCTCACATTGCGTGAAAAAGAATTCGTGGAAGCTGCTCGCGCGCTGGGGGCTAGCTCGTGGCGTCAAGTCACCGTTCATATTTTGCCCAATGCCATGGGTCCGGTTA
Organism: Limnohabitans sp.; assembly: GCA_030158125.1. Lineage (GTDB taxonomy): Bacteria > Pseudomonadota > Gammaproteobacteria > Burkholderiales > Burkholderiaceae_C > Limnohabitans_A. Next base: position 28,675 of record JAOATL010000004.1, on the reverse strand, counting down.
TTGTGGCGGCAACCATTGACGTCGCTGCAGCCATCATTGCCGAATCTACCTTGTCATTTTTAGGCCTTGGATTTCCGCCCGACATTCCAACATGGGGCCGCATCTTGTTCGATGCCAAAGACCACATGGACGTTGCAGTCCATTGGGCGCTTTTCCCTGGTGCGTTGATTTTCATCACCGTGCTGACCATCAATTACATAGGCGACGGTTTGCGCGACGCCTATGATCCACGCCGTGTGCTGTAAAGAGGTCCCTGAATGTCCAACCCTTTGTTGAGAATTCAAGACCTGAAAGTGCACTTTGACACGGATGACGGCATTTTGCATGCGGTAGATGGTGTCAACTTTCACATCGATCGCAGTGAAACTTTAGGCGTTGTGGGTGAGTCTGGTTGTGGCAAGAGCGTCACGGCCATGACCATCATGAAGCTGCTGGCCATGCCGCCGGGTCGCATTGCCGATGGTCAAATTTGGTTTGAAGGACAAGACCTTGTCCAAGCCGATGCGCAAACCATGCGCAATCTGCGTGCCAAAGAAATTGCCATGATTTTTCAGGAGCCCATGACATCGCTCAATCCAGTGTTGAGTGTGGGTGAGCAAATTGCGGAGTCATTGCGTTTGCATGAAGGTTTATCGCTCAAGCAAGCCATGGTCCAAGCCACCGAAATGCTGCGACTGGTCAATATTCCAAAGCCAGAGCAGCGTGTCAATGACTACCCCCATCAGTTTTCTGGCGGCATGCGTCAGCGGGTGATGATTGCCATGGCCTTGGCCTGTAAACCCAAACTGTTGATAGCTGACGAACCGACCACGGCGTTGGATGTCACCATTCAAGCCCAAATTCTGGACTTGCTGAACGATCTCAAATCGCAAATGGGCATGTCCATCATGCTGATCACGCATGCCATGGGCGTGGTGGCTGAAACGGCACAACGTGTTGTGGTGATGTATGCCGGCCGTGTGGTGGAAGAGGCCACGGTGGAAAGTTTGTTTGCCTCGCCTGCGCATCCCTACACACAAGGCTTGATTCGTTCCATACCCAGAATCGACTTTGACAGCGCGCACAAACAGCGCTTGGAAGCCATCCCTGGTTCGGTGCCTAAGTTGATCAACCCACCCAAAGGTTGTCGGTTTGCGCCGCGCTGTCAGCATGCTTCTGATCGATGCACTCTCGAAATGCCAGAGTTGCGTGAAATTGCAACCGGACACAAAGTGGCTTGCCACTTCTCACTTTAAATTCCATGTCAGATCACACCCACTTGCCATCCACAAACGCGCCTTTGCTTGAAGTCAAAGGGCTGACCAAACACTTTCCCATCAAGGGAGGTATTTTGGGTCGAGAGGTCGATCGCGTGCATGCGGTTGACGGTGTGAGTTTTCACATTGAGGCTGGCGAAACGCTGGGCATGGTGGGGGAGTCGGGTTGCGGAAAATCAACCACTGGCCGTTGTATTTTGCGATTGATCGAGCCCAGTTCTGGTGAGGTTCAGTTCAATGGTCAAAACGTCACGACCATGGGCAAGGATGCTTTGCGTGAAGTTCGACGCGACATGCAGATCATTTTCCAAGACCCCTTTGCATCCTTGAATCCACGCATGACAGTGGAAGCCATCATTGGCGAGGCGCTCACCATTCACAAGTTAACCCACTCTCCTGAAGAGTACCGGGCGCGCATCGTGTCCTTGCTTGAGACGGTGGGCTTGAATGCCGACCACATGAAGCGTTTCCCACATGAGTTTTCGGGTGGTCAACGCCAGCGAATTGGCATTGCCCGTGCATTGGCCGTGTCTCCCAAACTCATTGTGTGCGATGAGCCCGTCTCTGCTTTGGATGTGTCCATTCAAGCCCAAGTGATCAACTTGTTGGAAGACTTGCAAGCCAAAATGGGCTTGACTTATTTGTTCATTGCGCATGATCTTTCCGTGGTTGAGCACATCAGCAACCGCGTTGCAGTAATGTACCTTGGACGTGTCGTTGAAATTGCGCCCTCGCGTCAGTTGTACACACAGCCCAAGCACCCTTACACAGAAGCCTTGCTTTCTGCTGTGCCTATTCCAGATCCCACGGCCAAGAAAAAGCGCATTGTGCTGACGGGTGATGTGCCCAATCCTGTTAACAGGCCAACAGGCTGCCACTTTCATCCTCGGTGCCCCAAAGCCACTGAGCGTTGCAAGGTAGAAGAGCCGCAATTGAAAACGGTAGGCTTGTCTCACCAAGCGGCTTGCCACTTAAACGATTGATTTCCATGGTGCTGACATAAAGCACCGGCAGTCACTTGTTGTCACCCGGAGAACATTGATGTTGAATTGGATTGACCAGCGAGTGCCTGTTCGGTATTTGGCTTTTTTTGCGGTGGTGGCTTTGTGGGTGTTGTCAGCGTTGCAGTGGGTGGTGGGCCAAGCCAGTTTGGCTTGGGTGCTGATGCTGACGGGACTGGTGGCTCTCGGTGTGCACGACCTGCAGCAAACGCGCCACGCCATTCTGCGCAACTATCCCATTTTGGGCCATTTCCGATTTTTGCTCGAGTTCATTCGGCCTGAACTGCGGCAATATTTCATTGAGGGTGATGGTGAAGCGGTTCCTTTTTCACGTTCTCAACGTTCCTTGGTTTACGCCAGAGCCAAGGGTGAGTCAGACAAGCGGCCCTTTGGTACGCAAATGAACGTGAAAGAGGCTGGTTATGAGTGGCTCACACATTCCATCAGTCCCTCTGTCATTGCTTCACATGATTTCAGAGTGCAAGTGGGGGGGGCACAGTGTTTGCATCCTTACAACATCAGTTTGTTCAATGTTTCTGCCATGAGTTTTGGCGCACTCAGTGCCAATGCCATCATGGCCCTGAACTTGGGTGCAAAGAAGGGTGGCTTTGCGCACGATACAGGTGAGGGTTCCATCTCGCGTTATCACCGTGAGCACGGTGGTGATCTGATCTGGGAAATCGGATCTGGTTATTTCGGCTGCCGCAACGATGACGGTACTTTCAATCCAGATCGATTCAGAGACAATGCACTGTCCCCGCAAGTCAAAATGATTGAGATCAAACTCAGTCAAGGTGCCAAACCTGGCCATGGCGGCGTGTTGCCTGGTCCCAAGGTGACCCCAGAAATTGCCGAAGCCAGAGGGGTGCCTGTGGGTGTTGATTGCGTTTCACCTGCCGCGCACACAAGTTTTGATTCGCCCATGGGCTTACTGCATTTTGTGCAAGCATTGCGAGACTTGAGTGGTGGCAAGCCTGTGGGATTGAAGCTGTGCATTGGCCATCCCTGGGAATGGTTCGGCATTGCAAAAGCCATGCACCAAACGGGAATTTATCCTGACTTCATTGTGGTGGATGGCGCTGAGGGCGGCACAGGTGCAGCCCCTGTGGAGTTTACGGATCACATCGGAATGCCCCTGGTAGAAGGTTTACGCCTTGTTCACAACACCCTGGTGGGCTTGAACTTGCGAGAACACGTTCGATTGGGTGCCAGCGGCAAAATCATCAGCGGCTTTGATGTGATTCGAACTTTGGCCTTGGGCGCAGACTGGTGCAACAGCGCGCGTGGCTTCATGTTCGCCTTGGGCTGCATTCAAGCCCAAACTTGCCACTCGGGCAATTGTCCAACCGGCGTAACCACACAGGACCCTCATCGACAAGTTGCGCTGGTGGTGCCAAGCAAAGCCGATCGTGTGAGTAATTTTCACCGTCAAACCTTGGAGTCGGTCAGGGAGATGTTGCAGGCTACGGGGCTTTTGCGTCCTGATGAGCTCAAGCTGCAACACATCATGAAGCGAATGAGTGAACACCGGGTGCAAAACCTCTCAGAATTGATGCCATCGATTGCAGCGGGAAGCTTGCTCACTGCGCAAGCACATGAAGGCTTGTTCGCACAATATTGGCACCTTGCAAGTGCCGATCAGTTTCAGCTCAAAGCCAGTGCGTCCTGATTGACAGCACGCTGTGGCCTTGTGCCATGCACTCACAGGGTATGGAAGGGCATCAGATAAACTGAATGCTCTTTTTTCAGAAGCTGAGATCTTTCATGTCACTCCTTCCCTTGTCGATTGCAACCACCGATTACGACCATTTCCGTGACATTCGCATGGGCTTTGTCAAACCCGAGGGCATCGACTTGAATTGGTTGAACTTGGGTCACCACGAATGTTTTGCCCGTTTCACGGCCAATCGAGAGTTTGACATTTCGGAGTTGTCGTTTGCCAAGTTCACCACGCAAGTGACCCGGCCCGACAGCGACATCATCGGTTTGCCGATTGTCTGTTCGCGCTTGTTTCGTTTCAGCTCCTTTTATGTGAATAAAAAATCAGGCATCAAATCTGTCAAAGATTTGATTGGTAAAAAAGTGGGCTCACCTGAATGGGCTCATTCAGCTGCGGTCTACATGCGTGGCTGGTTGCACAACGACATGGGTGTCAAATTGCAAGATGTGAAGTGGTATCAAGCTGGTGCCAATGCAGCAGGCCGCGAAGAAAAGGTCGAAATCAGTTTGCCCGAGGGCGTTCAGCTCACCCGCGTCGCCGACAAGTCCCTTAGCGAGATGCTGGCATCGGGAGAAATTGATTGCGCCATCATTGCGCGGCCGCCCACCTGCTTTTTAGAAGGTCATCCAGATGTGGTTCGTTTGTTTCCAGACTTTTTGGACATGGAAGATGAGTACTTTGCCAAGACCAAAGTTTGGCCCATCATGCACATCATTGCCATGAAGAAAAGCGTGGTGGACGCTCACCCATGGGTGCCGCGCAATTTGTTCAATGCATTTCAAGAATCCAAACGCCGTAGCATTGAGCGGCTGATGGACCCAGCGGTGTCGCGCTATCCATTGCCCTGGCTTGCCACTTATGCGCGCAAAATGCGCGATAAGTTTGAAGGTGACACCTTCCCGTATGGCATTGAAGAGAATCGCCCTACCTGGGAGCTGATGGCCAAGTACACGTTTCAGCAAGGCATTGCGCACCGTGAATTCACGCCCGAAGAGATTTTTCCGCAAGGCATGATGACCAAAGTGGTGATCTGACCACGCCACAATCAGCCGCCTAACACAAGACACATTTTCATCACGAAGCTGCACCATGACTGATACTTTAGAACTGAAACAGCAACTGGTGGATTGCATCCGCATGTTGGAGTCGCAAGACATCATTGACTACAACGGACATGCCAGCATTCGCTTGCCCAACCAGCAAATGCTGATCAATATTGGTTCTTGCCAAAGAAGTCAGTTGACGGTCGATGACATCTGCACCATTGACATGGAAGGGCAAGTGGTAGAGGGCAATGGCAAACCACCGTTGGAGTTTCATTTGCACGCAGGCATTTACCGTGCCCGTCCTGATTTGAAAGCGGTGGTGCATGCGCATCCCAAGTGGTCCACTTACCTCACCATGGCTGGAAAGCCCTATTTGCCGGTGTATGGCCAAGGGGCCTTGGTTTATCCCGTGCCCTTGTTGGATTCGCCCAATTCCATCAACAACAAGACCATGGCCGATCGACTGGCCGCAACTTTGGCCGATCGACCTGCCGCCCTGATGAAGTCACATGGCGCCGTGACGGTGGGGCAGTCAATTCGTGAAGCCTTTGTCTTAGCCAGTTATATGGAAGAAAATGCGCACCGCCAATACATGGCCATGCAGTTAGGGACGCCTTACAGTTTCAGTGAGCACGAAATACAAATGTGCCGTGAAAAATTATGGAACGAAGCCTTGTTTCAACGCTGTTGGGATCACTTCAAAGCCAAATTAAAGTGAGCTTGCGCGCGCGAGTCTTTGATGCCAAACAGACAATCAATCAGTTCAGGCTTTGCTCAAGGAGTTTGCGAAGCGCTGGCGTGACCTTGGGTTCTATGCCAAACCAGGCCTTCCATCCCAAGGGGCCTTGGTGTAGGAGCATGCCCAAACCGTTCAAGCTTTGATTGCCGCGCAACCGAGCTTGCCTCAAAAAGGGTGTTTCAAGCGGTGTGTAGACAATGTCAGTGGCCAAGGCCGTTAATGGCAATTTGTCAAGCTGAATGTCCAGGGGCGTTTGTCCTACCATGCCTTGACTGGTGGTGTTGACCACCATGCATGCACCTTCCATCAAATCTGCGCGATCCGACCAAGCATGCGCCTGAATGGGGCCGCCCAAGTCTGATTGAATCATTTGGGCACGCTCCAAATGGCGGTTGACCAGGCGAATTTCTGTGGCGCCTTCTTGGATCAGGCCTTGGCACACGGCACGAGAGCCGCCACCAGCACCAATGACCACAATGGGCCCTTTGTTGGCTTGCCAGTCGGGTTGAAATTCTTTGACATTGCGAATGAAGCCCGCCGCATCGTTGTTGCTCCCGATCAAACGCCCATCTTCTTTCACGGTGACGCAGCTGATGGCGCCCATTCTTTGTGCGACGGGGTCAATTTCATCGACAATCTTCAGGGCTTGTTGCTTGTGGGGTATGGTCAGGTTGCAACCAGAAAAGCCAAGCGCATGCAAGCTGCGCAGAGCGCGCTCTAAATGCGCCGGCTGTATGGCCAAAGGCACGTACACACCTTTGAGCTTTTCTTGGTTAAACCAATGGTTGTGCATCAAAGGAGAGCGCGAGTGCATCACGGGCCAACCCATGACGCCGGCCATCAGAAAGCGGTCTTGTAGGTTCATGGGGTGTACTATATATTTATTTGATGTGAGATTTTTGAAGAGGGCAGAGCTCGTTATGTTTCGATTGATTGTTTGCTGGATGCTTGGATGCCTGGGTTGTTTGGGGACGGCCTCTGCTCAAACCCAGAAGAGCGGGGTAGCGGTGTCGATGACGGGCGCTGCCACGCCCCCCGCGGTTGTCAATATTTGGCCACGCATTCCCTTCACCCGCGGAAAAGACCTTTGCCAATACCATGATGCCTATGGCCGCACCAAGAGCGAGCAAATGGTTGAGTTGACACAGACCGTTCGAAGCCTCTTGAGAGAAGGCGTTGATTCGCGTAACTTGGTGGCATTGCTGAATGCGATGGATCAACAGGTCAGTCAACAAAGAACTGTTGCTGGCAGCAGTCCAGGCATGGATGTGTTGTTGTCGGGTTCGTTGAAAGCCGCCGTTGACAAGGTTTACCAAGACCGTCGACCTCAAAACCGCCGCTTCAATTTTTTCAATCCTGCACCTCTGAATGAGTTGTTAAAGCAAATCAAAGACCCGCAAAAACAAGCTGTGTGGGATCCGCAGGTTATGCGCGCTTTGTCTGGTGTTGCTTACGGAACTTATGCCTATGCGCCCACTTGTCGTGGCGATCTTGTGGTGACGCTTCACATCGATTTGACATGTGGCAACACCTACCATTTTCAGGCGCAAGGGTTCCCAGAACAGGTGATGCAGTCTATTGGACAGCAAGTGTTTGACACTTTCCAGCAGACGCAATTCCCCTCCAAAATCAAAATTGGCAGCCGCACCCTTGAGCTGCTTGGTTCGCCAGGTGGGGCCATTGGGCGTGCTTCTTCGCCAAGGTCTGCTGAAATGGCCTGCAAAGCCATGCAGGCACGCCTGCCCACTGAAGAAGAGTACGAGTACCTCTCCAATGTGGGCGATTGGAATGGTGGTGTGACGTGTACGCGCGGGAAGCTTTGGGCCATGGCTGGCAACATGGTCATGGCGCCAGATTTACCCAATCCGTCACCAGTGAGGTCTGTCTCAGAGTTTCCTGGGCAAGACTTTACTTATTACTGCGTCCGCTGACATCAAACAGACAACATCCCATCATGCTTTACAAATTCAAATCCAAAGTGACAGGTGACCTGATCATGCTCGAGCCCGATGCCAAGCGTTTGTTGAAAATCATGGGCCGCGAAAACCAAGCCAAGGGCATATTCTTGGCTGAGCAAATTCAAACGGCATTGGCGGCATTGGCGCAAGCGATTGCTGACGAGGAATCAGAAGTGCCGCAAGATCCTAAATTGGTATCTTTGCGTCACAGATCTCAGCCCATGATGAAGATGCTTCAAACTTGTCAAGACAAATCGGCCGATGTGGTGTGGGGCGTCTGAAGCTTGCGCGCAGGTTAGCGCTTGCCAAACACCTGGCCCGTCAATTTGAAGCCGGCTTGAATATTTCTTTTGGCAAACCAACCGTGATTCATTTCTAGGACATAGCGCACTGGTTTTTGGGAGCAGTGAGAGTTGTCATTCATCGGTTTCATGTCTGCCAAATTGACAATGGTACCGTCGTCGGCCACAAAGGCTGCAGTTAATGGAATGAGGGTGTTGCGCATCCAAAAGCATTGAACGCCGGCTTGCTCAAAAATGAACAACATGCCTTCGTTTTGTGGCATTTCTTTGCGCCACATCAGTCCAGTTTGGCGTTGTTCATAATCTTGCGCCAGTTGCACTTGCAGTAGATGCATGCCTGCATTGAGTGTGGTTCTGGGCAATTGTGTTTGTGGCACACCCTGAGCGTTGGCTGCCATGGCCCCCAATGCCCCAATCAGCACCGCTAGCCAAAAACGGCCATGACGCCGTGCTGGATGGGGTGAGTCTTTGAATCGGGGCGTTGCTTGCAAAATGGAGGTTGTAGCCATGGTGAAGAGGGTGTTGGGACATGCTGTAACAGAAGGGATTGTGACTGATTTGTGGCTAGAATGAAACAACGGAGACCCGCTTCATGTACCGACACATTCAGATTCCCGCGCAGGGCGCCCCCATTACTGTCAACGCCGACAAATCTTTAAAAGTCCCATTCGATCCCATCATTCCTTTCATTGAGGGCGACGGTACAGGCATTGACATTACACCCGTCATGCAAAAAGTGGTGAACGCAGCTGTTCAAAAAGCCTATCAAGGTCAACGCAACATTCATTGGATGGAGGTCTATGCCGGTGAAAAGGCTGTTGCACTGTACGGCACAGACGTGTACTTGCCCGAAGAAACCCTGTCCGCCTTGAAAGATTATGTGGTTTCTATCAAAGGCCCCCTGAACCCACCTGCAAGTGGTGTTATTCGGTCTTTGAATGTGGCACTTCGACAGGAACTGGATCTGTATGTGTGCCTGCGGCCTTTGCGCTATTTCAAGGGTGTTCCCTCGCCAGTGCGAGAGCCCGAAAAAACCAACATCACTCTTTTTAGAGAGAACTCTGAAGACATCTATGCTGGCATCGAATACGCGGCTAACAGTCCAGAAGCGCAGAAGTTGCTGGCTTTTTTAACCCAAGAATTGGGTGCCAAAAGCATTCGTTTTCCCGAAAGCTCCGGCATTGGCATCAAGCCAGTTTCCAGTGACGGTACCAAGCGCTTGGTTCGAAAAGCCATTCAATACGCCATCGACCATGACAAACCCAGCGTCACGGTGGTTCACAAAGGCGGCATCATGAAGTACACCGAAGGCGCCTTTCGCGATTGGGCCTACGAGTTGGCCATGGACGAGTTTGATGCGCAACTCATTGACGATGGCCCCTGGTGTGCCATCAAGCATCCCAAAACAGGTAAAACCATAACCGTGAAGGACATCGCCATGGATGCCTTCTTGCAGCAAATCTTGATGCGTCCTCAAGAGTTCTCCGTGGTGGCGACGCTTAATTTGAATGGGGATTACATCTCTGATGCTGTCTCTGCGCAGGTTGGCGGTATCGGCATTGCGCCGGGTGCCAACATGTCTGACAGCGTGGCGTGTTTTGAGGCCACTGTGGACGCGCTTTCCAAGTTTGCGGGCAAAGACTATGTCAACCCTGGTTCAGAAATTTTGTCTGCAGAAATGATGTTGCGATACATGGGGTGGACCGAAGCGGCAGACCTCATATTGCAAGGCATGGAGGCAGCCATCCAAAGCAAGCGTGTGCCGCATGACTTTGCACGTCTCATGGATGGTGCTTCGCAGGTAAGTTGTTCAGGCTTTGGTCAAGTGATCATTGACTTCATGTGATGGACGCCCAGTTAGGCCACTTGGTTTAAGCATGTACGAGGAAAATCAAAGTCATATCCCCGAGTCATTCATGATGCTGCATGTGAAGCCGCATCAGTACAAGCCCAGCTTACCAAGGCAGGCCCTAACGCAACGTTATGAGCTGTGTGAAGATTTGGCCAACATGTTGGTTGATACCGCAAGTACCCAACAATTTCAATTGGGCATTACAGAAGACGACGCTTTGGAGAAATGCTGGCGTGGCTTGATTTCGCAACCCGAGCTGGTGAACGAGGCTGAAGCTTTTTGGGTGACTTGCCGGCTGGCTGAATTGCTCAACTGGCCGATCCCTGCGGCCGCGTGGACTTAAACGGTATGTTTTGAGTCGCTTAGAACGTGTTCTCGACCACTGCGCGCAGATGCCAGTGCGGCTTCACAAATTCTCAAGTTTTCATAGCCCCAGTGACCATCGTGCCAACCTGGCACATTGTTGCGCCAAGTTTGTGCCAGTTCAACCAGTACCAAATCGCGTGGGCTTTGTGAGTTGGTCAATTTCATTTCACGTTCACCCTCTGGCTTCAAACGGGGCAATGATGAGTGGCAGGTCTTGGGGCCGAAAAGCGGTGTAAAGCGTCAATGTTCCTTCTTTGTTTGCAGCCTCTAGTATTTTTTCAGCACGATCAGGTTTGTCATATTGCAAAAGGTTTGGTGCTGCACTGACTGCTGCCACTCCAGGCGTTCCACTGTTGCTGGGAGTTGATGTTTGAGCGGCTGCATTCAATGCGAATGAACTGAAGATCAACAGTCCTGTGATCCATTGCCTCACGGGAGGTGTTTGGGGAAACAGATGGCGGTTGAAATTTTGATTCATGTTGATCTCCTTCAATTAATCTGCCATGCGGGCCAATGTAAAAGTTGCAACGAACAGCAGTCAATTCATCCAGCGAGAACCTGCAAGCATCAAGGATGCACCTATCAGGGTTGCAGGAAACAGCCACCATGCTGGAACTTTGACCTGCTCGGAAGGGGAGGTTGATATGAAGGTGCGAGGTGTTTCTGCCGTGGCTTCAGAAACTGCCAATGGTTTACTTTGCAAATCATGCGCGGACGAAACAGCTTGTGTGACTGGATCGTGCGGTGACAGTTCATTCTGAAATGCCTTGAAAAAATCATCTGCCATTTTTTTGGCAACGCTGTCAATGAGCCTTGAACCTACTTGCGCCAGCTTGCCACCAATTTGAGCTTTGGCCTCGTAGTTCAACTCGGTGCCGCCTGTCACTTCTTTCAATGTCACGTTTGACGTGCCTTTGCCAAAGCCAACAGCACCACCTTGACCTTCAAATTGCATTTCACAAGTTTCTGGTGGTAGAGCGTGGGCTATTTTGAGTGAGCCTTGGAATCTGGCCTTGAGTGGGCCAATGGCGGTCTTGATGATCACCCGAAATTCATCGGGTGATATGCGTTCAACGGATTCGCATCCTGGCAAACTGGCCTTTAGGATTACCGGGTCATTCAGTGCATCCCACACTTGTTGACGGGGTGCTGAAATGAGTTGTTGTCCCAATATTTCCATGGTGTTTTGCCTCAGTGGTTGCGTATCAGTCGTTGCGTGTCAGTGGGCTTTTTTCTTCATGGCGGCGGAGGTATTGACCATGGAGTGCAAGCTGCGGGCATAGTCAATGGCGCCTTGTTCGTCCATGCGTGGCGCCACGCGCAAGTATTCCTTCAAACCCAAAATGGCGGGGCGAGGGCGGCTGAGTAGCAAGTCGCAGAAACGAATCAACTCTGCATCCAATTGCGCCTCGGGCACCACATTGCTGATGATGCCGTAGGACTGTGCCTGCGCTGCACTGATGAAGTCCGCCGAATACGCCATGTACAAAATGGCATTTCGATTCATGCGGTCGTAAATGGCTGACATCACCATGGTCGGCATCACGTTGTGTGCAATTTCTGGAATGTTGAAGGTGGCCTTGTCGCTGGCAAATGACACATCACACAAAGCGGCAATGGCTGTACCAAAGCCCATGCACTTGCCTTCAATGACGCCAATCACAGGCACCAAGCAGCTTCGCAAAGCTTTGTAGCTGTTGAAAATGGAATCGTATTCAGGGCGGCGTGAATAGGCTTCCGGTGAAGGTGGAAAGTCTGCGTCACGAACTCGACCTGTGCAGAAGTCGGGACCTACGCTTCGAAGCACCACACAGTCGGATGTTTCATGGGCCTTCAGGACGGCTTCAGACAAGGCTGCCGCCATGCTGTCTGACACGCCGTTGCCATCTGGACGGTTGAAGGTGATGCGCAAAATGCGGCCATCTTGTTGAATTTGAATTTGATCGCTCATGCTTGACTCCATGCTGGGTTTTGAAAAAAGTGACGCATCATTGCGGCGTTGAATAGAACTGATTGATCAATGTTGGGCAGGTGGCCTGCATCAGGAATGATTTCCAACTTGGAACCTGCAATGCGCTGCTGCATGTCTTGCATCGCCTGCGGCAAAGGTCCGTCCTTGGCGCCCACCACCAAAGTGGTCGGCACACGGATGCTTGCCACTTGATTCAAATAATTGAGTCCCTGAATGGCGCGAGCGCAGCTTACAAAGCCAGATGCGGTGGTATTCGCAATGGTTTGTCGGAAGGCCTGTCCCACCACGGGGTTTGCATCCATGAAAGGGACGCCAAACCAGCGTTCAGTGGTGGCAACGGCCAATGATTGACAGCCTTCACTGATGGCGCTGCCAATCCGATCGTTCCACACATCGCCCATTGGCGTGGGCATGTCTGCTCTGCAATCACATAACACCATGCTGAGCAATCGATTCGCATGCTGAATGCCTAAGCCAACACCGCTCATACCGCCCAGTGACAAACCCATGTAGTGGGCTTTTTCTATCTTCAAAGCGTCCATGACGGCAAGGGTGTCTGCCACCAAATCGTCCATGGTGCACGTGACCGACTGACATTCAGATTGGCCATGGCCTCGTGTGTCGATGGCGATCACCCGCCAGCCGGTTGATGACAGCAAATAGGCCTGCTCCAGCCACATCATGCTGGAGGACAAGATGGAGTGTGTCAGGAGAACCGCAGGGCCATTTTCGGGGCCTTGCGTATGCACTGCAATTTTGCCGGCAGCGCCTTGAATGAACTGTGTTTGACTTTGATGTGTCATTTCAATTTGTTGTCCTGTTCAGGCTTGTGCAGACCGCGCAACATTCAGCGCAGTCCAAATGGCTTGGGGTGTCATGGGCAGATGGTCAATCTTGGCGCCTTGTGTTGACAGTGCGTCATTGACGGCACTGGCAATAGCAGCCGGACTGCCTAGATACCCGGCTTCGCCAGAACCTTTTTGACCAAACTCCGTGAGCGGTGAGGGTGTGCAATGGTCCACGATCGTGATGGCGGGTACTTCCGCGGAAGACGGCAGCAGGTAGTCCATGAACGTGCCTGACAGGAGCTGACCTTCGTCTGAAAATGCAAACTTTTCCATCAGTGCAGCACCTATGCCGTGGGCAATGCCGCCATAGGTCATGCCATGCACCACATCTGGACTGATCATCACGCCGCAGTCGTGGCCGCAGACATATTTGCGAATACTGACTTTGCAAGTATCTGGATCAATGCTGGCCAACACCACATGCGATTCAAACGAGTGGCAGGGGTACATCTGGACCCGTCCGTCTTCAGTGGGCAGCATACCGCCAGTGGGTACTTCCCACACAAACTTTTCTTGAAGTCCAGGCTCCATGCCCTCTGGCAATTTGTGAAATTTACGGTGTGCAATTTCAACCAAAGCATCCCACGACATCATTTGTGATGGGTTACTCTGCGACTGAACATGGCCGCCTTCGTAAACCAAGTCTTCGAGCTTGATGCCCATGTTGTGCGCCGCAATGCTCAGTAGTTTTTGCTTGATTTTCTTGGCCGCACCTGCTGCCGCACCACCCAACATGATGGCCATGCGACTGCCCACAGGGCTGTTGGACGGAAGGGCGTTGAGAGAGTCTGCATGCAATACGCGTATGCCATCGGGCTCGCGGTGCAAGACTTCACCCACCACCGTGGACACCATGGTTTCATGGGCTTGGCCAGATGTGGACGTTCCCATCAATGCCGTAATGGCACCAGACAGATCAACCCGCACCAAGCAAGAGTCCATCCAGGTGGTGGTCTCGTTTTTGGGGTTGAACAAGGGTTCAAACGAGGAGTTACCACCGGACGGTTCAAGGCAAGTCGAAATACCGATGCCTGCCAATTGGCCTTTTGATCTCAATTGATCACGCTCACTGACCAAGTCTTCAAAGCAAGCCGCGTTCAATGCTTTGGTCATGACCGTGTCGTAATCACCTGAATCGTAATGTGTGCCGCTTGGAATAAGGTATGGGAACTCGTCCTTGCCGATCATGTTGACGCGACGCAGGTCAATTCGATCCATCTCGAGGAAACGCGCAACTTTGTCGATGCCGGTCTCCAGTGCATAGTTGGTGGGGGCTTGTCCAAACCCACGCACAGCTTCTTGCGGTGTCTTGTTGGTCATGACGGCCATGGCGTCGTATTCCACACTCAAGATGCGGTAGGGCCCTACGATGGCACCAACGGGCTTGCCAAGCTGCAAAGGAGATCTTCCGGAATAGGCGCCAATGTCGTCCACTGCGCGCATCTTCATTGATTTGATTTCACCGTTCTTTTGAAAGCCCAGCGTGACATCAAACACGCGATCGGGACCCTGCATGTCGCCGCCGCGCATATTTTCCAAGCGGTCTTCCACCAGTCTCACGGGGCGGCCTAGTTTTTTGGCCAAGTAGCCCACCAGAACGGCGTGCTTCAAGCCACGTTTGACGCCATAGCTACCACCCACATCCACATCGAAGTGCACGCGCACGTCATTGCCAGACAAGCGCAAAGCCTTGGCCAATTGGTCTGGAAATTTGGGCATTTGAATGGACGCCCAAACATCCAAGATGCCCGTTGAGTCATTCCATTGGCAAGCCACGGCAAATGTTTCAATGGGTACAGTGGCACTGCGCGCCCAGCTGACCTGGTAGCTCAGTTGATGATCGCATTTTGCAAAGTCTTCTTCGACAGAACCCCAGACAAATTTTCTGTGAAAAATGACGTTGGTTCCGTGTGCTGGGTGAACCAGTGTGGCGTTTGGTTTTATAGCTTCTTGTGGGTCAACGATGCATGGCAATTGCGCATAATCGACGTTCACCAGTTCGGCGGCATCCTCTGCCAAAGCTCTGCTCTCAGCGACAACGGCAGCCACCCACTCACCAGCGTAACGTGTGACATCAAATGCCAACGGGTAACGAGTGACCTGTGGTGCATCGACGCCTGGCAGCATGGCATCAATGTGTTGACGCAGTTCTTCACCTGTCAAAACCGCATGGACACCTGCCGTGGCCAAGGCTTCTGAGGCATCGATGTTGATTATTTTGGCACTGGCATAAGGTGACGCAACCAATGCAATGTGCAACATACCGGGCAATTGAATGTCTGCGGCATAGCGACCTTTGCCCACCACGAAACGTTTGTGCTCAACGGCCCTGCGATGTTTGCCAATGAAACGAAAAGGTGTTTTGCGCATGGTCATGACTTCTGGGGTGTTGTGGCGTACATCACGGCATCCACAATCTGTTGATAGCCCGTGCATCTGCAAATGTTGCTGCTAATGGCATCACGCACCTGGTCCTCTGTGGGGTGCGGATGTTCAGCAACCAAGGCATGACACGCCATCAACATGCCGGGGGTGCAGTAGCCACATTGCAACGCATGTTTTTCACAGAAGGCATCTTGAATTTTGGTCATGACACCACGCTCAGGGGACAGGCCTTCAACGGTGGTTACACGCATGCCATCCGCTTGGACCGCAAACATGCAGCAGGACCGAACAGGTACATCATTGAGCATGACGGTACAGGCCCCACACACGCCATGTTCGCAGCCAACGTGGGTGCCTGTCAGCCCCAGGTCGTCATGCAGAAAATCGACCAAACTGGTGCGGGGTTCGATGTGGTGCTTTTGGATGGCACCGTTGACTTGGATTTGAATCGACTTTTTGTCGATGGTGGTCGTTGAACTCATGATCATCAATCTTTAAGCGGCTTGAACACCCAGCGATTGCTGGTAAGCACTCATCAGTGCGCGCGTCATCAAGGTTTGAGCCAAATGTTTCCGATACTCGGCAGAAGCGTGCATGTCATTGCCCGGCTGGGTGCGCTGCGCCGCTGAATGTGCAACCTGCTTGGCCAGTTCAGGTGTCAGTCGTTGCTTCAGTAGCGAGTCCGCCAGGTCGGGGTAGACCAAGGGCGTGCCGTCCACGCCGCCTAGCCCAAAGCTGATTCTTGCAATGCCACCGTCCGAAGTAGTTTGTATTTGGCAGGCTGCAGAGGCCATTGCGAAATCACCTTTGCGAATGGCCGTCTCTTCGAAGGCTGCGCCAATGCGCGCACCTTGCCAAACTGGCCAAGTGATGTCGGTCAAGGCCTCTGTATCTGCCAGTGCTGTGAACATCGGGCCTAAAAAAAACTCAGACGCCTGCAAGTTTCTGGTGCCGTCAATGTGGGATGTCAGTTGCATTTGCGCATTCAGTACCAAAGCAGCCAACGCCAGCTCTGCCGAAGGATCTGCATGCGCCAAACTGCCCCCGACAGTGCCGCGATTGCGCGTTTGTGCATGCCCCACCCATTGGATGCCTTGGGCGACCAGTGGCAGGTGTGAAGACAATTGTGGGTGACGCTCCAAGTCGCATTGCCGAACACCTGCACCGAGGCGGACATGGTCGTCAGTCACATGAATTTTTTGAAGACTGTCTAAGCGATGAATGTCAATCAGGTAGGCGGGCCTTGCCAATCGCATGGCCATCATGGGAACCAAACTTTGGCCGCCCGCAATCAATTTGGCGTCGACGCCGTGCTGGTTCAGCGCGTCCAAGGCTTGCGCCAAGGACTCAACTCGGATGTAGTCAAAGGGTGCGGCTTTCATGCGCAGGCACTTTCTTTGCACAACTTGCTTTTTCTCACGCAGGACTCCTTTGGATGTCGAGGCAGTTTCGGCCCATTATTGGGACTGTGCAAAACAGTTTATTTCACGGACTTCGAAGAAAACTCACATCCGTGCAAGAAATCTAAAGCTTATGTAAGATAGGGGTATGAGAAAACTTCCACCATTGAACGCCGTGCGTGCTTTCGAGGCTGCAGCCCGTCACGTGAGCTTCACCAAAGCCGCCAAAGAACTTTTCGTCACACATGGTGCTGTGAGCAAACAAGTGGCCACACTTGAGACTTGGCTTGGAACCACCTTGTTCAACCGAGCGCAATCTCAACTGAGCCTGACCGATGCGGGGCGTACTTTTTTGGCCGCCGTCACGCCGGCCCTAGACCGCATTGCCGTCACGTCGATGCAATTGCTGGAGCAAACAGAACCGACGGCTTTGCGCATCAGTGCCCCCCCCACATTCACCATGCGCTGGCTCATTCCGCGAATTTCTGCCTTTCAACGCAGACGTGGTGGTGTGGAGGTTAAGTTGACGACCTCCACCGCAGCGGTCAACTTTGAAGATCGCATCTATGACGTGGCCATTCGGGGCGCCCACCAGCCGCTTCCTGGCATGTTGTCTGTGCCATTCATGACCGAAACGATTGTCCCTATTTGCCATCCTGATCTGTTGGAGCAAGGCAAGTTGAGCGATCCTCAATCGCTTAAGGATCACACGCTGATCAGTTATGACACTGAACCCATGGCCTGGTCAGAGTGGCTGCCGATGGCAGGGCAGGCGGACATTCGCGTTTCACACAACTTGCAGTTTGAGCAAATGTATTTTGCCCTTCAAGCAGCGGCAGAAGGTCTGGGTGTGGTCTTGGTGCCATTATTTTTGGTTGCCGACGACATCATTGCCGGACGTTTGTGTGCGCCATTTGGTTTGTTAGGGGCACGGCAACGCCGGTACTACGCCAATGCCCCTCTAAGCGCTCAAGAAAGCCCTGTGATTGATGGTTTCTGCGAATGGTTGCTCAAAGAAGGTCAGGACACTGAAGAGTCGATCGACCAACTGGCTGAAACCATGGGTTGGACTTCTTCAGGTGCGCCTTCCGTGTGAGTATTTCTCGGGTTTCGTCAGATGCTTTTGAAAAACATTGAAGGCATCATCCAAACTTCTTTTTGAATTTGCAGTCATGAGTCAATCACACACCGGATACCCCGATCTTCACGATCACTTGGAAACTTTGAAGCAACGCGGTTTGTTGCAAGTCATTGACCGTCCTATCGACAAAGATTCAGAACTTCACCCATTGGTTCGATGGCAATTTGTAGGTGGCATGGACGAAGCAGAACGAAAAGCATTTCTGTTCACCAACATTGTCAATGCACAAGGACGTCGTTACGACATTCCCGTGGTGGTTGGCGCGTTGGCTGCAAATCGAGAAATTTACAGTGTTGGCATGGGTTCTTCAGTTGAAGACATTCAAGCGCGTTGGGATCAAGCCATTGCCAATCCCATTCCGCCGCAAATGGTCGACAAGGCCGAGTGCCAAGAGGTGGTTCACGAAGGCGCTGATTTGCAAGGGGAGGGACATGGTTTGGACATGTTACCCATTCCAATTTCAACCCCTGGTTTTGACAGTGCGCCTACATTGACAGCCACCAATGTCATTACCGTTGACCCAGAAACTGGCGTGCAAAACATGGGCACCTATCGGTGCGCTTTGAAAGCACCCGACCGCATGGTGGTGCGCATGGCGACGCGGGTTGGTGGCGCTGGCGGCTATCTTCACTATCAGGCTTGGAAAAATGCCGGACATAAAACCATGCCTTGCGCGGTCGTTTTGGGTTGCCCGCCCTTTGTCGCCTTCATGGGGCCGCAAAAGTTGCCAATTGGCATGGATGAATTTGATGTGGCTGGTGGTTTAGCAGGTGTGCCCATCCAAATTACAAAAGGCCGCACAGTTGATTTGAAAGTGCCGGCGCAAGCCGAAATTGTGATTGAGGGGCAAATTGATCTGGACATGTTAGAGCCTGAGGCGCCGTTTGGCGAGTCGCATGGCCACGTGGCCTTGGAAGAGTTCAACCTTCCAATGAAAATCACAGCCATTACCCATCGCTTCAAGCCCGTTATTCCTTCCTACATCAGTCAAGTGGCGCCCAGTGAATCGAGTGTGATCAAGCGGGTGGCCTACGAGCCTTTGTTCCTGGCGCATTTGCGCAGTTCATTGGGTATCCGTGGTGTGAAAAAAGTGTCTTTGCACGAACCACTCACGGGCCTGTTGCGGGTCACCATTGTGACGTTTGAGAAATCGACACCCAAAACAGAAATATGGCGCGCCCTTTATGGTGCCGCATTCTTCAAAGGCGACTGCGGCAAAATTGTGATCGCAGTCAATGAAGACATCGATCCAGACAATGCTGACGCTTTGCTCTGGGCCATGGCTTATCGCATGAATCCTGTGGCCGATGTTCGCACCCTGGATCATCGGGGGCAGGGCCACGGTCCTAAGCGTGAAAACGACGGCGAAGAAGATTCAACCTTGTTAATGGACGCCACCATGAAGGGTGACATGCCACCCTTGGCCTTGCCGACTCAGCCCTACATGGAGCGATCAAAGGCCATTTGGGAAGAAATGGGCTTGCCCAAACTTCGCCCACAGGCGCCTTGGTTTGGTTACTCCTTGGGCGATTGGTTGCCACAATGGGATGAGGCTGCTGAACGCGCTGCAACAGGTCGCTATTTGGAAAACGGCAAGATCAGCTTGAAGCATCAACGCAACGACGTCAAAGCTGAATCTAAATTCAGGCCAGACGAAGTTTGACTTTACAAGTTTCAGGAATCGTCATGAGCAACTCTCCGACCTCTACTCCAAAAAGACGTTTGATCGTCGGCATCAGTGGTGCTTCAGGCATTGTTTATGGTGTTCGCTTACTTCAGGTGCTTCAGCATTCTGATATTGAAACGCACCTTGTCATGAGTGATTCGGCGCGCATGACCTTGGCCACTGAGTTGGACATGAGCGTGAAAGACGTAGAGACCTTGGCCACCGAAGTTCACAGCGCTAAAAATATTGGTGCAAGCATTTCTTCTGGTTCGTTCAAAACCATGGGAATGGTGGTGGCACCGTGCTCTATCAAATCTTTGTCAGAAATTGCCTACGGAATGACCGGGGGCTTGTTATCGCGTGCGGCAGACGTGGTTCTGAAAGAGCGACGCCGTTTGGTTTTGTTGGTGCGAGAAACACCCCTGCACACAGGCCACATTCGTACCATGTTGCAAGCCTCAGAAAATGGCGCCATTTTGATGCCGCCAGTTCCAGCACTGTACGCACGGCCTAGCTCCATCGACGACATGGTCAATCACACGGTTGGACGTTGTTTGGATTTGTTCGACATCGAAACGTCTTTGGTAACCCGTTGGGCTGGCATGGGTCAAAACAAGTAGGGGACAACCGTGCAAACTTTGTTTGTTTATTACAAGTTGCCTTTGCTAGAGCATGATCTGTGGCGTCCAAAAGCCGAGGCATTTCAAGAAGAATTGCAACAAACCTGGTTTGGCCTGAGTGCGTCTTTGATGCAAAGGCCAGAGGCCACGGCCGAAGGCATTGAGACTTGGATGGAAATCTACAGCCATGCCGATGGCGTGAGCCACGACATGATGCAGAGCATTGCTGCCCTTGCTGTGAAGCATGGCATGCCACCCAAAAGAATGGCGGAGTTCTTCATTCCCTTGCGTTAGTTTGCATACAACTGACCTTACAGTTGTCAATCCCTCATTTAAAGACTTTCTCCAGGCTTGGGCTGTGCTTGTGCATGACACAATGCAGTCCACAGCCCTTTTTGACGGGGCATAGCGATTGGAATGACGAGCATCATGCAACAAGATATTTTGATCAACTGGTCACCTCAGGAAACCCGCGTTGCAGTTGTTGAAATGGGGGCTGTTCAGGAGCTCCATGTCGAGCGTTCTCTCGAACGCGGGTTGGTGGGCAATGTCTACCTTGGCAAAGTGGCGCGCGTGCTGCCAGGCATGCAATCTGCGTTCATCGACATTGGGCTTGAACGTGCCGCATTTTTGCACGTTGCCGATGTATGGCAACGTCAGCCTGAGGGTGAGCCGCCTCAAGTGGCCAGAGGTGCCCAGCCTTTGATACCCATTGAAAAACAAGTCTTTGAAGGCCAGGCACTGATGGTGCAGGTGGTTAAAGATCCCATTGGTACCAAAGGGGCCAGGCTGTCCACACAAATCAGCATTGCCGGTCGTCATTTGGTATTTTTGCCTCAGGACGATCACATTGGCGTCTCGCAAAAAATTCCGACAGATCAGCGAGATGCCTTGCGCCAGCGACTGCAAAATTTGGTGGGACCCCAAGGTGGCGGTTTTATTTTGCGCACCAATGCGGAAGACTCTAGTGATACAGAGCTGGGCGAAGACATTGCCTATTTGAGAAAAACTTGGGCGCGCATTAAAGATGCGTCCCTGCGCTTGCCAGCAAAGTCACTCTTGCACCAAGACTTAACTTTGTTACAACGAGTTCTGAGGGATTTAGTGGGTGAGTCAACTCACACCATTCGCATCGACTCCAAAGAGCAATTTGAAGGTTTGCTGTCATTTGCCAAAGAATTCATGCCTTCAGCTGCAGCGCGACTTCAGTTATACAAAGGTGAGAGACCCATTTTTGATCTTTACGCCATTGATGAGGAGGTTGCCAAAGCCCTTGGCAGACGTGTTGAGCTCAAGTCTGGCGGCTATCTGATCGTTGATCAAACAGAAGCCCTGACCACGGTGGATGTCAACACCGGTGGCTATGTAGGCGCGCGAAATTTTGATGACACCATTTTTAAAACCAATTTAGAAGCGGCACATGCCATTGCACGTCAGTTGCGGTTGCGAAATCTGGGGGGCATCATCATCGTCGACTTCATTGACATGGCGCGTGAAGAGCATCAAAACGCCGTATTGGATGAGTTTAAAAAACAGTTGGCCAGAGACCGGGTTAAAACCATGGCCGGCGGGTTCTCTCAGCTGGGTTTACTCGAGATGACGCGCAAACGCACCCGCGAGTCGTTGTCGCACATGCTGTGCGAGCCTTGCCCAAGCTGTGAAGGCAAGGGCAGTGTCAAAACAACACGCACGGTGGTCTATGATATTTTGCGAGAAATTTTGCGAGAAGCCAGGCAGTTCAATCCGAAAGAATTCAGAGTGGTGGCATCACCTGCAGTGATTGAAATGCTGCTGGATGAGGAGAGCCAACATTTGGCTGCTTTGTCGGACTTCATTGCCAAGCCCGTTTCGCTTCAAAGTGAGTCAGCCATGGGTCAAGAACAGTACGACATTGTGTTGCTGTAACAACCGCACCGCCTAAATGCTTGAGTCTGTTTTGTGGTGAAGCCGTGCATAAGCCCCACCGGCTTGAACCAGGTCGGCGTGCCGACCTTGCTCCACAATTTCGCCATGCGCCATCACAACCACTCGATCGGCATGTTCAATGGTGGACAAGCGATGCGCAATGATCAGCGTTGTTCGTCCTTTCATGAGGTTTTGCAGCGCCTCTTGTACCAGCCGTTCTGACTCGTTGTCCAAAGCTGAGGTGGCCTCGTCCAAAATCAATACGGGTGCATTTTTGTACAACGCACGTGCAATGGCCAAGCGCTGCCTTTGTCCACCCGACAGTTGCGCGGCGTTGTGGCCTAGAACCGTGTCCATGCCCTGTGGCAATCGTTCAATGTGATCCGCTAAGTTAGCGGCACGCAGACACTCAAGCACCCGTTGCCTGTCCGTGTGATGGCCCAAGGAGATGTTGGCAGCCACCGTGTCGTTTAGCATCACCACATCTTGGCTGACCATTGCAAACTGCGAGCGCAAGGCTTTCAGTGGCCATTGCGAAACATTGCACCCATTGAGAAGGATGTGTCCTTCTGTTGGCAACACGAACTTGGGCAGCAAATTGATCAGCGTCGTTTTGCCTGAGCCAGAGGGGCCCACAAAGGCGATGGTTTCGCCAGCTTCAATGTTCAAGCTGAAGTTTTTCAAAGCGGCCGGTGCATCCTTGCTGTATTGAACAGTGACTTGGTCAAAAGCAATGGCAATGGACTGCGACAACTCAGCCGAAGTGCCTAACTTGCCGAAATCAGTGTTGAGCGCGTCTGTTGATTCATGTTCAGCTTTGACATCTTCAAGCAAGCTTAAACCGCGCTCCAATGCAGCAAGTCCTCGAGTGATGGGGTTGGCAATGTCGGCCAGTCGTTTGATGGGGGACACCAGCATCAGCATGGCTGTAATGAATGCCACAAAACCCCCCACTGTGGCGCCTTGAAGGTCTGAGCGACTTTGAATCAAGGCAATCACCAGCACAGATGAGAGCGCGACAGCAGCCATGAGTTGCGTCAATGGCGACATGGCCGCAGAAGCGATGGTGGACTTCAGTGCAAGGCTCCTCAGTCGTTGACTTAATTTCTTGAACCTGATTTCTTGTGCTTCTTGTGCGCCATGCAAACGAATGATGCGATGCGCCAAGACGTTTTCTTCAACGACATAGGCCAACGCGTCGGTGGCCGATTGACTGTCGCGTGTCAGTGCGTAAAGACGTTTGGACAGTTTTTTCATGATCCAAGCGGAGCCTGGAACCACCACAAAAACCACCAAAGTCAATTTCCAATTGAGAAACAGTAAGTAGGCGATCAGGGCCAAGAGGGTAAAGCCATCGCGAGAAAGTCCCAGCAGGGCGGCAATCAATTGCGTCGCGCCGCTTTGGACCTCGTAGACCAAGGTGTTGGACAAGGCGCTGGCAGATTGTCGGCTGAAAACCGACATTTCTGCTTGAATGAGCCTGTGAAACAAAGCCTCCCTGAGTGCCTGCATGCCATCGTTGGCAATTCTGGCCAGTGCGTATTGAGACACAAAAAAGGCCGCTCCGCGAACGAAGAAAATGCCAATGACCGCGGTGGGGACCCACCAAAGGGGCAGGGACTTCTCTGCAAAACCTTCGTCAAGCAAAGGTTTGAACAGTGCCGGAATGAGTGGTTCGGTGGCTGCTGCAACCAATGTGGCGACCAATGCCAAGACCCAAACAGCACGCTGGCGACCGAAAAAAGGCCAAAGGCGTCGCATCCGGAGCAAGAACGGCGTATCCCTTGTTGCGCTGTCAGTGGCATTTTGTGTCATTGCGTTGATTTTACTGCGTGTCACAATGCTAAATTAGCGGTGTTTTGACAGACTTTCCATATGAAGAAGACCACTCTTTTGAATCATTTTTCAGTATCAAAGCGGCAATTTGCCATTTTCTGCCTCAGCAGCTTGGCTGTCTGTACTTCTACTTTTGCACAATTCAAAGTAGATGTGTCGGGCGTTGGCCTGACGCAAGTGCCCATCGCCATTGCCAATTTCAAGGGCGAAGAGTCTGCTGGCCAAAAGCCATCGGCCATTGTCCAAGCCGACTTAGAAAGAAGCGGTCAGTTCCGCGCAGTCTCCATGGCTGGCACGGCATTGGACGAGTTATCGCGACCTGACTTTGCGCAAATTCGTCAAAAAAGCGCCGATGCACTGCTGGCTGGCAGCACCACCCGTTTGGCGGACGGTCGTTATGAACTACGGGCCAAATTATGGGATGCAGTGTCTGGTCAAGACCGTGGTGATTTCAGGGAAACTGTTGCTGCTGCAGATTTGCGACTTTCTTCCCACCGTTTGGCCGACTGGGTTTACGAAAAACTCACAGGCGAAAAAGGTGTCTTTGCCACACGCATCGCTTACGTCACCAAAGGGGGCGGTAAATACAGCCTGTGGATTGCCGATTCTGATGGCGAGAATGCGCAGTCTGCATTGACAAGCTCAGAGCCCATCATCTCGCCTTCATGGTCTCCCAAAGGCAATCAATTGGCCTATGTGTCCTTTGAGTCGCGAAAGCCTGTCATCTATGTGCATGAGTTGTCAACAGGCAAGCGCAAAGTGATGGCCAATTTCAAGGGCTCCAACAGCGCGCCTGCATGGGCGCCTGACAGCAGAAGTTTGTTGGCCACTTTGAGCCGAGATGGTGGCTCACAGCTTTATCAAGTCGATGTCAGTTCCGGGGCTGCCAAACGGCTGACACAAAGCGCAGGGATTGACACTGAGCCAAGCTATTCTCAAGATGGCGCGACTATTTTCTTTGTCTCTGACCGGGGCGGTAGTCCTCAGATCTACAAAATGCCCGCGTCAGGCGGTGCCGTCGAAAGACTGACTTTTAGTGGAAGTTACAATATCTCACCTGCACTTAGCCCGGATGGGCGGTGGTTGACTTACATCAGCCGCGTTGGGGGGCAATTCAAAGTTCAAGTGATGAATTTGAGCACAGGCCAGTCAAGCGCCATCACTGAAACATCAGCCGATGAACGTCCTAGCTTTGCACCCAACAGCAAATTGATTGTTTACGCTACCGTGTTTCAAGGACGCGAGGCCCTCATGACCAGCACTTTAGATGGCAAGATCAAGGCCAAGTTGTCTGGCCAAAGTGGTGATATTCGCGAACCCGCTTGGGGTCCTTACCGATAATTTTTTTCTAATTGGAGTTTTTTCATGATCAAACGCAGTCTCTGGATTCTGGCCCTCACCGCCGTTTTGTCCGCTTGTTCTTCCGGTGTCAAATTGAGCGATGTGCCGGTTGAAGACAAAAATGCATCGGGTGCAGACAGCGCCCAAAGCAGTGTTGCTGCAGTTGTCAGCGGCAAATCTGGCACACAGGGCGTGGCACCTGCCGGTGTGAATGTGGTTTTCTTTGACTACGACAGCTTTGCTTTGAAGCCCGAGGCACGCGCTGTGTTGGAGCGCAATGCCGCTCATTTGCAAGCCAACAAACAATTCAAAGTGCAACTCGAAGGTCATACAGACGAGCGTGGCGGTCGTGAGTACAACTTGGCACTGGGTCAAAAACGTGCTGAAACTGTGCGTCGTGCGCTGACACTTTTGGGCGTCAGTGATGCGCAACTGGAAGCCGTGAGCTTTGGCAAAGAAAAGCCTGCTGTCAACGGTGCGGATGAGTCTGCATATGCTAAAAATCGCCGCGTCGAAATCAAATATTGAGACTGAATGAAGGTCCAGCCATGAACCAACGGGTCATTTATTGTTTCAAGCAATTGAGTTTGCTGAGCCTTTGGGCCAGCTTGAGCCTTGTTGCCAATGCCGCATTGTTTGAAGATGATGAGGCCCGTCGCGCCATTTTGGATCTGCGCCAAAAATTGGAAGCGGTTCAGCAAAATACAAAGTCTCAGTCCGATGAGATTGCTGTTTTGCGGCGTGCGTTGTTCGAACTTCAATCACAAATCGATGCATTGAAGTCTGATCAATCTGCATTGCGTGGCACCAATGAGCAACTGTTGCGCGACTTGTCCGACACTCAACTGAAGCAAAAAGATGTGCTGCAAACCGTTGATTCACGGCTCAGCAAATTTGAGCCAGTGAAAATTGTGCTGGATGGATTAGAGTTTCAAGCAGACCCGGCCGAGAAAAAAGAATTTGAAGCCACATTGGCCGTCTTCCGATCTGCTGATTTCGCTGCAGCCCAAACCAGCATGCTTGCTTTTTTGCGTAAATACCCCACCAGTGGCTATGCATCTTCCACCTTGTTTTGGTTAGGCAATGCGCAGTACGCGACCAAGGATTACAAAGAGTCCATTCTTAATTTCCGCAAGCTGTTGACCATCGCCCCTCAACACACCCGAGCGCCTGAAGCCATGTTGGCCATTTCAAATTGCTTGGTCGAGTTGAAAGACCTCAAAGCTGCCAAGAAGGCCATGGAAGATTTGGTCAAACTTTACCCAAGCAGTGAAGCGGCTCAAACAGCCAAAGACCGATTGTCCCGTTTGCGTTAATCACCCATGAACCAAGATCAACTTGCCCAATTGAATGGGGTGGTCTTGGTGACTGCAGGGCTGGTGTCTGTCATCCTAGGGGTGATCATGCACCGCACCCATTTTTGCACCATGGGTGCCGTCAGTGATGCGGTTCTCATGGGAAGTTTTACCCGTATGCGCCAATGGGCATTGGCCCTTGCTGTGTCGATGCTGGGTTTCGGCTGCCTAAGCTACGCTGGGTTCATATCGCCACTTCAATCCGTATATGCAAGTCCCTCTGTGCTTTGGTTGTCCACCATGCTGGGCGGTGTGATGTTTGGTTGGGGCATGGTATGGGCGTCTGGGTGCGGCGCTAAAACCCTGGTCCGTGTTGGTACTGGCAACTTGAAGTCTCTGATTGTTTTGGTGTTCATGGGGTTTTCTGCCTTGGTCACACTCAAAGGCTTGCTGGCGGTCCCGCGTGTTTATTTCTTTGACACGTTTGTCTGGACGCCATCCGCTGGCGTGTTTGTTGGTCAGTGGGTCAGTCACTGGTTTGACGTCAGCCTGCCTTTGGGTGTTTTGTTGGCATCAGGGCTTGCTGCATCCGGACTTCTCTATTGGGCTTTTCGAGATCGAGATTTTGTCGACATTCACAACATCAGTACGGGCTTGTCTGTTGGTGCCGTCATTTGTGCAGTGTGGGTCATCTCTGGCGTGCTGGGCCATGGTCTTGAGCATCCCGAAACGCTAGAGGAGTTTTTCCTTGCCACCAACAGTCGAAAAATGGAGGCGCTCAGTTTGACAGCGCCAGTTGCAATGAGCTTTGATGCGCTGATGTATTTCAGTGACGGCACCAAGCGACTTACTTTTGGTATGGTGAGTGTGGCGGGCCTGATTTTCGGCGCATTCCTTAGTGCCTTCATGGCAGGTGGCTTGAGGTGGGAGTCTTTTTCAAATCGCACCGATCTTGTTCGCCATATTTGGGGCGGCATCCTCATGGGAGTGGGCGCAGTGATGGCCATGGGCTGTTCTTTAGGACAAGGCCTGAGTGGCATGTCCACTTTCAATCTCACCAGTCTTTTTGCGCTGGCGGCGATGTTGCTCGGTGCTTATTTGGCTGTGATGCGAGACCTGCATGCAGTCGACTGAACCTGGTCAAAACACTTTTTTAGAAAGTCCAGTAGCCGAACGTCGCTTTGGAGGTATGAATCGACTTTATGGCATTGAGGGCGCAGACCGCATTGCCAATGCGCATGTGATGGTGGTTGGCGTTGGTGGTGTTGGCTCGTGGGTTGCCGAGGCCTTGGCCAGAAGCGGTATCCGAGAACTTACGCTTGTTGACATGGACCATATTGCAGAGTCCAACATCAATCGCCAAATTCATGCGTTGTCGACAAGCTTAGGGCAAGCCAAGGTCTTGGCCATGAAAGATCGAATTGCGCAAATCAATCCAGACTGTACGGTCCATGTGATAGATGACTTTGTTTCGCCTGAAAATTGGCTTGAGATCTTGAACCAAGTTCAGTTGGTGTCGCGTTCACCTCTTTCAGCTGTCGTCGATGCATGTGATCAGGTTAAAGCAAAAGTCGGCATGTCTGATTGGGCCATTCGTCAAAAAAAGTTTTTGATCACCCTGGGTGCTGCGGGCGGTAAACGAGAAGCTCACCGCGTGGAGCAGGGGGATTTGTCAGCCGTCACCCACGACCCCTTGCTGGCTCAGCTTCGCTATCGTTTGCGCAAGGAAAAAGGTGCCCCCAAGGACGGCAAAAAAATGGGGGTTCGTTGCGTTTTTAGCCGTGAAAGTGTGGCCCCCCCAGATGCCTCATGTCATGTAGAAGGCGATGGCAGCTTGAATTGCCATGGCTATGGATCGGTTGTGACAGTGACTGCCACCTTTGGCTTGGTGGCTTCTTCAATGATCTTAAATTTTCTTGCAAGTGCAATTGAAAAACCCAAAAAATGACGCTATAATTTGAGGCTTGAGTAGGGGGGTCGGTAGCTCAGTCGGTAGAGCAGCGGACTTTTAATCCGTTGGTCGCGA
>JAOATL010000003.1 GCA_030158125.1 Limnohabitans sp. | reverse complement strand
CCGGAGTCGAACCGACCTACACGGATTTGCAATCCGGTGCATAACCGCTTTGCTACCGCGCCAATTTTTTCCGACAAAAAAGGGAAGCTGTTGCTTCCCTAATTTGCTGAAAGACGTTGGTTCATCTTTCAATGTTTGGAGCGGGATAAGAGGCTCGAACTCTCGACCTATACCTTGGCAAGGTATCGCTCTACCAACTGAGCTAATCCCGCATTTGCAATCAACTCGGCATTGTATGCCGCTTTGTCTGCGTTGGACGAATTGTAGCGCAATTTTTGGGATTTTTTAAAGTCTCCCAAAAAAATCTCTCAATGTTTAACAGCGCCCTCTTTTGCTTCCACTTTGGCGTCAGCCGCAACAGGCGCAGGGACGGCCACAGCCTCCTCTTCTGGCAAGGCTTGAGGCATCTTTTCGAGAGCAACCTCCAACACTTTGTCGATCCATTTCACAGGGACAATTTCCAAGCCATTTTTGACATTCTCAGGAATGTCTTGAAGGTCTTTGACATTGTCCTCTGGAATAAGGACCGTCTTGATGCCGCCGCGCAATGCAGCCAACAGCTTTTCTTTCAAACCACCAATGGCCGTCACTTCGCCGCGCAAAGTGATCTCGCCCGTCATGGCAACATCGGCTCGCACAGGAATGCCGGTCATGGCTGACACCATGGCGGTGGTCATGGCAGCGCCGGCACTGGGGCCATCTTTTGGTGTCGCGCCATCGGGTACGTGAATGTGCAAATCTTTTTTCTCAAAGACCTCGTCTTTGATACCCAACATGCGCGCACGGCTACGCACCACAGTACGTGCAGCCTCCACAGACTCTTTCATCACATCACCCAAAGAACCGGTACGGGTAATGACACCCTTACCTGGCATGAGCGCTGCCTCGATGGTGAGCAAATCGCCGCCCACTTCGGTCCACGCCAAACCGACCACTTGGCCCACTTGGTTGGCCGCCTCAGCGCGGCCGTAGGTGTATTTCTGGACACCCAAGAAATCGTTCAGGTTGTCGGGCGTGACCAGCACCGGTGCCGTCATTTGTTTGAGCAACAAACTCTTGACCACCTTGCGGCAAATTTTGGAGAGCTCGCGCTCGAGAGAACGCACGCCGGCTTCTCGGGTGTAATAGCGAACGACATCGCGTACAGCGGCATCGCTGACGCTCAGCTCTTCATTCTTCACACCATTGTTTTTCATTTGCTTGGGCAACAAATACTTAATGGCAATGCTGGTTTTTTCGTCTTCTGTATAGCCAGACAAACGGATCACTTCCATGCGGTCGAGCAGCGCAGAAGGAATGTTCATTGAGTTTGAAGTGGCCACGAACATGACGTCGCTCAAATCAAAGTCGACTTCAACATAGTGATCGCCAAAGGTGTGATTTTGTTCGGGGTCCAAGACCTCGAGCAAGGCGCTGGAAGGGTCACCGCGGAAGTCGGTACCTAGCTTGTCAATTTCGTCCAGCAAGAACAAAGGATTGCGGGTGCCTACCTTGTTCAGGCTTTGCAACACTTTGCCAGGCATGGCGCCAATGTAGGTTCTGCGGTGACCGCGAATTTCGGCTTCGTCGCGCATGCCACCCAAGGCCATGCGAACATACTTGCGACCCGTGGCTTTGGCAATGGATTGACCCAAAGATGTTTTACCCACACCAGGGGGGCCGACCAAACAAAGAATGGGCGCTTTGACCTTGTCGACACGCTGTTGCACCGCCAGGTATTCCATGATGCGGTCTTTGACTTTTTCAAGACCATAGTGGTCTTCATTCAGCACGACTTCGGCATTGCCCAAGTCGTGTTTGATTTTGGTTTTCTTGCTCCAAGGCAAACCCGTTAGCACTTCGATGTAGTTGCGCACCACAGACGCTTCTGCCGACATGGGCGACATGAGCTTGAGTTTCTTCAACTCGGCATCGGCCTTTTTGCGCGCTTCCGCAGGCATTTTGGCGGCTTTGATTTTCTTTTCGATCTCTTCGATGTCGGCACCCTCTTCGCCTTCACCGAGCTCTTTTTGAATGGCCTTGACTTGCTCGTTCAAATAGAAATCGCGTTGATTTTTTTCCATCTGGCGCTTGACGCGGCCACGGATTTTTTTGTCCACATTGAGGATGTCCACTTCTCGCTCGAGTTGCGTGAACAGGTTTTCCAAACGATCGCGAATGCTCGCCAAGTCGAGCACAACTTGCTTGTTTTCCAACTTAAGAGGCAAATGGGCCGCAATGGTGTCAGCCAAACGGCCTGGCTCATCGATGCTGGAAATTGACGTGAGAATTTCGGGCGGAATCTTTTTGTTCAGTTTGACGTACTGGTCAAACTGCTGCATAACGGCACGACGCAGCGCTTCAATTTCACTGCTCTGCTCGGTCTTTTCAAGCGTGGCTTCCACGGGCATGACAGTGGCCACAAAATGGGCCTCGCCATCGGTAATGCTTTGAACTTTGGCGCGCTGCTGACCTTCCACCAACACTTTGACAGTGCCGTCGGGCAGCTTTAGCATTTGCAAAATAGTGGAGACGCAACCGACTTCAAACATGTCGGTGGCTTCAGGCTCATCTTTGGCTGCCGTTTTTTGGGCCACCAACATGATCCGGCGGTCGGTGAGCATGGCGCTTTCAAGGGCCTTGATGCTCTTGGGCCGCCCCACAAACAAGGGGATGACCATGTGCGGAAAAACGACGACGTCGCGCAAAGGCAACATCGGTAGATCGAGCAATTCGGCGGGCAGTGGCGTATGTCCAGACATGTGATTCCCTAGGTTATTGGGGATAAATGGCCCCTGAATTTACAATTTCAAGCCCAAAAGATGTAGGGTTATTCATTGGTTTCAGGGGGTGGGCTGGAAAAAACTCAAGCTTGTTTGGCCGACTCTCGGTAGACCAATAAGGGAATGTGATTGTCTTCAATGGTGGAGGCATCGACCACCACTTTTTCGACGTTGGTTGCGTTGGGCAACTCGAACATGGTGTCAATCAGGGCCTGCTCCAAAATAGAGCGCAAACCGCGCGCACCCGTTTTGCGGATGAGTGCTTTTTTGGCAATGGCGTGTAAGGCTTCTGGGCGAATCTCGAGCTCGACACCTTCCATGTTCAGCAGTTGGCCAAATTGTTTGACCAGCGCATTTTTAGGTTCGGTCAAAATTTGAACCAAGGCCTCTTCTGTGAGTTCGGCCAAAGTGGCCACCACAGGCATGCGGCCAACCAGTTCGGGAATGAGGCCGAACTTGATCAAATCTTCGGGTTCAACTTCAGTGAACACTTCGGTGAGTGAGCGTTGTTTCTTGCTCTTCACAACAGCGCCAAAACCAATGCCTGAAGCTTCGGTGCGGTTTTCAATGACCTTTTCCAAGCCAGCAAACGCACCACCACAGATGAACAAAATGTTGGTGGTGTCAATTTGCAAGAAGTCTTGATTGGGGTGCTTGCGTCCGCCTTGTGGCGGCACGCTGGCCATGGTGCCTTCGATCAACTTCAGCAAGGCTTGCTGAACGCCCTCACCCGACACGTCGCGTGTGATGGAAGGGTTGTCAGACTTGCGTGTGATCTTGTCGATCTCGTCGATGTACACAATGCCACGCTGCGCACGCTCGACATCGTAGTTGCAGCTTTGCAGCAACTTGGACACGATGTTCTCTACGTCTTCGCCCACATAACCCGCTTCGGTCAGGGTGGTGGCATCGGCCATGACAAATGGCACATCCAGCATGCGAGCCAGCGTTTGGGCCAACAATGTTTTTCCAGAGCCTGTAGGTCCAATCAGCAAGATGTTGCTCTTTGCCAATTCGACGTCCTCTTTTTTTGCGCCCTCTTTGTGCTTCAAACGCTTGTAGTGGTTGTAGACCGCCACAGCCAACGTACGCTTGGCTTTTTCTTGGCCGATGACGTAGTTGTCCAAATTGGTTTTGATGTCCAGCGGTGTGGGCAAACCATTTTTGGTGTCTTTGGCTATTTCGGAAGTGGGCAACTCATCACGGATGATGTCGTTGCACAAATCAATGCACTCGTCGCAAATGAAGACAGAAGGTCCTGCGATGAGTTTTTTCACCTCGTGCTGGCTTTTGCCGCAAAAGGAACAATACAAATTCTTTTCGGTAACGGAGCCTTTTTTATCGGCCATAAACGACGCCCTGTGGTTCTATTTTCCCAATGATAACGAAAGAAAAACGGCGCTCTCCCAGAAAGGGGGCGCCGTCTTCAAAAAACAGGGTGGAAACGGGAATTTCCATCCTGGTGTGTTGCGTCTCAGGGACGTTTTGAGATAACTTGGTCAATCAGCCCGTATTCTTTGGCCTCATCGGCCGACAAATAGTAGTCGCGCTCTGTGTCCAATTGGATCTTTTCGAGGGGTTGACCCGTGTTTTCGGCCAAGATGCGGTTCAATTGCTCACGTGTTTTGAGGATTTCACGTGCGTGAATCTCAATTTCAGTGGCTTGACCACGTGTGCCGCCCAACGGTTGGTGAATCATGACCTTGGAATTGGGCAGTGAAAAACGCTTGCCTTTGGCACCCGCCGACAACAAGAAAGCGCCCATGCTGGCTGCCATGCCAGTGCACAGCGTAGAAACATCGGGCTTGATGAAGTTCATGGTGTCATAAATGGCCATGCCAGCACTGACCGAGCCACCCGGTGAGTTGATGTAGAACGAAATGTCCTTCTCAGGATTTTCGCTCTCCAAAAACAAGAGCTGCGCCACCACCGAATTGGCGGTGTAGTCATTGACCTCACCCACCAAGAAAATCACGCGCTCTTTCAGCAAGCGGGAGTAAATGTCATAGGCGCGTTCGCCGCGACCTGACGTTTCGATCACCATGGGCACATTGCCCAAAGCTTGAATGTCGAGTGAATTCATGATGTTTCCAAACTGCTTAAAGTTTCAACCTTGATTAGGCTTGTTGGCCCATCAATTCGTCGAAAGAAATGGCTTTTTCAGTGACTTTGACTTTAGACAAGATGAAGTCGGCCACATTGGTTTCAATGACGACAGCTTCCACTTCGGCCAAACGTTGTTGGTCACCATAGTACCAACGCGACACATCTTCTGGGCGCTCGTAGCTAGATGCCAGTTCTTCGATGTGGGCTTTAATTTGCGCTTCAGTGGCATTCAAAGTGTTGGCTTTGACCAACTCGGCCACCACCAAGCCCAAACGCACACGGCTTTCGGCTTGGGGACGGAAGATGTCGTCAGGAATAGGTGCTTTGTCGGCGTCTTTGATGCCGCGTTGCTTGAGGTCGGCACGTGCGCCATCTTTCAAGCGTTCGATTTCGTTTTGCACCACAGACTGGGGCAAATCGAGTTCGGCTTTTTCGACCAACGCATTCATGGCGGCTTGCTTGTTGCGGCCTTGCAAGCGGAATTTCACTTCGCGCTCGAGGTTTTTGCGGATGTCAGCGCGCAGGCCTTCAACGGAAGCGTCGGCAATGCCCAAAGATTTGGCCAAGGCTTCGTTCACTTCTGGCAAATGCGCAGCTTCAATTTTCTTCACAGTGACCAAGAAGTCGGCTGTTTTGCCAGCGACATCTTGACCATGGTAGTCGGCGGGGAACGCCAATGGGAAAGTTTTGCTTTCGCCATTTTTCATGCCGCGAACAGCTTCTTCAAACTCTTTCAACATTTGGCCTTCGCCAACCAAGAATTGGAAGTCGGCAGCTTTGCCGCCAGCGAACACTTCGCCGTCGATCTTGCCTTCAAAGTCGACTGTGACGCGGTCGCCGTCGATGGCGGCTTCTGCAGCAGGGCGCTGTGAGAAAGTGCGGCGTTGCTTGCGCAAGATGTCGACAGTTTTGTCAACGGCCTCTTCGGTGACTTCTGCGTTGAGTTTTTCAACAGCGGCGGTGCTCAGATCGCCCAACTTCACTTCAGGGTAAACCTCAAAGATGGCATCAAAGGCCAACTCGCCTTCGGGTGCACCTTCTTTTTCAGAAATTCGGGGCTGACCGGCAACTCGCACCTTGGCTTCGTTGGCGGCAATGGCAAAGGCTTCGCCCACTTTGTCGTTCATCACTTCGTATTGGACTGAGTAACCGTAGCGTTGTGCCACCACGTTCATGGGCACTTTGCCTGGGCGGAATCCGTCCATCTTGACGGTGCGTGCCAATTTTTTCAAACGTGCATCGACTTCAGATTGGATTGCAGTCACAGGCAGTGACAAGGTAATTTTGCGTTCCAATTTTTCCAATGTTTCTACAGTAACTGCCATGGTCTTCTCTTTTAGTAAGTGGTGCGCGGGGCGGGACTCGAACCCGCACAGTATTGCTACCGTCAGGACCTAAACCTGGTGCGTCTACCAATTTCGCCACCCGCGCGGGTCCCATCTAAATGGGTTGAATCGGTCAACCTTCTATTTTAACCATGGATATGGGGACTTCTGAGACGACGCCCCCATATCCCCTTCATCCCCTTGTCGGCGAGGGATTGGCAGGTGGCGAGACCTTGAACCAAGCGGCGTACATGGCGGGCAAGGCCAGCAAAGTCAGGGCGGTGGCCACTATGAGCCCCCCCATGATGGCCACGGCCATGGGGCCCCAAAACACGCTACGGGACAGGGGGATCATGGCCAAAACAGCAGCGGCAGCGGTGAGCACAATGGGACGCAAACGCCTGACGGCCGACTCCACAATGGCTTCCCAAGCAGGCACCCCCGCTGCGCGGTCTTGCTCGATTTGGTCGATCAAAATGACCGAATTGCGTTGAATCATGCCCATCAAGGCAATCACCCCCAACAAGGCCACGAAGCCGAAGGGCCTGTCCAACACCAACAGCGCGCCCGCGACGCCAGCCATGCCCAAAGGACCTGTCAAGAAGACCAGCAAAGCGCGGCTGAAGCTTTGCAACTGCAACATCAGCAAGGTGAAGGTGACAAACAGCATGAGGGGCATGCCGGCGGCAATTGAAGCAGAGCCTTTGGAGCTTTCTTCGACAGCGCCTGCCACTTCGATGCGATAGTCACCAAATCCTGCCACTTGCCAAGCTGCTTCCAACTTTTTAAGGTCCGGTAGCAATTGGTTGGTAACAGTGGCACCCTGCACGCCTTCTATCAAGTCAGCATTCACCGTGATGGCGTAGTTGCGGCCTTCGCGCCACATCACACCAGGCTCCCAATTGAAAACGGGTTTTGCGATCTGCATCAAAGGAATGGATTTGCCGGATGCGGTGGGCACATAAGCACCCGCCAAATCGGTGATGGCATCGCGCTCTGACTGTGGTTGGCGCAGCACAATGTCGATCAATTTATCGCCATCGCGGTATTGCCCCACCGTAGAACCCGAGGCCATGGTGCGAGAAGCTTGCGCAATGGATTGGCTGGTAACTCCCAAAGCACGCGCTTTGGCTTGATCAACCTCCAAGCGAATTACTTTGATTGATTCGTTCCAGTTGTCGTTGACCCCGCGGGTATTGGTATTGGCCCGCATGGCCGCCTTGACCTCATCCGCTTTAAGACGCAGAGCCAAAGGGTCTTCTCCGACGACCCGAAACTGCACAGGGTATGGCACAGGGGGACCATTGGGCAACAACTTAACGCGACCCCGTACTTCTGGAAATTCAGTTGCCAGCAATTCTGGCAACTTGATGCGCAAACTTTCTCGCACCTCCAAGTCTTTGGGTAGCACGATCAACTGTGACACGTTGGCCTGAGGAAACACCTGGTCCAAGGGCAAGTAAAAACGCGGCACACCTGAACCCACCCATGTACTGAC
Organism: Limnohabitans sp.; assembly: GCA_030158125.1. GTDB lineage: Bacteria > Pseudomonadota > Gammaproteobacteria > Burkholderiales > Burkholderiaceae_C > Limnohabitans_A. The sequence goes on along the minus strand of JAOATL010000003.1, from coordinate 82,378 downwards.
AGTGGTCACGCCCTCTTGTGCCATCAAACGCTTTTCAATGCGCTTGGACACTTCTTCGCTTGCAGCAAAGCTAGAGCCTTCAGGCAACCAAACGTCGACCATGATTTCTGGACGGCTGGAATCTGGGAAGAACTGCTGCTGCACTTTGCCCATACCCACAATGCCCATGACAAACAAGGCCAAGGTAATGGCAATGGTTTTCCATTTATTGAAAACACACCATGTCACAGCGCGTCGGAAGCTTTTGTAGAAAGGTGTGTCAAACATCTCATGAATGACAGCCTCCTCTGCAGCCGCCACGTGTGGCGGCACCTTCAACAACAAGGTGCCGAGGTAAGGCACAAAATAAACCGAGGCCACCCAGCTGATGAGCAACGCGATGACGGTGACCGCAAAGATGGCGAAGGTGTACTCCCCGGTCATCGACTTGGCCAAACCGATGGGCAAGAAACCTGCAGCCGTGATCAGCGTGCCAGTGAGCATGGGCATGGCCGTGAGTTCATAAGCGAAAGTGGCAGAACGGACTTTGTCGTAGCCCTCTTCCATTTTGCGAACCATCATTTCAACCGCAATGATGGCATCGTCCACCAGCAATCCCAACGCAATGATGAGCGATCCCAGTGAAATTTTGTGGAGGCCAATGTTGAAATAATCCATGGCCAAAAATGTGACAGCCATGACCAAAGGAATGGTGATGCCGACGACCAGACCTGGTCGGATGTCCAAGGTCCAACGGCGCCACAAGGGATGAATGCCCGGCCGTTTGTGCAATCCCAATGCCAAGAAGCTGACAGCCAACACAATGGCCACCGCCTCTACCAATGTTTGCAAGAACTCGTTGACAGACTTAGAAACCGCTTTGGGTTGGTCTTGCACTTGAATCAGTTTGACGCCAGCAGGCAATGTGGCCTCGATGTCTTGCGCAGTCAGTTTGAGTGCTTTGCCCAATTGAATGATGTCACCGCCCTTGGCCATTGCCACTCCCAAGCCAATGACTTGCTCGCCGTTGTGGCGCACTTTGACAGCGGGCGGATCAATATAGTCTTGCTTGACAGTGCCCAAATCGGCTAGCTTGATTTGTTGACCGGATGCGCCTCGAATGGGCATTTGCCTTAATGCGTCAAGGCTGTTGAATTGGCCATTGACGCGCAATTGAATGGCATCTTTGGGCAAGTTCAAAGTGCCGGCAGACTCCACGGCATTTTGTTGCCCCAATTGCGCAATGACAGCACCCATGTCCAGCCCCATGGCTGCCAATTTCTTTTGAGAAATTTCAACGAATACTTTTTCGTCTTGCACACCAAACAGTTCAACTTTGGCCACGTCTTGCACACGCAGAATTTTTTGACGCACATCGTCGGCAAATTTTTTCACTTCAGCTGGCGAGAAGCCATCTGCTTGAAGGGCGTAAATGACGCCATACACATCGCCAAAATCATCGACAAAAAATGGTCCCACCACACCAGGCGGCAAACTGCCGCGCATGTCACCAATTTTCTTGCGAACGGTGTACCAAACATTGGCCACTTCGGCTGGCTTGGAATAGTCTTTGATTTGGAAAATGATCTGCGCTTCACCAGGCTTGGAGTAGCTGCGGATTTTGTCGGCATAGGGCACTTCTTGCAGCGTGCGCTCCAGCTTATCCGTCACTTGTTCAGCCACTTGTTGTGCTGTGGCGCCGGGCCAATACGCGCGCACCACCATGACACGGAAGGTGAAAGGTGGGTCTTCGTCTTGACCTAAATTGAAAAAGGCAAAGACACCCAAGAGCATCAAGACCAGCATCAAATAGCGTGTGAGCGCTGGATGCTCCAGCGCCCATTTGGACAGGTTAAAGCCTGCTTTAGGTTCTGTACGCATGTTCATTTGCTCGCAGGTGGCGTGGCGACTTCAGGCTTGTAAACCGTGACCTTTTGACCCGGTGACAAAACATGTACACCCGCGCTCACAATTTGTTGACCTGGCTTTAAACCAGCAGCAATGACCACTTCGTTGCCGTCGGCAGTGGCCACTTGAACGACTTGCGATGTGACCGTGCCAGAAGCAGCGTCAAAGACCCAAACAGCACTTTGCTGGCCCTCTTGTCTCAATGCACTGGTTGGCACTTTGATGACGTTAGTTTGGCTGCCTGCCAATTGAGGCGCATGCACATTCAGGGTGATGCCCAAAGGCAAAGATTCCGCATTTTCCAAACCCAATTTGACCGTGAAGGTGCGCGTGACCGGATCGGCACTGGCACCAATTTCGCGCACCTGTCCTTTGACGGTTTGATGACCGCTGCTCAAGGTGACTGTCATTTTTTGACCCAACTTCAAGCGTCCCACCACATGCTCGGGCACAGCAAACACAGCATCACGCGGGCCATCTTGGGCAAACCGAACCACGGGCTGACCTGCAGAGACCACTTGACCGGGCTCGGCTTCAACGCCAGTGATGACACCCGATGTGCTGACCATCAACTTGGCATAACCAGCCTGATTGCTTTGTGCTTGCGCTTGCGCCATCGCTTGATCGAGTGTGGCTTGCGCAGCTTTCAAGGTGGCAGAGCGACGCTCCAATTCAGCAGCACTGATGAAGTTTTGCGCCAGCAAGGCTTCGTAGCGTTTGTAGTCGGCAGCTGCCAAATCGCGCTGTGATCGCGCCCCAATGACTTGCGCTTGAGCGGCTTGTGCCGCCAAAGCGTAGTCTTGAACATCGACTTCTGCCAAGACTTGACCGGCTTGCACTCGCTGGCCCGCTTCGGCTTGCCGTGTCAAAATTTTGCCACCCACTCTGAATCCCAAACGGCTTTCGACACGGGCTTTGACCTCAGCGGCATATTCACCTTGCACATTCAAATCTGATGCACCGACGGTGATCAATTTGACTGATCGGACAGGCTCAGGTGTTTCTTTTTTTCCTGAACAAGCACCCAATGCCATCACGGCGCAAACTGCGCTGATGGCGACAAGGCGGCGGCTCGTTGGATAGAGGGACTTCAATGTCGCGAGCCGAGACTGGCGCAGAATCTGATGTGGCATGGTGATCCAAATTAATGACTGACTGGTTAGTAATTTAGGGTAATCCATGAGGCTTGTCAAGCGAAAATGCAAGGATTCATGGCCTCCTCTACTCATCCATCCGCCGAAGTCCAAGCGCTTCCAGTGACCCATCCAGAAAATTTTCCGGTGGCATCATGGCTGTGCCCCCCTGCCTTGCGTCCTGCCATTGCAGCCATCTATGCCTTTGCGCGTGCAGCCGATGACATTGCCGACGAGGGGCAGATGACAACGGCGCAAAGGCTTCAAGAACTGGAAGACTTTCGCCAAGCATTGCACGGAACAATTTTGACGACAGCGTTCCACCCCGCCATTTTTGTGCCTTTGCACCAAGTCATTGTGGACAAAGCTTTGCCTGTTGAGTTGCTGGACGACTTGCTCAAAGCCTTTGAACAAGATGTCACCGCCAGCGAGCAGGGCAGCAACTACGCAGACTTACCCGCCCTGCTCCGGTATTGCAAACTATCGGCCAACCCTGTGGGCAGGCTGTTGTTGCACTTGTATGCTGTCCATGATGAGAGCGCACTTGCGAAAAGCGATGCCATTTGCAGCGCACTGCAATTGATCAATTTTTGGCAAGATTTGAGCGAAGACATTCCGCGCGGTCGTTTCTACTTACCTCAGGATCTGGCTGCCAAGCTGAATCAGACCGAATTGATTGAATCGCTGTGCTTGCATGCACATGACCTGATGATGTCGGGCGCCCCCCTGGTTCACCAAGTTCCTGGCCGCGCCGGCTGGGAACTTCGCTTGGTGGTGCAAGGGGGTCTGCGCATCCTTGAAAAAGTCCGCAAGCTGGGACCTAGGGCCATGCACATTCGGCCGCAATTGCGTCTGTGGGATATTCCACTGATGTTTTGGCGAAGCCTCTGGATGTAAGCCAGACAGTGGGAGAATCGAGCACCATGACACCCCAAGAGTACGTTCAACAAAAGGCGGCCAGCTCTGGCAGCAGTTTCTATTACGCCTTCCTGTTTTTACCCGCTGAGCGACGCGCGGCCATCACCGCTTTCTATGCATTTTGCCGGGAAGTTGACGACGTGGTCGATGAAATTTCCGACCCCAGCGTGGCGCAAAGCACCCTGGCGTGGTGGCAAAAAGAAGTGATTCAGGCCTTTGACGGAAATGCCACACACCCTGTGATGCATGCCTTGATGCCGCACGTGAAGGTCTATGGCATTGAGTCGCAACATCTGTTGTCGGTGATTGAAGGTTGCCAGATGGACCTGAGTCAAACGCGTTATTTGGACTACGCAGGCTTGAAACGCTATTGCCACTTGGTGGCTGGTGTGGTGGGGGAAGTGGCTGCGAAAATTTTTGGCCAAACCGATCCAGCCACCACACAGTATGCACACACCTTGGGTTTGGCATTTCAATTGACCAACATCTTGCGCGATGTCGGTGAGGACGCACTGCGCGGCCGCATTTACCTGCCCATTGACGAGCTCAAACAGTTTGACGTGAAAGCGCAAGATCTCATGCAGCGTCAGTACTCAAACCGCTTCACGGCCCTCATGAAATTTCAGGCCGCACGCGCGCACCGTTTGTACGATGAGGCATTTGCCATGTTACCTGCTGCAGACAAGCGCGCTCAAAAACCTGGCCTCATGATGGCCAGCATTTACAGAACTTTGTTGCGTGAAATTGAAGCCGACAACTTTCAAGTTTTACACCAGCGCATTTCACTCACGCCTTTGCGAAAGCTTTGGCTTGCATGGAAAGTGCAAGCGCTAGGACGGCTTTGACACAAGCGCAAAAGATTGCCGTCATTGGCGGTGGTTGGGCTGGCCTTGCAGCAGCCATCACGGCCGTTCAGCGCGGGCATGCCGTCACATTGTTGGAAGCCAGTCGCCAGTGGGGTGGCCGCGCCAGATCGTTGCCCCCATCATTGCCAAACCGCCCTGCCCTAGACAATGGCCAACACATTTTGATTGGTGCCTACCAGCACACCTTGAACATGATGCGCACGGTGGGCGTGAACCCAGAACAAGCCTTGCGGCGCATGCCACTGAACTTAAAAGATGTGCATGGCCGAGGACTGTCTCTGCCGCAAGCGCCCTTTCCCTTCAATTTGCTCTGGGGCATTGCGCGTGCCAAAGGATGGCAAGCCGTAGACAAATGGTCATTGCTGCAAACAGCTTGGCGTTGGCAACGCATGCAATTTGAATGTGACGAGACCTTCACCGTACGCGAGGTGTGTCACGACTTGTCGCCACAAATTTGGCAAGACCTGATAGAGCCCTTGTGTGTCTCGGCCTTGAACACACCGGCGCATCAAGCCAGTGGCTCGGTGTTCTTGCGTGTTTTGAAAGATGCCGTCTTCGGTCCACCCGGCAGCGCCGACTTGTTGTTGCCGCGACAAGAATTGGGCGAGGTCTTCCCTCATGCGGCCATTCAATGGCTTGAAGCCCATGGGGCCAGATGCCTGTTGGGCACGCGCGTTGAGACGCTCACATTGAACGAGCCGGGTAGCGCGCGCTGGCAAATTTTGAATGAGCCATTTGATCAACTTGTGTTGGCCACCCCCGCGTGGGACGCAGCGACTTTGGTGGCGCCACTCAACCCCACTTGGGCTCACATGGCCAATGCCATGTCGCACGAAGCCATTGCCACGGTCTACGTCCAAGCGACGACGGATGTCACATTGCCACAGCCCATGCTGTCACTTTCTTCAAGCACTGAGGCTCCTGCTCAATTTGTGTTTGACCGCGGCCAAATGATGGCCAAACACAACACACCAGGCTTGTTGGCCTTTGTGGTCAGCGCCGCACAAGACAGCAAACAAGGACTGACAGCCAAAGTACTGCAGCAGGCCAAAGACTTGCTGCGCATCCTGAACGCCTCTGCGCAAAGTATCGACGGGCTTCAAGTGTTGCAAACCGTGATTGAAAAACGCGCCACGTTTGCCTGCACACCGCAACTGCACCGACCCAGCCCCCATCCATTTGAGGGCATTGCTGTGTGTGGTGATTACGTGTCAGGCCCGTACCCCGCCACCTTAGAAGGTGCGGTGATGTCGGGCATTGAAGCCGGCCAACAAGCCCACTCAAGCCAGCTTGCGTGATGCTGCAAAACCAGGACGGCCCACGCAAGTTTCCAACCAAACTTTGAGCAATGGAAACTCAGCCATCAACAGGGCTGATGATTTGGCCCAGACCAAAACGCTGGCCACGCACAAGTCTGCCACCGTAAAACGCTTGCCCGCCAAATAATGGGCGCCAACGACAGCTTGGGCTTTGAGGTGCGCTTCCAAAACACGACAAGGCACGCGCAGCCTTTGTTCTGCGGCATCGGCCAATTCGGGTTTGCGTTGATCTGCGGGCATGGCCAAGCGGTGCATCAACACGGTCAAGGCATCTTTCTCGACCTCTGTCACAGTCCAAAAACTCCAGCGCAAGGCATCGGCTTCTTCTTGGGGTGTCGAAGGCGTGATGGACTGACCATCGGCTTTGCCATGCACCTTGGCCACATACAACGTACAGGCCATGCTTTCCCACACGGTCACTTTGCCTTCGGGTCGGATGTCTTCAACGACGGGAATGTGGCCATTGGGGTTAAGCGCCAAAAATTCGGGCGTTCGCGTTGCGCCGCCCTGATAAGGCATAGACACATGCTCAAACTTCAAACCCAATTCGGCAGCGGCCCACAATGGACGCACTGCGCGAGATGCACCAATGCCATAAATTTTCAAAGTCATGTCGTTACGCCAGTTGTCATTGAGTTGAAAGGGGCCATGCTTGGCACAGCTCTTTTAAGTTAATCACCGTGAACGGTGCAGGATGAACTTCATGAGTCCACAATTTTTCTTCACGATTGACCCATACGGCTTGCAGGCCTGCGCGCTGAGCGGCCAACACATCCAAATGCGGATCATCGCCAATGTGCAGCACCTCTTCTGGCAAGACCCCAAGGGCCTGCGCGCCTGCATGGAACATCTTGGGATCGGGTTTGCCCACGCCCAAATTGATGGGATTGAAAGCCGCATCAAAGTAGGCCTCAAGGCCCACTTTGCAAATGTCGGCGTTGCCATTGGACAGCGCCACCAAGGGGTACTTGGCTTTCAAAAACTGAAGGGCTGGCAAGGCATCTTCAAAAAATATGACCTTCTGCCTCGCTTCAAAAAACACGTCAAAAGCGGGCTCGGCCAAGGCAGGGTCCTCGCCAGCGCGCTGCAACAACACGCGAATGGCTTCGCGGCGCAATGCCGACAAGTCGTTGCCCAGGTCGGGGCGCAAGGCGGGCATTTCTTCTCTGATTTGCCGTTGGTAACCTGGAATGGCACACAAGGGCAACGTGAGCGGCGCTTTCTCGGCAAGCCACTGGGCCAAGGTCTCTTCAGCACGACCTATGGTGGGCCAAACGGGCCACAAGGTGTCGTCTAAATCGAGAGAGATGGCCTTAATTTTTGAAAAGTCGATCATGGTGGGAGAGAATAACGCATGGCATTCCAAAAAGAACCCCCCTTCCAACATGGTCAAACTGCAAAAACAGCGGTGCTGTATTGCAACCTTGGCACCCCCGCAGAACCCACAGCCCCTGCGCTGCGTCAGTACTTGGCTCAGTTTTTAGGCGACGCCCGTGTGGTCGAAATTCCCAAAGCCATTTGGTGGCTGATCTTGCACGGCATCATCTTGCGGGTGCGCCCCGCCAAATCGGCCGCCAAGTACGCCAGCATTTGGACAACTGAAGGCTCGCCTTTGCGCGTTTGGACCGACAAACAAGCCCAAGGCCTGGCCGAGCAACTCAAACAACGCGGTCATGAGGTGGTGGTCAAATACGCCATGACCTATGGGCAGCCCAGCATTGCCGCGCAAATAGATGCCCTGCGCCTTGAAGGCGTGACGCGCATTTTGATGGTGCCCGCCTACCCTCAATACAGTGGCACCACCACTGCCCCCGTCTTTGACGCGGTCTACCGTTGGGGTCTGACCACTCGCAACCTGCCAGAGTTTCGATTTGTGAATCACTACCATGACGACCCTGGCTACATCCAAGCCTTGGCCACGCGCATTCAAAACCATTGGGCGACACACGGCAAAGCCGAACAACTGGTGATGAGTTTTCATGGTGTGCCCGAGCGCACTTTGCACCTAGGCGACCCCTACCACTGTGAGTGTTACAAAACAGGCCGCTTGTTGGCGGAGAAATTGGGGCTCGACAAAACCCAGTACAAAGTCACATTTCAATCACGCTTTGGCAAAGCAAAATGGTTAGAGCCCTACACCGAGCCCACACTCATTGCCATGGCCCAAGCTGGCACACACAGTGTGGATGTGGTGTGCCCAGGTTTTACAGGCGATTGTTTGGAAACTTTGGAAGAAATCAGCATGGAAGCGCGCGAGGCGTTTTTGCACGCAGGCGGCAAAACCTTCCACTACATTCCGTGCTTGAACGACGAGCCCATTTGGATCAATGCTTTGACAAGCATTTGTGAACAGCACCTGCAAGGCTGGCCAACGGCCAGCAAGACGGCAAGTGAACAGGTTTCGGCATCTGCCCAATCGCGTGGGCGCGCATTGGCACTGGGTGCCAAAGACTGACGCTGAATCGCTCTAGGTAACTGATGCAATGGCCTGAGGCATCAGGCTGCTAACAAGCCCATGGCCACCAGGTCGCGGCGCACTTGCGAAGGTTCATCGAAACGCAAACCGGTCCAGCCATGCGCGTGGGCCGCATCGATGTTGTGTTGCACATCGTCAATGAACACGGTCTCTTTGCCCGACACACCAAAACGCGCATTGGCACTTTGGAAGATGGGCAATTGCGGCTTAATTTGTTGAATGCGGGCAGAAAAAATTCCATCTGAAAAATGGCGGAAAAAATCGTGCGAACTTTCAAGATGATGTGCATAACCTGCAGGCATGTTGGACAAAAAGAACAACGGGTGCCCTGCTGCCTTCAAATCTGAAATGATGGCCACTGTGCCAGGTTGCGGCACCATGTGCGGCGGGATACTGGCGATCAACAAGTGCATGTCGGCTTCAGGAATACCCACACGCTTTGAAATTTTGGCAGCCAAAGCATCGGGCTCAATCAGACCCAAATCGAACTGCGCCCAATCGCTTAATGGATTGAAACTTTCAAAAATTTGATCGGCCCATTGCTTTGCAGCCACTTCATTGGGCGCACGCTCTGGAAAAATGTCCTGCAACAGCTCCAAAGGTTTCCACTTGAAAACCACACCCCCCAAATCAAACACAATTGCCATGAATTACTTTCAAAAAATTAAACGCGAGAAACCACCGACACACCGCGGCCTGTGAGCGTCAAGCCCAGTGTCATGCCCAAAGTCCAATCTTGCGACAGGTCGGAGGTGACCACAAACAAGGGCCCCAGCGCGGTGTCGAAGCTGAGTTCAAGGGTGCTACCCAAGTAGGCTTTCTTGTGCAAAACACCCGTGAGCGCTGCACCTTGTGCAGGCACTACAGTCCAAGCTTCAGGACGAATAGCGGCCGTCACGTGACCAGCCTTCACTGCTTGACGTGTTTGAAACTGCAACGGCCCCACACTCACAAGACCTTGCGCATTGACTTGGCCTTGGAACAGCATGGCCTCACCCATAAAGCCCGCCACAAACTCGGACACAGGACGCTCGTACAAATCTTCCGGTCCACCGGACTGCGCAATGGTGCCTGCGTCCATCACAATGATTTGATCGCTGACGGCCAAGGCCTCGCTTTGATCGTGGGTGACATAGGCCACCGTGAGGCTCAAACGTTGCTGCAAGCTTCGAATTTCGTCTCGCATAGAGCGGCGCAAGCGCGCATCCAAGTTGGACAGTGGCTCATCAAACAACAACACAGAGGGCTCCAGCACCAGCGCCCGCGCCACGGCCACGCGTTGCTGCTGGCCACCAGACAACTCACTAGGCAAGCGATTGTCAAAACCCTTGAGGCCTACATTTTCCAGCGCAACATGCGCTCGCTCGGTGGCTTCAGTCACAGACACACCGCTGACCTTGAGGCCGTAGCGCACGTTGTCAATGACCGACATGTGCGGAAACAATGCATAGCTTTGAAACACCATGCTGACGTTGCGCTCGGCGGGCCCTAAGTGCGTCACATCTTGGCCATCAATCAAAATTTGACCGCCGCTGACCGTTTCCAAACCCGCAATCATGCGCAAGGTGGTGGTCTTGCCGCAACCAGATGGACCCAGCAAGGTGGTGAGTGTGCCTTTGGGCACCACAAAGTCTATGCCTTTGACCACCAATGGCGCATCGCCTTCGCCATAACGTTTGGTGACTTGGCGAAACTCAATGCCAGCCACGGCGGGTGTTGAATTTGAGCTCATGTTCCTGCTTTCATTTCTCTACGGCCCAACTCGCGGCTGCCAACCCAACGTTGAATAACCACCGTGATGAACCCCATGAGCGCCATCAGTACTGTGCAATACGCCAGCGCCACACCATAGTCACCGTTGCCTACACGGCCAATGATGTAGGTGGTGGCCAACTCGTACTTGGCCGTGACCAAGAAAATTACAGCAGACACGGTGGTCATGGACCTGACAAAACTGTAAATAAGTGCCGCGACCAAAGCAGGTTTGAGCAAGGGCAAAATCACTTCCCGAATGGTGGTAAGTGTGCTGGCCCGCAGCATGACCGAGGCTTCGTCGAGTGAGCGATCGAGTTGCTTGAACGCCGCCGTGCCGGCTCGCACCCCCACCGGCAAGTTGCGAAAAATAAAGCACAGCACAATGACCAAACCTGTGCCGGTGAGCTCCACGGGCGGCACATTGAAAGCCAAGATGTAACTCACGCCCAGCACCGTGCCCGGAATGGCAAAGGTGAGCAGCGCCGCAAATTCAAACGCGTTCTTACCGCTGAAATCGGTACGCGCCAGCAACCACGCCATCAACAAACCCAGGCCCGCGCACACGGGCGCCGCCATGGCAGACAAAGTCAAAGTGTTGAACAATGAGTTCCAAGCGGTGCCTGCCCAGACCCAACCGAATTCGCCCCATTGCACATCGAAAGCCGTTTTGAAGTGGTTCAATGTGAAGGTGTAATCGCGGCCCCACGTTTGGACAAAGCCGCCAGCGAATGCAAACACATACACCACCAGGGTGAAGGCCAGCCAGGGTCCTGCAATACCGCGACACACATTCAAAACTGCTGGCGGCAAATTAAGGGGAATGCCAGCATCACCTTTGCCCGACACCGTGGTGAACTGCGCACCACTGAGCACTTGACGCTGAATGACAAAAACAGCCAAGGCAAACACCGTAAGCACCAAAGACAAGGCAGCCGCCATGCCAGGATCGATGGCGGCCCCCACAATGGCAAAGAAAATTTCGGTAGACAGCACGGAAAACTGTCCACCCAAAATGATGGGATTGCCAAAGTCGGCCATGCTTTCAATGAAGCCAACCAAGAAGGCATTGGCCAAACCAGGCTTGAGCAGAGGCAATGTGATGCGCCAAAAGGTTTGCATGCGTGTGGCGCGCAAGGTTTGAGAGGCTTCTTCCAATGAGGGGCTAACGCCCTGCACCACACCGCGCATGATCATGAAGGCAATGGGCGTGAACGCAAACATTTGAGCCAACCAAATGCCAAACACACCGTAGAACCATCGCGTAGGCGGAATATCGAAGGCCCATTCGAGCGCTTGATTGACCAAACCAGAACGGCCAAACAACAAAATCAAACCGAGACCCACCACAAACGGCGGCGTGATGATAGGCATGAGCGCTAAGGCATTGAGTGGCTTGCCCAAACGGGTACCACTGCGCTCGGCCCACAGCGCAATGAGGGTGCCCAAGAAAGTGGTGCCAGCAGCAGTGGCCAAGGCCAAACCCAAGGTGTTCCAGGCCACACCACATTGTTTGTCTGCGCCAACGCAACCCAAGCTCCAAATGCGTGGCGTGCCAACGCGATCCCATAAAGACGTCAAACTCAATTCACCGGCTTCTGTGTAAAAGCCTGACACCAAGGAACGGCTGACGGGATACACCACGAACAATGCCAACAACACCACACAGCACACCACCGCGCTGGCAATGAACACATCACCTCGAAAATAACCCAAACGGGCCATGCCAGCACCCAACAAAATGGTCAGGGACAGCAAAACCCCCGCGGCCCCCCATCCCATGCCATATTGGCCTTGCGCCAACGGGCCAGCCCACTGCTCGAGAAATTCAAAGGCCCAGCCCACAGCGCCAATGGCAAAACCACTGGCTGCCAGACCCAACAGCCCTAGCAAGGCGCCCGTCAGCAACAGAATGCCCTGTTGTTTGGGGTGTGCAGTGGTCGGCAGGATGAGTCCGACAAGACAGATGAACAAACCGGCAAAACCCGACCACAACCATTGCCGGCCATGTTGCAAAGCTTGCACGAGGGCGCTGGCTGTTTCGGGCCCAGCCCACACTTGCGGCAGTGCTTGCGTGAGCGAAGCTTGCTGAAGAAAGTACCAAGGCAGCAAGCCAAAGCTGAGCAGGCCCAACAGGGCCCACAAGCTTAAAGCTCGCTGCATGCGCAGCGCTGCGTTCATTATCGCGGCAGGCTGTTAACTTCTTTTTCCCACCGCTGAATCAGGCGCTTGCGCTCGGCCATTTGGCCGTACTTCGCGTAGTCGTAGCTGATGAGCTTGATTTTTTTGAAATCGGGTACACGCGGATCGACTTTGGTTTCTTTGTGTGACGGCAATTGGAACTGCAAAGTGGCAGCACCCAAGGCCTGGGCTGACGGCGTTAAGGCCCATTCATAGAATTGTTTGGCCGCGGCCAAGTTGCGCGCACCTTTGATCAAAGACATCGAGCCAATTTCTGCGCCAGTGCCATCGGCAGGTGTGATGGTTTCAAGCGGAAAGCCTTGCGCTTTTTCACCAGGGCCATCGTGCACAAAACTGATCGATACGGTGGTTTCACCTCGCGCAACAGCCTTGATGGGCGCTGTGCCTGACCGTGTATAGGCACCAATGTTTTTGTGCAACTTCTTCAGGTACTCGAAGGCTTGATCTTCGCCCATCAGTTGGACCAACGTGGCAATCATGGTGTAAGCCGTGCCGCTGGATGCGGGGTTGGCAGACTGAATTTCACCTTTGTATTCAGGCTTGAGCAGATCATTCCATGTTTTGGGAATGGCCAGTTTTTTCTTGGCCAACAACTCGGTGTTGTATCCAAAACCCAAGGGGCCTGAGTAAATGCCCACCGTTTTGTAGCCCGATTGCTTGGCTTGTTGCTGCGCCCAATCGTGCAACTTTGGCAATGTAGGCGACTTGTATTCCAAGCTCAGATTTTGCTCAGCGGCTTGCAAGTGCGGATCGCCGGTGCCACCAAACCACACGTCGGTTTTGGGATTGGCTTTTTCGGCCAAGATTTGGGCGATGGCTTCGCCCGAACCCTTCATGGTCATGTTGACTTTGACCCCTTGGCTCTTTTCGAAGGTGACGGCAATCATGCTGCACCAGGCCGCTTGGGCCGAGCAAATGACGTTAACTTCACTGCTTTGTGCCGCGGCAGAAGTGCTGACCATCCACCCCCCGACAGCCAAGGCCAATGCCAAAGGTTGAATGCGAGAAATTTTTGTTGTTTTCATAGCGAATATCCTTCAATTCAAGAGCCAATATAGTGCTTAATACTCGAACAAACCGCAACAGGGAAAGCACTCATGACGTGATCAAAGTTGCGAGTTTTGAGATCTCACAACAGGGCTTTGGCACGCAGGCGGCCCACAATGCCCGTTGGGAAATAATAGACCGACAACACAAACAGCAAGCCCAACCAAAGCAACCAGCGATCGGGGGACAAAAGTGCGGCCAAGAGTGGCCAAGCAGACACCGCGTCACTGGCCCAGCGCAGCAAATCTTGCAGATAACTTTGTGCCCACAAAAACAAAACTGCGCCAATGGCGGAACCATAAATGGTCCCCATGCCGCCAATCACCACAATCAGCAGCACATCCATCATGATCTCAAAACTGAGCGATGTGTCAGGGCCGTTGTAACGCAACCAAAGCGCCAGCATCACGCCAGCCATGCAAGCAAACAGCGCTGACAGGACGCTGGACAACGTGCGGTACACCACCACGCGGTAGCCAATGGCTTCTGCCCTGAATTCGTTCTCGCGAATGGCTTGCAACACCCTTCCAAAGGGTGAGTTCACAATGCGCAGCAACATCAGGAATTGAAGCAAAGCCGCGGCAAACAAGAGGTAGTAGCACAGCAAACGACCATCGATATTGACACCCCAAAACGGCGTATCGCTGAACTCGGTACTGGGCAACAACAAGGCTGGCAATTTGAAACTCAGGCCATCTTCACCCCCGGTCCATTCAGACAATTGCGATGCCAAAGTTTGAAACGCCGCCGCCACCGCCAAAGTGATCATGGCAAAAAAAATGGCCCGCACACGCAGCGAAAACAGACCAATGAGCAGCGCCAACACCAGGGTGAGCAAAAGCGCAAGGACGACCCCGACACCCAGCGACGACCACGTGGCACCCCAATGGCTGGAAGACATGGCCACGCCATACGCACCGATGCCGAAGAACATGGTGTGCGCAAAACTGACGATACCGGTATAGCCTAGCAACAAATCAAAGCTGGCCACCAAAACGATGAAGACCAAAATTTTGGCAGCCACCGACAAAGCTTTGACACCCGGAAATAAAAAAGGTGCAAAAGCCAAGCCCAGCAACACGCCAGCCAGCGTCCAGGCCAGCCAGGTGCTGCGAGGCAAATCATTGGACAACAAGCGTTTCAACATGAAATGACGTTCCTTGGGATTTCAGCGATTGGCCACAGGGTAGACCCCTTGCGGACGCCACAGCAAGATGGCGGCCATGAGAGCGATGTTGGAAAACAGTGCGAGCTTGGGCAGCAAAAAGCCAGTGTAGTTGGCCATCAGCCCCACCATCAGAGCGCCGATGAGTGCACCGCCAGTTGAGCCCAAACCGCCCATGATGATGACAATGAAAATAAGCACATTGACCTGGGCGCCAATTTGCGGCACCACGTTTTGTTGGTAAAGGCCCCACATCACACCTCCCAAACCAGCCAAGCCACTGCCCACGACAAACACGCCTACAAACAAGCGGCGAATTTTGTACCCCAATGACTCCACCATTTCACGGTCTTGGACCCCAGCACGAATGAGCAAGCCCACCTTGGTTCGGCTTAAGGTCCAGGCCTGCAACGCAAACACCACCAGCCCCACCACCACCGCCATGAGCCGGTATTTTTCGATGGAAGCATCACCCCACAGCAGCGAACCGCGCATGGCTTCTGGCAAAGGCAGGGCAATTTGGAGAGGCCCCCAGATCACTTTGATGATTTCTTCACCAATGATCATGCCGCCCATGGTGATCAATATTTGCTTCAGGTGTTGACCATACACCGGCCGAACAATGAAGCGTTCAAATGCCAAGCCAATGACAGCAGCAGCCACCATGGCAAGCGCCATGGCAGAACCCACCGCCACCAAGTTACGCCAAAGTTCTTGCGACTGGGTCCAATCGACCATGCCAGACAACACACTGGTGGCCACAAAAGCGCCCAAAGCGATGAACACGCCATGACCAAAATTGAGCACGTCCATCAAACCAAAAACCAGGGTGAGACCAGAAGCCATGATGAAGATGATCATGCCCATGGCCAAACCCGCCACACTGAGTGTGAGCCACGTGTCCACCGAACCAATGAGTGGCAATGCCAACAAAGCCAAGACAGGCACCAACAGCAATGGCTTGATGTCCAAATTTGTTTTCATGCTAACTTTCACAAGGCCAAGCCCAACAAAGATTGCTGCAAGACAGGGTCGGCACTCAGTGCGGCCATGCTGCCCGCATGAATGACGCGGCCGTTGTCCATCACAGCAACACTGTCACCCAAAGCTTGCGCAAAATGAATGTTTTGTTCCACCAGCAAAATACTGACGCCACTGGCCTTCATTTTTTGAAACGCCTCGATCATATTTTGCACAATGGCAGGCGCTAAACCTTTGCTGGGCTCGTCAACGATGAGCAAGTCTCGCGGCTCGACCATGGCGCGAGCCACTGCCAGCATTTGTTTTTGTCCGCCTGACAATTTGCCTGCGGGGTGATGCCAAAACTTTTCAACAGCAGGAAACATGGCGTAAATCCAAGCCAAGCGAGCTTCATCCATCTGCTGCGCACGCGATGCTTTGCGTGCAGCCAGCAACATGTTTTCTGCCACCGTGAGGTCGGAAAAAATGCCCATATTCTCGGGCACATAGGCAATGTTCAGTGCGGCAATGTCGGGCGTGGCCATGCGCGTGATGTCATGCCCATTGAAATGCAGGGTGCCTTGCGAGGCTTGCCACAAACCCATGATGGTTCGCAGGGTGGTGGTTTTTCCAGCGCCATTGCGGCCCAACAACAACGTGAGCTCACCACGCGGAATTTGCAAATTCACACCATGCAAGATGTGATAAGCACCTATGTGTGTGTGCACATCTTTCAATTCAAGCAAAACCGTGGAAGACATCAAGAAACCGCCTCTGTATGCACGGCTTTGGCGGCCGTAGGTTTAGCGCCCAGATAGGCTTCTTGCACCACGGCGGAGGCCATGACCTCTGCTGGCTCGCCATCGGCCACCAGCTGCCCGTTGTGCAACACAATGATGCGATCGGCCAATTCGCGCACCACATCCATTTTGTGTTCGACCAGCAAAATGGTTTTGGTCTTGTCGTTTTTCAATTGACGAATGAGATTCAAAATAACTGGCGCTTCGTCTTGGCTCATACCCGCTGTAGGCTCGTCAAACATGTACACAGAAGGTTTGAGCGCCATCAGCAATGCCACTTCCAATTTGCGCTGATCGCCGTGCGGCAAACTGGCAACCGATGCACCGGCCTGCGGCAGCATGGCCACTTGCGCCAAGATGTCTTGCGCTTGGTGTGTGAGCTTGGCGTGGTCTTGCCAAATGGACCACAAATTGAGCCCACGCAAATGCGCACCAGATTCGGTGGCTTGCACAGCCAAGCGCACGTTTTCAAGCACCGTTAAATTGGGAAACAAATTGGTGAGCTGAAACGCTCGGCCCAGGCCCGCGCGGGTTCTGGCGGAGGCACTCAAGCCTGTCAAGTTTTGGCCATCCAGATGGACGCTGCCGTCACTTGCGGACAGTTGACCTGAGATGAGATTGAAGTAGGTTGTTTTGCCGGCACCGTTGGGGCCCACAATGGCCGTGAGGGTGCCAGGTTCAAATCGACAGGAGACGGCATTGACCGCCACATGTCCGCCGAAGCGGACAGTGAGGTCATGCGTTTGTAAAACGCCCAACTGAGTTCACCTCAACGCTTATTGCGAATGGGCACGTTCATTTCTTCAGGTTTGATTTCGCGAATCAACTCTGGCACACCCCATGCAAATGCCGGGTCGACTTTGATTTTGAAGTGATACATGCTTTGCATGGCTTGGTGATCTTCTTTACGGAAAGTCATCTTGCCCTTGGGTGTGTCAAAACTCATGCCTTCCATGGCTGTGATCAGCGTGTTGGCATCGGTGTTGCCGTTGGTTTTCTTCAAAGCTGTGACCAACGCCATGGCAGAGGCAAAGCCACCCGCAGTGAAAAAATCAGGTGGCGATTTGAACTGCGAATAATGACGCGCCACCATGGCATCGTTGACAGGGTTTTTGGGCATGCCGAAGTAATAGTAAGCCGCGCCTTCCATGCCAGGGAACTGCTTGTAGGCCACCATGGCTGGCAGGATGTTGCCACCTGTGGCGATTTCAATCCCGTAACGCTTGAGGTCCATGTCGGCAATTTTGAAAGGATTGCCGCCAGCCCAAATGATGAAAATGATTTTGCGACCTGGCTGCGCTTTGAGTTTGTCGATCAAGTGCTGCGCCCCTGCCGTGAAATCGGTCGTGGCGGGGGGCAAATATTCCTCGTGAACCAATTTGGCTGTTTTCAAAGACTCACGAAACGCTTTCACGCCGTCGCGGCCAAAAGCAGAATCTTGCGCCAAAGTGGCAATGCTGTAGCCAGCTTTGTCTAAGGCCACAGCATTGGAGATGGCGTCTTGACTGCTGTTGCGACCGGTGCGAAAGATGTATTTGTTCCATTTGTCACCCGTGATGGAGTCGGCCACAGCAGGCTCGACCAACAAAATCTTTTTGTACTCTTCAGCCACGGGCAACATGGCCAATGCGACGGGTGAAGCGGTAGGCCCCACCGCCAAATCGACCTTGTCGTCGCCATAGGCAGCGGCCAACAGATTTTTGCCCAAGTCAGGCTTGCCTTGGTCGTCTTTCTCGATGACCACCAATTTGCGTCCACCCACTTGCATGGTGCCACCGGTGGCGTAGTCCAAACCCATCATCAAACCCACTTGCGTTTGCTTGCCGTAAGCCTCCAAAGGGCCTGTTTTGCTGTAAATGTGGGCAATTTTCAAATCTTTGGCTTGGGCCGATGCCATTGAGGGCATACAAAAACTTGCGATACCAGCAAGTGTAGAAACAAGCACGGGAAGAACCAATCGGCGTTGCATAAACATCTCCAAAACAGTTGGTTAAAAATAAAAATGAATGCCAAAGAATTCATTTAAAAAGGATCGAATTGTCCTGCTCATTGCAGGGCTAATTTCCATCATACCCCGCTTGAGTTGCAACTTTGTGAATTTCAAAACTGGCTTGCTGTCAACACCTTCAGCGGCACCGTGCAGGGTCAATGCGCCTTAAAAATCATGCTAGTATTAAATACAATTCAAAGTTTTATTGATTCATTTTTACAAAAACAAAAGAATATATAGGCTTCCCTTGCTATGTATTTTTGCGTTGATAAGTGCTCAGCCGCTTTACTCCAACGCAAAAGATCCTGATTTTGGCTTGGCTGCACAGCCGTCACTTTTTTTCCAAAGCGCGGCTGCCCTCCAGCTTCTGCTTGAAAAGCTTGTTTTAGAGCACCCGCAAGTCAAAAGCCAATGGCAAACCGTGCAAGCTGCCGGCTTGCAAACTCGCATTGCGCAGCAAGCCTATTGGCCGACACCCTCCGTATCGATAGAGCGGGCACAGTCCCACCCGCCCGACCCCTCTTATGCAGGACCACCCCAAGTTCTCACATTCAAGGTGCACCAAGCACTGTGGACCGGCGGCCGATTAACAGCGCAATCTGACAAAGCAGAGGCCATGCAAGGCCTAGAACAAGCTCGATTGGCTGAAGTTCAACAAGGACTGGCCATTCAAACCATTCAAGCCTGGGCCGAACTTGTCAGCGCCCAACGCCAACAAGTGGTGTTGCGAAACAGTCAAGCCATTCAATCTGAACTGCTCAGCAAAATGATGCGTCGTGTCGATCAGGGCTTGTCCTCACGCAGTGAAGCCCATTACGCCCAATTGCGTTTGCTACAAGCTGGACAGGCGCTAAGTGACGCACAACAACAAGAAAGTCGTGCATGGGTTCGACTCCAGCAATGGATTCCCAACGTCGCCAATATGGGGTTCAAACTGCAAAGCGCCAATGACCGCGAAACGCAAGCCCATCTTTCACAGCTGCTCACGGCAAACGAATCCATCTCGCTGGCCGACTGGGAGTTGCGCAGCCTGGCCCAATCGCCAGTGTTGCAGCGACTGCGCATGGTGTTGCAAGTGCAATTGGCAGAGCTGGCAGAAAAACGTGCAGCCCTCCAACCTGAGGTGTATGTGCGGGCAGAGCATCAACGCGGCCATTATGCGTACGCCAATGTACCGCCCACCAATCGTGTGTTCATAGGCCTCACCGCCAGCACAGGTGCTGGCTTCAGTCTTGTGCATCAATTGGCAGCGCTGCAAGTCAAGCGCAACAGCACCCTGGAAGAAATTGAGGCAGCGCAAAGAAGCGTCATTGAATCGGTTCAGACTGAGTACATCAATGCAATTGCAAGCAAAAGCAAGCTTGCTGCACTGCGCCTGAATTTAGAGTCTTCACAAGAACTTCAACTCGCTTGGGAACGCCAATTTATCAATGGCAAAAAAAGCTGGATCGATGTGATGAACGCTGCACGCGAAACCGCCCAAGCCGAACTGGCAATTGTGAGCAATGACATGGCCTTGCTGCAAACTTATTGGCGCCTGCACATTCTGGCCCATGGCGTCTCTGGCTGGGGTGCGCCATGACATCCCTACTTCCCGCACTTCAACGCTTGGCACAACTGCAACGCCAAAGTCTAGACAAGCACGAACTGCTGGCCATCCTAGAACGCATCAGTCCACATGACTTGCAGCCGCCCAAGCTGCTGCTCCAACTGAAATTATTTTTAAATTGGCAGTCGGTGCAGTGGTACAGCAGCGCCAACATAGACCCGTCGCTGCTGCCCTGCCTTGCCATTGACCACCAAGGTGAATGGCGCGTTCTTAAAAGCTTCAACAGCCAAATGCAATGGGTGCTTGAAGGTGCAGATGGCGAAACAACCCATCACAACTTAGGCAACTTTGCGCTCGCAAAAATCAACCTCAGCGTGCCCTTTGATCGCACCGCTAGCCCAGTCTGGCGATTGATCATGCTAGAGATTCAAAAGCACCGCAGCACTTTCATCGATGCCAGCCTGAACGGTGTCATGCTGAATTTTGTAGCCCTGGGCATTTCTTTCTACAGCATGCACGTTTATGACCGCGTGGTCCCCACTGGCGCCAGTGCCACGCTATGGGTGTTGAGCCTAGGCGTGCTGGGCGCCATTGGATTTGAGTGGCTGGCCAGAACACTTCGGGCGCAGTTGAACGAAAAAGTCATTGAGGCGGTCGATCAGCGCTTGGGGCGCGAAGTTTTCATGCGACTGCTTCAGGTGCGAATGGACAAATTGCCCACCAGTGTGGGCAGTTTGGCGGGCCAACTCAAGTCCTATGAGAGTGTGCGAGCGTTTCTCACCGGCTCGGCCACGCAAATGATCATCGATGCGCCGTTTGCCATCGTCTTCACACTGGCGCTTTGGTCAATTGCGGGCTGGTTGGCGCTCATACCTTTTGTGTTTTTGCTTTTGTCTCTGAGTTTGGGCCTGCGCGGTCTCAAAGAGATTGAAAACCGAAGCCATCAGGCCGCATTGGCCAACATGCGCAAAACAGGTCTTTTGGTGGAGGCCATTGAAGGCGCTGAAACCTTGAAATCTGGACAAGGCGGCTGGCGACAACTCAGCCTTTGGCAAAACATCTCAGACACTGCACGCAGAGAAGATCTGCGTTTGCGATACATCAGTGAATCGTCACAACACCAACTTCTAGCACTGCAGCAAATCGCCTACGTTGCCATGGTGGCCGCCGGTGCACTCATGATTTCAAAAGGCGAGCTCAGCATGGGAAGTCTCATTGCCTGCACCATGTTGTCCAATCGCATTTTGCAACCCATTGCGGCCTTGCCCTCGCAACTTCTGCAATGGGGCCACTGCAAGTCGGCATTGCAGGGACTGGACCAAATCTGGCAACTCCCAAACGATCACCACAATCAAACACCGGTGGTGTTGGACTCGGTGGGGGGACATTTTTCTCTCAATGATGTACTTTTTGGCTATCACCAACAAACCGCCTTGAAGATCACCAAGTTGCACATCAAAGGTGGTGAAAAAATTGGCGTTCTGGGTCCCATTGGTGCAGGCAAAACCACGCTGCTTCGACTTCTCAGCGGCATGTACAAACCGCAAGCTGGCCTCATCACGCTCGATGGCGTCGACTTGTCTGCCATTGCAAAACCTTTGTTGGCAGAACAATTAGGCTATTTGCAACAAGAGGGGCGCCTCTTTGAAGGTACTTTGCGCGAGAACTTGCTGGTTGGCATGACCGATCCAGGTGATGACATTCTCAAGGGCGCGGCGCAACAAACAGGGCTGCAGCAAGCCGTGCTGGCCCATCACCCTTTGGGCTTTGACTTGCCCATCCACGAAGGCGGTCATGGGCTGTCAGGCGGACAGCGCCAGCTGGTCAACCTCACACGCGTCTTTTTAAGGCGTCCTCGCATTTGGCTCATGGATGAACCCACAGCGGCCATGGACAGGCAATTGGCCGATCATGTGACGCAAGCACTCGCACAAGCCCTTCGCCCGCAAGACACCTTGATCTTGGTCACCCACAAACCGGAAATGTTGGCACTGGTCGATCGACTGGTGGTCATCGCGAAACACGAGATTGTGTTGGATGGCCCCAAAGACCAAGTGCTCAAACAACTTCAAGCATGAACACAGACCCCCATTGGCCGCCGCCAATCACCCCACAAAGAGGGATGCACCGTCTCATCAGGCAACTCACCGGTACACGCTTGTTGTTATTGGGCCTGCTGAGTTTTTTTGCATGGGCCAGCATGTCCGACATGGCGCAAACCGTGCGCAGCAACGGTCAAATAATTGCCATTGCGCGCAACCAAATCATCCAAGCCGCTGACGGCGGTGTACTGACACAAATATTGGTATCGGAAGGTCAGCATGTTCATGCAGGCCAAGTCGTGGCGCACCTGGAAACCACTCGCTCCAAAGCAGCATTTCAAGAAATTCAAACCAAACTGAACGCCTTGCAAGTCGCCTTGGCAAGGGCCTCCGCAGAGTCCTCTGGCAAAGCTTTGATTTTTGACACCCGCAGCACCCAAAACAGTGTGTTCAGGTCAGGGCAGCAACTAGCCTACGCGCAAAAAAGACAAAGCTTAGAAGATGATTTGAAAATGCTGCAGGCAGGCTTAAAACTCTCGGAAGAAGAGTTGCACATCAGCCAAACTCTTTTCAAAACAGGCGATGTGAGTCAGCTGGAAATGATGCGCGCGCAACGTCAAGTACAAGAAACGCAAGGGCGAATGGCCAGCTTGAAAAATAAGTACTTGCAAGACGCCAAGCAAGATGTGGTTCGATTAGAAGAAGAGATTTCGGCCAATCAATTCAAACTGCATGAACGTCAAAGCTTGCTCGATCACAGCGTGCTCACCACGCCCGTGGATGGCATTGTCAAGATTTTGCGCATCAACACGGTTGGCGGCGTGTTGCGCTCTGGCGATGAACTCATGCACATTTCACCTAGCACAGGTGGCCACGTGCTTGAAGCCAAAATTCATCCAAGCGACATTGGTGAATTGCGCGTTGGCTTGCCTGTGAGCTTGAAGTTTGATGCATTTGACTACAGTGTTTACGGCATGCTGAATGGCACACTGAGTTACATCAGTTCAGACACCCTGACAGAAAGCAGCCCCTCGGGTGCCGCACAAACCTATTACCGGGTGCAAGTTCAAGTCCATGCAAATGCCGAAGCTGATCGCGCACCCAAGCACACCCCCAACAGTTTGCGCTTGAGTGACCTCAAGCCGGGCATGACAGCCACCCTCGACATCCAAACACGCGCCAGGTCGGTTCTTCAGTACCTCGTCAAACCAGTTCAAAAAGCTTTTTCGGGCGCATTGCACGAGCGCTAATATTTCATGACATTCAATGACATCCAATTTCACGCCACCACACCTGAAGGTCGCGTACAGGTTATTCAACTAGACAAATTGAGTGACGCCCAAGTCGCTTCAGCGCCAAACACGCGCACCCTCGTTGTCAAAGCCCAAGTGGGATTTCAATACAAGCTGATTGACCCCGATGCAGGCGGCCACGTAAAAGGTCAGAAACTGCTCCGCTCGAAAAAAAATCTGCACGTTTTGGTCAATGATGTCCTTTCACTTGAACTGCAAGACTATTTTGTGGCCAGCGCTTCTCCGTTGCCCAACGCTGCTGTTTACAAACTCGAAGATCAGTCGTGTGAAGAAGTGCAAGTCACCTCCCATTTACCCAAGGAGGCATTTGAGGTCCCCGAAAGTTTGGTGTGGACTGAACGTGATGGTGCACTCGATTGCAAAGTGGCACTGCTCAACCCTGGCAATGCTTTGGCATTTTTGCCTGCAGCACCCGTCGCAGCAGGCATTGGTTTAGGCGATGTGACTGGTGCGGTGCTCGGTGTGATTGCGCTAAGTGGTGGCGGCTCTGACACACCGGTCACGCCTGTAACGCCGCCGCCGGCACCTCCACCGCCCGTTCCTCCACCGCCCGTTCCTCCACCACCCGTTCCTCCGCCTGCCAGCACCCTCATCACAGCCATGGCCCTCACCAGTGCCACAGGTGAGATGAACCAACGCCTCAATGCAGGCGACACCCTCACCGCCACCGTATCCTTCAGTGGCGCAGTTGAACTCGACACAAGCAGTGGCAGTCCTACGCTCACTTTGCTGATAGGTTCCCAAAGCATTCAGGCCTTGTATGTTTCAGGCTCTGGCACCCAAGCCTTGGTCTTTGTCACCACCATCGCCAGTGGTCTAACAGACCTTGATGGTGTGGCCATTGCCAGCAACGCACTTCAATTGAACGGGGCCACACTCAAAGACGGGTTGGGTAACCCCACCGTGAACACCGCCAGTGCAGTCATCAGCAACCCCTTGCACATGGTTGACACCACGCCTCCCATTGCCACACTGGAAGCCGGAATACTTACACTGGCGCAAACCTTGACAGCCTCGGTCTTGGTTCAGAGCAACGAACTTGGCAAAGCCTACTTGGTGCCCAGCACCAGTCCGATTGCAAGTTTGACTGACTTGGAAAATCTCAGCCCGCTCTTCGCCAAGCATGTGGCCATCGAGGCTGTTCAAACCAACACACCGATTTCAGTGAGTGGCTTGCCTGCGGCCATTTATCAACTCTACAGTGTTGACTTGGCTGGCAATGTGTCCGTGCTCAGCTCTGAATCCTTGGTGGTGACTGAAAATCCTACTCCTCCACCTCCACCTCCTCCAGCTCCTCCACCTCCTCCTCCTCCTCCTCCTCCAGCAGATACAACAGCCCCCAGCGTGCTCATCACGGCCAATGTGACTGCGCTCAAAGTTGGGCAAACTGCAAGCATCACCTTCACATTTTCTGAAGACCCGGGCAGCAGCTTCGGCTGGGACGGCACTGTAGGTGACATCCTGGTTTCGGGCGGCACTCTGGGCGCCATCAGCGGCAGTGGCTTCACACGCACAGCCACCTTCACACCTACACCCAACGTGGCCAGCGGTAGCGCCAGCATCAGCATTGCCGCCAACACCTACCAAGATGCTGCGGGTAACAATGGCACAGCGGGCATTTCCCCTAGCATCAGCCTAGACACCCTGGCGCCCAGTGTCGTCATCAGTTCTAACGTCGCCACACTCAGCACTGGCGAAACTGCCAACATCACCTTCACTTTTTCCGAAGATCCCAGCAGCAGCTTTGCGTGGAATGGCACGTCAGGCGACATTGTTGTGAGCGGCGGAACACTGAGCGCCATCAGTGGCAATGGTTTGACACGCACGGCAACATTCACGCCCGCAGCCAACTTAGGCAACACCAGCGGCAGCATCACAGTGGCCGCCAACAGCTACCAAGATGCAGCGGGCAACGATGGCAGCGCAGGCACCACCCCCCTTCTCACCATTAACACCTTGTCGCCCGGCGTCAACATCACCAGCAGTGCCAATGCACTCAAGGTCGGAGAAACCGCCACCATCACCTTCACATTTTCTGAAGACCCAGGAAGCAGCTTTGCATGGGATGGCAGCACCGGTGACATCGCCGTGACCGGCGGAAGCTTGGGTGCCATCAGTGGCACGGGAACTTCACGCACAGCCGTCTTCACACCCACGGCCAATTTGGCCAGTGGCAGTGCCAGCATCACCGTGGCGGCCAATGCCTATCAAAACGCGGCCGGCACCCTTGGCACCGCGGGTCTTTCACCCAGCATCAGCATCGACACCTTAGCGCCCACCGTCACTTCGGTGGCCTTGAGTGGTGCTACGGGCGATATGAACCACCTGCTGAATGCGGGCGATACGCTCAGTACCACGCTCAACTTTAACGATGCAGTGACTTTGAACACGTCGGGTGGTTCTCCCACTCTGGCCCTGTTGGTGGGCAGCAGCACTGTGCAGGCCGCTTATGCATCGGGCTCTGGCACCAATGCCTTGGTTTTCACGACCACCATTGTCAACGGACAAACCGACACCGATGGTGTGGCCATTGACTTGAATGCGCTTAGCCTGAATGGCGCCACACTGAAAGACATCGCCGGTAACAGCAGCATCAACAGCGCCAGTGCTGTCAGCAGCAATTCAGACTACTTGGTTGACACCACAACGCCCACGGTGGCAGTCACCTCCAATCTGGCAAGCCTCAAAGCCGGTGACACCGCCAACATCACTTTCACATTTTCTGAAGACCCGGGCAGCAGCTTTGCATGGGACGGCAGCGCTGGTGACTTGCTCGTCACCGGTGGCACCTTGAGTGCCATCAGTGGCACGGGGCTGACGCGAACAGCAGTGTTGACACCCACGGCCAACTTGGCAACCGGCACGGCCAGCATTGCAGTCAATGCGGGCACCTATCAAGACTTGGCCGACAACAACGGCAGTGCTGGCAGTTCGGCCACACTTAATTTGGACACCCTGGCACCCAGCGTGGCCAGTGTGGCATTGAGCAGCGCCACAGGCTACGTCCTAAATCCCGCCGATGCCACAGTCAAACTTCTCAACGCCACCGACACGCTCAGCGCCACAGTCAGCTTCAGCGAAGCCGTCACGCTCAACACCACGGCAGGTTCACCCACATTGGCGCTGGTCGTTGGCAGCAGCACTGTGCAGGCCACGTATGCGTCGGGCTCTGGCACCAACACCTTGGTTTTCACGAGCACCATCGTCAACGGACAAACCGACACCGATGGCGTCGCCATCGCCCTGAATGCACTCAGCCTGAATGGTGCCACCCTCAAAGATGCGACAGGCAACAGCAGCGCCATCACGTCGATTGCAATTGCCAACAATGCACAGTACCTGGTGGACACCACAGCCCCCACGCTCAGCATCAGCTCGGATGTTGCCACTTTGAAAATTGGAGAGACCGCAGCCATCAGCTTTACATTCAGCGAAGACCCTGGCAGCAGTTTTGTTTGGGCATCCAATGCGGGCGATGTGCTTGTAAGTGATGGCACTTTGAGCAACCTCAGTGGCAGCGGATTAACGCGCACCGCCACCTTCACACCTACGGCCAATGTGGTGTCGGGTACCGCCAGCATTGCCGTCAATGCGGGCACCTACACCGATGCGGCGGGCAACACCGGCGGTGCCGCCGGCACACCTTTGCTCACGTTTTCAACGTCCACCCCAACTGTCAGTCAAGTCGGCCTGAGCAGCGCCACGGGCGCTGTGAACAATCTGTTGAATGCAGGCGATGTGGTGTTTGCCACGGTGGTTTTCAGCGAAGCCATCGCCTTGGACACCACGGGTGGCTCACCCACACTGGGGTTGATGGTGGGCAACACCTTGGTTCAAGCGGCATATGTGTCTGGCAGTGGCAGCACCGACTTTGTGTTCAGTTACACCCTTTTGTCTGGCCAAAATGACGCCAATGGCATTGCCATTCCCGCAGCTGCCATCACCCTCAATGGCAGCACACTCAGAAGTGTGCCTGGCAATGCCGTCACTTTGGGCAATGCCATCGTGGCCGACAACCTCTTGTACCCTGTGGACACCACAGCACCCAGCGTCGGCATCACGTCTTCTGCGGCAAGCTTGAAGAGTGGCGAAACCAGTTTGATTTACTTCACATTTTCAGAAGACCCCGATACAAGCTTTTCTGTGTCGGATGTGACGGTGACGGGGGGCACCCTGAGCGCACTCACAGGCTTGGGTACCGTGCGGCGCAGCACGTTCACACCCACGGTCAATCTGGGCAGTGGCACAGCCAGCATCACCGTGGCCGATTCAAGCTATCACGATGTAGCAGGCAACTTGGGTACCGCTGGCACCACACCCAGCATCAGCATTGACACCTTGGCACCCAGCATCAGCGCCGTGGCATTGAGCGGCGCAACGGGTCAACTCAACAACACCCTGAATGCCGGCGATAGCTTGTCTGTGACTGCAACCTTCAGCGATGTCGTAACCCTCAACACAGACGGGGGCGCGCCCACTTTGGCATTGGAGATTGGCAGCAGCACGGTACAAGCCACCTACGTGTCGGGTTCGGGGACCAACGCTTTGGTGTTCAGCACCATCATCGTCAGTGGCCAAACCGATGCCGATGGCGTCGCCATACCGGCCAATGCAATTACATTGAACGGTGCCACCCTCATAGATGCCAATGGCAATGCCAGCAACACTTTGTCTTCATTTGTCAGTAGCAACCTCAATTATTCAGTGGACACCACAGCACCTAGCGTGCTCATCACATCCAACAAGTCAAACTTGCTGGCAACAGACACTGCCACCATCACCTTCACTTTTTCTGAAGCGCCAGGCAGCAGTTTTTCATGGAACGGCGCAGCTGGCGATGTCGTGGTTTCCGGTGGCAGTTTGGGCGCCATCAGTGGCACAGGGCTGACACGCACCGCCGTCTTCACACCGACCGCAAACCAAGGCAATGGTTCAGCCAGCATCACCGTCTTAGGCAACAGCTACCAAGATGCAGCAGGCAACAATGGCACTGCAGGCACCACACCCACGCTCAATTTAGACACCCTCGCACCCACCCTCTCAAGCTTGGCACTTAGCAGTTCCACAGGCGGTGTGGTCAGCGCATCAGATGCCACTGTCAACAATTTAAACGCTGGCGATACGCTCAGTGCCACCGTCACTTTCAATGATCTGATCACAGTCAACACCTCCGGCGGCACACCCACCTTGACACTGAATGTGGGTGGCAGTTCGGTCCAAGCCACATACGTGTCGGGTTCTGGCAGCAATGCCTTGGTCTTTACGGCCACCGTGGTCAGCGGACACAACGACAGCAACGGTGTGGCCATCGGTGCAGATGCAATCAGCCTGAATGGCGGTACTTTGACGGATGCCTCGGGCAACATCAGCAGCATCACCGCATTGGCAGTAGCAGATAACGCCAAGTATTTGGTGGACACAACCCGCCCAACGGCCACCGTCACCACCAGCACCAACGCCTTAATTTCCGGTCAAACCGCGACGATCACCTTCACCTTCAGTGAAGATCCCGGCAGCAGCTTTGTATGGGATGGCACCAGCGGCGACGTGGTGGTTTCAGGAGGCACCTTGGGCGCGCTAAGCACCACGGGAAATCCGCTAACCCGCACCGCGCTTCTCACGCCCACTTCTGGCGTGAGTGCTGGTACCGCCAACGTGGCCATTGCACTCAACAGCTATACCGACGCTGCTGGCAACATCGGTCAAGAGGCATCGGCTGGTGTGACTGATAAATCTGCAAACATCAGTGTCAACACCACAACCACCACCGTTGCCAGTGTGGCCTTACTCAGTGCCACGGGCATTCAAAATAATTTATTGAACTCAGGCGACGTGGTGTCGGTGGCTGTCAATTTCACGGAGGCTGTGTTTTTGGATGCCAACGTAGGTACGCCCAGCATTGATCTGACCATTGGCAGCAGTGCAGTCAGCGCGCAATATGTTTCGGGCGCTGGCACCGCACAACTGGTTTTTAACTACACCATTCTGACCGGCCAAAACGATGTCAATGGCATTGCCATCAATGCCAACAGCCTCAGCTTGAATGGCAAAGTCTTAACCGACACAGCAGGCAACACACCCACTCTGAACTTTTCTGCTGTCGCCGACAATGCCAACTATTTGGTCGACACCACCGCACCCACGGTGGTGAACATCAGCAGCAGTCGCAGCACTTTCTTAAGCGGCGAAACTGCGCTCATCACCTTCACCTTCAGTGAAGACCCTGGCAGCACTTTCACATGGAACGGCAGTGTGGGCGATGTGACATTGGTCAACGGCACCTTGTCCGCTATCAGCGGCACAGGCCTCACCCGCACCGCTACATTTTTGCCAACACAGGGTTTAACCGGCGGTAGCGCCAGCATCACCGTCAACAACGATCTGTTCACAGACAGTGCAGGCAATTTAGGGGTCGGCAACACACTTGGCAGCTTGGTGCTAAACACCTCGCCCGCCACCTTGATGGATGTGCAAATTACCAGCGCAGTAGGCGTGCAAAACAATGCCCTCAATGCAGGCGATGTGGTCACGGTTACCGCCCACTTTTCTGAAGCCCAAACACTGAACACCACATCAGGCTCACCCACAGTGGCCTTGCAGATTGGCGGCAGCACGGTCACTGCCAACTATGCGTCTGGTGCAGGCACCGCCGATTTGCTGTTCACCTACACCATTCTGGCAGGTCAAACCGATGCCAACGGCATTGCCCTCAATGCCAATTCACTGTCATTGAATGGCAGCACCCTGAAGGATCCGCGCACCAACACCACCACGCTCAGCGTGCCAGCAACCGCTGACAACAGCAGCTACACCGTCGACACCACTGCACCCTTCTTAAGCATCACGTCAGATGTGGCTCAGGTCAAAGTAGGCGAAACAGCCAACATCACCTTCACCTTCAGCGAAGATCCGGGCAACACGTTTGTGTGGAATGGCACCGCGGGCGATGTGACGCTCAGCAATGGCACCTTGAGCGCTATCTCGGGCACAGGCGTTACGCGCACTGCGGTATTCACCCCTACACCTGGTGTGAACTCAGGCACCGCAAGCATTTCTGTTGGCGCTGGCACTTACCAAGATGCTGCTGGCAACAATGGCAGTGCAGGCGGCACACCCAGCCTCACCCTTGACACCCTGGCGCCTACCATTTCTTCAATTGCACTCAGCGGCTCAACTGGCATTCTGAATAACTATTTGAATGAAGCTGATACCGCCAACGTCAGTGTGACCTTCAATGAAGTGGTCAATTTGAATGTGGCGGGCGGCTCGCCCACCTTGGCCTTGCTGGTAGGGAGCAGCACTGTGCAGGCCACCTATGTATCGGGCGCTGGCAGTAACACCCTGGTGTTCACCACCACCATTGCATCTGGGCAAAACGATGTCGATGGCATTGCCATTGCACTGAATGCGCTCAGCTTGAATGGCGCTGTGCTCACGGATGCCAGTGGCAACACATCGACACCCACCTCTGCCGCCGTGAGCAGCAACAGCGCATACATGGTTGACACGCTTGCCCCTTCCGTGTCGCTGGCTTTCAACGTGGCTTCGCTGAAAGTAGGCGAAACGGCCACCCTCACCGTCACAGCCAACGACAAAACAGGCACCAGCTTCACTTGGAATGGCACTGCAGGCGATTTAACCGTCACTGGCGGCACCCTCGGTGCCCTCAGCCCCTTTGTACTAAGTGGCGCCAACTATGTCAGCACTGCCACTTTCACGCCCACAGCTGGCAGCACAGTAGCCGGAGTCGTATCAACAGCCGCGGCTGTCTACACCGACTTGGCTGGCAACCCAGGCCAAGTCGGCAGCAGTGCCAGCGTGTCCATCGACACGGGCGTGCCCACCCTCACCAGCATGAACATCACTGGCGCCAGCGGCATCGTGAGCAACATTTTGAATGCAGGTGATGTGGTGCAAATCACAGCCACCTTCAGTGAAGCTGTGACCGTCAATGCCACAGGTGGCAACCCCAAGGTGGTTTTGAACATTGGCGGCGCCAGCAACTCGGCCACATATGTTTCCGGCTCTGGCACCACCGACTTGCTGTTCAACTACACCGTTGTAGCAGGTGAGAACGATGCGAATGGTTTGAGCTATGGCGTCAATGCCTTGCAACTGAATGGTGGCTCCATCAAAGACAGCGCCGGCAACAACGCAGTTCTCACCGCCATTGCCCGTGCAGACAACGCCGCCTACAAAGTCGACACCACCGCACCCACGGTGAGCATCTCAAGTAACAAATCAAACTTATTGATCGGCCAAACGGCCAACATCACGTTCTCGTTTTCTGAAGATCCAGGCAGTACCTTTGTATGGGATGGCAGCGCAGGCGACATCACGCTCAGCAACGGCACCTTGAGTGCCATCAGTGGCACGGGGCTTACACGTACCGCCATCTTCACACCCACCGCCAATTTGGCCAGCGGCAATGCCAGCATTGCGGTAACTGCAGGCAGCTACAGCGATGTCGCCGGCAATGCAGGCACACTGGGCAGCCTACCCGGTATTTCAATAGACACCTTGGGGCTGAGCATCTCTTCTGTACAGTTACCCAACAACAACACGTATACAGTCAAGGCGGGTACAGAAATTGTCGTGTATCTTTTTTACCCAGAACGTGCCATGGTTGGTATAAGCAATGGCTTGCCTACAGTTGATTTGC
Source organism: Limnohabitans sp. (assembly GCA_030158125.1). Classification (GTDB taxonomy): domain Bacteria; phylum Pseudomonadota; class Gammaproteobacteria; order Burkholderiales; family Burkholderiaceae_C; genus Limnohabitans_A. Next base: position 50,297 of record JAOATL010000003.1, on the reverse strand, counting down.
TCATTGGCAGTACTTTAGTCAAAGCCGAATTTTTTTATGATACAAGTGAACTTCGCAAAAAGTTTGCCTACACAGTTTTACCAGGTCAAACAGATACCGATGGCGTAAGCCTTGTGGCCAATTCATTGGCATTGAATGGTGCAACCATTCAAGACAGGTCTGGCAACACGGCCAGCCCGCTTTTTTCAGGTCTTGTCAACTCGGGGGCAAAAGTTGATACAACGCCCCCCACTGTCACCATTACAAGCAACAAATTAAGTTTGAAAACAGGCGAAACGGCCACCATCACCTTCACCTTCAGTGAAGACCCGAGCAGTACATTTGTCTGGGATGGGTCAACAGGTGACATCAGTGTTTTAGGCGGCACATTGGGCGCGATTAGCGGTACTGGACTGACACGGACTGCTACATTTACACCAACAGCCAACACAGCCAGCAGCAATGCCAGCATCACGGTGACGGCCAACAGCTACCAAGACGTGCCGGGTAACAATGGCAGCGCAGGCACATCACCTGCCATCAGCATTGACACGGTTGCGCCGTCTGTGGTCATCACATCCAATGTCTCTGCCGTCAAAGCGGGCGGTACCGCCAACATCACCTTCACCTTCAGCGAAGATCCTGGCAGCAGTTTTGCATGGAATGGCACAACGGGCGATGTGGTGGTTTCGGGCGGCACACTGGGTGCCATCAGCGGCACAGGGCTCACACGTACCGCAGTGTTTACACCCACCGCCAATTTGGCCAGTGGCAATGCCAGTATCACTGTCACGGCACTTAGCTATCAGGACACCGTAGGCAATTTGGGCACGGCAGGCACATCGCCCAGCCTCAGCATTGACACGCGTACACCCACTGTTTCAGGTTATGCAGGCAGTAACAACTTGATTACAAACCAAACCACACCGGTTTATTTCACCTTCAGTGAAGACCCAGGAACCAGCTTCTCTTGGGATGGCAGCATTGGCGACTTAACATTGACTGGCGCGGGCACTTTGGTCCCTCACCCCAGCCAACAAGTGGGCGTTTCGAGGGGCTTTATTTTCACGCCGCCAGCCAATGTTACTTATGGCACAAGCACAGTCTCGGTCAAAAACAACAGCTACCAAGATGCAGCGGCCAATCTGGGGTCGGCCAGCGGGGTCATCACAATCAACTACGACACTGTTGTGCCGACTGTGAGCATCACCTCAAACGTGTCGACCTTAGGCATGGGTCAAACCGCCAACATCACCTTCACCTTCAGTGAAGACCCTGGCAGCAGTTTTGCATGGAATGGCACAACGGGCGATGTCGTGGTGACACAAGGCACGCTCAGCGCCATTTCAGGAACGGGTCTGACGCGCACGGCGGTTTACACACCCTTTGCAGACACACCTTTGGTTGCTGCCAGCATCACCTTGCCAGCTGGCAGCTACACAGATGCCAAATACAATGCAGGCGTTGCCGGCACCTCCCCCACCCTCAACGTCAACACCTTCAAAAACGCCATCTACTTGGACGACATTGCCAACAACATTGGCGGCTATGCCATTGAGGCACCCAACACGGGTTCGTACTTTGGTTTTGCGGTCAGCTTGGCCGGCGACTTCAATGGCGATGGGTATGGCGACGTGGTGATGGGTGCGCCGCTCAACACCTTCACCGACACCGCATTGCGCACCCAAGGTGGTGGTGTCGTGCTGTATGAAGGCGGCCTGAACACCAGCCTGGTGCCCAAAGGTTACAGCGGCACCGGACAGGTCAATGGCCACTATTACACCTACAGTGTCAACAAAGGTTGGCTGGGTTTTTCTGTAGCGGGTGTAGGCGACATGAACAACGATGGTCTGGCCGATCTGTTAATTGGCATGCCACAAGATGCCGCCAGCACCAATCCAGGCGGCGCATTCTTGGTCTACGGAAAAGCGAATTCAACGACAGGCAGCTTGGCGGAATATCAAAAAGACATCTCTGCTTTGGCCACGACGCCTGATGCGCTCAGCATCACCAGCACCTTTGATACGGCAGGTTTTTCAGTGAGTAGCGCAGGTGACGTGAACGGTGACGGCTGGATCGACATGATCATCAGTGCGCATTTTCAAACAGTCAGCGGACTGTCGGGTAACACTGGCAACACCTATGTTGTGTATGGCAGCGCGGCTTTATCCGCTTTGCAAACCATCTCTTTAGGGAATGTGGGCGGCACTGTGCCGGGCTTTGTCATTTCGGGTTGGCAAGCCGGCGAAGAAAGCGGGACCTCGGTCAGCAGTGCGGGCGATTTCAACGGCGATGGCAAAGCCGACTTGCTGGTGAGTGCCTATTTCAACGACACCGCAGGCACTCAAGCCGGTGCCACATACGTCATCTTGGGCAAAACAGGCAACACCGCCGTTGATTTGACCAACATCAAAAACAACTCAGGCGGCTTTGTGATTTTGGGAGAAAACGGCCAAGACATGAGCGGTGTGTCGGTGAGCAGCGGCGGCGACATCAATGGCGATGGCTTGGGCGACATTCTGATTGGTGCCGTCATTGCTGGCACCGGCAATGCCAACCCAGAGAGCGGCAAGACCTATGTCATCTTCGGTCGAAACACCGCCAATGCCACCATCGATTTAGGGCAAATTGCTGCAGGCACTGGTGGCTTTGCCATTCTGTCCACAACGGCCGTCGAGCAAAGTGGTCACAGCGTGAGCAGCGCCGGTGATATCAACGGTGATGGTTTGGCTGACATTATTTTGGGCGCACCTTTTGGTTCAGTTGATGGCGGCGCTAGCGCGGGCCGAAGCTTCGTGGTCTATGGCAAATCGACCACCACCAATGTCAACCTGAGTGATGTTCTCAACAACACGGGCGGCTTTGCCATCATTGGACAAGGCGCACAAGATTTGAGCGGCTATTCAGTCGGTGCTGCAGGTGATGTGAACGGCGATGGCTTGGCCGATTTGATTGTGGGTGCACATGGGTATGACGCAGCTCACAGCAGTGTTCTAACAGGTCGCTCCTACATCATCTTTGGCAGCAAGACGGGCGCGTTTGCCGCCGGCAGTGCGGTTGACAACACAGGCACCAGCGCCAACGACACCCTCACCTCTGCCGGCGCTCAAACATTGGCGGGCGGCAGCAATTCAGCAGGAACGGGCAATGACACCTTCACCTCCAACGGTGCAGACGTGCTGTTGGGCGGCATGGGCAAAGACACCTTCGTTTTGAACCAAACCACCATCACGGCACTTCAAAGTAAGTTTGGCGCAGGTGGCAACACGACTCAATTGGCCAAGATCGATGGGGGTGGGGCCATTGACACCTTGCGCTTGGGCGGCACGGGCACCCTTAATTTGAATCTGTCCTTGGTCAGCAATACTTCCGCGGGCAACATTGAAGGCAGCAGCCGAATCAACAGCATTGAACGCATTGATTTGCTCACCAACACTGGCGCCAACGAATTGACCATCCGTGTGGCCGATGTACTCGACATGGCGGGCAGCAACTGGGCCAACTTAAGCGCCCTGAACAGCCAGGGCGCAGGCGGCTGGAATAAAACAACATTCAGTACAACGGGCATCAATTCAACGCTGATGAACTACCACCAAGTGGCCGTGACCGGCAGCGGCGATGACAAGGTGAGCACCACCGGCTGGACCTTGAACACCACCGGTGAGGTGATGGACAGTGCCGGCATCTATTACAGCGTTTACACCGCCACCAGTGGTGCACCTGCCATGTTGTTGGTGCAAACAGACATTCAACGCAGCAGCATTCTTTGAAGCAAGCTCAAGGCGCTGCGCGTTGTACCGAGGCTTTCAGGGTGGCATTGAGGGCATCGAGTGCGTCGGCGTAATGGGCGCGCGTGGTTTTAGACAAACCTGGTTTGGCCAAAGCCTTCTCTAAGGCATTGGCCAACTGGCGTGCATTTTCACGCAAGATGCTGCGCGCATCTGCAGGCCATGGCCCGGCAGGCTTCACCAATACATCGGTCATGCGGCGCAACTGTTCGCGCTGCAAATTGCGTCGCATCAAGTTGGTTTCTTGACCCGATTTGGCTTCCGACCATATGGCGTCTTGCACTGCATCGTAAACATCGGCCAAGCCCAAACTGTCTTTGGGATCGTTGACCTTCATGCTGACTTCAGCCAATCGAGCAGCGACAGAGGGAGCGTAAATATGGTCAAGGATGCCTCTTTGCACACCGGCCACCAAAGAGGCGACAGAAGTTTGCAAGCCACTGTCTGTGGCACCCCTGTCCAAACGGTCGGTAGCCAAACGGGCAATCAGTTCTGGCTTGAACTTGAAGCTGTCAGTCCCAAAGAAATCTTTGGTCACCAAGCTCAAAGCCTCTCGTTGCTGAGCGGCACTCACGGGCTCAAACAAAGGCTTGTTGCTACCCGCACGCTCGCGACGTGTGTGCACGCCGCCAATGTACTTGGCGGCCAAAGGCGCCACACGCGCCAATTGACTGAAACCACTGCGGAAGCTGCGTGTGAGGCGTTCGTAACTCTCGCCTGTGGCCAAGTTCATATTTTGCAAACGGTCCCACAACTCGCGTGACAGCTTCATGCGCTGTTTGTAGTACGCCAGCGGATCGGCACCCAAATCAAAGCGGTTCACCAAGGGGTCGATGCCGCCCGTGCTGCCGTAGCCTGCGTCTTCATCGGTGTCAAATTGCAGCTCACGTTGACCGGCCTTGGCCAAAATTTGCGCCAAGCCTTGCGCTTCTTGGCCGGCGTCAAACTGTTTGTAGCCAAACTCAATGGCCCAGTAATCGTAAGGGCCTAGGGTGGACATGACGTACTCACCTTGTTTCTCGCCCTTGACTGCGATGTTGTAGGGCGTGTAATCCATGACCGATGCCGTGACACCATTGACTTTGGTGAAATTGGGATCTTGAATTTGCTTCAAGTCATATACCGTTGACGCACGGAAATTGTGGCGCAAGCCCAAGGTGTGACCCACCTCGTGCATGATGACGTCTTTCAAATATGCTTTGGCCAAGGCTTCTGCTTGTGGGCTGTCCAATTCCAAACCACGGGCTTCCAGCAAATCGAGCGCGTAATGCAACTCTTGTGCTGCATCTGCTGCATGCTCACACAACTCGCCATCGGCTCCGCGCACACGCGCCAAATCTTCGATGACCAAACGGCGTGCACCGCGCGTGAACACATCGGCCATGCCGATGTCGGCGTCCAAGATTTCACCCGTACGTGGATCGGCTTGTGACGGGCCAATGGCAAAGCCCACATCGGCACCTGTGAACCAACGCACCGAGGCATGGCGCGCGTCCATGTTGTTGAAATCATCAGACGCTTGCTGCTGCTTGGCAACAATGGCGTTCTTGAAACCAGCACGTTCAAAGGCTTTGTTCCATTCCAAAATGCCCAGCATCACAGACTCACGGTATTTTTCTGGAATGTTCTTGTCCAGCCAATACACGATGGGTTCTTTGGGCTCGGACACAGCGGCACTCGCGTCCTTCTTTTCCAGGCGCCAACGTTTGAGCAAATGCGTTTTGGATTTGACGTTGAGGTCGGTGGTGTAGTCTGTGCGAGGCACTGTAAAAAAGCCCACACGCTCATCGGCCACGCGCGTTGCCATAGGTTCGGGCAACGGCATGAAGCTGTAATAGAAGGACACAAACATGCTGCGCGGATCGGGCGTGGCGCTGGGCGGTGGCGGTGTTGGCACGGGCGAAGGCATCATGGGCGGCGCAGGCAACTTAGGCACCGCAAAATGCGCTCTGACCTCAAGGCCTGTGAGGGTGCTTGTATTTTTGAGACTGCTAAACGAGGTGTTTCTGACATCAAGCCCAAAGGGCATGCGAAAGGCTGCTTCGATGCGAGTTTGATAACCCGGAATGTCCGTGAACAACAGCGCGTTGGCCTCAATCAAAATAGATTTGGTTTCAGGATGCGGGGCAGACACCACAGCTGCGCTGCTCATCAAACTGTCAGAGAAAGACTCAGACACAAACTGCGCTTGGGGCGTGCCCTCTTTTGCGAAAAACTGTGTGTTCTTGGCAATCAGCTGAACCTGGTTGCCCACTTTTTGAAACGCCACCAATTTGGAGCCACCCATTTGGCTACCGTACAAACCGCGCTCACCGATCGAGCGAGGCACGTTGTATGAAAAGAAAAATGGTTTGCCCAATTGCGATGGCAAGATTTCCAACCAAACCTTCTCATCCCGTTGATGCAAAGTGAAAAAGCCAGGGGTGGACTTGGCGTCTTTCAGAATGTCCTTCATGGGACGCAGGGCACCGGGGGCTGCTACGGGTGAAGCCGCTGTGGCGGCGCCGGCAACCGGGGCTGAACCATTGGCGGGGGCAACCGGGGGTGCAGTAGGCGATTGCGCCTGCACTGAAGACCACGCCAACAAACTCCAACAAGCTGCCGACAGCAGTGAACGGTTGAAGCAGGTTAATTGACATTCAATGCGAGCCATGAGAAGTCCAAGTCTAGAATTCAGTAATGTGAGCATTCTAAAGAGGCCTTCACTGGGGTTAACACCAAGCCCTGATGTGCTTAGGGTTAAGCGCTCAACAGGGTTTGTCCGCGTCATTCGATGGCGCGCAAACTTGCACAATCAGGCGATGCAGACACTCATCCTGATCAACCCCCACGCTGCAGGTGGCAGCACCAGACGCCTTTTGCAGCCAATGGATGCGTGGCTGACGTCACTTCACTTGCCGATGAAGCCTGAAATTGTGATGCCCGCAAGTTTGCAAGAGGCGCATCGCGACATTGCCCAGCGTGCAACGAGGTCCAAAATTGTTGTGGTGGGCGGCGATGGCACGCTGAACCAAATGCTGCCCAGTTTGATCAACGGCAAACACGTTGTTGGGCTGGTGCCTTCTGGCAGTGGCAACGACTGCGCACGCGCTTGGGGTTTGCACAAGCTATCGTGGCAAGACGCCTTGGCGTTTGCATTGAGTGGCGTGTCAAGCCCTGTCGATGTGGGCCGCATTGCGCTTGATCTAGGCAAGTCACACTATTTTCACTCCAGCCTGGCCATCGGATTTGACGCATCGGTTGGCAATCGCGCGTTGGCAGGCCCTAGCTTCTTGCGAGGGCTGCCCAGATACCTGTTGGCCACATTGCGAGAACTTCAAAATCTACGCAACTGGCCACTTTGCATTCAAGCGGATGGCCATTTAATGCACGACGGACTGTGCTTGCTGGCATCTAGTTTGAATACGTCAAGCTATGGTGCAGGCATGCCCGCTGTTCCACACGCCTTGATAGACGATGGCCAATTGAACTTGTTGGTGGCATCCCATTTCAACAGGCTTCAAACCCTGTTGATGTTGCCGCGCTTGTTGACGGGGACGCACCTGAGTCATGCCAGGATATCGTGCCGCTCATTTCAATCGGCAAGCTTGACAAGCAGTGTCAATGTACCTGTGGCCGCGGACGGCGAGCCTTTGGGCGAGGCCCGCAGCATCCAGGTACAGGTGATGCCTCAAACCCTGCAAGTTGTCAAAAAATCAAAGCAACTTGAAGGCGCTTGAGTTCAAACTGTTCAATCGATTTTGATGCCGGCTTTGGTGATGATGGCACCCCATTTGCGAGACTCGCTGTCGATGAAAGACTTGAAGTTGGCAGCACTTCCACCGCCAATGATCAACCCTTGCTTAACCATGTTTTGACGAAATGCGGGGTCGGCCATGGCGGCATTGACATCGGCATTGATGCGCTGAATCACATCCGCAGGTGTGCCCGCAGGTGCAAACAAGCCATTCCATGCCAAGGCATCAAATCCGGCAAAGCCTGCTTCGGCCACTGTGGGCAAGTCGGGACGCGACGGCAAGCGTTGTGGGCTGGTGACTGCCAACAATTTCAAACGACCACCTTGTACCAAGGACAAGAGCGCAGGCTCAACAGCCAACAAGGCCTGTGTTTCGTTTTGAGCCACCGACAAAGCCGCTGGCGGTGAGCCCGTAAAAGGCACATGCGTGGCTTCAAAACCAGCCGTTGTTTTCAGCAACTCCATGGACAAGTGGGAAGAGCTCCCCTGACCCACTGATGCGTAGCTGACCTTGTCACCTTGGGCTTTAGCCCACGTCACAAACTCTTTGAAGTTTTGCGCGGGATGTGAGGCTGGCACGGCCAGAACGTTAGGTTGCGAGGTGGTCAAGACGACAGGAATCAAATCTTTGGCAGGGTCATAGGCCATTTTTTTGAACATGAAGGGACCGAACGCAATGGGCCCATTGAAGCCAATGCCCAAGGTATGGCCATCGGGTGCTGACTTGGCCACAGCATCCATGCCAATGGTGCCACCAGCACCGGGCTTGTTCTCTACAACCAAGGGCTGGCCCCAGCGGGTTTTGAGCGTTTCGGACATGCCGCGCACAATGACATCTAAGGAGCTGCCAGCAGGCGCAGGCACGATGACTTTGACAGGCTTGCTTGGCCACGTGCTTTGCGCAGAAACACTGAACGATGCCAATGCAAGTGCCGTGACAGCCACAGCCCCCATCAAACCTTGAATCAATTGACGTCTTGTTTTGAATTGCATGAACGAAACTCCTTCTAAAACACCATCATACTGAATTGGGCCTAGCCCATCACTTAATTAGGTCCCAAGCGCACATTGCCACTGAACAAACTGAAGCCCGCACCGAGCACCACCTTCTCCAAAATATTCTCAGAAGGCGTCGCAAATCCACCGCAAGCTTGCGACACATGCGATGCATCCAAATGGTCCAGTGCATCCAAGCCCATGTTGACACCCAACAGTGGCAACAAATAACTGCCGCCACTTAGCAACAACAAAGTGGGGGTTGCAATAAAACGCGTGAGTTTGATGTCATCGTGAAAAGGTGCCAACTCAAACGATCGTTGACAAACCACCTCTTTGTATTGCAAACCATGGGGGTTGATACTCTCCGCCATGTTGCGCGTTTGGCTGGCACAGCCAGAAAAACTCAAAGCCAGCACAGCGGCGAACAACAAACCCATGAACCTGACAAGTTGTTGCATGCTTTAAGCGCTCCAGAATTTGCTTGGCATCATAACTGGACAAGTGGCGTGAAGGGTTTTGCTACCAACCATCTTGTTCGCAGTCTGTGGGAGTTTGTATTGGGCAGGTGACGATTTCTGGTACCCCAGCATGAGGAGCCTGCCCAATACAAACTCACTCAGCGAGCTCAGCAAAGCCTTACCGCACCATGGCGCCTAAGATCTTAGCCTCCAACTGCCCTGCCTCTTCCGTTCTAAAACCGGAATGAACCAACAGCACCAGCCCCTCCGGACTCACCAACATCGAAGTGGGCATGGTCTTGATGGCCAAGCGCTTGGCAGACAAACCCTGCGGGTCGTAAGCAATGGTGAACTGCGCTGGCGTGTGCGCCAAAAACTTGTCGGCATCTGCACGCTTGGCATCCACATTCACTGCCACCACCTTGAGCCCCTTGGGACCCAACTTGGCCTGCAAAACATTCATCCAAGGAAAAGACTGCCGACAAGGCCCACACCACGACGCCCAATAGTCAATGTAGACAAACTGCCCTGGGACAGATTGCACTTCTGCCAAATCCAAAACAGGCAATGGCTTGCCAGCCTCTACGGCCAGAACACGACCGGTCTGCAACAGCAGACCCAACAGCAAAGCTGCAATCCATTTGAGTTTCATAGGCGACAGTTTAATGGGGCCAGGCAAAGACGCAATGCAAAGGGGGTCAAGCGGCTTGCTGACGCATGTGCACATTGCCTGCATGGTCAATTGCCAAAAAATCAAAGCCTGTGGCTTGCAAAAATGACAGCCCCTCTTGTTCCATCAGCATCGCCATGGTGCTGGTGCAGCCTGCCACCACAGCCGCAGGCGCCGTCACACTCACAGTGCGCCAATACTTCACCGGCCATCCTGTGAAGGGGTTGAGCACATGACAATAGCGCTCGCCATTCAATTCGAAATAGCGCTCATAGTCACCACTGGTGGCCAAGCCACCCTGCACCATGGGCAAAGTGGCCACAACCTGGTCTGGGTGGCGAGGGTCTTGAATGCCAATCATCCAAGGCTCACCCGTCAGTTTTGGCCCCAAGAATCGCATGTCGCCTGCCAAGTTCACATAGCCACTGGCCACGCCTTGAGTTTGCAGCACTTGTGCAGCCCTGTCGGCTGCGTACTCTTTGCCAAAGCCGCCTAAGTCAATTTCCATTCCTGCAATAGGCAAAGCAATGCTTTGATTTTTCAGGACCACCTTTTGCCAGCCTACTTTGGCACGCAGCTCGTCTAGCATTTCTGCTGAAGGTATGGCGGGCACTTTGAAATTCCAAGCTGCTCGCAGCACGCCCGATGTGATGTCAAACAGGCCATTACTTTGTTCATGCAACTTAGACGCATATTGCAACAAGGCCCATGTTTCATCGTCACACACAACCGCGTTCAAACCTGCTTTTTGGTTGATCTTGGCAACGATCGAATCGGCCGTGTAGCGCGAGTATTTGCGTTCAATGCGCAGCACTTCATCAATGGCACTTTGCGCCAGGCGCTGGGCATCCTGCGCACTGCTGGCCACCAGCACCACTTCACACGCACTGCCCATGGCCCTGAAGGGATAGCGCTGAACGGCCAAGCTTGAACTAGCGTGCATGATCAAAATGCGTGCGTGATGCCCACTTGAATGCTGCGCGCATAAAACGGCGCAAGCCCTTGACTGCCTACGCCTGTGAATTTCCAAACCGCTTTTTGTCCGTATTGTTCCACCTTCACATCCACTGAGGTGTCCACATTCAACTGGCGCGTGACTTTAAGACCCATGGTGATGGCACCAAAGGCACTGAGTCGCTGGTCTTCGGAAAAATGGACAGCACTGGGCAATGGACTGGGTGGAAAAGGCGCAATGCGCGGATCGACTTCCACATAAAAGCGCGCCGCATTTTGTGAATACAAACGCAGCAAAGGCGCCACACGCCAATCACTTCCCAAGCGCTGCACCCATTCAGCATCGAGGGTATGCGAGCGAATGCCCCACGTATCGGTGTAGTAGCGATAAGCCAAGCGCGATGTACCGCCCCACGCAGCCACATGGTGGTTCCATCGGGCCTGAAACGTTTGATGCTGCCGATCTCTAGGGCGCTCATCGTAAATTTTGTACGGATCGGAAAAGTACCCGTGGCCGCTGTAATGCCCTAGGTTGACTTGCACAATGTCATTCATGCTGAACACTTGTGTGACACCCAGCAACAGGTCTGCGCCCTTCTTTTGTTCATGGGTCACAATGAAATTGGCGGGTTGAATGGCGTCGCGGTTTAAACCCAGACCCGCAGTCCAAGTGGTGTTTTTATCTTCAGACACTTGTGTGGTCAAAACAGACACCGCTCGCGACACGTAATCGTTCTCACCAGAATGACTCATGCCCACTGTGAGGGTGCCGTTCGGCAAGTAGCGTGTGAGCGAGGTGTCTACTGCACGCCGAAAATCTTTCATGCCCGACAAAGCTTGCGTGTGATACGCAGGCGATGCACCCGAGATGCTGTCAGTAATGAGAGTGCCTGCCATGGACCACTCAGCGTTCAATGGCAACATGATGTTGGTGGCACTGGCTTTGACGCGAATGCGCTCATCAAAGGCAGAGGCGCCAGAGTAGCCACTGAGAGGGGCACCGCCTACAGCGGTATCTTTGCCAAGCTGTTGTCGCTCTTGGTAGTTGAGGAATTTGAAACTGAGGGTGCCTTTTTCTGGCGCACTTCCGGCGTGGGCCGCCCCCATGATGCACGGCAAGGCCATGGCGGCACTGAGCAGTGCAGCGCCCAGTTCTGTGCTGTGTGAAGGGGTTTTAGTTGCAGCCACAGCCACCTCCGCCCACACCCGATCCACCGGCCGATGCTTCTTTGCTGCTGTAGATGTGTTCTTTGTAACCGCGCTCTAGCAAGTCATCGTCAAAGCTCATCTCAGGCAGTGCCAGCGTTCCTTTTTGCCAAGCCGCCACAGGCTGTATGTGCGAGCACGCCTGCAACGCCAAGAGGGCCATCAACGCCAAGAATTTGGCACACATGCAGCTTGTCCTTGTTCAAATTAATTGGGGTCAGAGTAACATTAATTTTAAGGAATTTTAGGTAGATGCAGGGTCGCAGAGTCGCTCTAACTGAACTCAATGCCCGTTTGCGACAAGCCCATCAACCCGATTTTGCTGACGTTCATTGAAAAGTCGCCGGCCAAGATCACCAGATCCCCCGGCTGGGTGCCCTCTGCCAGCATTTTCAGGTACGGGGCTTTGTCTTTGTCAGATGCCGCCAAGCCCACCACGTTGCGCCACAGGGTTGACACAATGGCATCGGGTGTGAAGGCGCCCACGGCGTTCAAGGCGGTTAAACCCAAATCGGCATAGCTCATGCCGTTGTCGACATAGCGCAAGCCAATGCCCACCACGTTGGGTAACTTGACAGCATCTGCACCCAGAACGGCGCCAATCACTTTAACCACCACGCCGGCGTTGCCCGCCAGGTCCATGGCCACTGTTTTGTCGGCAAACTTGAGGCGCTCGACACTGCTCAGCACATCGGTGCCATCGGCATTGCTGCGTTTGTCTTTCACACCCAATGCACTGGACGAAAGGGTGAGCTTGTAGCTGTCATAAGCGCCGCTAAACTGCGCGGTGTCGATGCCTGGTCCACCCGTCAACTGGTCGTCGCCCAGACCACCTACCAAATAGTCTTGGCCAGCCCAACCTTCTAGCCAATCGCTGCCTGTGCCACCTATCAGCGCATTGGCCAACTCATTGCCGAACAACTTGTCTGCAAAAGATGTCCCCGTGAGGTTTTCAATGGCGGAACCAAAATTGACAGTGACCTGGCCCGGTGCCGTGATGCTGTTCGATTTGACATTGCCCACATGTCCCCAGTGCCCAGGCGTGAGGTAAACAGTGACACCTTGGTTAAGTCCTGACGCATCCACCGTGTCGACCCCTGCGCCATCCCAAATGAAGTTGGGTTCAGTCGCAGACAATTGATAGGTGTTGTTGCCGGTGCGTGACGTTTTGCTAGGCCCGTACACATATTGCAACGCGGCAATGTCGAGGGGGCTGAAGCTTAAAAAGTATTGCGCCGACGAGTCGTTGTAGCTCATCACGGTCCAAGTGGTGCTTTCTTCCATACCTGTCAGGTAGGGCGGATCGGCCAGCCCACTGCCACCGGCCTGCGCATGTGAAAAAGGATGCTCCAAACCCAAGCCGTGGCCAATCTCGTGGACAAGCGTTAATGCACCATACGTTCGATCGGCAAAGCTGGCATTCAAATCTGAGTTGTCAAAATACAAATCGCTGCCGATCATGTAGGCGCTGGGAAAATTACCAAACCCTGCGGAAGACACCTGATCGTTGTTGGCAAATACCAAGGTGTTCAACACACCGGCATTGTTGGTTTTCTGAAAATGCACATTGATCACAGAAGACACCTCACTCAGTGCACTTTCCGTCCTTGCCATTTGCACATTGCTGAAAGCCTTGAAACCCAAGCCATGGCTGGCGTTGGTGTCGTACGAGGGCAGTGATGTTGGAAAGGTGTAGAAGTAGGTGCGACCACTTCCCAGCAGGGTATCAAATGCGTTGCCTGCGCCATCGTCTGGCAACAATGCATCAATCCAGTAAGGCAACGCCAATGCACCATCGGTGTAAACCACTCGCTCAATCGTGCTTGGAATTTTGACGAAACTGGTGGCGACGTATGCGGTGTCATTGCCTTCCAAGTCATCAATCACATCATGGAAATCAGACACATAAAAAGTGTCATCGCCAGCGCCGCCGCTCATGAAGTCAGCGCCCAAGCCTCCACTGATTACATCGTTGCCATTGCGGCCATAAATCTGATCACTGCCATCATCGCCATACAAGGCATCACCAACGGCGCCGCCCACAATGAAGTCGTTGCCGTTGCCACCGTGAATTGTTTTTAAACCAATGACTGGGTAGTAGGTGTAGGACCCCGCCTCCCCATCGTAGCCATTGATCTCATCATCCCCATCACCCGCCTCAACATAGTCTTCGCCATCTTCAGACAAAATAAGGTCATCGCCCCCCAGCCCATACAGCGAGTCATTGCCAGACGTTCCCCGCAAAGGGTTGTCATTGCCAGCAGTTCCATATTTGATGGCCATGAGAAAATTTAATTGGGGTCATTAATTGGGGTCAGAGCAACATTAATTTGGAAGGTTGAAGCTTAGCGTGGTCTAGCGAATTTCACAGACAGGGCAAATAAGCCCTGGCTTTAGATCCAACTCACTTTCCAAATAACTTGGTCACATGCTGCCAACCGCGCAGTAACAAGCCAGACCGCTCAACATCTGCCTGCGCCACGAGCGGCATTTCACCGATTGGCTTGCCATTAGAAGTAGCGACCACTTTGCCGACCACTGCACCTTTGGCCAACGGCGCCTCAAGCCCTGTCTTAATCTCTACCGCAGTCTGAATTTGTTGACCTTTAGGCACCGTCAACATCCAGGGCGCAGCTAGACCAGCAGCCACTGCGTCGGCTTTGCCAAAGCCTACCTTGGCCGAACCCACCACAGCAGCGGCCTGAATAGGCGTTACTTTTTCAAAACTGCTAAAGCCCCAACCTAACAAGGTTCTGCTTTCGTCAGCCCGCGACTTTGCACTGCTGGCATTCAGCACCACGGTAATCAAACGCATGCCATTGCGCACCGAAGATGTCACCAAGCAAAAACCGGCTTCTTGCGTGTGGCCCGTCTTTAAGCCATCCACCGTTGGATCGGTATAAAGCAGTGCATTGCGATTACCTTGCTTGATGCCGTTGTACTTGAATTCACGCTCCGCGTAGATCGCGTAATAGTCGGCACTGTTGCGAATGATGGCGCGCGCCAAAATGGCCAGATCGCGGGCAGAAGATTTGTGCGCGGGATCAGGAAGGCCTGTGGGGTTGACGAAATTTGTTTTCGTCATGCCCAGTTTCTGCGCTTCTTCGTTCATCAACTTGGCAAAGCCTTCCTCCGAGCCAGCCATGTGCTCTGCAATGGCTTTGGAGGCATCGTTACCCGACTGAACAATGATGCCGCGCAAAATATCAATGACCGTGGCCTGACTGTTCAGCGGCAAGTACATGCACGACTCGGTATTGGTACCGCGACACCAAGCGTTTTGACTGACCGAGACCATATCGCTTGGTTTCAACTTACCAGAACGCAAGGCTTGCTCAACGATGTAACTTGTCATCATCTTGGTGAGCGATGCAGGTGGCAGTGGCTCATCCACATTGGCCGCAGCCAGCAATTCGCCAGAATCAAAATCCATCAAGAGCCATGCCTTGGCGGCAAGTGCAGGCGGGTTTGGCGCCAAAGATTCTTGGGCAGGCAATGGCGGCATGGCGTTGGCCGAAGCCACTGCTTTTTTAGAAGCTGCTGCTTTTTTGGAGGCAACGTGCTTGGTTGCAGGTTGTTTCGCAGCGAAAGAACTTGGCGTGGTGAGCAGTGTTGCCAATGTGAAGCCACAGAGGATGGAAAATTTGGAGAATGTATTGATTTTCATGACGTTATAAAAAGCAGTGTCGCCGAACAGGTTTAAAAATAAACCCCTTGTTGCAAACAACAAAAAAGCCCCTTGCGGGGCTTGTTGCAAAACCTCTTTCGAGGCTTTAGGTTGTGCTGGCGGGCTAGAAGATTCTAGATCGCAAACCGCCTAAATTTCCCAAGAGCAAGCCGATCAAGTACTTGGGCCCCAGTTCATTATTCTAAATGTTGAGACATCTTCTTTTACCGAGAGTTTTCAGAACCTCTGTGCTAAAGGCTCCGGAATTAGAACCTGCTAGGTTGTCCCACTATGCCCCTTCGACCCAAAGCGAACGGTCGCGGCGCTGCCTTGGGCGGGCGGTAATGCAGCGGAAGCGGCCGGTCGTGAAACGCAATCAATTTTGGTTTGTCAATAGTATCGGTTACTCAAACACACCCTACGATACTTCGGTATGACTGATATGCCGTGTATCTGTAAACCAGAAATATTCGAAGGGGGTCCTGTCCTGATTCGCAACGAACTGGTCGAGCAGTTAACAGTCACAGAGCGATTTACGCAGACTTAAATTTGGATTCTTGGTGGTCGCTTTCGAAATTCTTTAAAAAATCTGACAGTGATTGATTGAACTCATCTGGTTGATCCCTGTGCACACCATGTCCTGCATCCGCTATTCTCACAATCTGTGCCGACGAAATTAGACGAGTCAAGCTATAAAAAACACACTGATGAATGTCTGGACTGTCATGGCCACTGGTCAGCAAAATCGGCATTTTCAACCCCCTTAACGCCTCATCACCAGGTATCGGGAAAGGCTCGGAGGCTTCACATATAGCGCGCATCGCGGGAGCATTTTTGATGCGTTTTTCGAGGCCTTCTGGCGAAGTATCTTTTTGAATCTGGCCTCCATTAATGCCGGTCGTCAAAATACGGACAGCTTCTCGCTCGTCACCGTTCACATAAGCTTCGGCACCTATTGCCAACACCGCTTCAAAGTCTCTACGAGCTTGTGTACCACCTGGCGCTTGGTCGGCTAGACCTAGAAGTGGAGGCTCTGTTAATGCCATGGCTTGTATACGTTCTGGAGCTTGCAATGCGAGCATCAAGGCGGTGTAAGCGCCGTATGAGGTACCCACCAAAATAGCTTTCGGTAATTTCCAGATATCCAGCAAGGTCAACAAATCTTGGGCGTCCTGAGCAACCGCATGCTCACGCCAGTGGTTGCGGTTGGGCCAGCTGAATCTTCGGCTGTATGAAAAGCACCGATAAGTATTTGTGAAGTGCTGCCATTGAGGCGCCCAAGATGTCCAATCACCAAAGCCGCCGTGTATGAAAACGATCGGATAGCCCTGTCCAGCAGTCACATAGTGGAATTCGGTTCCATCTGCCGTTACAGCGCGTTCAAGCGGCAAGGACTCGATAGTGTGATTCATGCTTAGTCGAGCTTAGTGCTATCGATGAGCGTCTTAAGACGTCGGTACTCTTGAGCCATGAATTGGCTGGTTTGCATCGGTGTCTGGATATCGGGAATCATGAATCCTGCCCGCAGCTCATCTGATCGGAAAACTGGATCGGCCATGATTTTTCCAAGTGCGTCTCTAAAGCGCTGGCTTACAGCGGGTGGCAAGCCTTTGGGTGCCACCACGGCCACCCACAAATCAGCATTCACCCCCTTTAGCATTTGGCCTTCGTTGACTGTCGGAATGTCTGGCGCACCGGAATGCCGACGATCCGAGAGCACACCAATGGCTTTGAGTTTGCCTGCACGGATTTGTGGAAGCACAGAGGACAGAGCGATGGTACCCAGCTGTATTTGGCCCCCAAGCAAGTCTGTGACCAGCGGTGCGCCTGCTTTGTAAGGCACCGTCTGAATTTTGAAATCTCCCGCATCTGCCAGCAAATTAGCGCCAAAGGTCTGCATGGTTGCCTGGCCTGGAACTCCTATCTGAATAGGGGCAGCGGCTGAGCGCGCCATCCTCACGAATTCATCGGCATTTTGGGCTGGAAAGGATGGATGAGCCACCAGCACTGTCATATCCAGACCCGTGCGCGCCAGCGGTGTGAAATCGTCCAAGGTGTAACCGGGCTTCATCACTGCCTGCCCAATTACCAGGTCGTTGTTCGTGCCGAGCATGATCGTGTAGCCATCGGCCTGCGAGCGCAGCAATCGCTTAGCTCCCAGTGTTCCAGATGCGCCTGCAACGTTCTCGATTACAAACGTTTGACCCAGCTGCTTTTCAAGTTGTTTGGCAATCGATCGAGCGGCACGGTCAGTTGCCGCACCAGCCGCAAAGGGCACAACCATGGTCATGGGCTTTGCCGGGAAAGTTTCGGCTTTTGCCAGTCCACTGCCCAACGTCAGCGAAACTGCCAGTAACCCCAACTTGCGACGCGAAAATGAATTGAACATGAATGGTCTCCTTTAATGATGTGGACGAAGCTTATGCTGCAAGTCATAGGTGGTCTAATAGAATAAGGTGCTCTCTCATAAGGTTTACCTATACCCATCATGATCCTTTCCGCTACAGTCATTCGCAATCGCCTACTGACCAAGGTGCGACTGCGTCATCTGCTCCTTTTTCAGAAAGTGCTCGAACTGGGCTCATTGCGTCTAGCTGGACAGGCCATTGGCATGACGCAACCCTCCGCCACAGAGGCACTTGCAGAGCTGGAGAGATTGCTGGGATGCTCCTTGTTTTTGCGACATACCAAAGGTATGGCACCCACTGATAATGCGTTGGCATTGGCACCGATGGTGAACCGTATGCTGGCTTTGGTGGACGACAGTGCCACGGTCCTCTCAGCGATGGACGATCGTTCTCGCTCTATGGTCAGCATAGCTTCTATTTCTGCAGCCATTACTGGTTTACTAGGCGATGCTTTGTCGGTCTTTTGCCAAAAGCATCCGCACATCACAATTCAGTTGCAGGAGGCCGATGCACGTCGTCAGTTCAGCCTGATTGCAGCCCATGAGATTGATGTTGCTGTGTGTCGCCAACCAGAGTTCCCCCCTGAGGGTTGGACGTTTTTACCCTGGATGCCCGATCGGTTGGTGATTGTTTGCAACAGTGGACACCCGTTGGCACAACGAAAAGTCATTAGCCAGCAGGATTTGTTGAATTGTGTGTGGATGGTGTCACCCACAGGTGTGATTGCTCGCCAGGCCTTCGACCAGTTGTTTGAGACAGCGCCCAAGCCTCCAAAAATGCATGGCATCGTCTCATCTGCTGCCTCAGTGGTGTTGCACCAGTTGCAGCGGGAAAACTTGTTGACCATCGTGCCAAAAAGTTTGGTCAGCAAACAATTAGTACAAGGTCAGCTTTTAGAGTTGCCATTAGCCAGCCCCATTTCGGTCAGTGACATAGGTTTGCTCGTACCTGCGGCGGATCATTCGCCAGCTTTGCATACATTGGTGCATTTTTTGCAAAGTTCATACATGCACCACGCATGACCAAATAGATATTTTTTGAAGACTACTCAAAATGAATTGACTACTGAGTCGCTTACGATGGAAAACTGATCCTCGGTTTCAGGATGTTTGTCTGCTTCGGGGTGGTTGCTAAATGCCACTTGCTCAATGTCTTTATGGCTGCTTTCAGCCTTTAGGCAACTTACAAGGGCGAAGGTCTGGAATGCAGCGTTTGCGGTCATCGATCGTCGCAAACGGAGCTACAGCTGTCGGCCAAAAGCGGACGATGCTGTTGTTGTATCAATCTGTGATTTAGGCTGGTTGTAGTCACTCGCGGTAAGTGGACGTCATAGTTGCGGCGATTACTACCGGTCATTTAAGCGGGAGGAGCTACGAGGACCGTTGTAATTGAAATACCGGTCACTCGACATGCCGCGTATGCGATCCGTGCTTATGCGAACATGATCGGGCGGTCTGGTGCTGGCTGTACAGACACCCCGCTGTCATGGAGTCAGTCGCCATCACTATCTTTTACAGTCCCGTCTCACCAAATCCGTAACCGCTGCTCCTCCCACAGCGCAGGCGGGTCCACCGCAAGATCAAACAGCGTCAGGTGATCCGGCAGCGTATCCTCCAAAATCGCCTCGACGATGTCCGGTGCCAGCGTAGTCAAATTCACCATCCGGCTGACGTAGCTGTTGTCGACTCCCTCCAGCGCTACATTTTCAGTCAGGTTTTTCAACTTGCCGTACTCCAGCATTGCCAACCACCGGTGGCCCCTGGCCAGCGCCAGTTCCAGCGGTGTGGCCGCCACGTCCCACGGCCGCAGCAGTTTCCCCGGTCGCCTTGATTGCTCATTGGGCAGTCTCATTTGTTTGCGCCCGCTGCGGCGGTTGTTATGAATCGGTACAGCGCGATCCGGCCCTCTCTTGTTCACGCAAAAGGCGTTATTCAGGGCCGACTAAGTAGTTCCGTCGCTTGCCTCATCCTTGCTTGAAGCCCTGGAAAAACAAGCCTGAATCGAGTCCACTCCTGGTCTGAAGTAACCGAGATCGCCCCGCCATGGGCCTCGACGATGGCTTTGGTAATCGACAGCCCCAAGCCTGCCCCGTCAGAAGCTGGGTGCCTGCGTGCTGAGTCTGCGCGATAGAAGCGCTCGAAGACTCTCTGCTGGACATCCAATGGAATCTCCTTGCCCGTGTTTTTGACAGTGACTTCAATTCCACGCGACGAACTTTCGATTCTGACGCCCACGACACCGCCGACTGGTGCATGCCTGAGCGCATTGGATAGGAGGTTGCTCAAGGCACGTCTGAACATCAAACGATCGCCATAGATTCGCCCATCACCTTCCACGCTCATCAAGATGCGTTTTTCGTCCGCAACGGCTTCATAAAATTCAACGAGTTCGCGAGCTCCTTGTGCTGCCGAGAAGGACTCCTTATGGGGCAGGTCTACCCCCCGCTCTGTCTTGGCGAGGAATAGCATGTCTGATACCACCCGAGCCAAACGCTGCAATTCCTCTGCGTTGGACGCCAGCGTATCTTGGTATGTCTTAAGGTCGCGTTGGGTGGACAGCGTCACCTGTGTTTGGGTGAGGAGATTGCTGATGGGTGTGCGAAGTTCATGTGCCAAATCCGCCGCAAAATCAGCAAGCTGTTTGAAGTCGTTCTGCAGGCGACCCAACATCTCATTGAGTTCCCTTGCCAAATCTGCCATTTCAATCGGGACGGCATCCTCGGGCATGCGCTCTTGCAACTGTTGGCCTGTCACTGCAGCGGCGCGACGTTTCATTGCGCGCAGCGGAGACATGCCTTGATGAGCCGCGAACCAAGCCAAGAATCCGCTTAGAAGAATGGCCAGCACAGCATAGATCGCAATGCTGCGCCGGAGCTCCCTCATGAATTCTTGGTGGTGCTGCGTATCGACGGCGAGTGATATTTGGAGCGGCCCGGCCATTCCCTGAACCATGCCAGCAGTAAAGCTCATCTCATGGAACTCGCGACCGCCACTCCTCCAAGACTGAAGCCCGTGGCCGTCGTCATTCGTGATGAATGATGCTTGCGTAGTCGGGCCGCTGTATCCGTTGGTCTGGTACAACTTTTCACCCTGCGGTCCTTTGACCAGAGCGTAAAGGCCGTGGTGATGGCTCAATGCTTCGTTCAGGCGACTGCGAGCTTCTTCATGGGATCGAGAACTGGCCAGAATGCCCTCGATCAGGTGCTTTTTATCATCCAAGGCGGCGCTATCGAGGTCGACGAAGTGCCTATCAGCCTCTACCATGAAAAGAAGCGCCAAGCCCAGGATGACCGAACTGGCCAGCGCTATAAAAAAGATGGTGAGGCGGGATGTCAGTGACAGCCTGCGAAACATCTAGCGACCCTCCGGCGCTTCGAGCACGTAGCCCATGCCGCGTACAGTTTGGATCAGCTTGAACTGGTGATCATCATCGATCTTGACGCGCAGACGCCTCATGGCCACCTCGATGACGTTAGTGTCGCTGTCGAAGTTCATGTCCCAAACCTGAGAGGCGATCAGCGACCTGGGCAGGACTTCTCCCTGCCTACGCATCAGCAGTTCTAGCAATCCAAACTCCTTGGCGGTGAGATTAAGGCGCTTGCCGTCTCGGGTGACGCGGCGGCGTAGCAGATCAAGTTGGAGGTCTGCCACCTGCAAGATCGTGGATTCGGTGCCACTACGACCGCGGCGCACAATGGTGCGAACTCGGGCCAAGAGCTCGGCAAAGGAAAACGGCTTGACGAGGTAATCGTCGGCGCCTAATTCAAGCCCCTTCACGCGATCTTCCACCTGATCGCGGGCGGTGAGAAACATGGCTGGCACTTGTAGGCCTTCATGACGTATCGCCTGCAGGACCTCCCAACCGTTCATGCCCGGCATCATCACATCCAGGATCGCGAGATCGTAGTTACCGCCAAGAGCTAGGTGAAGGCCGTCGGGCCCATTTCTGGCCAAGTCCACAACGAAACCGGCCTCGATCAGTCCCTGGCGCAGATATGCCCCGGTCTTGGGCTCATCTTCCACAATCAAAATTTTCATTGGCAACTGACCCTCTATGGCAGACCTGAGTATGACGACTTCCATTTGTTGCGATGGCAAGATGACAAATATGTAATCTTTTCGACATCGTGCTGACGACTTGGTATTTTAATAATTCCCCCTATCTATGTTACCGATCACATTGAGGAAACCATGCTCGTCAGACGTTCACTATTATTCGCACAGACATGTCTCGCCCTGAGTTGTGCCATGTTAGCTGGTGTAGCCGCGGCCCAAGCCACCAGCGAGCCCGTGAAAAATCTTTCGGTGGTGGAAGTTGAGTACAAGTCTGCACTTAGTGACTTCCGCCCCTATAACGACCAGGCCATTCAGTCATGGGTCAAAGCCAACGACTTGGTAGGTCGTATTGGAGGCTGGCGCAGCTATGCCAAGGAGGTCGCGACAGGTGAGGCCCTGAAGGACGCCTCTGACGTGCCTGATACGCAATCTGGTCATCATGGGGGAGTCAAGCCATGAAGCGCATCCCAAGCACCTCGCTAGGGAAACTGGCGCTATCCGCGATCGCCTTGGCCACGCTTGCCGGTTGCGCCACTGTTAGCCTCGAACAAAACGTTGCCCGGGTGAACGAGGAGGCCAAGAGTTTTGCCGAAGGGCAGATTTCTCTCGCGCGGACTGCCGATGAGCGCGAACAGCGTGCGCAGGCGGCCCAGAAGCTGCTTCAAAACATTCTGGGTCAGCGCGAGGCGGTCCAGCTGGCGCTCGTCAACAGCCCATCGCTCCAGGCGTTGCTGGCTCAAGGTTGGGCGGAGTCCGCAGATGCGGCACAAGTGGGCAGGATTGCAAACCCGGTCTTCTCCCTGGAACGCATGGTGGCCGGTGATGCGCTGGAGTTAAACCGTGCGCTTTCCTTTGGTCTGCTCGATATTCTGACCCTCCCTAGTCGCCAGGGAATCGCCAACCGTCGCATCGAAGTGGCCCATCTGCGACTGTCGAGTGATGTGGTCGACCAGGTCACCCGCGTGCGCCAGGCATGGGTCCGCGCCGTGGCTGCCCAACAGACGCTTCAGTATGCCAAGCAGGTGTATGAAAGCGCTGCAGCGAGTTCCGAACTGGCTCGCAGGATGCAGGCCATAGGCAACTTCAATCGCCTCACACGGGCTCGTGAGCAGGCCTTCTATGCGGACGCAGGGACCCGATTGGCAACAGCAACTCACCAAGTAACTGCTGCCCGCGAAGAGTTCGTACGCGTACTCGGTCTGGATGCCCAACAGGCCCAGATGCTCAAACTGCCGGACCGCTTGCCTGAACTACCCAAACAGGCGCTCGATCCGCAGGGCGTTGCGACGTTTGCTACGCGTAACCGCCTCGACATCCGTCTTGCCCAAAGCACACTGGATGCTTCCGCCAGAGCCCAGGGTTTGAACATGGTCACCAGCATCACCGACATTGAACTGAGGGCCATGCGCAACACCAGCACGAACAGCGTGGCGGGTGAGCGCAGCGCAGCGCGAGGGTATGAAATCGCGGTACGCCTGCCCATCTTTGATTGGGGGGGCATGCAGCGCGATGCCATGAACGCACGCACCTTGGCCGCAGCCAATCAGCTTGAGGCGACCGTCCGCTCGGCGGGTTCAAGCTTGCGAGAAAGCTACTCCTCCTATCGCACGGCTTATGACATTGCACGGCACAACCGGGACGAGGTGATACCGCTTCGTAAGGTGATCTCAGAAGAGAACCAACTGCGCTACAACGGAATGATCATCGGCATCTTCGAGTTGCTGGCGGACTCACGTGATCAGGTCTCTACGGTCATGGCTGCGATCGGAGCCGAGCAGCAGTTTTGGCTAGCGGATGCCGCGCTACAAGCCTCACTGGTCGGGCGACCGATGAACACTCCGCTGGCAGCCATGCCCAGTGCGCCAGCCGGTGGCGCTGCGCCTCATTGAATGAAAGATACAACGATGACTTCCAGAAGAGACTTTTTTAAGTACGCCGGGATTGCTGGTGGTGCCGTGGCCGCCAGCGCGGTCAGCCGCGTGGCGATGGCCGCTCTGCCTGAGCCTGTAATACAGACCAGCCCTAACACCATGGCGCCGCTTGTCCCCAACAGCGGACGCGCCTACAACCCGGTGGTGACGCTGAATGGATGGACTTTGCCATGGCGCATGAATCAAGGCGTCAAGGAATTTCACCTGGTCGCCGAACCAGTAGTGCGGGAAATGGCCCCTGGCTTTAAAGCCCATCTCTGGGGCTACAACGGCCAGAGCCCGGGGCCCACGATTGAAGTGGTCGAGGGCGATCGCGTGCGGATCTTCGTGACCAACAAGCTGCCAGAGCATACCTCCATTCACTGGCACGGGCAGCGCCTGCCCAACGGCATGGACGGTGTGGCCGGACTGAACCAGCCGGCTATTCCCTCCGGCAAGACGTTTGTTTACGAGTTCGTCGCGCGCCGGCCTGGCACCTTCATGTACCACCCGCATGCTGATGAGATGACACAGATGGCCATGGGCATGATGGGCTTTTGGGTGACCCATCCTAAAGTCAAGAATGATCTGATTGATGAGGTCCAGCGAGACTTCTGCTTCCTACTCAACGCCTATGACATCGATCCGGGCAGCTACACCCCCAAGATCATGACAATGCTGGACTTCAACCTGTGGAGCTGGAACAGCCGGATATTTCCAGGCATCGACAGCCTCAATGTCCGCCTGAACGACAAGGTGCGTATTCGCATTGGCAACCTGACGATGACGAACCACCCCATACATTTGCACGGCCATGAGTTCCTCGTCACTGGTACGGACGGTGGCCCGACACCCAAGAGCACCCGCTGGCATGAAGTGACGACCGATGTGGCCGTCGGTCAGATGCGACAGATCGAGTTTCTGGCAGATGAGGAAGGGGACTGGGCCTTCCACTGTCACAAAAGCCATCACACCATGAACGCCATGGGTCATAACGTTCCGACATTGATTGGTGTGGATCACCGTGGCATCGCCAAGAAGATCAATAACCTGATTCCAGACTACATGGTCATGGGTGAGCGTGGTATGGCCGACATGACTGAGATGGAAATGCCCATCCCTGACAACACCGCTGCGATGATGACTGGCCAAGGCCCCTTCGGATCGGTCGAAATGGGTGGCATGTTCAGCGTTCTGAAGGTCCGCCGTAATCAAAAGCCGGGGGACTACAAGGACCCGGGTTGGTACAAGCATCCCGAAGGCACGGTAGCCCATGAGTACACCGGGCCGTTGACTGAACCAGCGCGCTTCAAGGCGGAGGGTGGGCAGTCCATGCCTCGCGCCCAGATGCCCGCCAAAACGACCGAAGTCAAGGTGCGCAAGCCCTCATCACATAGCAATCACTGAATTTTTTTTCCGGAGTTAACGAATGAAACCCAAGTACATCACTTCTCGCCAAATCTTTGTTTTGGTTGCTCTGACCCTGTCAGCGTCGGCTTTTGCGGCTGGAAAGCACGCCGGTGGGCATGGCCATGCTGACGAGGAAACCGCAATTGGCAAACCAGGTGTTGCCTCCAAGGTAACGCAGACCATCAATGTCGATATGACGGATAACATGCGTTACACACCCTCATCTATTCAGGTCAAGCAAGGAGAGACGGTCCGCTTTGTTGTCAAGAATCAAGGAAAGGTGAAGCACGAATTGAGTCTGGGCACCCAGAAGGAATTGCTCGAGCATCTGGAGCAGATGAAAAAATTCCCAGATATGGAACATGACGAACCTGGCAAAGTGACACTATCTCCAGGACAGCAAGGCGAAATTGTTTGGCAATTCACGAAGACTGGAACCGTAAATTTTGCCTGCTTGATGCCAGGCCACTACGAAGCTGGGATGAAGGGTGCGATTAAGGTTGGCAAGAAGTAATTTCATTACAGGAAAGGGCTGCTGAAATGACTGACAAAAACAGTTCAAAAAATTCAATGAGGCGGTTGCTATTGTTGGGAATAGCTTCAATGTGCTCGTCCTCAATTGCCATTGCAGCCAGCCCAAACGCTATAGCTATACAAGTCTGGAAAGACCCTAACTGTGGCTGTTGCAAAGACTGGATTATTCATTTAGAAAAGAATAATTTTTCTTTGAAAGTAAACGATCAAGGTAACAACGCAGCGCGGGCTCGGCTGGGTATGCCTCAAAAGTTCGCTTCATGTCATACGGCTCTGGTCGGTGGATATGTGATTGAGGGGCATGTGCCAGCCGAAGACATTCAACGTTTACTCAAAGAAAAACCACAAGCGTTAGGTCTTGCTGTTCCGGGGATGCCTATCGGATCTCCTGGAATGGACGGTCCTGTCTACGGCGCAAGGCGTGACGCGTATCAAGTCTTGTTAATCCAAAAAGACGGATCATCAAAAGTTTTTAACTCTTACTCATGAGGAAAATATGAAAAATATTCAAACCAAAATTGCAACTTTACTATTGACCATTGGTGCGGCTCTTCCCTTAAGCAGTTTTTCCCAAACTGCCATGGATCACAGCAAGATGAACATGTCGCAAATGACGCCGTCTTTAACCGACGGAGAGGTCAAGAAAATTGATATAGAAACTGGCAAGGTCACGATCAAACACGGCGAAATCAAGCATATGGATATGCCAGGAATGACAATGGTATTTACTGCTAAAGATAAAAGTTTATTGACCAGCATCAAGCCGGGCGAAAAAATTAAGTTTATGGTGCTCAATGAAGGTGGCAAGATGATCGTCACTGACATCCAGCCAGTTCAGTAAGAACACGTCGCTGCATCGAAAATGTGCAGGGCTCCCTATTCGTTGGGCGTCTCAGCCTGTTGTGCAAATTGGCCCGCGCATCAATGGATCCTATCCGTCAGCACTTGATAGGATGAGTGATAGCGGTCATTGGCCTATGACCGAACTGACCGGCTGCCGAGCCTGATGGTTAAAGATCGACCGACCGCTACTGGCAGAAAGCCCACAAATGACTGCGGGACACGACCGGCAGCAACCGCTACAAACAAGTCAACGTCTTAAAAGATGTGACCGGCTGCAATGGGTCGGAAGCTGGCATTGGACCGGCTTGGGACGAGCGACAGCAACCAGCCTTTACAGGGCATGAGCCACAAACGCTCCTACCCCAACACCCATCACGCTTACCCCGCCTGCATGGGCTGTGCGTGGAGCTGGATGCCCAGCGCCGCCGTGACTTTCAGGATCGTGGCAAAGCTGGGGTTGCCCTCCCCTGACAACGCCTTGTAGAGGCTGTCCCTGCCCAGGCCCGTACGCGCGAAAGTTGCGACATGCCCTTGGCCCGGGCAATGGTGCCCAGGGCCTTGGCAGCATCATCCCCTGCCTCTTGCAGGCAGGCCTCCATATAGAGCGCCATGTCCTCTTCGGTCTTGAGGTGTTGGGCGCTGTCCCATTTCCGCAGTTTGAGTGCAGTCATCGGTTACCCCTTCAGTTGGCGCATAGATCGTTTTTATGGCGCTCTGTATCCATTGAGATACATTGCTGTCCATGCCGCCAAGCGGTGAAGCGGGTTCAACCCGCCATCGCCGCCACCGGCATCTGCAGCAGCGTGCTGGCCGGCGCCAGCGCCATGCGGTGGTGGGCGTCGGCGCGGGGCAGCAGGCGTTCAAAGTAGAACTGCGCGGTTTGCAGCTTGGCCTGGTAGAACGCCGCTGACTCTGGCCCCTGGCCGCTGTGCAGGGCCTGCTCGGCGCGCTGGGCCATCAGCGCCCAGTGGTAGGCCATCATCACGTAGCCGCAATACATCAGGTAGTCCACCGACGACGCGCCCACTTGCTCCGGGTCGGCCTTGGCCTTGAGCATGAGGCGCAGGGTGAGCGTATTCCATTGCACGGCGCGGCGCGCCAGGGCGCGGGCCATGCGGCCACGCAAGCCCCCAGCCAGCAGGCCCGGCCGGGCCAGCACCCACATCTGGGCGGTGAAGTCGCGCACGCACTGGCCGCGCGTTTGCAGCAGCACCTTGCGCCCCAGCAGGTCCAGCGCCTGGATGCCGGTGGTGCCTTCGTACAGCGTGGCAATGCGGGCATCGCGCGCGATCTGCTCCATGCCATGCTCGCGGATGTAACCGTGCCCGCCGTACACCTGCATGCCCAGGTTGGCGGCTTCCAGGCCCATTTCGGTCAAAAAGCCCTTGAGGATGGGGGTGAAGAAACCCAGTTCGCCGTCGTGGCGCTTGTAGCCGGCCTGGTCGCCGGCCCAGGCAGCGGCAAACATCTTGTCGGCCAGTTGCGCGGCGCCGTAGATCATGGCGCGGCCACCTTCGGCGATGGCTTTTTGGGTGAGCAGCATGCGCCGCACGTCGGGGTGCCAGACGATGGCGTCGGCCACCTGCTCGGGCTCCTTTTTGCCCGAGAGCGCGCGCATGGAACGGCGCTCGCAGGCATAGGCCAGCGCGCCCTGGTAAGCCAGCTCGGCATGGGCCACGCCCTGGATGGCGGTGCCGATGCGCGCGGTGTTCATGAAGGTGAACATGGCCTCCAGCCCCTTGTTCGGTTCACCGATCAGGGTGCCGATGGCGCCGTCGAAATTGAGCACCGCCGTGGCACTGGCGCTGATGCCCATCTTGTGCTCGATCGAGCCGCAGTGCACCGCGTTGCGCGTGCCTAAAGCACCACCCTCGCCCACTAGAAACTTGGGCACGATGAACAGCGAAATGCCGCGCGTGCCGGCGGGCGCCTCGGGCAGGCGCGCCAGCACGATGTGCACGATGTTGTCGGTCAAGTCGTGCTCGCCGCTGGAGATGAAGATCTTGGTGCCGGTGATGGCGTAGCTGCCGTCGCCCAGCGGTTTGGCCTGGGTCTTGACCTGCGCCAGGTCAGAGCCGCACTGCGGCTCGGTCAGGCACATGGTGCCGCCCCACTCGCCCGCCACCAGCTTGGGCAGGTACTGCTGGCGCATGGCCTCGGTGCCGTACTGCAAGATGGTGTTGATGCAGCCGATGCTCAGACCGGGGTACATGCTGAAGGCCCAGTTGGCCGTGCCCATCATCTCGCTCTTGAGCAGGTTGAGCGACACGGGCAGGCCCTGCCCGCCGTAAGCCGTGGGGAACGACAGGCCCTGCCAGCCGCCCTCGACGAACTGCGCATACGCCGCTTTGAAGCCCTTGGGCGTGGTGACCTCGCCCGCCTGAAAGTGGCAGCCCTCTTCGCCGCCCGAGACGTAGAGCGGCGCCAGCACCTCTTCGCAGTAGGTGGCGGCGGCCTCCAAAATGGCGTCCACCACCTCGGGCGAGGCGTCTTCGCCGCTGCCCAGCGCGCGGTAGTGCGCCGGGTAGTCGAACACCTCGTTCATCACAAAGCGCATGTCGCGCAGCGGGGCTTTGTAGTTCAACATGCTCATTTCTCCAGAATGGCCACGACGCCCTGGCCGCCAGCGGCGCAGATGGAAATCAAACCGCGCCCGCTGCCTTTTTGCGCGAGCAGCTTGGCCAGCGTGGCCACAATGCGCCCGCCGGTGGCGGCAAACGGGTGACCGGCGGCGAGCGAGCTGCCGTTCACATTGAGTTTGCTGCGGTCAATGGCGCCCAGCGGCTGCGCCAGGCCGAGCTTGTCGCGGCAAAACGCCGGGTCTTCCCACGCCTGCAGGGTGCACAGCACCTGGGCGGCAAAGGCTTCGTGGATTTCATAAAAGTCGAAGTCCTGCAGCGTCAACCCAGCGCGCGCCAGCATGCGCGGCACGGCGTAGGCGGGGGCCATCAGCAGGCCTTCTTTCTTGGCCGGGTCGGGGTTGAAAAAGTCCACCGCCGCCACCTCGCTGAACGTGAGGTAGGCCAGCACCGGCAGACCACGCTCGGCCGCCCAGGCTTCGCTGGCCAGCAGCACGGCCGAGGCGCCATCGGTCAGCGGTGTGGCGTTGCCTGCCGTCAGCGTGCCCTGGCCGGGCGCCACCTTGCGGTCGAAAACCGGCTTGAGCTTGGCCAGCTGTTCAGCGTTCAGGCCCTGGCGCAGGTTGTTGTCCTGCTTCACGCCCAGGAAGGGCGTCATCAGGTCGACAAAGAAACCTTCGCCATAGGCGCGCGCCAGGTTGTGGTGGCTTTGCAGGGCCAGGGCATCTTGCGCTTCGCGCGTGATGCCCCATTCGCGGGCCATGAGTTCGGCGTGTTCGCCCATCGACAGGCCGGTACGCGGCTCGCCGTTGCGCGGCAGCTCGGGCTGGAAGAACTGCCCCGGGCGGATGCGCAGCGCCCGCTGCAGGCGCTGCCAGGGGCTGCGCGCGCGCGAAACATCGAGCAGGGTGCGGCGCAGTTGGTCATTGACGGCGATGGGCGCGTCCGAGGTGGTGTCCACCCCGCCGGCCACGCCGCATTCGATCTGGCCCACCGCAATTTTGTGCGCCACCAGCATGGCGGCCTCCAGCCCGGTGCCGCAGGCCTGCTGCAGGTCGAAGGCCGGGGTCTCGGGCGAGAGCGTGGTGGAGAGCACGGCTTCGCGCACCAGGTTGAAGTCGCGCGAATGCTTCATCACCGCGCCTGCGGCCACGTCGCCCAGGCGCTGGCCATGCAGGTTGAAGCGGTCCACCAGGCCTTGCAGCGTGGCCGTGAGCATATCGAGGTTGGAGGCGCGGCTGTAGGCGGTGTTGGAGCGCGCAAACGGGATGCGGTTGCCACCCACGATGGCGACGCGACGGAGGGTGCTGTTGGGGGTCATGGTGGGGCTCAGGAAATGGTGGGTTGATGCGCGGGTTCGGCGCGGAGTTCGGAACGCAGATGGACCTGCTCGCCGCGTGCGTCGCGCACCTCGAACACGGTCTGGCCTGTACTGGCCTGCGCCTGCCAGAGCGAGGCGCGTGTCGGCAGCAGCACGGGCCGCTTGAACACGGTGGTGAGCGAAGCGGCTTGCAGCACAGTGGCCGGCGCGGCGGCTTGCAACAGGGCCAGCGCGCGCGCCTGCGTCCACAGGCCATGCGCGATGGCGCGCGGAAAGCCGAACAAGCGCGCGCTCAGCGCCGACAGGTGGATGGGGTTGTAGTCGCCCGACACCGGGGCGTAGCGGCGGCCGGTGTCGGCGGGGGCGTCGAATGCACCGGCCTGGGTCAGGGCGAGTTCCGGCCCCACGGCGCCGTTGAACGGTGCGCCCACGGGCGACTTCACGCCCAGGCGCAGCAGGGTTTGTGTGGCCTGCCAGACGCATTGGCCATCGCCCTCGCCATCTGACTCGCGTAGCACGCGCAGGTGCAGCGTGAACACCTGCCCCTTGTCGTGCGCCAGCAGCTCGCCGCTGCTCAGCTCCACCCGCACCGCATCGCCTGCGGCCAGCGGCGCATGCTGGGTGATGGCGTTGGCCAGGTGCACCGTGCCCATGGCAGGCCAGGGGCAGGCGGGCGAAGTCATGTAGGTCATGACCAGGGGGAAAGTCAGCATCTGCGGGTAGGTGAGCGGCGCTTGCGCACTCGGGGCAAAACCGCAGACCTCGGCGTAACGCGCCAGGTGCGCGGCGTCGACCACGACGCGCGGCAGCACCAGCGTGACCGGGGCCAGCGCGCGCACCGGCCCGGGGCGCTTGAAACTGCTGGCCAGCGCACGGGCCAAGTTGCTCAGCGTGCTGGCGGGTGTGATGTTCTGGCGCTGCACCTTAAGCCCCCAGCAGGCTTTGGCCGCACACGCGCACCACCTGCCCATTCACGCCCTGCGAGGCGGGGCTGAGCAGCCAGGCGATGGTTTCGGCCACATCGACCGGCTGGCCGCCCTGCCCCATGGAATTCATGCGCCGGCCGGCTTCGCGGATGGCCAGCGGGATGGCGGCGGTCATTTGCGTTTCGATGAAGCCCGGCGCCACCGCGTTGATGGCCATGCCGCGGGGCAGGCGCGGCGCCTGGCTGTGCACCAGGCCGATCACGCCAGCCTTGGAAAACGCGTAGTTGGTCTGCCCCAGGTTGCCGGCAATGCCCGAGATGGACGACACGCACACCAGCCGTGCCTGGGGTTGGAGCGCGCCCCGCTCCAGCAAGGCCTGGTTGATCGCCTGCTGCGCCACCAGGTTGACCTGCACCAGCGTCTGCCACAGGTGCGGCGGCATCTTGGCGATGGTCTTGTCGCGGGTGATGCCGGCGTTGTGCACCACGCCGTCCCAGCCGCCGTCAGCCAGGGCCGCCTGGGCGATCTGCCCGGCGGCCGCCGGATCGGCAATGTCGAGCGCCAGCGCGCGGCCCTGCAGCCGCTCGGCCACGGCCTGCAAGGCGTCCTGGGCCTGCGGCACGTCCAGACAGACCACCTGGGCGCCATCGCGCGCCAGGGTTTCGGCAATGGCCGCGCCAATGCCGCGCGCCGCGCCGGTCACCAAAATCTTTTTGCCCGCCAGCGGCTGCACCCAGTCGCTCGGGGCCGGGGCCTCAAAGGGTGCCAGCCGCACCACCTGGCCCGACACATAGGCGCTGCGCGGCGACAAAAAGAAGCGCAGTGTGCCTTCGAGTTGCGCCTCGGCTCCCGGCGCCACATAGACCAGTTGCACCGCAATGCCGCGCTTGACCTCCTTGGCCAGCGATTTCACAAAACCTTCCAGAGCGCGCTGTACCGTGGCCTGCTCGGCAACCGGGCAGGCTTCGGGCGGGCGGCCCAGCACCAGCACGCGGCCGCAGCTTTGCAGTGAGCGCACCGCGTCGTGGAAGCACTGGTACAGCGCCTCGGCCTGGGCCACGGTGGCCAGGCCGGTGGCGTCAAACACCACGGCCTTGAGGGGACCGCCCGGCTGCTCGCCGGTGCTCCACAGCCCGCTCATCAAGCCGGCCTGGTTGGCCATCGCGGTCCAGCCCTGCACGCTGCGGTGCGCCACGGTGGCGGCCCGCATGGCGCGGAAGGCAGCCAGCAGCGCGGGCAGCAGTTCGGGCGTACCACCGGCGCCGACCAGCACGTCGCCAGCAACCACCGGTTGGCCGGCTTCGAACCGCTCGAGCGGCACGGGACGCGGCAGGCCCAGCATGCCGGCCAGGCGCGCGCCAAAGGCCGAGTTGGCAAAGTTGAGGTAAGCGTCGGACATGGACAGGGCTCCTTTGTTTGTGTACGATCGTACACCGAAAAACCCAAACCGCCAAATCCGTCCATGCCGAACGCCCGTCCCGACACCCCCGCCCCCGCCACGCCCGAGCCGCCGCTGAGCCGGCAAGACCGCAAGGACCTGACCCGCCAAAGCCTGGTGCAGGCCGCGCTGCGGTTGATCGGCGAGGGACGCAGCTTCACCAGCCTGGGCATCCGCGAGATCGCGCGCGAGGCCGGCATGGTGCCCAATGCGTTTTACCGGCACTTTCGCAGCCCAGACGAGCTGGGCCTGAGCCTGGTGGACGAGGTGGGGGCCACGCTTCGCGGCCTGCTGCGCCAGGCGCGCCAGCCGAGTTCGGCCCAGACCAGCGTGGTGCGCCAGTCGGTGCAGGTGTACCTGCAGTACGTGCGCGACAACCGGGTGCTGTTCCGCTTCATCTCGAGCGAGCGCGCGGGTGGCAGCCGGGTGCTGCGGCTGGCGATCCGCCACGAGGTGCAGCGTTTTGTGGACGACACGGCACGCGACCTGGCGCCGCTGGAGGCCTACCAGGGCCTGTCGCAGGCCAGCCTGCACATGGTCTGCGGCCTGATGGTCAACACCCTGCTGGCCGCCGCCCCCGAGGTTCTGGATCTGCCCGCCGACGAGCCTCAGTCCGAGCAGGCGATGGTGCAGGACTTCGTGCAGCAGTTGCAGATCATCTTGCTGGGCGCGGCCAGCTGGCGCGAGGCAGAGCGGCGCTGAAGCGGCGGTGACTGCCAATCGGCAGCCATCCCAAGAAACCCGCCCCCAATCCGCGACAATCGATGCTCTACCGAACCACACCCTGCAAGCCAAGACTTTCTCTCTTCTCCCCATCGCCCTGGCCATCGCTGTGGGCACCCTGTTGCCCAGCTCGGCGTCCTTCGCGGCCAAACACCCCGCTGCCGCCAAGCCTGCAGCGCACAAAAAGGCTGCGGCCGCCGCAGCCTCTGCAAACGCCCTGCCGCCTCTGGCCGCCCAGACGGCCCTGGCCGACAACCCGCCGGCGCTGCCTGCCAAGGCCTGGCTGCTGATGGACTTTGACTCCGGCGAGGTGCTGGCTTCGGCCAACGCCGACGAGCCGCTGCCCCCCCGCATCGCTGACCAAGATGATGACCAGCTACATCGTCGAGCAAGCGCTGCGCTCAGGCAAGCTCAAGCA
The DNA here is from genome assembly GCA_030158125.1 of Limnohabitans sp. Classification (GTDB taxonomy): domain Bacteria; phylum Pseudomonadota; class Gammaproteobacteria; order Burkholderiales; family Burkholderiaceae_C; genus Limnohabitans_A. The sequence goes on along the minus strand of JAOATL010000003.1, from coordinate 16,275 downwards.
GACCGATCTGGTCACAGTCAGCCAGAACGCCTGGTGCCGCGGTTCGGGCACCGAGTCGTGCATGTACCTGCCGCTCAATAGCCAGGCCACCGTCATTGACATCCTGCGCGGCATTGTCATCCAGTCAGGCAACGATGCCTCCAAAGCGATTGCCGAACACATGGCCGGTTCAGAGGCCGGCTTTGCCAAGCTGATGAACGCCGAGGCCCAGCGCCTTGGTATGACGTACACCCAGTTCGTCAACCCTACGGGTCTGCCCGATCCGGAGCACAAGTCCTCCGCGCGTGACCTCGCCATACTGGCGCGCGCCATCATTCGCGACAGCGCCGAGTACTACCCCATCTACGCCGAACACGATTTCAAATACAACGGCATCAAGCAAGGCAACCGCAACGCCCTGCTCTACACCGACCCCACTGTGGACGGCCTCAAGACCGGCCACACCGCTGAGGCCGGTTATTGCCTGGTCACTTCGTCCAAGCGCAACGATATGCGCTTGATCTCGGTCATCCTCAACACCCACAGCGCACAGGCACGAGCCGACCACACGCGCACGCTGCTCGGCTGGGGCTTTGGCAGCTTCGAAAAAGCTGTCCCGATCCAGCCAGGTGCAGTGGTCACAACGGCCAAGGTGAGCTTTGGCAAGGCCGACACCGTGGGTGCGGTCCTGGGCGCGCCATGGATGCTTACCGTGCCACGCGGCCAGCAGGTGCAGGCCACGGTGGAACTGAAACCGGGCCTGGAAGCGCCCGTGGCCAAGGGCGCCGTGGTCGGCAAGGTGGTCGCCACCTCGAACGGCAAGCCGCTGGGCGAAACCCCGCTCGTGGCGCAGGCCGATGTGGAGCGCGCCGGTCTGTTGCTGCGCACATGGCAGTACGTGGCCAAGTGGTTCGGCAAGTGATGGCTTGAACGCAGCGGAGGGCTGACGCGGGGGACCTCTGCGGTCCCTTGGTTCTTAACGCATACCGACAGGCCACAGGCTGGCAGCTGAGGATATCGGCGTCGCAACGGGAACTATCGTTGGCTCAGACCTGCTGGCTGCTACCGGCCATTAGCTGACGGTCACAGCACTTGCCGATAGCAGTAGCTCGTGGAGCAGATCGGCCAGTTTCGGTCATTGGCCAATGACCGCTCTGTGGCTGATATTTAGTACATACAGTCCTACCAGATCATTTGATGACAGCTGCTGACATACGTGCATTTGTTCAGGCAGTCTCTGGTCACCCGGAATGCGTGGGACCCAATTTCGACTTGTTTCAGAGTTGGCGGAACAACGCAATCAGTTTTGCGGATTCCATTGACCCATTGCGTTTACCCATATTGAACATATTTGATTCGTATTTGAAATTGCCTGCAGCTCTATCCGAGTTTGAACAATGACAACCTACTCAGAGGGGACTTGGCGACAAGTCAAATTTTCGACAGCCTAAGCCCAGTCTTGACAAGTATGCAGATTCACGCGTGGTTGGGACGAATACCATGCGCAAGAAATCCTATGAAAATGTCTGCCACTTCATCACCTCGAAGATCGCCATCGATATGCAACCATTGGGAAAGGGAGTTGATGGCACCCATGAACCAGAAAACCGCCAACTTCACGTTGCACGGTGCAATGGATCCGTCCTGAACACCGCCCTCAAGCACTTTCCGCAACTCCAGATCGAACTTGCGTCGCCGTAGCGTGATTTTTTTTTGATCCGCGGCAGACATCATCGAGACATCATGAAGAATCGCCGGGGCCCCCATTTCATTTGTCAACAATGAAATGTATTTCTTCATGAAGGCACTGATGCGGCCATAACCCGTGCTTTCGGAAGCGATCGCGTCTTGCAGAACGCGATCCCCCAATTGCATGGCCAACTCGTGGCATTCGTAGACCAACTCTTGCTTGTTCTTGAAATAGTAGTAAAGGGCGGGCTTGGTGACGTTGAGCGTTTTGGCAATTTCGTCGAGCGACACATTTTTGTAACCATGGCGGCCAAACGCGCGCGAAGCCTCTGCAATGACGGCCTGCTTCTTGAGCTGGTACTGCTCATCCGCTCCGCCCACGGCATTGTTCCATTTCGCGGCCTTGTTCGCCCGCTTGGCAAGCACGCGTGGCCGCGACTTCGGTTTTGCATCAATTTGCGTGCTCATTAATGTTCTATTCCTTGCGGGTATCCGCATCCCCATCAGGGTCATAATAATATATGTTTGGGGGTGCGCTGACAGGGCGTTTACCCCTGCCCCGTCCATCAACCCGCAAGAATATTGCGCGCGATGATCAACTTCTGGATGTGGCTCGTACCTTCGTAGATCTTGGTCACTCGCACGTCGCGGTAGTAGCGCTCGACCGGGAAGTCGTTGACATACCCATACCCGCCATGCACCTGCAGCGCAGCAGAGCACACCTTCTCGGCCATTTCGCTGGCATAGAGTTTGGCCACGGCAGCCTCCTTGCCGGTTGGCAGGCCCGCGTCCGTCAGGCGCGCGGCATACAGCATGTACTGGTGCGCCACCTCAACTTGCATCGTCATCTCCGCCAAATCGAAACTGACAGCCTGCAACTCGGTCAGTGGTTTGCCATACGCCTCTCGGTCCTTGGCATACCGAATGGCTGCTTCCAGGGCCGCACGGGCGATGCCGATCGCCAGAGCCGCAATGGCGATGCGGCCATCGGACAGCAACGACAACGCCTTGCCATACCCACGTCCTTCTTCGCCGACCAGGTTAGCGACAGGCACGCGCATGTTGTCCAGCTGGATCTGGGCCGTATGGGCGGTGTGCTGGCCCAGCTTTCGCTCAATACGCAAGCACTGGTAACCCGGGTCCTTTGGGTCGACAATCATCAGGCTAAAGCGGTTGCGCGTACCGGGCTCACTAGTAGCGGCCACCAAGAGCGCAAAGCCCGCCTCGCTGCCATTGGAGATCCACTGCTTGCTGCCATTAACCACATAGAAGTCCCCATCGCGCTTGGCCGTGGTCCGTAGTGCTGCGGTATCCGAACCTGCGTGCGGCTCAGACAACAAGAAGGCAGCAATACGTTCGCCACTGGCCAGACCGGGTAGGTAGCGTGCCATCTGCGCTTCGGTTCCGAAGGTGCGCAGCACGTGCGCCGCTGAATTGTGGACATGCATCATGGTGGCAAAACCACCGTCGGCCGCCGCGAACTCTTCAATCGCCAGGCAATACTCCACAAACGAAAGCCCTGAGCCGCCATGAGCCTCTGGTGCGAGCATGCCCATGAAACCGACCTCGGCCACTGCCTTGATTTCGTCATGCGGCCAGGCACCCGAGCGATCACGCTCAGCAGCGGTGCTAGCCACCACCTCCGTTGCAACGCGCCGGGCGGATTCCCGAATAATGACCTCTTGTTCGCTCAGCAAAGCGTTAGAAACGATGCTCATAGATTTTTCCTTAAAAATTGGGATAACGAGTGACTGAATGCGCTCAGCCCAACCAGCGCTTGCGGCGGCGGTAATGTTTCATGTCGCGAAAGCTCTTGCGCTCGCCGTCGGCCGTCAGGCCAAGGTAGAACTCACGCACATCCTCATTGGTCTTGAGACTGCTGGAGGGTCCCTCCAGCACGATTCTTCCGCTCTCCATCACATACCCATAGTCGGCCAAATCAAGTGCAACGCGGGTGTTTTGCTCCACGATCAGCAGCGTCAGTCCAGTGGTCTTGAGGTCACTCAACAAGCCATAGACCTCTTCAACCATCAGTGGGGCCAGGCCGAGCGAGGGCTCATCGATCATCATTAACTTGGGCCTGGCCATCAGCGCCCGGCCGATCACCAGCAGTTGCTGCTCGCCGCCCGACAGGTAGCCCGCAGTGCGATGGCGCAAAGCCGCTAGACGCTGGATGCGGCCATACACCTCATCCAGCATTTCCTTGCCTGCGCTGGCGTTGCCCATGTGGCCCCCAACAACCAGGTTTTGCTCTACCGTCATGTGGCGCAGCACCTTACGTCCCTCCATGACGTGCACCAGTCCTTGGCGAACGACATCGACAGGGTTGGCGCCGGTGATGTCCGCGCCGTCAAACGCAACACTTCCCGCAGTGACACGACCATCTTCGGTCCTCACCAGGTTGGAGATGGCCTTGAGCGTGGTGCTTTTGCCGGCACCATTGGCGCCCAGCAGGGTTACACACTGTCCAGTCGGCACTTTGGCGGTAATGCCTTTGACAGCGAGAATGACGTCACTGTAGAGGACTTCAACATTGTTCAGTTCAAGCACAGGTGGCTCCAGATGATGGGATCTGGGTTTGGGCGATCCAAAACCCAGACCAGTTTTAAATTACCACTTGTTCAATAAAGGAACCGGAACGTTTTGCTCGACAAGTTTGTACTTGCCCTTTTCGATGGTGCTGATATTGACTGCAAGGCCTTCTGTCGGGAACGGAGCTTCATTGCTGAATTTGATGTTAGGCAAAATGCCGAAGCTGCGCTCGGTCGGCATCGGCGTGGACAACAATGCGGCGCGAACCGCTTCGCCCGTCACGCCGCCAGCGCCCTTGACCTTAACGACCTGTTCCACGGCGCGTGCTGCGATGATCGCCTGGCTCATGCCCATAATGCAGTTGGACGTGTAATCCGCTTGCACCTTGTATTGGGTGCGCAGTTTGTCGAAGAATGTCCGCGCTGGCGTTGCATCTTCAGAGGGCATGGCCATGCCGTAAACCTCGTAGTTACCCTCCATCTGACTCAGGTCACCCAGCGCCTTGCCAGACGACTGCAAGCCGTTGTGGGCGCTCACCACGATGGGGATATTGGACTTACCCAAACCCTGCAGGGCACGGCGTGTTGCTACGACCGATGCCGTGTTGGTGTACACCTGCAACATCGTGGCGCCCTTGCGGATCAAACGGTTGACCTGCTGGGTCAAGTCGGTCGGTTGGGCTTCGGTGTAGATCGTCTCGACCACTTCGAGGATCTTAGGATTGTCCTTGGCAAACTTCTCGACGCCCTTGTGGATGTCCACGTAGGCGGGCGAAACTTCCGATGAAATCACTCCCACTTTGAGGGGCGCCGTGGAGCCCGATTTCTTCTGCATCCACGTATAGAACGCAGCAGCTTCGTGTGGATAGGTCGCACGGCCATTGAACGCCCAATTGTCACCCTTCCACGCGAAGCCATAGCCCGCCGTGCCCAGTATCAGAGACACTTTGTCATTGGGCAGGCGCTGCTGCAGCGCGTTCGTGTCAGCACCGCCCACGCCAAGAATGACCACCGGATTGAGTTCCGACTTGATGCCAGGCCACAGGCTGGCCACCTGGGCCACGTCGTAACGGGTGTCAAATTCTTTGATCCGCAGTGCCACACCAAGGGACTTACCTACCTCTTCGCTCCACCAGTCGAGCACCCCACGACGGCAGCCGGTTACGTCCTTCATGATGTTTGCATAGGGGCCTGTAAAGTCTGCCAGGCCTGCCACGTTGTAAGTAGTGACCTGCGCGTGTGCCGTACTACTAAGGCACAGCGCTGTAACCCCCAAGGCACCCCATCGCACCAGCTTTGGCAGGACCGTAAAATTTTCTTGCGTAGTTTTCATATAAGTCTCCGTTGCAATAGCGCTTTGCTGTGAAACAGCCATCCTCTAGCGCACAGAATGGCTGCAGAAAAATTTGTATTGAGGATCAGTAGGGATAGGGCCACATGCGATAGGAACGCTTGATGATGTTCCAACGATGCATCAGACCGCGCGGTTCAAAAATCAGGAATCCCGCAATAACTCCACCCAGGAAAATGTTCATGACCGCGAAGACGACGTCGCCGCTCAAGAACGAAAAGCTCTCAACCAGTGAAGGGCCCACGATAGTGATCGACTCCTGGACCGTGCGAATGACCACCACACCAATCAAGGCACCCGTCACCGAGCCCATACCACCCACAATGATCATGGCAATGAACCAGATGGAATGGATGAGGGTGAACTGGTCAATCGCCACGAATCGGACATAGAAAGCCCAGAGACCACCACCGATACCTGCATAGAAGGCCCCCAACAGAAAGGCCAGCACCTTGGTACGCACAACGTTGATGCCCATCATTCCCGAGGCGACATCGTCATCGCGCACGGCAGCAAAAATCCGACCATGGCGGCTTCGCGCCACGCCGTAGGCCCCCGCAACCATGACACAAGCAACCACCAGGCACAGGTAGTAAATGCGGGTGTCGGTATTAAAGGCAAAGCCAAAGAGCTCTGCCGCCTCCAAGGTGATGCCATTGGAGCCGCCCAGCCAGTTGGCAGGCAGGTTCAGCACAAAGAAGTGGAACAGGATCTGCGCCGCAATTGTTGTCAGGGCGAGATAGAAGCCCTTGATCCGCATAGCGGCCATGCCGAAGACCAGTCCAAACAAGGCAGCGCACAAGCCGCCTAGGGGCAGGGCCAGCCAGAAAGGTAGGTTGCCCTTGGTGGCCAGTAACGCCGTGGCATACGCCCCCACCCCCATGAATGCAGCCTGCCCCAGATTAATCTGACCGGCCAACCCGGTATTGATCTGCAAGCCCATGACAACCACCGCCGTGATAAGCATGGAGGTCATGATCGCCACCCAGCGGATTTCGCTGTACAAGGGCAGCGCAAACAGCGCGATGAGGAACAAGCCCAGCGCCACCGCCTGGCTGCGCGTGCGAATCAGTGCTTGATCTTTGGCGAACGATGTCGCGAATACACCTGCGGGATCCATACTCATACCCTCTCAATGGTTTTCCAGCCGAACAAGCCGGTAGGACGTATCAACAACACCACCAACATGATGATGAATGGGAAGACCGAACCAAGTGCCCCGCCCACCAGGGGGTCGAGATACGCCGAGGCCAATCCCTGAATCACCCCCACCAGCAGCCCGGCCAACAGCAGCCCCGCCAGGGACTCCAGCCCGGCCAGCAAGGCCACGGGCAGTGCGGTCATACCGATATCGGAACTCATCATGTTGATCGAACGACCACTCAAATGGACCATGGCCCCCAGGGTGGAAAGCACTGCCCCAAGAACCCAGGCAAAGGCAATGGAGCGCTGCACCGAAATGCCCATGGACATGGCCACCTGGTGGTCTTCCGCCACGGCCGTCATGGTCAAGCCGGCACGGGTCCGGTTGAAGAACCAGGAGAGACCGATGCCGATGACGATGGTTATGATTCCGCCGTAGAGCATCGACCGGGAAACGATAATGTCTCCGAGAATGATCGGTTCCAGCGGAAAGATGATCGGGAAGACGCGCACCTGCGGCCCAAAGAGCACCAGCACGATGCCACGGATCAAGATCAGCAGGCCAATCGTCACCATGACCATCGAGAAAACGGACTCGCCGACCAGCCGGGCAAAGAATATACGTTCGATCATGAAGCCGAACAGCGCCGAACTTGCAAACGCGATGGGCAAGCCGACCCACATCGGTAGCCCCATCTGAATGATGGTCAACCACACCATGTAGCCGCCAAAGACCACCAGTTCGCCTTGCGCAAAGTTGAAGACCTTGGAGGCGCGGTAGATCACCACAAATCCCATGGCAATCAACGCATACAAAAGCCCTGACAGCGCGCCGTTAATCAGGTAGTTGAGAAAGTCGATCATTTGTGTCCTTTGCTTCGGGCTGCGCCCAAGTGGTCCGACCCGGCAGAGTCGGTGTCGTTAATGGACACCAGCGCCTCGAAATTGCCGCGACGGCCGTCCTGGTAGGTCACCGGAATGTCGATACGCACCTCGCTTGATCCGTCGTACAAGCTGCTGATCAGCTTGCTGTAGCGCACTTCCAAGAACTCGCGCCGCAGCTTTCTCGAGCGAGTCAGCTCTCCTTCGTCTGGATCCAACTCCTTCGGGAAGTTGGCGAATCGCTTGACCCGCGCATGCTCCGGCAAGAACAGGTTCACGCGGGCAATTTCCTGGCCCAGCAGAGCGGCGATCTCCGGCCGCTGCGACAGATCGGTGAAGGTAGAGAAGCCGATCCGCTTTTCTTCCGCCCAACGCGATAAAACGGACATGTCGATGTTGATGAGCGCCGCAACGAATCCCCGCGTTTCGTCGCCCACCGTCATGATGTCCTTTATGAAAGGACTAAACCGCAGACGCGTTTCGACGAATTGCGGCGGGAATGTTTCACCACCACGCAAACGTTTGAGGTCTGACAGCCGCTCCAGAAAAACGAGTTCTCCGCGCTCGGTTTTTGTTACCGCATCGCCGGTGTAAAACCAACCGTCTTTCACCTTGGATTCCACTGAGTTTTCCCTGCGGTAGTAACCCAGGAACGGACTTCCACCGCGAATTTGAAGCTCGCCGTCCGCACTCACGCGCCACTCCAGAGGCGGGCCAGCCTCGGGGTGCGACTTCATCCAATTTCCGACCGTTTCGAGATCAAACCGGTCACCCTGGTGACATGTCAGCAAGCCGACTTCGGTGGAACCATAAATGTTGCGCAGAGGAATTCCCATCGCATGAAACATGCGGAAAATGTCCGGCGCCATGGTTGCGCCACCACAGCTGGCGCAGCGCAGCCGCGTCAAGCCGAGCTGATCACGCAGTGGGCGCAAGACAAGCGCGTTGGCGATGGGGAAAAGTATTCGATCCCACAGGCCGATGGGCTTGCCATCGAGGCGTCCCACGTTAACGGTATGACCAACCTTCATGCCCCATTCGTAGACACCACGCCGGATCGGGCCTGCGTCGAGCATATGCGCCTGCACCGAGGACGCCATACTCTCCCATTGCCGCGGGGCAAACGTCATACCTTCAACCGCCAACTCCCGAATGTTGGCCAACACCTGCTCCGGGCCTTCAGGAAAATTCACTACCATGGGCAATCCCAGCCCCAGTGTGATGCCGTATATCTGCTCGGTGGCCCAAGATGGCGCGATATAGCTCAGATACTCCATATCCGGCCTCACAACCATGGAATTGATCAGACGCTGAGCGTTGTCGATCAGGAAACGGTGTGTGAGGATGACTCCCTTGGGCTGTCCCGTCGTGCCGGAGGTATAAGAGAGCACCGCGATGTCATCGACCGAGCCCGCGTCCACGAGCGCGTCATACGCCTTGGTTTCCCGTTGGTGCACAGTACGTCCCTGCTGTTGCAGGGCATCGAAGGTGTGCAAAATGGGGTCGTTGTACGACCACATCCCTGTGGTATCCCAGTACACAATGTGGCGCAGCGTGGGCAGCTTGGCCCGCACATCGATCCCCTTGTCAACCTGCTCCTGATCCTGCGCAAAAAGAACGACGGCTTCGCTGTCATCCATCAAGTAGGCCACTTCGCCCGCAGTGAGGTCCGGGTACATGGAGACCACCTTGCAGCCCAGGGCGTGTGCGGCAAACTCGGCCCAGTAGTGTTGCGGCTCATTCTCGCCAATGATGGCGATGGTTTCGCCGGCTTTGATGCCCGCCTGTTGCAGTCCCAGTGCCAGCTCTCGCACATTGCGCTGCACTTCGGCAAAGCTGTATTCCCGCCAGATACCGCGCTGCTTGTGGCGCTGCGAAAGACGGTTTGGGGTTGTCTGCGCATGCTTGCGCAGCAACTGAGGAAGGGTTGCCATCTCGAGTTTCATTGGGAATCCTCACCAAGGTAGGCTTTGAGAACCGCAGGATTGGCCTGGATTTCCTTGGGCGTTCCATCGGCGATCTTGCGGCCAAAGTCCAGCACCGCGATGCGGTCGGCCAAGTCCATCACCACTCCCATGTCATGCTCCACTAAAACGATGGGAATGCGTTTTGCTTCGCGCACGTCCAGAATGAAGCGCGCCAAGTCTTCCTTTTCTTCCGTGTTCATGCCCGCCATGGGTTCATCCATCAACAAGATCTTTGGGGCCTGTGCCAGTGCACGGCCCAGGTCTACGCGCTTGCGAAGCCCATAGCCCAGGCTACCCACCGGCACATGCCTTATAGATTCAATTTCGAGAAATTCGATGATTTCTTCCACGGCTTCCCGGTGCAAGACTTCTTCGCATTGAGCAGGGCCGAAATGAAAGAACGACTGCACGAGGTTGGTTTTCATGTGCATGTGTCGCCCCACCATAAGGTTTTCAATGACGGTCATACCCGAGAAAATATGCGTCCCCTGGAAAGTGCGCGCCAAGCCCTGGGCTGCCACGTCGTGCACTGCCATGTTGCGCACATTCCGTCCGGCCAGCGAGATGTCTCCCTTTTTGGGGCGGTAGAAACCACTCAGGCAATTCATCAGCGAGGACTTGCCCGCGCCATTCGGCCCGATGATGGCCAGCAACTCGTCCTTGCGCACATCAATCGAAACGTCGTTCAACGCCACAATCCCTCCGAACTGCAACAGTAAATTCCGAGCCGTCAGCACCACATCGTCGCGCTGGTCCTGGAGGGGCGCATTCATGGCCACCTCCGCTCTGCATTCTTAACTTCGTCCATCGAATTTCCTTCTAGAGACCTTGGCAGATTTCAAACATGCTGTCACGGGCGTTCCGGCAGCGTTTAGCCGTCAAACCTCACTAGCGCGCGCCCGCGTCTAGGCTGATCGTGGTGGCATTCAAATAGGCGTTTTCCACAATGTGTCGAACCAGCCCACCGAACTCTGGCGCCTGCCCCATGCGATGGGGAAAGAGAATGACGTTGTCGATAATGTTTTGCGACACCTTGGTGGGCATACCCGACGACATGGCGGTTTCAAAAAGACCCGGCGCAACGGCCACGATGCGGATGCCATATTGCGCAAGATCCCGCGCCACCGGAAGTGTCATGCCGATGACCGCCGCTTTACTGGCGCTATAGGCAGCCTGACCCATCTGGCCTTGCCATGCTGCACCCGAGGAGGCGTTCACGATGACACCCCGTTCGCCGTCTGCATTGGGCGCATTCTTGGACATCGCTTGCGACGCGTAACGCACCACATTGAAGGTTCCCGTTAAATTGATGGCGATCACCCGGTTCCAAAGATCCATCGGAAACAACTCGCCCTTGGACAAGGTCTTGCACGGACCCAGAATCCCCGCGCAGTTCACCGCCACATGCAGCGCACCAAACTCAGCAACTGCCGCGTCCACCGCCGCCTTCACACTCGCCTCATCCGAAACATCCACTTTCTGGATGCGCACACGGTCGCTCAGGGGCAGCACCTCGCTCGCTAGGCGCGCTTCATCTAGATCAACCGCCATCACCCGCGCGCCGGCCTCAAGCAAAACCTTGCAGGTGGCAAGCCCCAGGCCCGACGCAGCCCCTGTGACGAAGGCAACGGTGTTCTTGATTTCCATAGTGTCTTTCTTGTTCCTCAGTAGAGCGCTCAGCGCGCCAGAATGGTGATGCAGGCAACCGCTTCTTCAACGCCTTCGAGTCCGCCGCCGTTCTCTGCCAGCGCAATCCGCGCGTTCGCGACTTGCCGCAATCCAGCCTCTCCACGCAGTTGGGTGACCAACTCATGGACCTGGGCGATACCGGTAGCCCCGACCGGGTGCCCTTTGGACTCCAAACCGCCCGAAGGGTTTACAGGAATCCTGCCTCCAATCCGAGTTTCACCTCGCTCTGCGATAACGCCACCCATGCCAAATTCGCAAAATCCCAGGTTTTCCGTCTGAATAATTTCACCCATGGCTGTGGCGTCATGCACCTCGGCCACAGAGATGTCGGCAGGGCCCACGCCCGCCAGTTCATATGCCCTGCGCGAGGCCAAAGCTGTGCAATGGTTGGTGTAGTCGTCCTCATTGCGATCTGAGCCGCTTTGGACCACGGCTGCCAGCACCTTGATGGCGCGCTTTTCATCGATGTTCAAACGCTTGAGCGCCGAGCGCGTGCACAAAATGGCGGCAGCGGCTCCATCCGATACGGGGGAGCACATGGGCAGCGTCAAGGGGTAAGTAATCGGGGGCGCGGCCAGCACCTCCTCAATGCTGTACGCCATCTGGTACTGCGACAGTGGGTTGTGCACGGAGTGCGCATGGTTCTTCGCCGACACTGCGGCCAACTGGCGTTGAGTCGTCCCAAAGGTGCGCATGTGCGAGCGCGCAAATGCGGCATACACATCCATGAACACGCTGTAGGGCCTGGGCGAGGTGGACCCCTCTGGCACCGGCACGTCCCGCCCCATTTTCATCAGCTCTGCACGGATCTCTTCGGCCCGCGAAAGATCCCAGGCACTGTCAAACACTGAAAACATCTTGAGTTTGTCCGTGGCGAACATCTTCTCCGCCCCGATGGCCAAGGCCACATCACCCGCGCCCGACTTGAGGTGGTTGCAGGCTAGAACAAAGGCCGACGAGCCGCTGGCGCAAGCATTCTCAATGTTGACCACAGGAATGCGCCCAATACCCATGGCGCGCAAGGCAATTTGCCCGCGGATCATGTGCTGGCCGTCCATGTGCCCCTGAGACGTGTTGCCGAAAAAGGCTGCTCCCAGGTCTTCTTTTTGAAGCCCGGCATCCGCCAAGGCGGCGCTAACCGCTTCTTTTGTCAGCGCTTTGATGTCCTTGTCCAGATGCCGCCCAAATGGCGTCATTCCTACACCGACCACATAAATTTCTTCCATCGCATCACCTCCATTGTCAGATCCATGCGACGCATGGTATTTAATTGATTTACGACTTAGTTAGTTGTTCTATTTTATGGTAAAACCATTTTATTCAACCTAGGGTAATCCCTTGCTTACTTCGTTTCCGTGTTTATCAGCGGCAAAAAGCGCATGCCCCTTGCCGTCTCTATGTCGCCCTGCGCCGTCACGCTGTACAAACCGCGCGCCACGTTGTGCGGGTGGGCGGCTGCTTCGGCCATAGTGAGCACCGGCGCAAAGCAGCTATCGGTTCCCGCCATCAGCGCGTTCCAGTGCCCACTGGGATGCGAGGCAAAGCGTTGCGCAATCCGCGCCTTGAGCGCGGGCCACAACGACTTGTCCATTTGCTGTGCGGGGTCCACATCCGTCAGCTCCAGTTGCGCCAGGAGCAATGCATAGAACTGGGGTTCGATCGCACCGACAGTGATGTAACGGCCATCGCTGCACAGATAGCGGTCATAGAATGGCGAATCGTGAAAGACGCTGGGCTCAGTGCCTTCTAGGCCGCCGCCTTGGCGAACCAGTTGCGCGATCGGCGACAGCATGGCCAGCACATCCACGATGGCACCGTCCACCACGCAACCCTGCCCCGTGCTCCGAACACCCAGCAAGGCCGACACCATGCCGAACGCAAACCCGAGCGCACCCGCGGCATCTCCGACCACCGTGGGCGGCACCATGGGCGGGTGCCCCGGCCGCTCCGTCAGCGACATCACCCCCGTCAGAGCAACATAGTTCATGTCGTGCCCGGCGGCATGGGCCAGCGGGCCATGCTGGCCCCAGCCGGTCATGCGTCCATAGACTAGTCGCGGGTTGCGTTTGCCGCAGGCATCCGGGCCCAGGCCCAGTCGCTCCATCACGCCGGGGCGGTTGCCTTCGATCAGCCCGTCGCTTTGGGCAATCAAGTCCAGCGCCTGCGCCCGGTCTTCTTCACGCTTGAGATTTAAGGTGACACGACGCTTGCCGCGCGACAAGAGCGTTTCGCCCTTCGCCGTCAGTTCGGCGGGCAGCGCGCCCGCGCCGGGGCGCCCGACCACTGTCACGTCCGCCCCCATTTGCGCCAGCAGGATTCCCGCCAATGGCCCGGGGCCAATGCCCTCGAACTCAACGATCTTGATACCCGAAAGCGGGGACATGGGCGACTGAGTTTGACTTTGCATGCAAATTATTCCGACAATTCAATCGTTTTACTTTATGTTAAACTAATTGTTCGTGAAGTAATGGATAACCCTATCCCTCTCAAAGCTCAGGGAAAAGCACAATCAAACTTCATCTACGCACACTTCATCAAAGGCCCAAAAAATGTCGACCCCGGTTGTAATTTCAGAAATACGAAAAGGCGCCATGTGGATTCGCCTGAACCGACCTGAAGCCATGAACTCACTCACTCCAGAAGTGCTTCTGGGCATAGACCAAGCACTCAACGAAGCACAGGAGCGGGCGGACGTCATCACTGTCGTATTAACGGGCACTGGCCGCGCCTTCTGCGCTGGCGCAGACCTCAAGTACGTCAAGACCCAGGCGGGTGAAAGTGGCACGCACGGTTTTCTGGACAGCGTTCTGGCCACCATGAACCGCATCAACCGTTTTCCCAAGCCGGTGATCGCCGCCCTCAACGGCATCACCCTAGCAGGTGGACTGGAGCTGGTGCTTTGCTGCGATCTGGTGCTGGCGGCACGCAGCACCAAGATTGGCGACGCGCATGCCAACTTCGGACTGCTCCCCGGTGGCGGTGGTTCGGTGCGCCTGCCGCGGGCGATTGGCCCCGCACGCGCCAAGTACCTTCTTTTCACGGGTGATTTCGTTGCCGCATCCGAACTGGTTGCGGCCGGACTCGTCAACCAGGTGGTGGACGACGAGCAGCTGGAAAGCGCCACACAGGCCGTGGCGGACAAGATCGCCACCAAGAGCCCCCTAGGTCTGCGCCGCATGAAAGCGCTGGTCGACGATGGCTTGCAACAATCCATAGACACTGCCCTGCGCTTGGAGTTGCTGGCCTGCGAAGTCCATGCGCACAGCGCCGACCTCCACGAAGGTCTGGCCGCCTTCAGCGAAAAGCGCGCCCCCCGCTTCACGGGCCACTGAGACAAACACACCATGCACGCCCTAGCCCTCTCGGATCGCTTCGAAACCCTGCGCGCATCACAGCAATTTGCCTATGATCGCGCGCCCGCCATTCGCACGGTCTATGCGCTTGCGCAGATGACGCCACAAGATCTCCAAGGCCCAGACGACCTTGCACGGTTGGCCGTCACCAGCAAGGATTCCTTGCTGGAAAAGCAACGCCTGTCGCCACCCTTCGGCGGTTTTTTGGCCGCCGACGACGCTTCCATCCGCCGTATATTTGTCTCACCAGGCCCTGTCTACGAGCCGCAGTTGTTTGACGACCGCACCGGCCACGGCTTCTCCCACGTTTTCCAGCAGGCGGGCATCGGCCCGGGCGACCGTGTGCTCAACACCTGGTCCTACCACTTGGTGCCAGCGGGTCTTCTGCTGGACGAAGGGATTGCCGCCACCGGGGCCACGCTCATCCCCTGCGGCCCTGGCGGCGTCGAGCAACAAGCGCAGCTCATCATCGAGCTGGGCATCACCTGCATTTGCGCCTCCACATCGTTCTTCGTGACCTTGGTCGAAACGCTGGAGCGCATGGGGTATGACCTGCCTTCGCAATGGAAGGTCCGCTCGGCCATGCTGGGCGGCGAACTGGGCGACTGGATGGGCAAGCGCCGCGCGCTGGAACAGAAATACGCCATCCGCACATTCTCGGCCTATGCCACCGGCGACTTCGGGCTGATTGCGTACGAGGAAGCAGGACAAGAGGGGTACACGGTTCAGCCTGACCGGCTTGTCCAGATCTGCGACCCGCGCACTGGTGCCCCCCTTCCCTTGGGCGAACCCGGTCAGATAGTGGTCACTACGCTGGACCGCGGCTGGCCCTTGGTCCGCTTTGGTACAGGCGATGTGGCGCAAGCGCTGAGCCATTCACCGGATGGTCTCGTCGAACGCATCAGCTTGTTGCAAGGCCGAGTGGGTCAAGGCGTTAAAGTGCGTGAAATCTTCATCTATCCGCGTAACGTGGAGGAGCTAATCATCCGAACGCCTGCTATCGAACGTGCCCAGGTCATCGCTCGAAAAAATCCGCATCGGGAAACCGCAACCTTGCGTGCGGTACTGACGCCGGGATCTTCAAAGGAAGACACACAAAATAGATTGATGGAAGTATTCAGGCAACTAACTCGCCTTAAGCTCGACTCCATCGAGTGGTCAACTCATGAGGATATGCCTATTGATGCCCCTTTGCTGGTTGACAGGAAGCATTGAATCCTGGGAAACAGCGAGCCTTTGATAGCACTTCGGATACTCCCGACGTCCCCCTGTTTTCAGTAGCACTGTGCTTTGAAGTCCGGATGTCCACCCTGTGAATGTCGGCTTTCGGGCAATGAATCTGAGGCTATGGATTCCCGCTTTGGGTCGAGAGCGGACGTTTACCTAGGTGTAGGCCGAGCGGCCGCTAGCAGCCTAAAGCCGCCCCTTAAATTTCTCCACAAACACTTCTTTCATGACCAAAGAGGTTCCCCGGCACATGAACTATGGATTGGAAATCCGAAACATCGCCACAAGTAAATGCTTGCTCGTGCATGCACTAACCCACCCCGCTGAGAAAAACGCGCAGCCAATCGGTATGAATTTTTCAGATCGACTTGATAGCTCCTCGGGATCGAAGCAAACATGCGGCTTCATGGAACTAACGGAGCCCGTAGCATGCAAGCCCATACTAAAGAAGAAATCGACTCAAG
>JAOATL010000002.1 GCA_030158125.1 Limnohabitans sp. | reverse complement strand
AACCCACACACGCTTTCCAGGCGTGCGACTTAAACCACTCATCCACCGCTCCGAAGCCCGCAAGTATAGCAGTTTAGACGCAGATTCTTCATCGGATTGACTTCTCATGGGCTGAATATTCATTACACTTTGCCCCTGTTGTCCATTTTTTTGACCCAAGGCAGGTCCCCTATGAAATTCCGTTTTCCGATTGTCATCATCGACGAAGACTACCGTTCTGAGAACACCTCAGGTTTGGGTATCCGTGCCTTGGCGCAAGCCATTGAGACCGAAGGTTTTGAAGTTTTAGGCGTTACCAGTTATGGTGACTTGTCGCAGTTTGCGCAGCAGCAATCTCGTGCCAGTGCCTTCATTTTGTCGATTGACGATGAAGAGTTCACACCTGGGCCGGACCTTGATCCGGCTGTGTTGAGTTTGCGCGCGTTCATTGAAGAAGTTCGCCGTAAAAATGCAGATGTGCCAATTTACATTTATGGCGAAACCAAAACGTCTCGCCATATTCCAAACGACATCTTGCGCGAACTGCATGGTTTCATTCACATGTTTGAAGACACCCCCGAGTTTGTATCGCGCCACATCATTCGCGAGGCCAAAAGTTATTTAGAAGGTGTTCAGCCGCCTTTTTTCAAAGCTTTGCTGGACTACGCCGAAGATGGCTCTTACTCATGGCATTGCCCTGGCCACTCGGGTGGCGTTGCCTTTCTCAAGAGTCCTGTGGGACAGATGTACCACCAGTTTTATGGTGAAAACATGCTGCGCGCAGACGTCTGCAATGCGGTAGAAGAATTGGGTCAATTGCTTGATCACAATGGTGCCATTGGTGAGAGCGAGCGCAATGCTGCGCGCATTTTCAATGCCGACCATTGTTTCTTTGTGACCAATGGCACCAGCACCTCCAACAAAATGGTTTGGCACCATACAGTGGCGCCAGGTGATGTGGTGGTGGTCGATCGCAATTGCCACAAGTCCATCTTGCACGCCATCATCATGACAGGCGCTATTCCTGTTTTCTTGAAACCGACACGCAATCACTACGGCATCATTGGCCCCATTCCCCAGAGTGAGTTTGAAGTGGCCAACATTCAAGCAAAGATCAAGGCCAATCCCTTGCTCAAAGGCGTTGATGCGAAGAAGGTCAAGCCGCGAGTCATGACTTTGACGCAGTCAACTTACGATGGTGTGTTGTACAACACAGAAACCATCAAGGGCATGTTGGACGGGTATGTTGAAAACTTGCACTTCGATGAGGCTTGGCTTCCTCACGCGGCATTTCATCCCTTTTATGGCACTTACCACGCCATGGGCAAGAAGCGCGCAAGACCTAAAAACTCAGTGGTTTACGCCACGCAGTCCATTCACAAATTGTTGGCCGGCATCAGCCAAGCCAGCCATGTGTTGATTCAAGATTCACAAAACACCAAGCTGGACAGACACTTGTTCAATGAAGCGTACTTGATGCACACCAGCACCAGCCCCCAGTACAGCATCATTGCAAGTTGCGACGTTGCTGCCGCCATGATGGAGCCGCCGGGTGGTACCGCATTGGTCGAAGAAAGCATTGCCGAAGCCTTGGACTTCCGCCGCGCCATGCGCAAGGTAGACGATGAATACGGCAAAGACTGGTGGTTCAAGGTTTGGGGGCCAGAGAATTTGGTTGATGAAGGCATCGGCCGTGCAGAGGACTGGATCATCCGCAGCGATTCCCGCAAAAAGGGCAGCAAGTGGCACGGTTTCGGCCAAATGGCCGACGGCTTCAACATGCTTGATCCTATCAAGGCAACCATCGTCACCCCGGGCTTGAATTTGGATGGCAAGTTTGACAAAACCGGCATCCCAGCCTCCGTGCTGACCAAGTTCTTGACGGAGCACGGTGTTGTTGTTGAGAAGACGGGGCTTTACAGCTTCTTCATCATGTTCACCATCGGCATTACCAAAGGTCGATGGAATTCGTTGTTGACCGCTTTACAGCAGTTCAAAGACGATTACGACCGCAATCAACCGATGTGGCGCATCATGCCCGAGTTCTGTCAAAAACAACCTAAGTATGAACGCATGGGCTTGCGTGACTTGTGTCAGCACATTCATGCGCTCTATGCAAAATACGATGTGGCGCGTTTGACGACTGAAATGTATTTGTCAGACCTCACGCCAGCCATGACGCCAGCCGATGCCTACGCGCAAATTGCCCGTCGCAAAACAGAACGCGTTTCGATCGATGAAATTGAAGGCCGCATCACGGTCGGTTTGGTGACGCCTTACCCACCAGGCATTCCGCTGCTGGTGCCCGGCGAAGTCTTTAACAAGAAGATCGTTGACTACTTGAAGTTTTCACGAGAATTCAATTTGCAATGCCCTGGCTTTGAAACTGACATTCATGGTTTGGTGGAGGAAAAAGGTGCAGATGGTGTGAAGCGTTATTACGCTGATTGTGTGCGCGTAGACTGAACTGCACCTAAGGCATGAACTTCACATCGCGCGCATCTCATTGGATGCTTTTAACTCTTGTGCTGGTCATTGGCGGTGGCGCTTTCTATGCTTTGAAACATCGTGATAAAGCACCGCAGCAAGCAGAGGTCATTGTCAAAGTCTTTCAAGCGAATGAGGTCACGCGCCCTCAATTGAAAGCGCTGTCAGGGCAAGTTGACATGTCTGGTGTACTGATTGCAACCGAGCTTGCAACGGTTCGCAGCAAAGTGGCAGGTGCGTTGATGCGCTTGAATGTTGCAGAGGGACAGCTTGTTCAAAAAGGACAAGTCCTTGCGGAATTGGATGTGCGCGATTTAATCTCTCGCACAGATGAGCGCCAAGCGGCGGTTGTGGCCGCACAGCGTAATCATCAATTGAGTTTGGTTCAGCACAAAGCCAATGAAGATTTGGTGCGGCAAAGCTTTATCTCCGAGACGG
Source organism: Limnohabitans sp. (assembly GCA_030158125.1). Lineage (GTDB taxonomy): Bacteria > Pseudomonadota > Gammaproteobacteria > Burkholderiales > Burkholderiaceae_C > Limnohabitans_A. The sequence goes on along the minus strand of JAOATL010000002.1, from coordinate 94,767 downwards.
CCTTGGCCGCCTCTCAAGCCAATTTGGCCAGTCAATTGGCTCAACTCAAAGCGGCCGAAACTGCCCAGTTGGCTCACTCAAAGCAGTTGGCCGATGCCGCCATCACGGCCCCCTTTGATGGTGTGGTGGCACGCCGCATGGTGACATTAGGGGAAAAGCTCTCCATTGATCAAGAAGTGTTTCATTTGGTCAATCCTCGGCGACTCGAATTCAAGACCATGGTCGATTCAGCGGCAGGTCAATTTTTAAAGCCGGGTCTTCAGGTACAGATTCAGTTTGAAGCCGTTGCAACACCTGTTCAAGGGCGCATTGATCGCATTGGGCCCGGTAACGATTTGGGCACTCGTGCATTGCCTGTGTATGTTTCATTGGCTGAGCCTGTCACCACGTCATCAATCCGACCAGGACTCATGGGCTTGGCGCATCATGTCTATGCACTTGCCCAAGAAGGGCTGACGCTGCCAGTTGCTGCAGTTCAGGAAGAGGGCGGTAAAAGCATTGTTTGGGTCATTCATGACGGTATTTTGAAACGCCAAACGGTCTCCCTAGGCCTGAAAGACGCCGCCGGTTCACATGTTTATATTTTGGATGGCATCAAAGCTTCTGACACGGTGTTGGCGCTGCGTTTTGAGGGCTTGAAAGAAGGTCTCCGGGTTGAGGTCAAGCCCTGATGTGGGTTACGCGCGTTTCGATTGCAAGGCCGGTTTTTGCGGTCATGGTGATGTTGGCCTTGTGTGTCTTGGGTGTTGTCTCTTATGTCAAATTGGGCGTTGAACAGCTGCCGGATCTGAACCTGCCTGTGGCTTATGTGGATGTTCTGTACCCTGGCGCATCGCCTCAATCGGTTGAGGAAGAAATTACCAAAAAAATTGAAGAAGCTTTGAACGGTATTTCGGGTGTGAAACGAATCACTTCTCGTTCCTTCGAAGGGCGCAGCCAAACCAGCGTAGAGTTCAATTTGAATGCGGACATGGCGCGAAGCATGCAAGACGTGCGCGACAAAATGGCAGCGGTCCAAGCCGTATTTCCCAAAGATGCCAAGACACCCTTGGTGCTGCGCGTCAACAACGAAGCTTCTGAACCTGTTGCAGTGATTGGTATTTTGTCCAACACCAAAACCCATCGTGACGTGTCAATGTTGGCAGAACTCCAAGTCGTGCGGCGTTTGCAGCGAATTGATGGCGTTGCTTTTATCAAAATATCTGGCAATGCGACGCGTGAAATTCGCGTGGATCTGGATCAACAAAAACTAAGGGCCAACGCTGTTTTGCCCGGCGAGATCAGCGCTGCCTTGAAGACGCAAAACCAGGATGCACCCATTGGCCTGATCTCGAATGCTACCCAAGATGGTATTTTTCGCATGGATGGTCGGGCCAAAAATTATTTGGACCTCAATGGCGTGGTGGTTCATCAGCACAACGGCCTGCCTGTCACAGTTGCCGATCTCGGCAATTTGTATTTGCGTGAAAAAGAACTCGAGTCTTTAGCGCGCATCAATGAACAGCGTGCCATCAGCATTGAAGTATTCAAGCAGCAAGATGCCAACATTGTGTCAACAGGTGAGGGGATTAAAGAAGCGCTGCTAGAACTCAAAACTCAAATACCCGCTGATGTTGAATTGCGCACCATCAACTTGAACAGTGATTGGGTTAAAGATTCATTGCAGGGCGTGCAACGCACTTTACTTGAGGGTGCATTGTTGACTGTCGTCATTGTGCTGTTGTTTTTAAAATCGTGGCGCAGCACCGTGATCACGGGTTTGACATTGCCTATTTCTGTCATTTCCAGCTTCATTGCCATTCAGGCATTTGGTTTTACATTGAACTTCATGACCATGATGGCCTTGTCTTTGTGCATCGGTCTGCTGGTTGACGATGCCATTGTGGTTCGCGAAAACATTGTGCGACATTTGGCCATGGGCAAATCACATGTACAGGCAGCCCTTGAAGGAACACAAGAGATTGGATTGGCCGTTTTGGCCACCACCTTTGCAATTTGCGCCGTTTTCGTGCCCATGGCATTCATGGATGGCATCACGGGGCGCTTGTTTTTCCCTTTTGGCATCACCGTGGTGGTGGCCGTGATGATTTCTTTGCTGGTCAGTTTTACGTTGGACCCGATGCTGTCTAGCGTCTGGCCTGAGCCGGCTCATGCCAATTTAAACCGAGTCCCTGTTCTTGGTTTTTTCATTGCGCAGGTAGACCGTTTCATGCTGAAGTGCCATTCTGGCTACGACGCCCTGATTCATTGGATTTTTAACGAGGCCAAGTGGTCCATCGGACCTTGGATTCGCCTCTCACACCGCGCCATTGTATTGACTGGGGCCGTGCTCAGTTTGGTCTTGGCTTTTTTCTTGGCGGGCATTGTGGGCACTGAGTTCATCCCTCAAACGGACCGAGGCTTGATTCAAATCACCATGCGTTTGCCAGTAGGGTCTAGCTTGCAAAGAAGCAGCGAGAAACTCGCGCAAGTTGAGGCAGCCATCCGCACTGTGCCAGAAGTAAGTACGCTGGTCACCGTCATCGGTGGCAGTGATGCTGGTTTTTTAGTGGGTCGTAATCAGGCTGCGTTGAACATCGTTTTGAAACCAAAATCCGAGCGCCAGCGAACTCAAAAGCAAATTGAAGCGTCTCTGCGAAAATTAACGCAACCAATTTCTGGCATTGAAGTGGCCATTGGTCTGGACCGTCCAATTTACATTGCAGTTCTGGGCAATGATTCAGACCGCCTGTCTCAATTTAGCAAAGATTTTTCAGAAAAAATCAAAACCATCCCAGGCATCGTCGACGTGGATTTGTCAGTCAAACCTGGCCTGACGGCCTACAGCGTCAAGCTCGATCCGCTGGCGGTACGGGAGTTGGGATTGAATGCATCTCAAGTTGCACAAACCCTCCGAGCGTATCTCAATGGGGAAGTGGCCACCACCTGGCTGGCTGGCGATGGTGAACAAGTTCAAGTGGTCTTGCGCTTGCCAGAACTTGATCGGCAGCATTTGGTGCAAATGAACAAATTGCCGGTTGCCTATGCCAAGGATGGTCAAGCCATCGAGTTGTCTCGTGTGGCGCGCATAGAACCTACCGCCAACCCGGAGGTGATTCGACGTCAAAACCTCATGCGACGCGAAGCCATCTTTGCCAGCGTGCAAGGTCGGCCTGCTGGTGATGTTGGCGCAGATGTTCAAGCCATGATGAAAGCAACTACGCCGCCTGAAGGCATCTATTTTGACTTGCAGGGATCTACAAAAGATCAACAAGATGCCTTCGCTGCCATTTTGAGTGCCATGCTGATGGCTGTGTTGTTCATCTACATCGTCTTGGCCAGTCAGTTCAACAGTTTCAAGCAGCCCATCGCCATCATGGCATCGTTGCCGTTAGCGCTGATTGGGGTGATGTTCACATTGTGGCTAACCCACACCACTTTGAACTTGTTTTCCATGATTGGCATGGTGATGCTCATGGGCTTGGTGACCAAAAACGCCATTTTGCTGATTGACTTTGCCAATGAATCCCGCAAACGTGGCATGGATGTCAAAGCGGCATTGCTAGCGGCCGGACAAGTGCGCATGCGGCCCATCATGATGACCACCTTTGCCATGATTTTTGGCATGCTGCCTTTGGCCTTGGCGCTGAACGAGGGGGGCGAGTTACAGGCCGGTATGGGACGCGCCATCATTGGCGGTGTTCTGACTTCCACCTTTTTAACATTGGTGGTGGTACCTGTCATTTATTCATACTTGGTGCGTGAAACAGACAAGACTTAAAGCCATTGCATGCGCCAAAAAAAACCGCTCCTAGGAGCGGTTTTTTGATATCCAACCCAGACACACTGTCCGGATTGTGTGTGATTAGAACTTGTAGTTCGCTTTCAAAGCCACTGCACGGCCCAGGGGGTCTGTGTAACGTGGATCGTAACCTTGTTGGAACGTAGCACCTTGGTTGGAGAATGGTGGCTTCGCATCGAACACGTTACGCAACACGGCGCCCAATGTCAGGTTTTTGATGCCTGTGTAGCTCACGCCCAAATCGACCAATGTGTAAGCTTTAACTTCATTGATGTAATCAGGGTCAGCGTTTTCATCGGTGTAACCAGACATGTAACGCACGCCAGCGCTGTAACGGTAGTTACCTTGCGCCATAGTGGTAGACAGGTTGTGCTTCCAACGGAAGATGGGGCTGGAGTCTTTGTACTTGCCGACGTTTTCAATGTACTCGCCATTGATTTCACGTTGGTATTTGTAGCTGTTGACAAACGTACCGTCATAGTTGAAGTTGGTCTTCATGCCAGCAATGACTGTGGAATAAGCAGCGCTGAAATCCAAGCCGTTGGTCTTCACATTGCCCAAGTTGTCGGTCAATGTTTTGATGTAGGCAATGGCGTTAGAGCCTGCAACCACCTGGCAACGCTCCCAATTAGCGGCTTCGGCAGCACTGATCGTGTTGCAACGAACAATTTTGCTAGCGTATTTTGCAGGATCGTCAAAAATGGTTTGCTCTGGGAACGAACCAATTTGGCTGTTCACGCGCACGTTCCAATAGTCAACAGTCATCAGCAAGTTTTTGGCTGGCTGGAAGGCCGTACCGATGCTGAATGCTTTTGACTTCTCAGGTTGAACGTCTGGGTTACCACCGTTCAAAGCTTGCGTTTGCTGACCGCAATCACGTGATGTGATGCCTGCCGCTGTTGCATTGCCGCCTGGGCACAAGATGGGATCATCGTATGCGTTGCTAGAGAAGGTGCGTGACTGAGGGCCAAACACGTCATCTAAGGAAGGTGCACGGAAGCCGGTATTGGCTGAACCACGGATCACAGCAGTGGGGGACACGGTGTAACGGAAGCCAACTTTAGGATTCACGCTGCTGCCAAAGTCACTGTAATTGTCAGCACGCAGGGCGGCTTGCAATTCCAATTGCTTGGACACTGGGAACAATGCCTCGGCAACCACAGCAGTCACAGTGCGTGACGCATCGTTGACGTGGTAGGGGCTGCGGCCAGCTGATGGCACGTTGTTGACCAAGTCATCGTCGGTGTTGGTTGAGTAACCTTCACGACGAGCTTCTGCGCCCAAAGAAATGGCCGCGTTGCCGCCGTCCATCTTGAACCAGTCGCGGTTGAAGCGTGCGTCAACGCCAGTTGCTGTGCCACGGCCTGTGGAGAATGTGCCGCGTGCCTTGGCTGCATCGATGTAGTCCAAACCGGCTTGTGTGTTGGCGCCAAAGGGGTTCAGCAAGCCACTGGTTACGCCAGCTTGAATTTTGGCTTTGCTCACGTAGCCATTGGTGGGGCCGTCAGACACGGTGCTGGAAGCTGAGTAGAAACCAGTTTTGTAGTCCCATGCGCCTTCAACACCTGCCAAGTCAACCACAACGCGGTTGGCTGTGGAGTTGGATGTGTTTTCGCGACGGCCAGCTGGCACCATGCGCCAGCCAATGCCCAGCAAGCTTTTGCTTGTGTCCAAACCAGCCATGGTCGATGGGTAGTAAGGGCTTGTGGTTGGCATGGACATGCCTGTCACAGGGTCCGGTGCCACGCGTGCAATGTTGGTGTTCTCAGAGTGAACCGCTTCAACGGTCAACAAACGGCTATCGCTCAAACGGAACGAGCCCTTGGCGTTGATGTTCAGGTTCTCTGTTTCAGGAATGATGTCAATGGCAGAGGTGTAGTCATAACGGCAAGTTGTGCCGCCTTGGTACAAAGAGCCAGGAGGCGCGCAATTTGGCGTTGTGATGTTGCCAGATTTGATGGCGCCAGCTGTGTTGTAGTAGTTGAAGTTGGCAGGGAATGTGGTGCCAGAAGTTTTGTTCAAACCGTTGGCAGGAATCACACCGGTTGCACCAAAAGCACGGTCCGTGGCTTTGGCAGAAGCTTGTGTTTTGTTGTCCAAAGAGAACCACAAGTTGTAACCGTCTTTAGACAAAGAGCCTTGGCCACCGGAGAAGGTGAAGCGCTTGATCTGGCCACCAGAAGTGGAGGGGAAGGTGTTGTCAACTGCGATGTCAACGCCTTGGTAGTCACGCTTGGTAATGAAGTTGATCACGCCGCCAACAGCGTCAGTACCGTAAATGGCCGATGCACCGTCACGCAATACTTCGATGCGATCAAGGGCCGCAAAAGGAATCGCGTTCAAGTCAACAGCGCTAGCGCCAATGCCGAAGAAGGCCAAACGTCGACCGTTCAACAAAATCAAAGTTTTGTTAGAACCCAAGCCGCGCAGGCTGGCGTAAGAACCGCCGCCAGTACCAGAACCAATGCTTTGGCTGCCACCCGTGCTGGATTGGCTGGCTGTAATGCGTTGCACGATTTCTTCTGTTGACGTCACGCCAACAGATTTCAACTCTTCTGCAGAGTAAATCGAAACGGGCAGGGCGCTTTGGTTTTCAATCGAACGCTTGATGGAAGAGCCGGTGATGGTCACGGTATCGACTTGTTGAGCTTGTGCAACTTGCAGGCTCGCCATTGTCAAAGCAGTGCCACCGAAAGCCAGCCACAGGTGGCGGTTCAGGGTGCTGATTTTGAATCGAGGCATTTTTTAATCCTTTTGTAACTAATTGAATATGAGCTAGCAATGAAAATTGGCCTTTTTCCCAAAGTCCAAACACTTGTGTTTGGTGCGGAAAAGACCAAAAGTTACATTTCAGTTACTCATTCCACTAATATCTGACAATTTCGTGAAAAATGCTATTGTGATTTTGAGCAGTGTTAAAAAAAAACAACGCCTGAAGGCGTTGTTTTTGAGGTGATGAAATGGCCCCTCTGCATCAAGCTTCGCCGATGCCTCCCATCACATGGCTGAAGCCGCCATCGACATAGACGATTTCTGCCGAAATTCCTGCTGACAGTGGACTCATTAAAAAGGCCGCGGTATTTCCCACATCCTCGATTGTGACGTTTCGGCGAATGGGGGATGCCGCAGCGACTGCACTGAGGATCTTGCCAAAGTCTTTGATGCCGCTTGCCGCTAAGGTTTTGATCGGGCCAGCGCTGATGCCGTTGACGCGAATTTTCTTGGGACCAAGAGAGTCTGCCAAATACCGGACCGAGGCCTCCAACGAAGCCTTTGCCAAGCCCATGGTGTTGTAGTTGGGGACAACTTTGAGTGCGCCCAAATAGGTCAAGGTTAAAAGTGCTGAATCTTCACGCAAGTAAGGCAAGGCGGCCTTGGCCATGGCGGGAAACGAGTAGGCGCTGATGTCGTGTGCAATTTTAAAACCCTCCCGGCTGAGGCCTTCAATGAAGTCGCCGGCAATGGCTTCGCGAGGCGCGTAGCCAATGCTGTGTACAAAGCCATCAAATTGAGGCCAATGCACAGACAGGTCTTTGAAGAGCTTGTCAATTTGGGCATCGTCTCCCACGTCGCAATCGAAAATAAGTTTGGAATCGAAATCTGCCGCAAACTCTGTAATGCGGTCTTTGAAACGTTCACCCACATAGCTGAAGGCCAGTTCTGCGCCTTGCTGATGACATGCTTTGGCAATGCCGTAGGCAATGGAACGATTGGACAGCACGCCAGTGATCAATATTTTTTTGCCAGCTAAAAAGCTCATTTTGAGAATTCTTAAGTTATCGATATCGCATTTTGACACGCCGTCCTCTGGGCCTGGTTCCTCCACGCTGTTGGTTGTTCGCAACAAGGACTGAGCGTGCAGTGCCTCCGCACTGAGCCCTGACGGAATTTAACGCATCTCTTTGTATCTATTTACGGAAAATTTGAATACCTAAACAGTCTTTTTTCGGCTTGTCGGTCTGCGCCTCAGCATTAATCCTAAGTACTTTCGATCACTTTATAGATTAAAACGTTAAATCTAACAAATTTGATCAACGAAAGGTCGCTTGATGTTGAAGCACTCCAAAATTAGCCTGGCCATCATGGCCCTGCTGTCCAGCAGTGTGGCCCCCGTGGTTGTTGCACAACCGACCGGCCTTGCAGAAGTCACCATCACTGGGTCAAACTTGAAACGTGCCGACAAAGAGGGTACGTCGCCGATCCAAACCATCACGGCACAAGAAATTCAACAATCGGGTGCGAGCAATGCCTTGCAACTGTTGAAAGCTGTGCCCTCTATGGGGGTTGGAGGCTACAACGACACACCCGATCAAAATGGTTTTTCTCGTGGTGTGGCCACCGCATCGCTTCGGGCATTGGGTTCCACCTCAACCCTTATTTTGTTGAATGGACGGCGCATGACGCCGTCTGCGTATGCCAACCCCAACAATGGGCAGTCGACTTTGTACGACTTGAACAGCATTCCAATTTCTGCCATTGAACGCATCGAAATTTTCAAAGACGGCGCCTCTGCAGTCTATGGTTCAGATGCCATGGCCGGCGTGATTAACTTCATCACCAAAACTGGATTTGTGGGGGGCGAGGTCTCAACAAGCATCGGCGCCAATGACAACCAAGAGTTTGGACGTCGTAACGTCAATGGCACCTAGGGTGTGGGCGACTACAAAGCCGATGGCAAAAGCTTGATGTTGTCTTTTGATGTGTCGACTCAAAACAAAACTACTGTTCGCGATGGCTCGTTTGATATCCGTGCTGCGGAATACGCGGCGATGAACAACCGCTTGATTCCCTATTACAGCTACGTCAGTGACCAAGCATTTTTCTTCAAAGAGCGGGCACTGAACTCAAAATCCTTTTTCACTTCCGGCACGGCCACATCGCCCAATATTTTGAACAATGCCAAGTGTGATCCCGCCAAGCAATTGGTGGGAGGATCTGCCTATGGCATTTCCGCCTCCAGTTTCTTGTCGGGTCGAACTTTCTGTAACTACGACGGCGATGCAAGCACCGATGTTCAGACTGCCGGCGAAGACTTTAGCCTGTTGGGCATCGGCAAATTTCGCATCAACGAAAATCTCTCTGCATTTGGGGAGTTTGCTTTCAACGACACCAAGCGAACTTACCGCGCACCTGCGCGCACCATCAGCGGCACCTCACCCACCACCAACTTTTTGGTAGGCGGCATTGCTGAACCGTTCCAAGCCATTTTGCCAATTGGCCACCCAGACAATCCGTTCAAGGATGCGCGAACGGCAGTTGCATACCGTTTTGAAAACTTAAAAACTGGCACCGATTTGCTCAACCAAAATGCCCGCGCCGTGGCGGGTCTGAAGGGCGTTCAAGGTGCTTGGGATTGGGAAAGTGCCGTGCTGTGGAATCAGTCGCGCCGTGAAGAAACAGCGTATGGCTTTTTGTACTTGCCCACCTTGCGCAAGTTGACAACTGAAAATCGGTCACTGGCATCCCTTGCTGCCGACCCCACCATCACCAAGGATTTGACAAACGTTGGCATTGCAGAAATTGTGCAGTGGGACGCCAAGGCTTCCACAGAGTTGGGACAGTTGGCTGGTGGGAAAATAGGTTTTGCGGCGGGTGTCGAAGCACGCCAGGAACGCTTGACCATTGATCCCGATCCAGCCAATGCCCGTGGCGATATTTTGGGGTTGTCGACCACGGCGATTCAAAGTAAACGTGATGTTGTTTCTTCTTTCTTTGAAGTACGCACACCATTTAACAAAACCTTTGAAATGGATTTTGCAGGCCGCTTGGACAAGTACCCAAGTTTCAAAACCAACTTCGTGCCCAAAGTTGGTGCCAAGTGGACAGCCCAACAAGGTTTGGCATTCAGAGGCACATACTCCGAAGGCTTCCGCGCACCAGCACTTTCTCAAGTGGCATCTGGCGGCGCACAATTTTTCCTGAACGGCACCGTTGATCCAATTCGCTGCCCAGATGGTGTGACACCAGTCGCAGGTGCCGATCAAACGGATTGTTCCAAAAGCGTTTCGGGTGTTGGTGGATCTAACCCTGAACTCAAGCCAGAAAAATCCAAGGGCTTTTCTATTGGCATGATTTACTCACCCACCAAGGACATTGATGTTCTGATCGATACCTATAAGGTTCGCCAAGAAAATGAAGTGGCTTTGGGCAGTGCAACCTACTTGTTGGAGCACCCTGATCGCTTTCCAGCGGATGCCATCACACGTGATACCAACCCGTTGAACCAGTTGAAAGATGCCAATGGCAATCCCATTCCAGGAACTGGCCCTCTGATTGCTGTCAAAACGCCGTGGGTCAACCAAGGCGCAACTGAAATTACCGGCATTGACCTTGAGTTGAAGTCGCGAAACAATTTTGGCGCGTATGGCCGTTTGACCTCATCTTTCAAGATGACGCACTTGATGTCCTACTTGCGCGCAGAGGCGCCTGGCGACTTCATGCGCAATGCCGTCGGTACCTATGGTGGTTTGAACGACTGGGCGACATCGGTGGGCGCTATTCCGCGCAATCGGTTCACGCTGTCGACCGCATTGGAGCAAGGCTCACACATCTTCTTGGCCTCTATGAAGATGACCACCGCCATCTCGATGATGCGTCGATTTGATGGTGCAACCGAGTATCCTGTTGCCTATTGCCACTATGGTTCAGGCCAACCCAAAACAGCCACGTCCTTGGGGGGCGTGCCTTTGTACAGCACCTATTACCCAGATTGCAAAGTTCCTTCATGGAAGACATTTGATGTGGGCTACATGTACAACGGCATCAAGAACCTTCAATTGGGTGTGAACATTGCCAACGTGTTTGACAAAGCAGCACCTTACTACCCAGGTTCCAACACCAGTACAACCGTTCAACAGGGCTACAACTCAGGCTTGTACAACAACACAGGCCGCTATACACGCTTAACTGCAAAGTACAGTTTTAACTGACCTGACCTGTCCGGACCGGCCTCAAAAACGCCTCCTCAACGAGGCGTTTTTTTTGCATGCCTGCACTTCACCAACTCACACCTGCTTGATATAAAGTACAGCATCTCTTGAAATACACAATCATGCTCAGTTCAACTCAACGTTTACAGCGTTTCTCTGCAATTTTCGGGCTCATTTTTTTGCTCAATGCATGCGGTGGCGTCTCCAATGAACCGGTGCCAAAGGCCATGCTGGCTGAGAACGTTCTTTTCAGTTCTTACCAAGAATCACCCAAACATTTGGACTCGACATCGTCTTACAGTAACAACGAAACACCTTGGACTTATGCTGTATACGAGCCGCCACTCAAATACCATTATTTGAAGCGTCCCTACGAGTTAGAGCCCCGTACATTGACGGAGCTGCCCAGCGTGAAATTCATTGGCAAAGATGGCCGTGAGGTGCCGCTTTCAACACCCGCAGATCAAATTGCAGAAAGTGTGTTTGAACTGAAAATTGAGCAGGGTATCCAATATCAGCCTCATCCTGCCTTTGCCAAAACGCAAGATGGCCAATACCGGTATCTTTCTCTGAAAGAGTCAGATCTCGACGGTAAACGCAGGCCTTACGACTTTGAGCATATGGGAACTCGTGAGTTGTTGGCGGAGGACTACGCCTACGCCATCAAGCGCTTGGCCACGCCACGCATCAAATCGCCCTCGTTTGGATTTTTGTCCGAAAAAATCGTGGGCTTGGCTCAGTATGGCAAAGACATCAAGGCGTTTAACGAAAAAATCAAAGAAGGCAAATCAGCTCGAGAAGTTGGCCCCTTTGGTCACTTGCCATGGCTTGATTTCAGAGAGCATGCATTGCCAGGGGTGGAAATCGTCAATTCGCACACCTTGAAAATCCGCGTTGTGGGCAAGTATCCCCAGTTCAAATACTGGCTGGCCATGACGTTTTTTGCCCCCATTCCATGGGAAGTGGATGCTTTTTATGCGCAAGCTGGAATGTCGCGCCGCAATTTGAACCCCGACACTTGGCCCGTTGGAACCGGCCCCTACATGTTGACCGAGTACATCCCCAACGCACGCATGGAGCTGGTTCGTAATCCCAACTATCGCGGCGTACCTTACCCCTGTGAGGGGGAGGTAGGGGACAAAGAAAAAGGCCTGCTGAAAGACTGTGGACTTAAAACACCTTTCGTGGACAAAGTGGTATCTGTGATTGAAAAAGAGGGTACTTCTGTCGCGACCAAGTTCATCCAGGGCTACTACGACATACCTCAGCTGGAGCGAGGCGAACCGGGCATCGGCTATCAAGTTTCAATCCAGGACGGTACAGGGCGCGCGAAAGAATTGCTTGAAAGGAAGATTCAATTGCCAAGCACCATTCAAGTGGGCTTTTGGCATTTTGGTTTTAATTGGTTAGACCCTGTCGTGGGTCTTGGTAAAACACCCGAGGAAAGAGTGCGCAATAAAAAGTTGCGGCAAGCCTTGGCCATCGCGTTTGACTTTGAAGAGTATGTGTCTATTTTTGAAGACGACCGCGCACAAGTCAATCACAGCGTTGTGGTGCCCGGCTTGTTCGGCAACAATTTATCCAAGCCGAATCCCGTTGTTTATGACCTGGCCGCAGATGGAAAATACAAACGCAAGTCCATCGACGTAGCCAAAAAACTGCTGGCCGAAGCCGGCTATCCCGATGGCAGAGATGCCAAAACAGGGCAGCCCTTGGTTTTGAATTACGACACGCAGGGTGTGGGCCCGGGCTACAAAGCCCGACTGGACTGGGTTTCCAAGCAGTTTGCCAAATTAAACATCCAAATTGAAATTCGCAATACGGACTACAACCGTTTCCAAGACAAGATGCGCAAGGGTTCTGCGCAATTCTTCTTCTGGGGCTGGCTGGCGGATTATCCAGATCCCGAAAACTTCCTATTTCTGCTTTACGGCCCCAATTCAAAGGCCAAGTTTGACGGTGAAAATTCAAGCAACTTTGCGCACCCTGAGTTCGATCAACTTTTTGATCGCATGAAGGATTTGGACGACACGCCAGATCGCGCAGCCATGATTGCCCGCATGATTGAAATCATGCAAGACGAAATGCCCATGTTGTATGGCTGGTCTGAAGAGTTTGGCGGTGCTTATCACCAATGGGTTGGCAATGGCAAGCCCTCCAACATTATTCGAGACAGCTTGCCGTATTTGAAAGTGGATGCCCAGCTTCGAACCAGCAAAATCAAGGAATGGAATCAGGCCATTTGGTGGCCCTTGTTGACGCTGCCCTTGTTGATACTGGCCGCCGCTTGGCCCGCATGGCGGGCTTGGCGAAAACGCCAATCACAACGTGCAGTCCAGGGCGCCGCACATTCACAAAGGAGTCTGTGATGTTCAGGTTTTTAACGCGTAAATTGGCCTACGGTTTGGCCATTTTGATTGGCATCAATTTGCTGACTTTTGTGTTGTTTTTCAAAGTAAACACACCCGATGACATGGCGCGCATGCAATTGGGAGGCAAACGTGTCACACCAGACGCCATTGAAAAATGGAAGGCCGAGCGTGGCTATGATCGTCCTTTGTTTTTCAATGACAAAGCGCAAGGCACGGCGCAATTGACGAATACTTTGTTTTTAGACAGTTCATTGCGCATGTTTGCGTTTGACTTTGGCCGGGCTGACAGTGGGCGCGACATCGCTTCTGAAATTGTTCGCAGAGCAGGACCTTCGGTTGCTTTGGCATTGCCCACCTTTGTGGTTGGTTTGGGCATCTCCATTGTGTTGGCCCTTGGTTTGGCCTTCTTTCGGGCCACTTATCTAGATTTCTGGGGCACGGTGCTGTGCGTGGTGTTCATGTCGATTTCATCGCTGTTTTTCATTGTGATGGGACAGTTCTTGTTTTCACGTGTGTTGCAGTTGATGCCGGTGTCTGGTTTTGCACCTGGCTTAGACGCTTGGCGTTTCTTGGTATTACCCATCACAGTGGGTATCTTGGCCCGATTGGGTGGCGAGGTGCGTTTCAATCGCACCTTGTTCATGGAAGAGATTGGCAAAGACTACGTGCGAACTGCGCGTTCAAAAGGCTTGTCTGAAGCGCGTGTATTACTTGTCCATGTATTACGCAATGCATTGATTCCGATCTTGAGTGCATCGGTTGCAGTCATCCCTTTGTTGTTCATGGGCAGTTTGATTACTGAATCCTTCTTTGCCATACCAGGGCTTGGCAGCTATCTGATTGAAGCCATTGCCGGTCAAGACTTTGCCATTGTGCGAGCCATGGTTTTTATCGGTTCGTTTTTGTACATCGTCGGTTTGATTCTGACCGACATCAGCTACACATTGGCTGATCCTCGCATTCGTTTGCAGTAAGCGCATCATGCAACCAGTTTTTTTACTTACCGATATATTCGTTTACGCCATTTTGTTGTTTGTACTTTGGTACATGTGGCGTGTTCGCTCTGACCGCAATTTAAGGGCCAATTGGCGCTTGGCCATGCGCCGCCCAGTGGCCATGGTCAGTAGCATGGTGCTTGGGTTCTTTTTGCTGGTCGCTTTGGCCGACTCCGTGCATTACCGCGAGGCATTGCCAGTTGCTTCAGGCCAGTCACGCACGCAATTCTCATCAGAAGCGCTCTCTGTCTTGGACCAAGTCTTGCTGCCTTTGGCAACTGCGCGTGAACGCAGTTACTCAGAGCCGCTGTCAGCGGTTGCGTTTCGAAAAGAGACGTTTGAGCGGGATGGGGCCTCGGTCCGTGACTATCCACGCTTGCGTTTTGGTGGCCACCATCTGAAAGACCCTGCAACGCAACTGGCTGACGATGTCTCTTCGAAAACTTGGGCCGCACTGGGTTTGGGCGTTTCTTTCATTGTTTTGACAATGTTGATTGGCTTTGCACTGGCAAAGGCGAAAACGGGTCAAACCTTCGGAGATCTATTTTTGAATTTCAAAACTGGGCGCACTGAGTGGCCTTGGCGATCCATGGCGCTGACATTCTCTGTGATGGTTTTGAGCATCACTTGGGTTGCGTTGCTGTCGCAGGGCTACCATGTGTTCGGCACCGACCGTACAGGAAATTCCGTGTTGGTTTTTGCATTGAAAAGTGTTCGAACCGCCTTGGTCATTGGTGGCCTGACCACTTTGGTGGTATTGCCATTGGCATTGCTTTTAGGGGTCACCGCGGGCTATTTGCGTGGCTGGGTGGACGAGGCCATTCAATACCTCTACACCTTGTTGGCGTCCATTCCTGATGTTCTCTTGATTGCTGCTTCGGTGTTGTTGTTGCAAGTTTTCATCGACAAAAACCAAGGTGTGTTTGAAACTTCACTGGAACGTGCAGATGCACGCTTGTTCTTTTTGTGTTTGATTCTTGGCATTACTTCGTTCACCGGTTTGTGCCGTTTGGTTCGCGGCGAAACACTGAAGTTACGCGAGCTTGAATACATTCAGTCAGCACGTGCTTTTGGTGTGTCGACACCGCGCGTTTTATGGCGTCACATTGTGCCCAACCTGATGCATTTGGTCTTGATCAATACCGTGATGCAGTTCTCAAGTTTTGTTTTGGCCGAAGCGGTTTTGTCATATGTGGGCGTTGGCGTGGATCCCAAAACCGCAAGTTTCGGTGTCATGATCAATACAGCCCGCGCCGAACTTGCTGCGACGCCTTTGGTTTGGTGGACCTTGGCCACGGCCTTCGGCTTTATGTTCCTGATAGTGCTCAGTGCCAATTTGTTGGCCGATGCCGTGCGAGATGCCTTTGACCCTCGCACGCGGTTACGCAGTGCCAGTCCCGTGGCATCCCAAACGCAAGAGGTGTCCGTATGAGTACGCAATTGAATGTTCAAAATTTGGTGGTTGACCTGCAAACAGAGGTCGGCATGGCAAGGGCTGTTGACGCGCTCAATTTGACCTTGCAAAAAGGACAAACTTTTGCACTGGTTGGCGAGTCTGGTTGTGGCAAATCCATGACGGCCTTGTCTTTGCTTCGTTTGTTGCCAGACAACGCTGTCATTCAAAACGGCAAAGTCAATTTGTCAGATGTGGATGTTTTTCAGTTAAGTGAAAACCAAATGCGCACCATTCGAGGTCGACGCATTTCCATCATTTTTCAAGAGCCATCTACCAGCCTCAATCCGGTCATGACCGTGGGTGATCAGATTTTGGAAGTGATTCATCAGCACACCGATTTACAAGCAGATGCCGCGCGTGCACGCGCCATCGAGTGGTTGCAAAAAGTAGGCCTGCCCGAGCCAGCGCGCCGCATGGGCAGCTATCCCTTTGAAATGTCGGGTGGTCAGTTGCAACGTGTGATGATTGCCATTGCCTTGGCCGCTGAACCCGATTTACTGATTGCCGATGAGCCGACAACCGCTTTGGATGTCACCATCCAAGCGCAAATTCTGGATTTGCTTAAAAGTTTGCAGAAAGAGCGTGGCATGGCCATGTTGCTGATCACCCATGACTTGGCTGTCGTCAGCGGCATGGCTGATCAAGTTGCGTTGATGTATGCCGGGCAAATCGTGGAGGTGGCTTCGGCCGCCGATTTCTTTGTGCGGCCTTCGCATCCTTATGCCAAGCTGCTGCTGCAGGCTTTGCCTGGCGAAGATTTGCGTGGCCGTCAGTTGGCGGCGATTCACGGTACGGTACCGCCTTTGACGCAAGTTTTTAAAGCCTGTCGCTTTGCACCGCGTTGCCCTTACCAGTCGGACATTTGTCACGACAAACCCGTTGGCATGACAGCCCTGTCTGAAACTCACAACGTTCGTTGCGCGCGCGTCCACGATGCCAGCTTGCAGTCGTTGAGCTTGCCGCCCTTGCTTGTGCGTGCGCAAGAAACTTCACATGACCATTCATTGTTGTTGTCTGTCAAAGACTTGTCTGTGACCTATTCAATGGGTGGGGGGGTGTTAGGTGGTCGGAAAACATTTGATGCGGTGAAAAACGTCAGCTTTGACATTCACAAAGGTCAAACCTTGGCCCTGGTTGGCGAATCTGGTTGTGGCAAAACGACCATCGGCAAGGCCTTGTTGCAATTGCTCACCCCGCAAACCAAAATCACTGGGCATGCGTTTTTGCAAGGTCAGGATTTGTTTGCGCTTTCAGGCCAGTCATTGCAGGCTTCTCGCAAGCAGATGCAAATCATCTTTCAAAATCCTTTTGCTTCTCTGAACCCTAGAATGCGCGTGCAAGAAATTTTGGAGGAGGGCATGAAAAGCCTTCATCCAGAGTGGTCTGCGGATCAACGCAGTGCGGATTTGAAGGTGCTCATGGACCAAGTCGGCTTAAGAGTCGATGCCCTTGATCGCTATCCTCACGAATTCTCTGGCGGTCAGCGTCAACGCATTGCCATTGCGCGTGCCTTGGCGGTCAAGCCAAACCTGATTGTGTGTGATGAACCCACGTCCGCCTTGGATGTCTCGGTTCAGGCTCAAATTTTGAACCTTCTGCGGGAACTGCAAGACCACCTCGGGGTTAGCTACTTGTTTGTGACGCACAACATTGGCGTGGTGGCGTATTTGGCTGACCGCGTGGCCGTCATGCACGCCGGGCAAATGGTCGAAATGGGGGAGGCGTCCCAAATTTTGAACAATCCAGTGCACGACTACACAAAATCACTGCTTTCTGCTGTGCCCAAGCTGAACCAGGCGCTGGCTTAATTTGGTGCTTTTTTCCAACAAAATCGTTCCAAATCAAGGATTTATGGATTAGAATCCGAGCTTCACGACCAAACGGGCGGGTTTTCACCGCCCGTTTTTTTTGGTCGATCGATTAGTGAGCAGGGTTTATACCTGTCATTTTTCGGGGCCCAAAGTCTTTGAAAAAGCCTTTGAGAAACCTTTTGAAAAACCTTTTGAAACCCTTTTAAGAAAAGATTCATTTCGCGTGGCATTGCAACAGATCGTTGAAGAAACCGTGGCCGGTTTGGGCTATGAATTGGTAGAGATTGAACGCTCTGCCGGTGGACTCATGCGCATCACCATTGATAACATTTGGCAAGATGGTGTCGATCGCTTTGACATTCCCTTTGTCACTGTAGAAGATTGTGAAAAAGTCAATCGTCAATTGATGTTCGCCTTGGAAGTAGACGGTGTTGAATACCGTCGCCTTGAGGTCTCTTCACCTGGCATCGACCGTCCGCTGCGAAATGAAAAAGATTTGGCCCGATTCGAAGGCGAGTTGATTGACATTACCCTGAAAGCCCCAATGGGAGAGGCTGCGGCTGGTTTGGTCAACGCTTTGCGTAAAAAGTTTCGAGGCGCTTTGGAAAAAGCCGAAGCCGAAAGCACTTGGCAAATTGTTTGGTCCGATGCCCCCGAGCCCAAGCCGGGTGCTCGCGTTAGCAAAAAAAGACCGCCTGTTCCCATGCAAGTGCTGGGTTTCAGGTTAGATGAATTAAGAGAGGCGCGTCTCGCGCCTGTGGTTGATTTCAAGGGCCGTAAGCCCAAAATAGACTTAGGAGAGAATTAACATGAATCGCGAACTGTTGATGCTGGTTGAAGCCATCTCACGTGAAAAGAACGTAGAGCGTGACATCGTGTTTGGTGCGGTTGAGTCTGCGTTGGCCCAAGCCACCAAAAAGATCTATGAAGGCGACGTGGACATTCGCGTTGCCATTGACCGTGACAGTGGCAATTACGAAACTTTCCGTCGCTGGCACGTTGTGCCAGATGAAGCTGGCTTGCAGTTGCCCGACCAAGAAATTCTCTTGTTCGAAGCGCTTGAGCAAATTCCCGACATTGAAGTCGATGAATACATCGAAGAAGCTGTCGAATCACTCCCCATTGGCCGGATTGGTGCCATGGCCGCTAAACAAGTTATCTTGCAAAAGATCCGTGACGCTGAGCGCGAAATGCTGCTCAACGAATTCATGGCCCGTGGTGAGAAAATTTTGGTTGGTACGGTCAAGCGCATGGACAAAGGCGACATCATCGTCGAGTCTGGCCGAGTAGAAGGTCGTCTGCGCCGCAGTGAAATGATTCCGAAGGAAAATCTTCGAAATGGTGACCGTGTTCGCGCCATGATCATGGAGGTTGACCTCACCCTTCGCGGTGCACCCATCATCTTGTCGCGTTCCTCACCAGAGTTCATGGTCGAGCTGTTCCGCCAGGAAGTGCCCGAAATTGAACAGGGTTTGCTCGAAATCAAATCTTGCGCACGTGACCCCGGTTCGCGCGCCAAAATTGCTGTGTTGTCACACGACAAGCGCGTTGATCCCATCGGCACATGTGTCGGTGTTCGCGGTACACGTGTCAACGGCGTCACCAACGAATTGGCGGGTGAGCGCGTTGACATCGTTTTGTGGAGTGAAGATCCCGCACAATTCGTGATTGGCGCCTTGGCGCCAGCCAACGTTCAATCCATTGTGGTCGATGAAGAAAAGCACGCCATGGATGTGGTGGTAGACGAAGAAAACTTGGCCATTGCCATTGGCCGTGGTGGTCAAAACGTTCGTTTGGCTTCCGACCTCACCGGTTGGAAAATCAACATCATGGACGCAGCTGAGTCAGCGCAAAAACAAGCCGAAGAAACAACAGGCATTCGTGCGCTGTTCATGGACAAGCTTGATGTGGACCAAGAAATTGCCGACATCCTGATTGAAGAAGGTTTCACCAGTTTGGAAGAAGTGGCTTATGTGCCCATCCAAGAAATGCTTGAAATCGAAAGCTTCGATGAGGACACCGTCAATGAACTGCGCACGCGCGCCAAAGACGCTTTGCTCACATTGGAAATTGCACGCGAAGAAAGTGTGGAAGATGTTTCACAAGACCTGCGTGACCTTGAAGGCTTGACGCCTGAACTCATTGCCAAATTGGCTGAGGCGGGTATTCATACGCGCGACGATTTGGCCGATTTGGCCACTGATGAACTCACCGACATCACCGGACAAACCGATGGTGAAGCCACCGCCCTGATCATGAAAGCCCGTGAACATTGGTTCACTGGTCAGGCCTAATCTAAAGGAGGCAAGAACCCCATATGTCCAGTAATACCGTCGCCGAGTTCGCCAGCGAACTCAAAAAATCACCCGACACGCTGCTCGAGCAATTGCGCTCTGCAGGTGTCGATAAATCAGCGCCATCCGACGCGTTGACCGAAACCGACAAGCAAAAGCTTTTGGGTTATTTGCAAGCCAGTCACGGCACAGCCACGGCCGAGCGTAAAAAGATCACCTTGGTTAAAAAATCAACCAGTGAAATTAAGCAGGCCGACTCAACAGGCAAAGCGCGAACCATTCAGGTGGAAGTGCGTAAAAAACGCACCTTCATCAAGCGCGATGACGAAATCGAGAGCACGCCTACGCCAGTGGTGGCCGAACCTGTCGCGCCCCTGATCGATCACGCCGAATTGGCGCGTCGTGAAGAAGAAGCCCGCAGCCAAGCAGAGTTACTGCGCCGTCAGGAAGAGGCTTTGGCAGAAAAGCGCTTGGAGCGTGAAGCCAAAGAGCAAGCCAAACGTGAAGAGCTTGCCGCACAAGAAGCTGCGTTGGCTGCTGCCAGTGCTGTCCAAAAGACACCCGAAGAGCTTGCCGCAGATGCAGCTGCCATTCGCAGTGCCAAAGCAGCTGCAGCGCAACAAGAAGCCGACAGCATCAACGCTGCCGCCAAACCAGTTGATCCAAGCATTGCGCAAACAGCAGAGACTGAGCGTGTGAATGCTGAAGCTGCAAAGCAAGCTGAAAAAGCTGCACAGAAAAAAGCTGCAGAAGACCAAGCCGATCAAGAAGCCAAAGCGGTGGTGGCTGATGAAGCCGCACGCGAACGCGATTTGAATCTGCGTCGCAACAAAGCCTTGGCCGAGGCTGAAGCCATTCGTGCCATGATGAGCGCGCCGCCCAAAAAAGCACCACCCAAAGAAGAACCCAAACCTGACCCTAAAGCGGCCAAAGGTACATTGCACAAGCCTGCGCAAGTTGCGGGTGCCGCTGGCAAGAAGCCAGTCGGCGCGGTGGAAGCCAAGGACGCAACGCCAGGTGGCAACAAGGAAGTTAAATCGGCCAAGTTGTCCTCTAGCTGGGCAGGAGATCCTGCTACGAAAAAGAAAGCCATTCCAACACGCGGCGATACCAGCGGCGGAGTGGGTCGTAACAACTGGCGGGGTGGTCCTAAAAACCGCCGTGGCAACGACCGCGATCGCGAAGATCATGTGCCAGCAGCACCGGTGGAAGCACGCGTCATTGAAGTGCACGTGCCTGAAACCATTACGGTTGCTGAGTTGGCGCACAAGATGGCCATCAAGGCGTCAGAAGTCATCAAACAATTGATGAAATTGGGCCAGATGGTCACGATCAATCAGCCCTTGGACCAAGACACCGCCATGATTTTGGTGGAAGAACTTGGCCACAAAGCAGTGATCGCGGCACTCGACGATCCAGAAGCCTTTACAGACGATGAAGTTTCACAAAGCGACGCACCCCTCATGCCTCGTGCCCCTGTGGTCACAGTCATGGGTCACGTTGACCACGGTAAAACTTCATTGCTCGACTACATCCGCCGTGCCAAAGTGGCCTCTGGCGAAGCTGGCGGCATTACCCAACACATTGGCGCGTATCACGTCGAAACAGCGCGTGGCATGGTGTCCTTTTTGGACACCCCAGGTCACGAGGCATTCACGGCCATGCGCGCTCGTGGTGCGCAAGCCACCGACATCGTCATTTTGGTGGTTGCTGCCGACGACGGTGTGATGCCGCAAACCAAAGAAGCGATCAAGCACGCCAAGGCAGCGGGTGTTCCGATTGTTGTGGCCATCAACAAGATCGACAAACCCGATGCAAACCTCGATCGCGTTAAAGGCGAGTTGGTCGCTGAAGAAGTGGTGCCAGAAGAATTTGGTGGCGATTCACCCTTTGTGGGTGTGTCCGCTAAAACCGGTGCCGGCATTGACGAGTTGTTAGAACAAGTCTTGTTGCAGGCTGAGGTGCTTGAATTGAAGGCGCCTGTCGATGCGGCAGCCAAAGGCTTGGTCATTGAAGCGCGTTTGGACAAAGGTCGAGGCCCTGTGGCCACTGTGCTGGTTCAGTCCGGCACTTTGTCGACGGGCGATGTGGTTTTGGCCGGTCAAACATTTGGCCGTGTGCGAGCCATGTTGGATGAAAACGGCAAGCCTATCAAAACAGCTGGACCTTCCATCCCCGTTGAAATTCAAGGTTTGACCGAAGTTCCACAAGCCGGTGACGAGTTCATGGTCCTGAGTGACGAACGACGTGCCCGTGAAATTGCAACTTACCGCGCTGGCAAGTTCCGCAACACCAAACTGGCCAAGCAGCAAGCTGCCAAGTTGGAAAACATGTTCAGCGACATGGGTGCTGGCGAAGTCAAAACATTGCCCATCATTGTCAAAGCCGACGTACAAGGTTCACAAGAAGCTTTGGCTGCGTCCTTGCTCAAATTGTCTACCGACGAGATCAAAGTTCAATTGGTTTACGCAGCGGTGGGCGGTATCAGCGAGTCCGACATCAACTTGGCCATTGCGTCCAAGGCGGTGGTCATTGGCTTCAACGTGCGTGCCGATGCCGGCGCGCGCAAGCAAGCCGAAGGCAATGGCGTCAGCATTCATTACTACAACATCATTTATGACGCGGTAGACGAATTGAAAGCTGCCATGTCTGGCATGTTGGCGCCAGAGCAGAAGGAAGAAGTCATTGGTATGGCCGAAATCCGTACGGTGTTTGTGGCTTCCAAAATTGGTACGGTGGCAGGTTGTATGGTCACCAATGGCCAAGTCACACGCTCTTCCAAATTCCGTTTGTTGCGCGACAACGTGGTCATTTACACCGGCGACATCGACTCACTCAAACGCCTCAAAGACGACGTTCGCGAAGTCAAAGAAGGTTTCGAGTGCGGTATCAAACTCAAAAACTACAACGACATTGCAGTGGGCGACCAACTGGAATTCTTTGAAGTTAAAGAGATTGCACGCACCTTGTAATCACAGAAACAGGCTCACACCATCATGGCCCGCAAACCAACCAGCTCAGCCCACCGCGGTTTCCGCGTTGCCGACCAGATCCAACGCGATCTGTCGGAGCTGATTGCGCGCGAGCTCAAAGATCCTCGGGTGGGCATGGTCACCTTGAACGCTGTTGAAGTGACACCTGATTACGCGCACGCGAAGGTGTTTTTCAGCATCATCACGGGCAAACCAGAAGAGGCTACTGCAGGCTTGAACGCTGCAGCGGGTTTTTTGCGAAATGGTTTGTTCAAGCGCTTGCAAATTCACACCGTTCCCACGCTTCATTTCATATTTGACCGCACCACAGAGCGCGCATCTGATATGAATGCCTTGATTTCCAAGGCCGTGGCTTCACGTTCCAAAGACGAGGCCTAACATGAACGCGCCACGCACCAGGGTGCAACGGCGCCCTGTGCATGGGGTGCTGTTGTTAGACAAGCCATACGGTATGTCCAGTAACGATGCTTTGCAAAAAGCCAAGTGGTTATTGCGCGCCGAAAAAGCAGGGCACACGGGTACCCTGGATCCATTGGCTACAGGGGTATTGCCTTTATGCTTTGGTGCAGCCACCAAGTTCAGCCAGTTGCACTTGGATGCTGATAAATCTTACGAAGCCATTGTTGTTTTGGGTGTCCAAACCAGCACAGGTGATTTGGAAGGTGAAGTGGTTTCTGAGAAGCCTGTGAACTTTACGGCCGATTTATTGCAACAAGTACTAGCCAAGTTCACGGGACCCATTGATCAAATCCCACCCATGTACAGCGCCTTGAAAAAAGATGGCAAAGCTCTGTACGACTACGCGCGTGCTGGCATTGAAGTAGAGCGTGAAGCACGTCACATTGTGATTCATGCTTTGGCACTGGAAGAAATTGAACCCGAAAACGATCACCGCCGTTTAAAAGTCACAGTCACGTGCAGCAAAGGCACTTACATCCGCACACTGGGTGAAGACATTGCAGTCGCCTTGGGTACATGCGGTCATTTGAGTGCCTTGCGTCGCATTCAAACGGGTCCATTTAAAGAAGCCGAATGCATCAGCATTCAAGAATTAGAAGCTTTGCCTGAAGCAGAGCGAGAAATGAAATTGTTGACTGTCGATGCGTTGCTCGATGGTCATACCCCTGTCACCTTGCCCCCAGATGATGCGGGCAGATTCTTAAGCGGCGTGCGCCGTCGTGGCGACTGGCCCGACAACCTGCATGTCGCTGTGTACGGCGATTCACCGCGCGCGCTCTTGGGCACTGCGCATGTGAAAGCTGGTGAACTTATTCCGGGGCGCTTGTTAAGCCCCCTAGAAATTCAATCAATTTTGGAGAAGGCCTTAGCATGAGTAGACAAATTCGTAACATCGCGATCATCGCCCACGTTGACCACGGTAAAACCACCATGGTTGACCAACTGCTGCGTCAGTCTGGCACATTTGCCGAACACGAAAAAGTGGTCGACACTGTCATGGACAACAACGCCATCGAGCGTGAGCGTGGCATTACCATCTTGGCCAAAAACTGTGCCGTGAGCTGGGAAGGTACGCACATCAACATCGTTGACACACCGGGCCACGCCGACTTCGGCGGTGAAGTGGAACGCGCTTTGTCCATGGTGGACGGTGTGGTGTTGCTCATTGATGCGCAAGAGGGCCCAATGCCCCAAACGCGTTTTGTGACCAAGAAGGCTTTGGCCTTGGGCTTAAAGCCCATCGTGGTTGTGAACAAAGTGGACAAGCCTGGTGCGAACCCAGACAAAGTTGTCAACCAAGCGTTCGACTTGTTCGACAAATTGGGCGCAACCGACGAACAGCTCGACTTCCCCGTGGTGTATGCCTCTGGCATCAACGGCTGGACGTCTTTGGAAGAGGGCGCTCCTGGTGAGCAGTGGGGCCCAGACATGTCTGCACTTTTCAATACCGTGTTGAAACATGTGCCAGCACAAGCCGGCGATCCAGACGCACCTTTGCAATTGCAAATTTCCGCATTGGATTTTTCAACCTTTGTGGGTCGCATTGGTGTGGGCCGTATCAGCCAAGGCACCATCAAGCCCATGATGGATGTGTTGGTCATGGAAGGTCCTGATGGAAATTCCATCAAAGGCCGTATCAACCAAGTTTTGACCTTCCGTGGTTTGGACCGCGTTCAAGTGACCGAAGCCGGTCCTGGCGACATTGTGTTGATCAACGGTATTGCCGACTTGAACATTGGTGTGACTGTCACGGATCCCGCCAATCCAGCACCATTGCCCATGCTCAAAATTGACGAGCCAACATTGACGATGAACTTCTGCGTGAACACCAGCCCCTTGGCCGGTCGTGAAGGCAAGTACGTCACCAGCCGTCAAATTTGGGATCGTCTGCAAAAAGAATTGCAACACAACGTGGCCTTGCGCGTTAAAGAAACCGACGAAGAAGGCGTGTTTGACGTCGCAGGTCGTGGTGAATTGCACTTGACCATCTTGCTTGAAAACATGCGCCGTGAAGGTTACGAAATGGCCGTGTCCAAGCCTCGCGTGGTGTTTCGTGATGTGAATGGCGAGCGTCATGAGCCAATCGAGTTGGTCACGGCCGACATTGAAGAAGGCCACCAAGGCGGCGTGATGCAGGCTTTGGGCGAACGCAAAGGTGAATTGGTCAACATGGAACCCGATGGCCGTGGTCGTGTTCGTTTGGAATATCGCATTCCAGCCCGTGGTTTGATTGGCTTTACCAACGAGTTCTTGAACTTGACACGTGGCTCTGGCCTGATTTCCAACATCTTTGACAGCTACGAAGCCCACAAAGGTGAAATCGGTGGCCGTAAAAACGGCGTGCTCATTTCCATGGACGATGGTGAAATCTTCACCTACGCCTTGGGCAAGTTGGACGACCGTGGCCGCATGTTTGTGAAGGCCAATGACCCTGTTTACGAAGGCATGATTGTGGGCATCCACAGCCGTGACAACGACTTGGTGGTGAACGCTACGCGCACGAAGCAGCTGACCAACTTCCGTGTGTCAGGCAAAGAAGACGCCATCAAAATCACACCGCCGATTGACCTCACGCTGGAATACGGCGTCGAGTTCATTGACGATGACGAGTTGGTTGAAATCACGCCCAAGAGCGTTCGTTTGCGCAAGCGTTTCTTGAAAGAGCACGAGCGTAAGCGCGCAGGTCGCGCTTAAGTCTTAACCACTCAGAAGCACATCCAGTGCTCAAACTCAAACACGGTCACGCAGTTGCCTTGATGGTGCTCGTGACCGCCTTGTGGTCCATTGCGGGAGTGGTTTCACGCCACCTCGAAAGCGCCCGTGGCTTTGAAATCACGTTTTGGCGCAGTGCCTTTACGGTGCTTGGTTTGGTCCTCATCCTTAGCTTGTGGCAGGGTGTGGGCTTTTGGAAACGGCTGCCTTGGCGCAGCCCTTATTTTTGGCTGTCGGGCGTGTGCTGGAGCATCATGTTCACAGCCTTCATGATGGCATTGACCCTGACTGCGGTCGCTAATGTTCTGATCACCATGGCCTGCGGTCCTTTGCTGACAGCACTTGGCTCTTGGCTCTTCCTTTCCCATCGATTGCCTCTGAGAACATGGCTGGCCATTGCGTTCGCAGGCGCCGGCATTGCGTTGATGTTTGTCAGTCAGCTACAACTGGGTGATCCTAATTTCCTGTTGGGTGCGGCCGTTGCCCTGTGTGTTCCCATTGCCGGGGCTACGCAATGGAATTTGACGCATAAGAGTCAATCACTTGGTCTGCCCATCGATTTGGTGCCTTCTGTGTTGCTAGGCGCTGTGTTGTCCTCTTTGATGACTTTGCCGATGGCTTGGCCCCTGCAAACCAGTTCTCATGACTTAAGTCTTTTGGCGCTGCTTGGATTTGTGCAGCTCGCCATTCCATGCACGCTGTCTGTGATTTGCGCCAGATCTTTGAAGGCGCCAGAAGTATCTTTACTGGCGCTGTTAGAAGTGATTTTTGGGATTGCATTGGCATGGTGGGGTGCAAACGAAGAACCACATGTCAGTGTTTTGATAGGTGGCAGCATGGTCATTGCTGCCTTGTTCGCCAATGAATGGTTTGGATGGAGACAACGCAATGTCTGAATTGAACACAAGCAACACCGTTGCAACAGAGTCGCACGTTGTGTATGAAGTGAGTGGCAGAGTAGGGTGCATTACCCTGAACCGTCCCAGAGCTTTGAACGCTTTGTCGCTGCCCATGGTTCGTGAATTGACCAATACTCTGTTGGAATTTCAGCGCAATCCTCAAGTGTTGGCGGTGTTGATCAAAGGCAGCGGCAAAGAAGGCCCTTTTGGACATTTCTGTGCGGGTGGTGATATTCGATTTTTCCACCAGGCCGCTTTGGCTGGCGATAGCAGCTTGTCAGATTTTTTCGCGGAAGAATACGCGTTGAACCATTTGATTCATACCTACGCTAAGCCTTACATTGCTTTCATGGATGGCGTGGTAATGGGTGGTGGAATGGGTATCAGTCAAGGTGCCAGTGTGCGCATCGTGACCGACAAAACGCAAATGGCCATGCCTGAAACCCACATTGGTTTGTTTCCCGATGTGGGCGGTGGTTATTTCCTAAGTCGTTGCCCAGGCCGCATTGGTGAGTACCTTGGCCTGACAGGCCAAAAAATCAATGGCCCGCAGGCCATTCAAGCAGGTCTGGCAGATGGTTTGATTGAGGTTCAACGTTTACCCATGCTTTGGAAAACTTTGCTCAGCACCCCCTTTGAAAGTGGTGAAGCGGTTGAGCGCTGGATTCAAAGCCAGTTCACTAAATTGGAAGCCACACCTTTCCCCAACAAGGCTGAAATTGACCAGTGCTTTGCCTTGTCCACACCGTTAGATATCAGTCTTGCTTTGAGACAGAACCATTCTGAATGGGCTCAGCAAACTTTGGCCAGCTTGAACAAAACCTCGCCTTTGATGGTGCATGTGGTTTTGAGCCAAATTCGCAAAGCACGCAACATGGGCTTGGCCGATGATCTGCGCATGGAACTTGATTTGGTTCATCACTGTTTTCATTTGCGGGAGCGCAGTGAAACAGTGGAAGGCATTCGTGCATTGGCGGTTGACAAAGATCACCAGCCTAAGTGGGCACACGGGCATCTTTCTGAAGTGGCTGATGCCGAATGGTCTGCGTTTTTTGTGAGCCCTTGGACGCCAGAAACGCACCCGCTGCGGGATCTTAGTTAACTCAAAAAATTGCAGTCTTAACGGTTGCGACTTTTCATGGCGCGTTCTACCTCGCGCTTGCCTTCGCGGTCCTTGATGGTGTCGCGCTTGTCGTGCTCGGCCTTGCCTTTGGCCAGAGCCACTTCACACTTAATGAAGCCAGCTTTCCAATGCAGGTTAATGGGCACCAAAGTAAACCCTTTTTGCTCAACTTTGGCAGTGAGCCTGTCAATTTCTTCCCGCTTCAACAGCAATTTGCGCGTGCGAGCGGCTTCTGGGTTGACGTGTGTAGAGGCTGTTTTGAGCGGGTTGATCAAACAACCGATGATGAACATCTCTTTGTTTCGAATGACGACATAGCCATCGGTGAGCTGAACTTTGCCTTCGCGAACAGCTTTGACTTCCCAGCCTTCCAAGACCATGCCGCACTCATGCCTCTCCTCAAAAAAGTAGTCGAAGGCTGCTTTTTTATTTTCGGCAATCAGGCCTGACTTACCAGGACCTTTGGTTTTTTTGGGTGGCGTGGCCATTAAAAAGAAGTGAGAAGGGCGTTTGCCACTGTTGCTTGAGGGCTTGCGTTGACACGGAGCATCTCAGAGAAATTACAATCGGTTGGTTAAACCTTATTGTATGAAGAAACTGATCAAAACTGTCCTCATCTGGTACACCCCAGAGGAAATGTTTCGTCTGGTCACAGATGTGGATCAATACATGCATTTTCTACCATGGTGCAGTCACTCCAAAGTCCTGAAAGCCAGTGGTCAAGAAATGGATGCAGAAGTTGGCATTGGCATGGCCGGCGTCAAACAGGTCTTCGTGACTCACAACACCCACGTCGAGAACCGTGAGGTTCGCATGAAATTGGTCAAAGGCCCATTTTCGAATCTCGATGGCACTTGGTCATTTGAGCCTGTTGGGGACAACTCGCAACGTGCATGTAAGGTGACTTTGACTTTGGAATATGGCTTCTCGAGCGCCACCTTGGCGGCAGTTGTGGGCCCTGTGTTCGACAAGATTGCAGCCAGTTTGGTCGATGCCTTTGTCAAACGAGCAGATCAAATTTACGGGGATGAAAACACATGATTCAGGTTCAATGCGTTTTTAGCCCCGCCCCAAGGCAAGTGCATCACATCAACTTAAGCTTGCCAGAGGGGAGTCTGGTGAAGCATGCCTTGGTGCAATTGCACCAAACGGCCGACTGGCAGGCCATGCTCGCGGCCCAAACGCAAGCCTTCGACACAGTTCACAAGCAGGGCATTTGGGGGCATCTGGTCGCAAATGGCCAGGTTTTGAAAGACGGCGACCGTCTGGAAATCTATCGCGCGTTGTTGGTTGATCCAAAATTAGCCCGAAAACAACGTTTTAAGCGCCAAGGCAAAGGCAGAACTGGTCTTTTTGCCCGTCGTCGCATTGGTTCTGTCGCCGGCTATTGAAGCTCGATTTTCAAGGCCGAACGGGCCTTTGACAAGGGTACAATCCTTTTTTTGGAGCCCTCCCTTATGCGCCTGCTCGGTAAAGCCCTCACCTTCGACGATGTGTTGCTGGTGCCAGCCTACTCACAAGTCCTGCCCAAGGACACGTCCCTCGCCACGCAATTCACACGCAAACTACGCCTGAATCTGCCTCTGGTCTCCGCGGCCATGGACACCGTCACTGAATCTCGTTTGGCCATCGCCATTGCCCAAGAAGGCGGCATTGGCATCGTTCACAAAAACCTCACTGCGCAAGAGCAAGCGGCCCAAGTGGCCAAAGTGAAGCGTTACGAATCCGGCGTGTTGCGCGATCCTGTGGTCATCACGCCCGACACCAAAGTGCGCCAAGTTATGGCCTTGTCGGATGAACTGGGTGTCTCTGGCTTCCCAGTCTGCGAAGGCGGCAAAGTGGTTGGCATCGTGACCGGCCGCGACATGCGATTCGAAACGCGCTACGACCAGCCTGTGAGTGAGATCATGACCACGCGCGAGCGCTTGATCACCGTGCCCGAAGGCACCACGCCTGAAGAAGCCAAAGCACTGCTGAATAAGTACAAGTTGGAACGCCTGCTGGTGGTCAATGAAGCCTTTGAACTCAAAGGTTTGATCACTGTGAAAGACATTACCAAGCAGTTGAACTTTCCTTTGGCAGCACGCGATGCAGCTGGCCGCTTGTTGGTGGGTGCTGCTGTGGGTGTGGGCGAAGGTACAGAAGCTCGCGTTGAAGCTTTGGCCAAAGCGGGTGTCGATGCCATTGTGGTCGACACTGCACACGGTCACAGCCACGGTGTGATTGAGCGTGTTCGTTGGGTTAAGAAAAATTATCCCCACATTGAAGTCATTGGCGGCAACATTGCCACAGGCGCTGCTGCATTGGCATTGGTTGAGGCGGGTGCTGATGCCGTCAAGGTGGGAATTGGCCCAGGTTCCATCTGCACCACGCGCATTGTGGCGGGTGTGGGCGTGCCTCAAGTGATGGCCATCGACAGCGTGGCTACCGCGCTTCAAGGTACAGGCGTGCCACTCATTGCCGACGGTGGCATTCGCTACAGCGGCGACATTGCCAAAGCCATTGCGGCTGGTGCCAGCACCGTCATGATGGGCGGTATGTTTGCTGGAACTGAAGAAGCACCTGGCGAAGTTATTTTGTACCAAGGCCGAAGCTACAAGAGTTACCGCGGCATGGGCAGCATTGGCGCCATGCAGCAGGGCAGTGCCGACCGTTATTTCCAAGAGTCCAGCACGGGCAATCCCAATGCGGACAAGTTGGTGCCGGAAGGCATTGAAGGCCGCGTGCCTTACAAAGGCTCTGTCGTGGCCATACTGTTTCAAATGGCCGGTGGCTTGCGCGCTAGCATGGGTTACTGTGGTTGCGCCACCATTGAAGACATGCGCAACAAAGCGGAGTTTGTTGAAATTACTTCAGCGGGCATTCGCGAAAGCCATGTGCACGATGTGCAGATTACCAAAGAAGCCCCTAATTACCGCGCTGATTAATTTCAGTTCATTTCAGCGCCCATCAATTTTTGATCATTGACGTTCCATGCAGCATTCCAAAATTCTGATTCTTGACTTTGGCTCACAAGTTACCCAACTCATTGCACGCCGTGTGCGCGAGGCCCACGTGTTTTGTGAAGTACATCCGTGCGATGTCACCAGCGAATGGGTGCGTGACTATGCCAAAGACGGCAATTTGAAGGGCATCATTTTGTCTGGCTCACATGCCAGCGTGTACGAGGTGGACGACCGTGCCCCCGATGCGGTGTTTGAATTGGGCATTCCCGTGTTGGGCATTTGCTACGGCATGCAAACCATGGCCGAACAATTGGGTGGCAAGGTTGAAGCGGGCACCACGCGTGAGTTTGGTTACGCCGAAGTCCGTGCACATGGCCACACCGATTTGCTCAAAGGGATTGAAGACTTCGCCACGGCTGAAGGCCATGGCATGCTCAAGGTTTGGATGAGCCATGGCGACAAAGTGACGCAATTGCCTGAGGGCTTCAAAGTGATGGCTTCTACGCCTGCTTGCCCCATTGCTGGTATGGCAGATGAAGCGCGTCGTTTTTATGCGGTGCAGTTCCATCCAGAAGTAACGCACACCGTTCAAGGTCAAGCGCTCTTAAACCGATTTGTATTGGACATCTGTAAAGCCAGCCCCGATTGGATCATGGGCAACTACATTGAAGAAGCTGTTGCCAAAATTCGCGAGCAAGTCGGTGACGAAGAAGTCATCTTGGGCTTGTCGGGTGGTGTCGATTCTTCCGTGGCTGCAGCCCTGATTCATCGGGCTATTGGCGATCAACTTACGTGTGTTTTTGTGGACCATGGCCTGTTGCGTTTGAACGAAGGCGACATGGTGATGGACATGTTCGAAGGCAAGTTGCATGCGCGCGTTATTCGCGTCAACGCCAGCGATTTGTTCTTGGGCAAGTTGACAGGTGTGAGCGAGCCAGAACAAAAACGCAAAATCATTGGCGGTTTGTTTGTGGATGTGTTCAAAGACGAAGCCGCTAAATTGAAGGCAGGCACAGGTGGCCACAAAGGCGCAAGCTTCTTGGCACAAGGTACCATTTACCCTGATGTGATTGAGTCTGGCGGCGCCAAGAGCAAGAAGGCCGTCACCATCAAGAGCCACCACAATGTGGGCGGCTTGCCCGAGCAATTGGGCCTCAAATTGTTGGAGCCTTTGCGCGAACTTTTCAAAGACGAGGTGCGTGAGCTGGGCGTGGCCTTGGGCTTGCCGCGCGAAATGGTTTACCGCCATCCATTCCCCGGCCCAGGTCTGGGCGTGCGCATCTTGGGTGAAGTGAAAAAAGAATACGCAGACTTGTTGCGTCGCGCAGACGCGATCTTCATCGAAGAGTTACGTAACTTTACCGACGAATCAGGGAAATCCTGGTACGACCTCACCAGCCAAGCGTTTACAGTGTTCCTGCCTGTGAAGAGCGTTGGCGTGATGGGTGATGGTCGCACGTACGACTACGTGGTGGCCTTGCGTGCCGTGCAAACCTCTGACTTCATGACCGCAGATTGGGCTGAACTGCCTTATGCGCTGCTGAAGAAGGTATCGGGCCGCATCATCAATGAAGTGCGCGGTATCAATCGCGTGACCTACGACGTCAGCAGCAAGCCACCTGCAACCATTGAGTGGGAATAATCCCAGGCGCACATGAAACAGCTCACAAGTTTGAAGTTCATGAAGCCCCTGCGGCTTTTATTTGAAACTTGTTTGCTCTTGAGTTTATGGGGTTGTGCGCAGGCCCCATTTTCAAATCCAAGGTCAGCCTCATTTTTTGACGGCTTGGATCCCCAAGGGCCAGCTGCTGAATGGCGCGCCATCAACCGCCTGAGTTATGGTCCTACCCCAGAATTGCTGGCCAACATGCAGTCCGTTGGGCGCCCCAAAGTCTGGGCTTTGCAACAGTTGGATGCAGCACGCCAAGCCAGTTTGCAGCCCCCGCAACTGCCCGCCGACATGGCATCCATCAATGATGGACTGCCTGCCATTTTTGACGGTGCACGCAAAGAGAGAGAAGCCCGGGCTGCTGTACCCGCTGGAACCCGCATCAACGACCTGGTGGCAAATGAAAAGCGGTTTAACTTCCAAGCGCAAGTTGAGCCCTTGTATTACAACCGCACCCAAGTCAACAAAGCAGTTGCATGGCGTTTGGCAAGCTGCAGCAACGATGCCATTGAACAGCCCTTGCTGGCCCGTATGACAGAGTTTTGGTTCAACCACTTCAATGTGTACCAGCTCAAAGGCACTGTCAGACCCTTTGCGGGACATTACGCCATCAACGTGGCGCGTGCGCATGCGCTTGGCAAGTTTGAAGACTTGGTGTTGGCCAGTGCAAAACATCCTGCCATGCTGTACTACTTGGACCAGTGGCTCAGTGTCAGCCCGCAGCCGGCCAGAGCGGGGCAAAGCCCTCGCGGTTTGAATGAGAACTATGCCCGCGAGTTGATGGAGTTGCACACTTTGGGTGTTCACGGCGGTTACACACAAGACGATGTCCGGGAACTGGCCCGCGTTTTAACAGGCTGGACTGTGTCTGCGCGTTCTCCCGAGGGTTTTCAGTTTGTCATGCGGCAGCACGCGTCGGGGCCTAAAGTGATCATGGGCCAAAGCATTTCAAGCTCAGTGCAATCGTTGGGAGTGAAGGAGGGCGAGCAAGCCATTCGTTTTCTGGCAAACCATCCTGCGACTGCGCAACGCATCTCACGCCGTTTGGCTGAATACTTTGTCTCCGATGATCCGCCTCAAGTGCTGATCGATTCTATGGCCACTGTGTTTTTGGCATCGAGCGGAGACATCTATCAGGTCATGAAGGTCATGTTGAACCATGCAGCTTTTTGGGATTCTGCCAACAAGCTTTACCGTACGCCCTTTGATTTTGCATGCGCCAGCTTGCGGGTCCTCAATGCAGGAGAAGATCGCAGCAAATGGCTTCAAGCTTTTGCGTATTCGGCCGTGGCAGGACAGGGCATTCAAAATTGGCAAACGCCGGATGGCTATGCTTTCAATGCCACGACTTGGCTGACACCAGAAGCACTGACGCGAAGAATTGACTTCGCCCTGAACGTGGCCCGCAACGGCACGGAACGCAAGGACCTTTATGCATACTTGAGTCGCAGCACCCTTCATGCCATTGCGCAACAAGCACCTGCACAACGAATGGGTTTTGTGTTGGGCAGTGCCGAATTGGTGTTCAAGTAACGAATCTAACGCATACGCATATGAAGCCTTCCCGCCGTCAAGTCATTCTTCAAACCTTGAGCATGGGCGCTTTTCCGTTGGTGGGTCTGAACGCCATTGCCGATGGCGCCAACCCGAGGGGGCGCGTGGTCTTGGTCTTTTTACGGGGTGCTTACGACGGCCTTTCGATGCTGGTTCCCTATGGCGATGCGCATTACGCACAGTTAAGGCCCAACATCGGCATCGCCAAACCCAATGGCACGAAGGCATCTGTACTGCCCTTGGACGATACCTTTGGTTTGCATCCGGCATGTGCGGCCCTACTGCCGCTCTGGCAACAAGGCATACTGGCGGCCATCCCATGTGCTGGCTCACCCGATCGCACCCGATCCCATTTCGATGCCCAGTACCACTGGGAAACAGGCAAGCCGGGCCTTAGTTCACCATCCGCAGGTTGGCTTAATGTGTTGTCGGGCTTGGTGGGGCAGGGGACTGGACTGCATGCGATGGGTGTTGGAGAACGAAGTCCACGCATCTTGTCAGGTCCAAGCCCTGTGCAATTGGTGGGCAACGGCGTGTTGGCCACTCGGGCGGGCACTTTGGCTGAGGTCAAAACACGTGAGGCCATGCAACAGTTGTATGCCGCAGACTCAAAGTTGGGCAGCGCCATGATGGAAGGTGCCGCCAACAGAATGTCGACGGCTGCCATGCTGAAGTCCTCCAACATGACGTCATCCAATGAACAACAAGCGGCAAACAATGGTGCTAGCTCAGCGCAGGGGCTTGCATTGGATGCAAAACACCTGGGCATGTTGATGAGCCAAAATAAAGACTTGCGAATTGGATTTTTATCTTCGGGCGGATGGGATACGCACATCAATCAAGGCAATGTGACGGGCTTGCTGGCCAACAATCTGACCAGTCTCGCCAACACTTTGCGTCAGCTTAGGTCTGCGTTCAATGAACCGGACGATGTGGTGTTGGTGGCCAGTGAATTTGGCAGAACTTGTGCAGAAAACGGTACACGCGGCACCGACCATGGTCATGGCAATGTGATGTGGCTAATGGGCAACGCCGTTCAAGGGGGGCAATGGCATGGGCGTTGGGATGGGCTGTCGCATGACAAGCTCAATGAAGGAAGAGACTTGCCGGTGCACCATGACTTCAGAGCCGTATTTGCCCAAGCGTTGTCGCGCAGTTTGGGTCTGCCGCAAGGCGTGATCACCAAGGTATTTCCTGGTTATCGATGGGATTCTGCTTTGGACGGGCTTTTCAAAGCTTAAGGCTTGCGAACATCATTGAAAATAGCACCACAATCCATAGCATTTGCCTGAAAACCATTCAATCGCCACATCAAGCAACACCGTGAACAGAAAAAATGGCAGTCCAAAATACACCATGGCCCAGAATCCTGCGAGCCAAGTGGGACCTGCTTCTTTCAGTTTGTGGCCCATGACAGTTTGGGCACGTCTTTTTTCAAGGAATTTCTTCAACATGACTGTTTCCGTTTTGGCCCTCAAATCAGGCTTATGGCAATGATAGTCCATTGGCGAGGCCATGACCTTCAAGCGTGGGATGCCGTGCATGCATCTGCTGCTGCGGCATTGCAACAAGACTGGGCTTACGGTTCTAGTTTGGCCATGATGGGTGTTCACGTGTTGCGTGCTCGCGTGATGCAAGATGATGAGCAACTGGCGCAGGCTCAATTCATTGTGCGCAAATGGGGGCGATGGGGTGCGGTTGCTTTATGTTCGCGTGGACCTGTGTGGTCAAGACCACTCTTACCTCAGCAGGAGGCTGAGGCCTATGCCGCATTGAAACAATCTTTGCCGCTGAAAGGCATTCATTTCATGGCGGTGACACCTGAGGTCGCCCAAGGTGTGCCGCACGGTTTAAGCCCATTCAGGCGCATCATGACTGGCATGTCGACCGTGATGCTGGACATTACGCCCAGCTTGGATGCGCTGAGAGCTCAAATGGACAGACGCTGGCGTTACAGCTTGGCAGATGCCGAAAATAGCAACATGACAGTTCAGCGTGTTGGCACCAACGTTGGCCAATACCGATGGTTGTTAGACAGAGAAGTACAACAACGGCAAGAAAAAAACCTGGATGGTTTGCCGGTCGCTTTTTTTGACCATTATGTCGATTCTCGCAAACAACCTGCAAAGAACATTTTGACAATGCGTGCAGATTTAAATCGAGATCGAATTGCCGCCATGATGTTTTTAATTCATGGTCAAGCCGCCACCTACCAGGTGGGCTGGACGTCAGATGCCGGCAGAGATTTGAATGCCCATTATTTGATACTCATGAAAGCCATTGAAGTGCTGAAAGAGCGCGGCGTTCGAATGCTTGATTTGGGTGGGGTCAACACCATCCGAAGTGCAGGGGTTGCCCGTTTCAAAATGCGCACGGGTGGCAAAGTTCTCACGTTGGCCGGAACCTATATTTGACCATGTACCTTCCCAAACAATTCGACCATCCGGCGCACGCCAGAAGCATCATTCGCGAACACCCGTTTGCCAGTTTGATCTCCAATGACGATGTCGGCTTTCCATTTGTCACGCACCTGCCTGTCAAATTGATGGCGCATGCCGAAGACCCACAACAAGATGTTTTGTTAGGACACGTGGCCAAAAGCAATCCTCACGCCAATTTTTTGAGCAAGCGGCCTGAAGCACTTTTGACATTTGTGGGCCCTCAGGCCTACATGTCACCGTCTGTTTATCCAGATCTGGTGAAAGTCCCTACATGGAGTTATTTGGCGGTGCATGTCAAAGTCAAGGTGACGCTTTTAGAAGGTGAAGTGGCCAAAGATGCCCTGCTGAAACAATTGATTTCAGACCACGAACCAGCTTACGCAGATCAGTGGCGTTCATTGCCTGACACATTCACCCAATCCATGTTGAATGCCATTGCGGCCTTTGACATGTCGATCATAGAAATACAAACCAAAGTTAAGTTGAACCAACATCGACCTGAATCACATGCTGCGATGTTTGCAAAATACATTGCTGGCAATGCGTCAGAGAAGCAGCTTGCACTTTGGATGCGTCGCCTCGGAATGGTGGCATGACTGCAGACACGCAATGGATGCAAGAAGCCATCAATTTGGCCAAACAAGCCGGTGACGCGGGCGAAGTGCCAGTTGGCGCTGTGGTGGTGAAGGATGGCCAAATTGTAGGTCGAGGGAAAAATGGCCCCATTGGCTTGCATGATCCAACGGCACATGCGGAAGTGATGGCCATTCGTGATGCGGCGCAAACGCTTGGCAACTACCGCTTAGAAGATTGCACCTTGTACGTCACATTAGAACCTTGCACCATGTGTGCAGGGGCCGTTGTCAATGCCCGCCTTTCCAGCGTGGTCTACGGCGCATCAGAACCGAGAACCGGCGCAGCAGGTTCGGTGCTAGATGTCTTTGCCAATGCATCGCTCAATCACCAAACGAAAGTTACGCGCGGTGTGATGGCACTTGAATGTCGCGAGTTGCTGAAAGCTTTTTTCAAACCAAAACGCATCAACGCCAACCCCTTGCGAGAGGATGCGCTAAGACCGCCGGATGAGTGGTTTGATGAACTGCCTGACTACCCTTGGCAAGCGCATTACGTGGCTGACTTGGCTACCCTGAATGGTCTGCGAATGCATTACCTCGATGAAAACCCCTCGGTGTGCAACGCCCAACAACTGACCTATTTGTGCTTGCATGGCAATCCTGCGTGGAGTTATTTGTATCGCAAGATGATTCCTGTTTTCACACAGCAAGGGCAACGCGTGGTTGCCCCAGATTTAATCGGCTTTGGAAAAAGTGACAAGTTGAAAAAACCAACAGCGCACACCTTTGAATTTCACAGACAAGTTTTACTGGAATTCATTGAAAGCTTGAATCTGCGCAACATCGTTTTGGTGGTTCAAGATTGGGGGGGCATTTTGGGTTTGACATTGCCCATGGCCATGCCTGAAAGATTCGTTGGTTTGTTGGCGATGAACACCACATTGCGTACCGGAGAGACAGCGTTATCAGATGGCTTTTTAAGCTGGCGTGCATGGTGCAAAGACAAGCCCGATTTTGATGTGGGCCAATTGTTTGCACGCGGTAATCAGCATTTGTCATCAGCTGAAGCAATGGCTTACAACCGGCCATTTATCGACAAAGGCCATCGTGCTGCATTGCATGCATTTCCGCAAATGGTCCCCGAGCATGCGAACAGCCCGGGTGCAGACATTTCACGGCAAGCCGCTGAATTTTGGCGTCACGATTGGCGTGGTCAATCCCTCATGGCCATTGGCATGCAAGACCCCGTCCTTGGAGAGCCGGTGATGCGCGACTTGCACAAAACAATTCGCAATTGCCCGGAACCTTTGCGTCTTGCTGAAGCTGGGCATTTTGTTCAAGAACATGGACAATCCATCGCTGAAGCTGCTATCCAGCATTACAAATTACCAAACTCATGAGCCACATTTACATTTTTTCACCGTCCAGTGCCGTACGCGACAAAGCCGCATTCAAGCGTGGCATCAAACGTCTTCAAGCGCAAGGTCATCAAGTCGAGATCGATGTTGATGCGCTCAGCAGCAGCATGCGATTTGCGGGAGACGACGAGACACGTGTCAACGCCATCGCACGTGCAGCAGCCAGTGGCGCCGACATCGCCATGATTTCTCGTGGGGGTTATGGCCTGACACGTTTGATGTCCAACTTGCCTTACAAAGCCATTGCCAAGGCCATCGACAAAGGCACACAGTTTGTAGGATTGTCAGATTTCACCGCGTTTCAGCTGGCGGTCTATGCCAAGACACAACGGATCACTTGGCAAGGCCCAGCTTTGGGTGAAGATTTCGGCCCCAAAAACGAACCAGATGACATCATGCAGGCCTGCTTTGATGATTTGTGTTTAGAGCAGGGGGAGGGTACAGGGTGGCGATTGCCAGCGATCGACACGGTCAAACCTGTGAAAGTGAACAATGCAGTTTTGTGGGGCGGAAATTTAGCGGTACTCACGTCCTTGCTCGGTACCCCCTATTTTCCAGGGGTCAGAGGTGGTGTTTTGTTTTTAGAAGATGTTGGCGAGCATCCCTATAAAGTGGAGCGGATGTTGACACAGCTCATCAATGCTGGCGTTTTGCAGCAACAAAAAGCCATTGTGTTTGGGCAATTTACATCCTATAAATTGGTGCCACACGACAAAGGTTTTAAGTTGAAAACGGTCATCGACAGATTGCGCACGCAGCTCAAAATTCCAGTGCTCACGGGCCTTCCTTTTGGCCATGTACCTACCAAAGTTCTTTTGCCTATTGGGGCCAAAGTTGATTTAGCCACCGAAGGTCGAGATGCCTTTTTAGTTTGGGGACACATTTAATGACACGTCAATCGATACGTTGGAGCCAATGGTTGTTGCGCTCTGTCTTGGTGCTGGTATTGCTTGGTCTTTCAGCGTTTGGGGCTTTTCAAATTTATCTGTTGCGTTCTATGGCGCCTTTGTCGGGCGAAGCACCTCTCAAGGGCTTGTCTGCGGGCGTTGAGATCAAACGCGATGCATCCGACGTGACACACATTCATGCCAAGACACCCATGGATGCATGGCGTGCTATCGGCTATGTTCATGCGCAAGAGCGTGGTTGGCAAATGGCTTTCAATCGCCAAGTGATGCATGGTGAGTTGTCTGAATGGTTGGGTGCGCCCACCTTAGAAACAGACAAACTGATGCGCACTTTAGGCATCATGAAAGCGGCGCAAGCTCAATTTGACAAGTTGCCACCCAATACCCAAAAAGCCCTAGAAGCTTATGCCGAAGGTGTTCAAGCGGGTTACGCAAGTGCGCAGTGGCGTGCCCCAGAGTTTGTCATTTTAGGCATCAACCCATCTAAGGCAATGAAGCCTTGGACAGCTGTTGACAGTGTGGGTTGGGCACTGATGATGGCCTTAGATTTAGGGGGTAACTGGGGCAACGAGTTTGCACGCCTGATGGCCATGCAAACTTTAAATACAGAAGATCTTTGGAAATTGTTGCCGCCTTATCCAGGTGAAGCGCGCGGGACCCAAGTAGACATTGCAGCGCTCTACAAAAGTCTCGGTGTGTATGCCCCAAAAAAAACGTCTCAAGCGCAAGCCTTGGCCACGCAACAACTGTTGGCATCTAGTACCTTAGACATCGGCGTGCTGGAAGGCAAGGGCAGCAACAACTGGGTGCTGCCTGGCAACAATACCAAATCAGGTTTGCCTTTATTGGCCAACGATCCGCACTTGGGATTGAGTGCCCCCGCCGTTTGGTATTTTGCTGGCATGCATGCACCTGCTGGCAAATTTGCAGATGGACAAGCGCACGGTGCTTTAGACGTGGTGGGTGCCACATTGCCAGGCTTACCCTTTGTTGTCTTAGGCCGCACCAACCAAGCGGCTTGGGGATTTACCAACACGGGTCCTGACGTTCAAGATTTGTATCTAGAAGCCCTTGAAGGCAAAGACAACTACCGCACCCCAACGGGTCAGCAAGCCTTTGAAACGCGCGATGAAGTGATCAAAGTTAAAGGGCAGGGCGATGTGAACATCAAGGTTCGCACCACGCGTCATGGTCCCGTCATTTCTGATGTTCAGCCGGCTTACGCCCAGTTTTTGAACATGGACAAATACGCCATGGCACTGCGCTGGACGGCATTGGATGTTGACAATCAAACCATTGTGGCCGGTATGGAGGCTAATTTCGCCACATCGGTTGCGGAGTTGCGTCAGGCTTTTTCTAAGAACCATTCGCCCATGCAAAGTGTTGTGATGGCAGACAAGGGCGGTCATGTTCTGTTCAAAGCGGCAGGCAAAGTGCCTGTGCGTTCATCTGCCAACGATTTGCAAGGTATGGTGCCTGCGCCAGGTTGGCTGGCTCAATACGACTGGCAGTCTTGGATACCTTATGACCAAACGCCAGAGGTGTCGCAAGTTGACATCGAAAAACGTGGGTGGCATGCCACGGCCAATCAAAAGATTTTGCCCCCTGGCTATTCGCAATTCCTGACCAATGACTGGACCGGACCAGAGCGCTTTGATCGCATTGCACAACTCTTGTCTGCGGGGACTAAATTGGATGCCAGCAACATGAAAAGCATTCAAGCCGACGTTCACTCGTTGGCCGCAGATCGCTTGTTGCCTTATTTACAAACCTTAACGTCACAGCACGCCAAGGCTGCTGAGGCATTGCCTTTGTTGAAATCCTTCAAAGGTGACATGACGCGTGATTCTGCAGGTGCGCTCATTTATGCCGTTTGGATTGATGAGGTGACGCGCGCCATCCTGCTTCCTAAGTTGGGTGAAACCCGTTTCAAAGCCTTGTTTGGGAAACGAGCCTTCCGTCCAGCAGTTGAAGGTGTTTTGGCCACGCAAGATAAAGCTTGGTGTGGTGATGCTGGATGCCAAACTTTGATGAACAAAGCACTCGATACGGCATTGGACAAAATTGTGGCGATGCAAGGCGACAAAGTCTCTACATGGAACTGGGGTCGTGCGCATCCAGCACTCAGTGCCCACAAGCCGTTTGGTAACGTGAAAGCGTTGGCATCATTTTTTGATGTTTCAGGCCCCAGTGGCGGTGATGCCTTTACGGTCAACGTGGGTCAGTATTGGACCAGCAGCGCCACCGTGCCTTTTGCCACACGTCACGCTGCGTCGATGCGGGCGGTGTACGACTTGGCCAATTTGGATGAGTCTGCTTTCATTTATCAGACAGGTCAAAGTGGCCATCCATTTTCGCCAAGGTACCAAGACATGAAGGATGAATGGGGTCAAGTGAAGTACAGACCCCTGAGGATGATGACAACGGGCCCCACACAGGTTCTGCAACTTAATCCTTGAGACGAAGATGGCCCTGAAAAGGGCCATTTTTGTTTTAGCTGATTTCCAATGTATATCTTTGGCTTGCCATTTAACTGTTTGCTTCTTTGCTTCCACACCTTACTTAACATAATATACATCGTATGAAGTTAATAGAACGAATGGAACTGGTCCTAAGGCCGAAAAATTGGTTCATCCCCAAGCTCGATACCTTATTGAGTCTTTTTATCAGTTTTGACTTGGCTGATTGCCTTAGAGATGATTTCCAAAGCATCTGTACGATTGCCTTGCTTTGCGAAATCCAAAGCTGTTAAGCCTAGTTGGTTCTTAATATGAAGATCAGCACCTTCGTCAATTAACTGCTGAGTTACCTTCGCTGAGCCATAACGTGCGGCCATCATCAATGGCGTGGTGCCATTTGGAGATTCCGCATCAATATAAGCACTTTCTTCAAGCAACATTTGAATCAGTTCAACATGCCCACCAGTTGCAGCGTAATGCAAAGGCGTCCACCCAGGCTGGTTGATATCGGCGTGTCGCGAAATTAACAACTTCGCCAAAACTACCTGTCCTTTGAGGCAAGCCAGCATCAATGGCGTTTCGTCATGTGCATTGCGAACATTGACATTGATCTTGGGATGGCGAATCAAAACCTCTGCACTGGTCAATGCGCCCACATTCAATGCGGTCAGCAACGCAGGTTCAGCTTTTAAATTGACTGTATTGGGATCAAAACCCCGATTTAGCAAGCTAGAAACGACTTTAACTTGATCGCTTTGAAGGGCGCTGAAAAAGTCCTCATAGGACCCAGCAATCGACAAAAGAGAGTTTAAAGAAAAACAAATAAAAACAACAAGCTTTTTCAATTTTTTAAAGTTACTTCTATCAATGAAATCTATCATGATGCCACTTTAATTTTAGAGAAAAGACGATCAAAATTGTGACTGGTCAACTCGCCCATCGCTTCAGGTGACGTTCCGCGCAACTCAGCCAGCAATCTGGCCACAAAAGGCACATAAGACGGATTGTTGGTCTTTCCGCGGTACGGCACTGGTGCCAAATAGGGGCTGTCCGTTTCTATCAGCATGCGTTCCAAGGGCATCCAGGCTGCAACGTCACGCAGTTCTTGGGCTGTTTTGAAGGTCAAAATGCCAGAAAAAGAGATGTAAAAGCCCAAATCAAGGGCAGCCTTGGCCACCGCCATCGATTCTGTAAAACAGTGAAAGACCCCCCCTGCACTGTTTGCGTCCCCTACTTCACCCTCTTCTTTGAGGATTCGCAAAGTGTCGTCTGAGGAGGCGCGGGTGTGGATCACCATGGGTAAATTGACTGCCCGTGCAGCTCTAATATGCGTTCTGAAACGATCCCTCTGCCATTCCAGGTCCTGAATGGTGCGACCGCCTTTGCGCGCTTCCATTTGGTAATAATCAAGACCCGTTTCTCCAATGGCCACAACGCGTGGCAAATTGGCTTTTTGAACCAAATCAGCCACCGAAGGTTCGTAGATGTCCTCGTTGTCTGGGTGAACACCCACGGTACTCCAAAAGTTATCGTAGTTCGTGGCAAGTGCATGCACGTTGTCAAACTCTTCCATCGTGGTGCAAATGCACAACGCACGCGTCACATTGGCTTCGTGCATTTTTTGACGGATGTCTGGCAACTGAGAGACGAGCTCAGGAAAAGACAAATGGCAATGGGAATCGGTATACATCTAAGTGGCGCTGTTCAGCACTTCACGTGCTTCAGTGCAAAGGGCTTCAAGCATCAAGCCCGCGTTGAAAGGATGCTCAGACGTTTTGGCAGCCTGCGACAAACGCTTGAACCAAGCCGTGAGTTGCGCTGATGAAACTTTGAGCTTGGGTAGATCTGCTTCATTGAAATAACGCAATGTCGCTTGCGTTTGAAGCATCAATAAATCGTGACACAGTTTTTGAAGCGCATCAATGACTTCAGAAGCTGGTAAGTCGGAGCAATAGCTGGCATCTCCCGCCAACATGGCCTTGGGAAATTTTGACCACCATTGCATTGACTGCCCCAAAGTGCGTTGCTTCAGGACTTCATCAGGTCGCCCCCCTGCAGCTTTGAGCAAAGCGATAGCGTCATCCTTCGAGAGTGATTGCGTTTCCAACCATTGAACTGCTTCTGTTTCAGAAGGCCATGCCATTGTATGTATCAAGCATCGGCTGCGAATGGTAGGAAGCAACTGATGCGCTGCTTCAGTGGCCAAGACAAACTTCACATCGCCTGGCGGCTCTTCCAAAGTTTTAAGCAGCGCATTGGCCGTGACATGGTTCATGCGCTCAGCCGGGAAAACCAAAACGGCCTTCCCTCTGCCGCGTGCATTGGTACGCTGTGAAAATTCAATGGCATCGCGCATGGCCTCGATGCGGATTTCTTTGCTGGGTTTGCGCGTTTTGTTGTCAATTTCAGATTGGGCTTTTTCGCTCAAGGGCCATCCCAATTCCAGCAAAATGGTTTCTGGCATCAGCACCATCAAGTCGGCATGGGTGTGCACACTCAAAGCATGACAACTGCCGCAATGACCACAAGCACCTTGAGAAAGCGCCGTCTCTGACTCACACAACCATGCGCTGACCATCGACGTGGCCAACTCATATTGGCCCAATCCCGATGGACCTTGCAACAACCAAGCATGACCTTGCTGGGACAACAAGGCCAAACTTTGCTTT
Organism: Limnohabitans sp.; assembly: GCA_030158125.1. Lineage (GTDB taxonomy): Bacteria > Pseudomonadota > Gammaproteobacteria > Burkholderiales > Burkholderiaceae_C > Limnohabitans_A. The sequence goes on along the minus strand of JAOATL010000002.1, from coordinate 50,305 downwards.
TGAATCCAAGATGCTGTTGCGGTCATTTTGAGTAAGCCAATTCAACGGCCTTCAAGACCTCTGACCAGACGCCTTCACGCGACTGATCGGCCGCAATTTGTGCAAAGCGCGAGGGTGATTCCTGCATGCGTTTGGCGTAGCCATCACGGACGGCTTGGAAAAATGATTGAGGCTGAGATTCAAACTTGTCAGGCACGCGAGCTGTACTCAAACGTTGTGCAGCGACGGCTGGGTCTAAATCAAACCAAATGGTCAGATCAGGCTGGCGAAGCGTTGTTGCAGGAACTTTTTGAACCATTTGCTCAAGTGCTTTCAGCACGTTCCAATCAAAACCACGGCCACCGCCTTGGTAAGCAAAAGTGGCATCTGTAAATCGATCACATAAAACCACTTCGCCCCTTGCCAATGCAGGCTCGATGACTTGAACCAAGTGCTCGCGTCTTGCTGCAAACATAAGCAAAGCTTCCGTTAAAGGGTCCATGCTTTCGTGCAGCGCCAATTCACGAAACTTTTCCGCCAAGGGCGTACCACCAGGTTCGCGCGTGAGGGTCACCACATGGCCGCGGCTTTTGAACCACTGCGCCAGACCTTCGATATGGGTTGATTTTCCAGCACCATCAATGCCTTCAAAACTGATAAACCAGGCCGACTTCATAGATCATTGTCCCTGTTTGGATAAACCGCGTTGGTATTTGTTCACCGCGTTATTGTGCTCGTTCAGCGATTGACTGAAGTGGCTGGTGCCATCGCCTTTGGCCACAAAATAAATGGCGTTGGAAGGCGCAGGATCGATGGCTGCCAACAAAGCCGCTTTTCCAGGCATCGCAATGGGTGTGGGGGGCAAGCCGCCTCTTGTGTAGGTGTTGTAGGGCGTATCGGTGCGCAAATCGACGCGCCTTAAATTGCCATCAAACGCATCACCCAAGCCGTAAATAACCGTGGGGTCTGTTTGCAAACGCATGCCCATTTTGAGTCGGTTGTGAAACACTGCAGAAATATGCGAGCGATCGCTGGCCCTTCCAGTTTCCTTTTCAACGATGCTGGCCAGGATCAGCAATTCGTCGGGAAGGGCTAAAACCAAATTGGCTTTCTTTTGATTCCATACTTTGGCCAAATGGCGGTCCATGGCTTTGAGCGCTCTTTGCATCACCGCCAAATCGGTAGAACCTTTGGCATAGGTGTAGGTGTCGGGGTAAAACCGACCTTCTGGATGGAGATTGGGACGACCCAATTGCGCCATGATCTCCACGTCGCTCATGCCTTGCGTGGTGACCTTTAAATTGTCGGACTTGGCCAGGGCTTGTTTGAATTGTTTGAAAGTCCAGCCCTCCACCAGCGTGACCGTTCTGAGTGTTTCTTCACCGCGAGCCAGCATGTTGAGCACACCGCGAGGCGACATCTCTGAGGTCAATTCATAGCTGCCCGCTTTGATCGCCCTGTCTTGACCTGAGACCCTGAACCACAATCGCAACAATTTGGGTGACACATCGGACCCAGCATCGGCAATCGCTTGCGCGACGCCTTTAGGGGTTGTGCCTGGTTCGATGGCCAAATCAAGCACTTGAACACTGGGTGACGCATTCAAATAAGAAGGCTTGAAACCCATAGGACTTTGAAGCCAGTACACAGCGGCAGCTAGCACGGTCAAGACCGACAAAGCAAACAGGGGCAGAAAAGCCCCCCACGAGCGTCTATTTCGTGAATTTTTGCTTTTTTTGGCTTTTGAAGCAGGTCGACTCAAACCTTGGATCCTTTGGGTTTTTCAGAGGAGATCATAATTCAGGCATGGACCTGATTGAACCTGATTTGAAATTCTCACCCTCTGGTATCTTGGCCCCTCAACATTGGGGGCTTATTTTGGCCGAGGGACCTGATGCGGGCAGCTTTTTGCAAGGTCAATTGACCAATGATGTCTTGCTCTTGCCAGTGGGACAAGCGCGTTTTGCGGGCTATTGCTCGGCCAAGGGCCGATTGATGGCCAGTTTTGTGGTGCTCAAAATCAGCGCAGAAAAATACCTGTTGGCATGTCATCAAGACTTGTTACAAAGCACCCTCAAGCGCTTGTCCATGTTTGTGATGCGCGCCAAGCTCAAGCTCACGGATGTCACCGCCCACTACGAAATGCGGGGTCTCTTGGGAAATTCGGCAGATCAAGCCTGTCCTGCATTGCAGTCTGAAGTGCCATGGCGTGCCATGCAGGAGGGCGAAGGCCATTTCATCAAACTGCACAGTGCCAAGAATTCTGGTTTGACTATTTCACGCCTTCTGTGGCTTGGTTTGAAAGACGCGCCCTCTTCCCTTGCGTTTTTAAGTCAGTCATTGCCATCCGTCACTGAAAGCGAATGGCAATTGGCTGAAGTTTTATCGGGCATCAGCAGGGTTCAAACAGCTACTTCCGAAGCCTTTGTGCCACAAATGCTGAACTACGAATCGGTGGATGGCGTGAGCTTTAAAAAGGGTTGCTACCCAGGACAAGAAGTGGTGGCCAGAAGTCAGTTTCGAGGCACCTTGAAACGACGTGCTTTCATTGTGGCTTGCCATTCGCCCATGCAAGTTGGCCAAGAGGTATTTTCCGCCGATGACCCAGAGCAAACTTGCGGTACTCTGGCCAGTGTTGCCGAATATGACAGCACGCCTTACCCAGAAACCGCAAAGTGGTGGGGCATTGTGTCGATGCAAATCAATGCGGCGTCTCAAGTCTTGCACTTGGGCCATCCAGAGGGGCCCGAATTGCATCTCAGTGCTTTGCCCTACCCTCTGCTTGAAGACATTTAAGCGAGTTTCAAACTCATTTCAATGTGATCGATGCCGGCGTCTTGAAAGATGTCGCCATGCGCTTGAAATCCCAATCGGCGGTAAAAACCTTCCGCACTGCATTGCGCGTGCAAGATCACTTGCTTGTCGCCGCGCTGCCGTGCCGTCTCAATAAAGGCCTCGATCACTTGTCTGCCTAAGTTACCACCGCGCAAAGGTTTGGCAACAGCCATGCGGCCAATTTGCGCAATTTGAGGCTGTGGTTGCAGCAAACGACCTGTGGCAACAGGTTGACCCAATTTGTTCCAGATCACTGCATGGACAGCCATGGCATCATGTTCGTCCCATTCAAGTTCTTGTGGAATTTCTTGCTCGTGCACAAAAACTTCTGTGCGCAAAGCAGAGGCCCCTTCTTTCAATTCGTTCCAGCTGCCTATCTTCAAATCCACCACAGATTCACCGGCCTCAAAAATCAACAAAATGTTGCGCAAAGCTTCTGGGATGGGCTTGGAAGTTTGCGTGAGGGGGTCGGCAAACACATAGATCAATTCACCACTGATCAGCAACTTGTCACCGCGAAAAATTCCTGCCTCAAACACCATGGACGATCTGCCCAGCTTGCTGCACTTCATGCCCACACTCAGGTCATCGTCCATGAGCGCTGATGCGTGGTACTCCAAGGTAGCCTTCTTGACGTACAACTCCCCACCCAACATGTGAAAAGCAGTTTCGTAAGGCAAGGCCACGCGCCCCCAATACGCAGTGACAGCGGTGTCAATGTAGGTTAGGTAATGGCCATTGAACACAATTTTTTGCATGTCAATTTCAGCCCAACGCACGCGAAGGCGATGGAAGAATCGGAAGTCACTGCGTTTCATGAATAAGTTCTTTCTGACAAACAAACATCATTGGCCCAAAGCGAAGGCATGTTTCAATGCGCGGCCTGCATCCTGATGGGCTTGACGCGCTTCTGGAATGACACGGCCCATGTTGACAAAGCCATGAACCACCCCATGGTAAATCTCAAGATCGACCTTCACACCTGCCATGCGCAGCATATCGGCATAGGCAACACCTTCATCGACCAAGGGATCACATTCTGCCAAACCCATCCAAGCCGGCGCAAGACCGTCATGTCGTTCTGCCAGCATGGGTGCGAAACGCCAATCGTCTCGGTCCTTGGCATCAATGTAGTGGTCAAAAAACCAATCAACGGTGGCTTTGTCGAGCATGAAGCCTGATTGATAGGTGTTGTGGGAGGTGGTTTCTTGGCGTGCGGCGGTCCCTGGGTAAATGAGCAGCTGAAGGGCCAATTTCAAGCCTGCATCTCTGGCGTGAATGGCGCAAACAGCGGCCAAAGTGCCGCCAGCACTGTCTCCCCCTACAGCCAATGCGTTGGCTAGTAGCCCCATCGATTCTGCAGATGTTGCAACCCACTGAAGCGCATCCCAGGCATCGTTGGTTGCGACGGGAAAACGATGCTCGGGTGCAAGGCGGTAGTCCACAGAAATCACAGCGCATTGTGCAATACGCGCCAATTCACGGCACAAAACATTGTGCGTTTGAATGCTGCCAATGGTGAAGCCACCGCCATGGAAATACACCAGCGCAGGGATTGGGGATGTATGAGATTTTCGGTAAGGCGCAAACAACCTGGCTTTGATCAGATGACCATCACGCATAGGAATTCGCAAGTCCTCAACCCGGGCCATTGGGGGTTCAGGCAAATCCAAAATGCTGGCCGACATTTCATAGAACAAACGTGCTTGATGGGCATTCAACAAGTACATCGGTGGGCGCCCTGCCCGTTCAATGTTGCGCAGAACCAAGCGCATGGATTCGGTCAGCCGGCTGTGAGGGTTGTGGTGTGAGCTCATGGTGGCATTTTTATCGCCAATGTGACTTTTTCAGGGTTTTAGAGGCTGACTTGAAACGCGTCATGCAGTAAAGTTGATCGTAACGCATTCAGAGAAAATACCATGGCTTTCATCAACTACGTGACCCAGATTCAGATCGACTTCGGCGCAATCCAACTTTTAAAACAAGAGTGTGAGCGCGTCGGCATCCACAAACCTCTCATCGTGACAGACCAAGGGGTGAAGGCCGCAGGCATTTTGCAGAAAGCCTTGGATGCGCTGCCAGGCATTCAGGTTGCGGTATTTGATCAAACCCCCTCCAATCCCACTGAGGCCGCTGTGCGTGCGGCCAGCGAGGTCTACAAGGCCCAGGGTTGTGATGGCTTGATTGCCGTGGGGGGTGGTTCCTCCATTGACTGCGCCAAATGTGTGGCCATTGCCGTCACGCACGAAGGCCCCCTCAAAACCTACGCCACCATTGAAGGCGGCTCCCTCAAAATTACAGACCTTGTCGCACCGCTCATTGCAGTACCCACCACCAGTGGCACCGGCAGCGAAGTGGCCCGTGGCGCCATCTTGATTGTGGACGATGGTCGCAAGCTGGGCTTTCACTCATGGTTCATCGTTCCCAAAGCCGCCATTTGTGACCCAGAGCTAACCTTTGGTTTACCGCCCATGCTCACTGCGGCAACAGGCATGGATGCCATTGCCCATTGCATGGAAACTTTCATGGCACCGGCCTTTAACCCGCCTGCCGATGGCATTGGCTTGGATGGTCTGCAACGCGCTTGGGCGCACATTGAACGCGCGACAAAAAACGGCCAAGACAAAGAGGCACGTATGCACCTCATGAGTGCCTCGATGCAAGGGGCCATGGCCTTTCAAAAGGGCTTGGGTTGCGTTCACTCGCTCAGCCACAGTTTGGGCGGGGTCAATCCCCGCTTACACCACGGCACTTTGAATGCGATGTTCTTGCCTGCAGTGGTTCAGTTCAACGCCCTTGCTGAAACCGTGCAAAAAGAAAACCGATTGAACCGCATGGCGCAGGTGATGGGCTTAGCTTCCGGTTCAGACATTCCGCAAGCCATTCAAGACATGAGTGCGCGGCTGGGCCTGCCCACAGGCTTGAAAGCCATGGGGGTCACTGAGTCACAATTCGATGCCGTGATTCACGGGGCGATGGCCGATCACTGCCACAAAACCAATCCCCGCATTGCCAGCCCAGACGAATACCGAGAGATGCTCTCTGCCTCGATGTAATCAAAGGTCTTGCACGCAGGCCATGTCTGGCTTTTCTAACCAAGCTGCAAACTCATCCGCCAGTTGTTGACTGGCTGAACTAGCGGCTTGCCAAACTTTGACCCTCGCCTGCAAATCTTGACCGTAAGTGGCAAAGTCCGTTCGATCGGGTAATTTGCCGTTGGGCAATGTTTGAACCCACTCGGGACGTGGTGCCAACACCAAGGTGTTGTTGAGAAATGCGCTGGCTTTGTGCCGCCATTTCAGGGCCTTGTCGAGCCATCCGGGTACCACCGCTTTTTGAAAATGCGGATACACAACCAAACCACCAGGTGATGTGTCATTTGAAGGTTTGCACCATTCAAGGTGTAAGTGGTAATCCGTGATGCCACCATCCCAATAAGCGCCGCACGGTGCGCCTTCAATGTCATGCACAGCCTTCAACACAAATGGAATGGCACAACTGGCTTGCAGCACATCCATGAAATTCGAAGCTGTCAGGGGCAATTGCCGAGTTGCGTAATCTTGTGTGCCAAAAGGCAATGAGCCAGCAGATGAAAACACCACGCGCTCTAAAGATGCACCCATGGCTTTGCGACTGATCAGATTGCTTAAAAATGCGCCACCATAACCTAAGGGGCTGAAGACTGGATGTTCTCGATGAAGCAGACCCTTGCCACGTGACGTCAACACATGAAGGCGAAACCGTGGATGGCTTAGCAAAGGTTCTACCAAGCCGCCATAAAACAAATCTAAATTTTCACGAAATGAATCGCTGACTTGCTGGGCACTGGGGAATTTTTCGCCAGGTTTCAGTTCATAGTGTTGATGAATGTAATCGTGCTCAAGTCGCAACAAGCCAGCGCGACTCTCTGGTAAACAGGCCGTTGCCATGCGCCATGCACCAATGGAGGCGCCCACCAAATCAATCGCTTGCCGACTGGTTGGCAACCACTCGTTGAACATGAATCGATCAAGCGGACCAAGGATCAAGCCTTTAGGTCCTCCTGCGGCAGCAGGAATCACACCCACATCGGATGCACTGAGCCCATGCAAAGCCAAGCGTTGCTTGGCTTGAGGGCCGGCATAGATGGCAAGGGCTTTCATGCGATACCTCAACCCTTGTTTTGCAATTTGGCAAATGCAGAGGCCATGGCACCTTGTCCTAAATTGCCAGACTGGCTAGGGCCTTGTGAACGATGGTGTTGATGTCCTTGACGAGGTCCGCCCTCAAATTTATTTTCTCGTCCACGCTGGGCGGCTGATGGTGCCGCGTCGTTGAGTTTCATGGTGAGGCCAATGCGCTTGCGCGCCACGTCCACTTCTGTCACTTTCACCTTGACAATGTCACCAGTCTTCACCACTTCACGTGCGTCGGTGATGAACTTGTTGCTGAGTTGACTGACGTGGACCAAACCATCTTGGTGCACACCTAAATCAATGAACGCACCAAAGGCTGCCACGTTGCTGACGGTGCCTTCCAAAATCATGCCTTCTTTCAAATCACGAATGTCATCCACACCGTCATTGAAGCGTGCCACTTTGAAATCTGGGCGTGGGTCACGGCCAGGTTTTTCCAACTCAACCAAAATGTCTTTGACCGTAATGACACCAAACTTATCGTTGGCAAACAATTCTGGGCGCAAGGTTTTGAGCATGTCTGCACGGCCCATGACATTCTCAACCGGCTGTGCCACCTTGGCCATGATGGCTTCGACCACGGGATAGGTTTCGGGGTGAACGCCTGTCATGTCCAATGGATTGTCGCCACCGCGAATACGCAAAAAGCCTGCGCTTTGCTCAAAGGTTTTGGCACCCAAGCCGGTGACCTTTAATAAATCTTGACGATTTTTAAACGCGCCATTGGCTTCGCGCCAACGCACCACTGATTTGGCCACACCACCGGACAAACCAGAAACGCGAGACAGCAAAGGCACACTGGCGGTGTTCAGGTCAACACCGACAGCGTTCACGCAATCTTCCACCACGGCTTCCAAGGTGCGTGCCAATTCTGTTTGATTGACGTCGTGCTGGTACTGACCCACACCAATCGATTTGGGATCGATCTTGACCAACTCGGCCAAGGGGTCTTGCAAACGGCGCGCAATACTGGCCGCTCCGCGCAAACTCACATCGACATCGGGCATTTCTTGGCTGGCAAATTCACTGGCGGAATAAACGGAAGCGCCCGCCTCACTCACTACGACTTTTTGGATTTCGGGGCTGTCGGGTGTTTTGAGTTGCTTGATCAAATCGGCTGCCAGCTTGTCGGTTTCGCGGCTGGCCGTGCCGTTGCCAATGGCAATCAAATTGACGCCATGTTTTTGACACAGTTTGTTCAAGGTGAACAAAGAGCCATCCCAATCACGACGTGGCTCGTGGGGATAAACGGTCGAAGTTTCGACGAGCTTGCCAGTTTCATCCACCACAGCCACCTTCACACCCGTGCGAATACCAGGGTCCAAGCCCAACACCACACGAGGTCCAGCAGGCGCAGCCAATAACAAATCACGCAAGTTATCTGCAAACACTTTGATGGCTACTTTTTCAGCGTCTTCACGCAAACGTGCAAAAAGGTCACGCTCTAAAGACAAGCTGAGCTTGACGCGCCAAGTCCACAAAACAGTTTTGCGAATGAGGTCGTCTGAAGGTCTGGCACTGTGCGACCAGGCAAGGTGCAAAGCGATACGACCTTCTGCTAATGCACTGGCAGCTTGGGCTGCTGCTGTGGCCGTCAAGGGGGCCGCTGTTGCACTGGTGGCCTCAGGTTCTGGCAAGGAAAGCTTGGCGTCTAAGAACTCCAACGCACGGCCACGAAACACGGCCAAGGCACGATGAGAAGGCACACGGCCAACGGGCTCGCTGTAGTCAAAGTAATCTCTGAACTTGGCCACTTCGGCTTGGTTCTCATCTTTGCCGGAAGCCAAGTGGCTTGTGAACAGGCCCTCTTTCCAAAGCCATTCGCGCAGGGCTTGAATGAGGGAGGCATCTTCGGCCCAACGTTCAGACAGTATGTCGCGCACGCCATCTAGCACCGCGCCTACCGAAGAAAAATCAGCGCCTTCAATGGCATCCGCTGGTTTTAAATAGGCTTGTGCTTCGTCCTGGGGGTTGAGGGAAGGGTTGGCCCACAAGGCGTCTGCCAAGGGCTCAATGCCCGCTTCTTTGGCAATCATGCCTTTGGTGCGGCGCTTGGGCTTGAAAGGCAAATACAAGTCTTCCAAGTCTTGCTTGGTGGCCGCTTGGTCAATGGCCAATTGCAATTCGGGGGTGAGCTTGCCTTGATCGGCAATGCTTTTGAGAATGGTGGCACGTCGCTCTTCCATCTCACGCAAGTAGCCCAAACGGTATTCCAGTTCACGCAACTGAATGTCGTCCAAGCCGCCGGTCACTTCTTTGCGGTAGCGGGCAATGAACGGCACGGTAGCGCCGCCATCTAACAAACTCACGGCCGCCTGAACTTGCTCAGGACGGATTTTGATTTCAACGGCCAATTGGCCCAATATTTTCTGCATCTCGTCGGCTAACTTCTATGGATTTCTACAACTCAACCGACGAGTTTGCCACACTCCGGTGGCTCTTTTTTAGCTGCGCAGCTCGGCTTTGAGTTTTTCGCCAATATCGGGACGTGCCGCAAAGGGATTGGGCGGATTTTGCTGTTGAACAATGGCTTCCATGCGGGTCTGGACATTGCCCAAAGCTTGGGGGTGGCTGTAAATATAAAACTGGTCGTTGGCAATGGCCTCAAAGACCATTTCAGCCATTTGGGCGGCAGACACCTTGCCGCTGCTCACGGCCTTGTCGCTCATCGCTTGGCCAATCAATTGGCTCTTGGTGGCCTTTTGATGGGGCAAATCGGCGGGACGGTTGCGATGGCTTTGGCTAATGCCCGTGGGGACGAAGTAAGGGCACAAAACGCTAGCACTGACCTGGTCGGAAACCAACTTCAGGTCTTGGTACAAGGTTTCGGTCAGGGCCACCACGGCATGTTTGCTGACGTTGTAAACGCCCATGTTGGGCGCTGTCAGCAAACCGGCCATGCTGGCGGTGTTCACAATGTGGCCTTCGTAGGATGGGTCTTTTTTGGCGGCATCCAGCATCATGGGCGTGAACAAACGCACACCATGCACCACACCCCAGACATTGACGCCCAACACCCATTGCCAATCGGCCACAGTGTTTTCCCAGACCAAACCGCCAGAACCAACGCCGGCGTTGTTGAACACAAAGTGAGGTGCGCCAAATTGCGCTTGAACATCTTTGGCCAAGGCTTCCATTTGCTCTGCGCTTGAAACGTCTACGCGCTTGGCAAAAACCTTCACGCCTGTGGCTTTGATCTCGGCTTCTGCTTTGTCCAAAGCATCTTGCTGAACATCCACCAACACCACATTCATTTTCAGACGGGCTGCAATGCGTGCGCACTCCAAACCAAAGCCTGAGCCACCACCTGTTAAGACGGCTGTTTTGTTTTCAAAATTGCGAATCATGATTTGACCTTCTTCAAAATAAATCCGTTACGGGGAAAATGAACATGGACCGTGCCTGCACGGTCATCTTCACGGCGCAATGTGAGACGAGTTTTGGTGGCCGCCACCAAGATGCCTGGTGTGGGTTCTAACCCAAAGTTGTCGGCGGTAACGGTCACGTCAGACCCTAAAGCAATGCCGTGGTCATCCACAAATGGCAGTTGCGAAACATCGATGGGGGTTGCGTTCTTAGCCACCTCAACGGCTTGATCCGACTTCATCTTGTCGTGCTGGCCATGACCGATGGCTTTAATACGCGCCATCCAGTCTTTGAGCAAGGGTGTCGCGTCCAAGATGCCCGCCACGCTGGGCGTTCGCTCTAGCGTAAACCAGAGGGGGTGATAAGCAGAAAAGTCGGCAATGGTGGGCATATCGCCCATCAAATAGGGGTGCTCTGTCAGCATGTCAGACAGACGACGCAGTTGGCTTTTGTAAGTGCTGGTGCCCTCACCCAGTGACATTCTGGGTGCACCACCGCGCATGGCGGCTCGGTCGGCCACAAACGCTTGAACGACCGCCTCGGGGGCGCCTGCAAACACATCGGCCACACCCGAGGGCTGAAAGTTATAAGCCATGGCTGCTGGGAACACTTGGCTGTCGGCCCATTGCGCCACAATTCTGGAAGCGCCATTGACAGGCGATGGATAGAGGCTGGGTGTGGGTGCCAGTTTTTCTAAAACTTCAGCAATCAAAGCGGTATCGCAATAAATGTCGGCGCCGATTTGCAGCACAGGGGTGCGACGATAACCACCCGTCAAGGACGTGAGGTCGGGTTTGGGCATGATCATGGGAATGATCACGCTTTGCCAAGCCAACTTTTTGTAACCCAAAATCAATCGGATTTTTTCTGCAAAAGGTGACGTTGGGTAATGGTGAAGAATCAGTTGGCTCATGGCTTGGCTTTCTTAAATGGCCTTAGATTTAAACCAGTTTCACCAGCTGTTTGCCAAAGTTTTGACCTTTGAGCAAGCCCAGGAATGCCTCGGGTGCTGAAGCAATGCCTTGCGCAATGGTTTGACGTGGGTTGAACTTGCCGCTGGCAATGAGTTCAGCCAATTCAGCCAAGGCCTCGGGCCACACTTCCATGTGCTCGCTCACAATGAAACCTTCAATGGTCATGCGACTCTTCAAGATCAAGGTGGGGTTGGTCATGGCCAAGGGTTCACCGTTGTAACCAGCAATCATGCCGCACACGGCAATGCGCGAAAAGTCGTTGGCGCGTAACATCACCGCATCGAGCACCATGCCGCCCACGTTTTCAAAATGACCGTCGATACCATTCGGACAGGCATCCTTCAGGGCTTTCGACAAGGAAATGTAGTCAGTGTGTTCTTTGTAATCAACGCAAGCATCAAAGCCTAATTCATTGACCACGTAATCGCATTTGGCTTTGCCACCCGCAATGCCCACCACGCGAAAGCCACGCGCTTTGGCCAAGGCGCCAAATGCACTGCCCACCGCACCACTGGCAGCGCTCACCGTCACAGTGGCACCAGGTTTTGCTTGAATGATTTTGACCAAACCGTACCAAGCCGTTACGCCGGGCATGCCAACAGCGCCCAGGTAATGGCTGATGGAAATCTTCTCTGCATTGACATGCTTGAGCGCACCGACGGCATCGGCATTGATCACGCTGTACTCTTGCCAGCCACCCATGCACAACACCGTTTGACCCACTGTGAACTTGGCGTGCTTGCTTTCAACCACTTCACCCACGGTGCCACCAATCATGGCTTCACCCAGGGGTTGTGGCTGTGCATAATTTTTGCCAGCATTCATGCGGCCGCGCATGTAAGGGTCAAGGCTGAGGTAATGGTGCTTGACCAATACTTGTCCGTCTTGCAACGCAGGTGTTTCTGAGGTGATCAATTTGAAGTTGGAAGCAGATGCTTCGCCTTCAGGCCGATTGTCTAAAACGATGATGTGATTGGTAGGCATGTTTGTCTCTTGGTTGAAATTGTTTAATCAGTCGAAATGGGCGAAGAAACTGAAGGGGTTCGCTTGACGTACTTGAAGGTCCCCGTGGCGTGCGCACACAGCTGGCCTGCAGCGTCGTACACCTTGCCATCTGTGAAGGCCATGGTTTTGGTGCGATGCAGTAGTAAACCTTTGGCCACTAGATGTTCATCACCCGTGGTTTTGGCGGGTCGCATGAAACTTGTTTTCATTTCAATGGTGACCACCCCCATCTCTTGTTCCACACTGCGCGCGGCCGTGGCCATGACCACGTCGAGCAAAGTCATCACAGCCCCGCCATGGGTAATGGCAAAAGAGTTGTGATGCTCGGCGCGAGGGCTGTAATGCAGCTCCGAGGTGCCGTCTTTGAACTTCTCTAGCGTGAAGCCGAGGTTGTCCACAAATGGAATGTGGACGCCAAATGGAATGCTCATGTGAAGGCTTAGCCGCCAATGATGGCGCTCACGCCACCGTCCACGGCCAACCATTGGCCAGTGATGTGCTTGCCGGCTTCACTGGCGTACAGCAGTGTCAAACCTTTCAAATCTTCGTCATCGCCCAAACGTCGCAAGGGTGCGTGACTGGCCATGCGATCGGCGCCCATTTTTTCGAGCAAGCCGTAAGTCATTTTGCTGGGGAAGAAACCAGGGCAAATGGCGTTCACGGTAATGCCATGCTGACCCCACTCACCTGCCAATGCTTTGGTGAAGTTGACCACAGCCCCTTTAGAGGTGTTGTACGCAATGGTTTGCATCTCGGGAGGATTGCCTGCCAAGCCTGCAATGGAAGCCACATTCAAAATGCGTCCGCGGCCGTTAGGAATCATGGACAAATTGGCCACTTCTTGGGCCAAGATGAAATAGCCACGCACATTCAAGTTCATTACTTTGTCCCATGCGGAGACAGGATGAACTTCTGCAGCAGCGCCCCAAGTGGCGCCGGCATTGTTGATCAGAATGTCGATGCGGCCCATTTTGTTAACGGTCTCTTGCGCCAGACGACGAATGTCTTCTTCCTTGCCGCAGTCTGCGGCAATGTAGTCTGCTTCAATGCCAGCCGCTTTGAGTTCGGCCACGGCTTCTTGCAAATCATCTGCTTTGCGTGAGCTCAACATCACGCGGGCACCGGCTTCACCGAGTGCATGGGCCATTTGCAAACCCAGGCCACGTGAGCCACCGGTGACCAAAGCGGTTTGGCCTGTTAAGTCGAAGAGTTGTTTGACGGTACGTGTCATGTTCAATCCTTTGTAAAAAATTAGTTCCAAAAATCCATGCACTGTCGCTGCGCAACAATGGCTTTCATGAACGGCTTGATGGCCAGGTGATCCGGATGATTTTGATAGGCAGTCAGGGCTGCTTCATCTTTGAAAACAGTATTCAAAATCACATCACAGGTGCAATCAAGGCCGTCAGTCTTGAGGCCCACCTCAAACAGCTCGATGCCAGGCACCAAGCCGGAACAGCTCATGAGCACTTCACGCGCTTTCTGCATGTTCTGCACTTTGGTCTGACCTTCTGCTTCGTCCTTTAAAGTCCACATCACGATGTGACGCAAACGATGTGGTGCGCTGTTGACTTGGCTCATCAAAATGCCTCTTCAGACAAATTGGCACAGGTCATATCGCGATTGCTGACCACATTGAGCCAGGCATCAATCTTGGGTAACTCGTAACGATAGAAATACTGAGCCGCCGCTTGTCGGCCTGTCTGTGCTGGTGTTGTGTTCCCTCTGCAAGATGCGCTGACATCCAACCAAATCCATGCCAAGACCAAGTGACCAAAGGCTTGCAAATACGGCACCGCATTGGCCAGGGCCTCCTGCGGCTGACCTGTTGACCAAGCCATTTGAGTGGCTTTCGTCACTTTTTGAAGCGCGTCACTCAAAGCCTTGGCGTTGTCCGCCAAATCGGGGAAAGCTTGGGCTTTTTGAGCGGTGGCCATCATGCGTGCAGCCAACAGCTTCACGCCTCTGCCCTCTTCCATCAACACTTTGCGACCTAACAAGTCCATGCCTTGAATGCCGTGGGTGCCTTCATGAATCATGTTGAGGCGGTTATCGCGCCAGTATTGCTCCACTGGAAAATCGCGTGTGTAACCGTAGCCGCCATGAATTTGAATGGCCAAGCTATTGGCTTCAAGACACCACTCGCTGGGCCAGCTCTTGGCAATGGGGGTTAAGACTTCTAGCAACAAACGTGCTTCGTCGGCGTTTTCGGTAGAACCTGTGTGCTGCTCGTCCACCAATTTAGCGCAATACAACTCAAGCGCCAACGCACCTTCGCAATAAGATTTTTGTGCCAGCAACATGCGCTTGATGTCGGCATGCTCAATGATGCGAACCTGCGCTTGCGCCGCATCTTTCACCACCTTTTGTGTGCCACCCGCAACGGGACGCCCTTGCGGACGGTTTTTGGCGTAATCCAAACTGGCTTCATAACCTGCCATTCCCAACATAGTGGCTGCCAAGCCCACGCCAATGCGTGCTTCATTCATCATGTGGAACATGTAACCCAGTCCCCGACCAGGTTCGCCCACCAAGTAACCCACGGCGCCTGCGCCATCGGAGTCGGTGTTGTCCGTTGAAACTTTGAACTTACCTTCGCCAAAATTGAGCAACGTGTTGGTGGTGCCACGCCAGCCGCACTTGTGGTTCAAGCCCGCCAAGGCCACATCGTTTCGAACACCCGTCAATTGACCTTCGGTGTTCACCATCTTCTTGGGCACTATGAACAAAGAAATACCCTTAACGCCTGGTATCAATTTGCCATCGGGGCCCGGAATTTTGGCCAAGACCAAATGGACGATGTTCTCGGTGAGCTCGTGTTCACCGGCCGAGATCCACATCTTGTTGCCCTTGAGGCGATAACGCGCACCCAAAGGGTCTTGCTGAAAGGCGGCCCCATCGGGTGTGGCCCGAGTCATCACGTCGCTCAAGGAAGAGCCAGCCTGGGGTTCCGACAAGCACATGGTGCCGGACCAGCGACCCGAAAACTCATTGAGCGCAAAAACCTGTTTTTGCAATTCAGAACCGTGCGCCATGAGCAAATTGGCATTGCCAACGGTGAGCAAACCCGAGCCCATGCTGACCGATGCCATGGCAAAAAATGTATTGGCTGCGGCTTCGACGGTGTAGGGCAATTGCATGCCACCAATGTCGTAATCTTGTGCTGCGCTGAGCATGCCTGATGCTGCATAGGCTTTTTGCGCATCGTGTGTGGCTTGCGGCAAGATCACTTTTTCGCCATCGAAACGTGGCTCTTCTGTGTCCACCAAACGATTGAATGGCGCATACTTTTCATGGGCAATGCGTTCGCAGGTGTCTAGCACCGCATCAAATGTTTCTTGGCTGTGATCGGCAAAACGCTCGCGTTGCTGAAGTTGGTTCACGTCCAACCATTCGTACAACAAAAAATCCAAAGTAGTCCGCAGGCTCATGGCAAATAGTTCTCAGTGAAAATTAAAACGGGCGGCCGGCATGGATAGCGGGACGCCCGTGGCTGCTGGGTGAAAGCTTGATGCGTGCGTTTAGAGCACTTCAAAAATACCGCAAGCGCCCATGCCACCACCAATGCACATGGTGACAGCCACTCGCTTAGCACCGCGGCGTTTGCCTTCTATCAAAGCGTGACCCGTCAAGCGCTGACCGCTCACACCGTAGGGGTGACCGACCGCAATGGCGCCGCCATTGACGTTGAGACGATCGGGTGGAATGCCCAAGGTGTCGCGGCAATACAAAACTTGCACCGCGAAGGCTTCGTTCAGTTCCCACAAATCGATGTCGGAAACTTTAAGACCCAAACGTGAAAGAACTTTTGGGACAGCGTAGACAGGGCCAATGCCCATTTCATCGGGTTCGCAACCTGCCACCGCAAAGCCCAAGAATCGGCCTAGGGGTTTCAAACCACGTTGCTCTGCCAACTTTTCGTCCATCAACACACAAGCGCCTGCGCCGTCAGAGAACTGGCTGGCATTACCCGCAGTGATCAAGCCACCAGGTAACGCGGAGCGCAGGCCCGAAATGGCTTCAACTGTAGTGCCTTCACGCAAACCTTCGTCTGCGCTCACAGTCACTTGCTTGGTCATGAGACCCATGGTTTTGTCGATGACGCCAGCAGACACCGTGATGGGCGCAATTTCGTCATTGAACAAACCAGCGGCTTGGGCTGCACAAGCTTTTTGTTGGCTGCCAGCACCGTATTCGTCCATCCGATCGCGACTAATTTTGTAGCGCTTGGCAACTTGCTCTGCCGTTTGCAACATGTTCCAGTAAATCTCTGGCTTCATTTTGGCCAAGGCCAAATCTTGCAACATGTGTTGGTTCATTTCTTGTTGAACGCAAGAAATGCTCTCAACGCCACCTGCTACATACACCTGGCCTTCGCCAGCAATGATGCGCTGCGCTGCCAAAGCGATGGTCTGCAAACCAGATGAGCAGAAACGGTTGACTGTCATGCCGGACACAGAAATGGGCAAGCCCGCTTTCAATGCAATTTGACGAGCAATGTTGGCACCGGTTGCACCTTCGGGTGTGGCGCAACCCATGATGACGTCTTCAACTTCAGCGGCATCAATGCCTGCACGCTGAACAGCGTGTTGCACCGCATGGCCACCCAAAGTGGCGCCATGGGTCATGTTGAAAGCACCCTTCCAGCTTTTAGCCAGAGGTGTGCGAGCGGTCGAAACAATGACGGCGTTGGTCATATTGAATACCTCTGATCAGTTGAATGTTTTGCCGTCTGCCACCAAACGGGCAAGCAGCGGTGCGGGTTGCCAGAAAGCGGCATCGTCGCGTGGATTTTTGGCAAAGCGTTTCATGGCTTCTGCCACGTTGAACAAACCAACTTGGTCTGCATACAACATGGGGCCGCCGCGGAAGATGGGGAAACCATAACCAGTGAGGTAGACCATGTCGATGTCGCTGGCCTTGCTGGCAATGCCCTCTTCCAAAATGTGAGCGGCCTCGTTCACCAAAGAGAACACCAAACGCTGCACGATTTCTTCATCAGAAATCTTGCGGGGAGTGATGCCTTCAGCGGCGCGGTGCTTTTCAATCATCTCCACCACCAAGGTGCTGGGGATGGCATCGCGTTTGCCGGCTTGGTAGTCATACCAGCCTGCGCCGGTCTTTTGACCGAAACGGCCCATCTCGCACAAAAGGTCAGCTGTTTTGCTGTACTTCATGCCAGGACGCTCTACGTTGCGACGCTTGCGAATGGCCCAGCCAATGTCGTTGCCGGCCAAGTCGCCCATACGGAACGGGCCCATTGCAAAACCGAATTTTTCGACGGCTTTGTCAACTTGTGCAGGTGTGCAACCTTCTTCAATCAGGAAGCCTGCTTGACGGCTGTACTGCTCAATCATTCGATTGCCGATGAAGCCATCACAGACACCAGACACCACCGATGTTTTCTTGATCTTTTTGCCCAAAGCCATGACGGTGGCCAGCACGTCTTTGCTGGTTTTGGCACCGCGAATGACTTCCAACAATTTCATGACGTTGGCGGGGCTGAAGAAGTGCATGCCCACCACGTCTTCTGGACGCTTGGTGAAAGAGGCAATTTTGTTGACGTCCAAAGTAGATGTGTTGGAGGCCAAGATGGCACCAGGCTTCATCACTTCGTCGAGTTTCTTGAAGACGGCTTCTTTCACGCCCATCTCTTCAAACACAGCCTCAATGACCAAGTCGGCGCTGCCAATGTCGTCATAGCTCAAAGTGGTGGTGAGCAAAGCCATACGTTGTTCGTATTTGTCTTGCTTCAACTTGCCCTTTTTGACTTGAGCTTCATAATTTTTACGAATGGTGGCCACACCACGGTCCAAAGCATCTTGCTTCATTTCCAGCATCTTGACAGGAATGCCTGCATTCAAGAAGTTCATGGAAATGCCGCCGCCCATGGTGCCAGCACCAATGACCGCAACTGACGAAATGTTGCGCTTAGGTGTGTCACTTGGCACATCAGGGATTTTGGATGCGGCGCGATCGGCCATGAAAATGTGACGCAATGCGCGGCACTCAGGTGTCCACATGAGGTTGGTAAAAATTTCACGCTCAAAGACCATGCCGTCTTCAAATTTTTTCTTGGTGGCGGCTTCAACGGCATCCACACACTTAGGCGGCGCTGGATAGTTCTTGGCCATGCCCTTCACCATGTTGCGCGCAAACTGGAAGTAAGCATCGCCCTGAGGATGTTTGCAAGGCAAATTGCGAACCAATGGCAAAGCAGAACCGTCCGCATGCTGTGCGGCCAATTCTTTAGCGTAGGCCATGGCTTCAGCTGCCAAAGATTCGGCAGAAGTGGCCATGCGATCAAACAACTTTTGGCCTGGCAACATGGCCAGCATTTCGCTGTTGATGGGTTCGCCGCTGACAATCATGTTGAGCGCTGGTTCGACACCAATGACGCGGGGTAAACGCTGTGTTCCGCCTGCGCCGGGAATCAAGCCCAACTTCACTTCAGGCAGTGCCACTTTGCAGCCAGGAGCAGCCATGCGGTAATGGCAACCTAGGGCCAATTCCAAACCACCGCCCATGGCGACGGAGTGAACGGCTGCCAAGACGGGCTTGGCAGAGTTTTCACAGGCGCGAATGACGCTGAGCAGGTTTGGTTCTTGAATGGCTTTGGGGGATCCAAATTCGTTGATGTCGGCACCGCCCGAAAAGGCCTTGCCAGCACCGGTAATGATGATGGATTTAACGGCAGCGTCACTGTTGGCTTTGGTCAAGCCATCGGTAATGCCAACGCGGGTTGCAAGGCCCAGTCCATTGACGGGCGGGTTGCTCATGGTGATCACGGCCACATCGCCAATGACTTTGTATTCAGCGGTCATGCTGTTTTTCCTCTAAAGGTGGTGTCAATCCCAAAATAGAACGGGCGTTCTATTTTGGCTGATTCTAGGGTGTTTCTGCGCTTGTGTGTAGGGGAAATGTCGCTCATGGGACGATGGAAATCGTCACAATTGAGAGATCAAACCTCTAACCACTCCTTGCGGATGTATGTATTGGCATTGAGTTCTGCGGGCGTACCCTCAAACACAATGCTGCCGTGGCCCATCACGAGCGCTCGGTCGGAAATTTTCATGGCGATGGTGAGTTTTTGCTCAATCAACAATACGGAGATTCCTCTGTCCTTGAGCTTTTTAAGGTATTCACCCACCAACTCCACAATTTTGGGCGCCAGGCCTTCCGTGGGTTCATCGATGATGATGAGATCGGGGTCTCCCATCAAGGTACGGCACAAGGTCAGCATTTGTTGCTCACCGCCAGACAATACCCCGGCTTCCGTGTGCTGACGCTCCAATAGACGTGGAAACATTTGGTACATGTCGTCAAAGGTCCAACGACTGCCCTTACCTGAACCCTTTTGACCCAACAGCAGGTTTTGATGAACAGTGAGTTTGGGGAAAATATCTCGGTTCTCAGGCACATAGCCGAGGCCTAGGTGTGCAATTTCAAATGCCTTTTTACCAACAATGGGCTGGGCTTTCCAATCAATTTGACCTTGGCAGTCCACCAAGCCCATGATGGCCTTGGCGGTTGTGGAACGACCTGATCCATTGCGACCTAGCAAGGCCACAATTTCACCGGGTTTGACACTGAAGCTAACGCCGTGAAGCACATGGCTTTTGCCGTAAAAGGCGTGAAGATTGTCGATGTGCAACATGTCAGTGACCTCCTGCCTGTTCGTCGGCAACATGAGAGCCCAGATAGGCTTCTTGGACCCTGGCATTCGACCTCACAGCCTCCGGTGTGTCAAAGGCAATGACCTCGCCATACACCACTACGGCAATTTTGTCGGCCAGTCCAAAAACAACGCCCATGTCATGCTCCACGGTGAGCAGGGTTTTGCCGACTGTCACTTCTTTGATCAAACTGATGAAGCGTGTTGTTTCACTCTTGCTCATACCAGCTGTGGGCTCGTCCAACAAAATAACGTTAGAACCGCCCGCAATGGTGATGCCAATCTCTAGTGCACGTTGTTCAGCGTAGGTCAGGTTCATGGCCAATAAATCGCGCTTCTTGTCGAGGCGAATCATTTCCATGTACTTCTCAGCCAACTCGTTGGCATCTTTTAAGCCAGACAAAAATTTCAAGAAGGTGTATTTGTAACCCAGGCTCCACAACACAGCGCAGCGCAGGTTTTCAAAAACACTGAGCTTTGGAAAGATGTTGGTAATTTGGAAACTGCGTGACAAACCCATGCGATTGATTTCGTAGGGCGCTTTGTGGTCGATGCGTTGACCATTCAGCAAAATTTCACCACTGGTAGGACCAAACCGACCGCTGATCAAATTGAACAAGGTGGATTTACCTGCGCCATTGGGACCAATGATGGCGACACGCTCACCCGCATTCACCGCCAAATTGGCGCCACGAATGATTTCTGTTTTTCCGAAATTTTTTCGGAGATCTTTGAGTTCTAGCGCATAAGACATCACGCTGTCTCCCGACGTTTAATTTCTTTTTCAATGTCGATTTGGATGTCACTCCATTCGATGAGGAAGTGACGGCGGGCTGCTTCAAACAAACCCAAACCAGTGATCATGACAAACACTGAACCAACCCAACTGTCAATGCCCTTCGCATTCAAGGTGACACCCATGAACTTCAAAGTGTCTCCTAAGGCTGAATTGAGTTGCAGGTGATAAACCATTTCAATCATGGCACCAGCACCAATAAGCGCTACGAATGCGGTCGCAAAGAGGCCCAAGTAGCTGACCCAAATTTGTTTGAGTTTGCCAAACGCCGCCACTCGCAAATTCATCATGATGAGGCTGGCAATACCGCCAGGCGCATACATCACCATGAACAGGAATAACAAGCCCAAATACAACAACCAGGCTTTGGTTAACTCGGACAACAAAACGAACGCCAAGACCATGAGAATGCCGCCGATGATGGGGCCGAAGAAGAAAGTAGCCCCACCCAAGAAGGTGAAAAGCAAATAGCCACCCGAGCGACCTGCGCCCACCACTTCGGCAGTCACAATTTCAAAATTGAGTGCACCAAGGCCACCAGAAATACCCGCAAAGAAACCCGCAATGATGAACGCAAAATAGCGAACACGCTGGGTGTTGTAGCCAATGAATTCGACACGCTCAGGGTTGTCGCGCACAGCATTCAAAATGCGACCCAAAGGCGTTTGGGTAAATGCATACATCAGTGCAACACACACAAATGTATAGATGGCAATGAGGTAATAAATTTGCGTTTGCGGTCCAAACGTAATGCCCATAAAAGCTTGACCCGCAACGCGGTTGCCAGAGATGCCCGCTTCGCCACCAAAAAATTCTGAGAACATCAAGGACATTGCAAAAACAAGTTCAGCAACTCCCAAGGTGATCATGGCAAATGGGGTACCTGCTTTTTTGGTGGTGACGTACCCGAGCAGCACGGCAAACCCAATACCCGCAACACCGCCAACCAAAGGAATCAAACTGACAGGTATGTTGGACTGACCACCACTGACAGCGTTCAGTGCGTGAATGGCCACAAATGAGCCAAGTCCGGTGTAAACCGCATGGCCAAAACTCAGCATGCCACCTTGGCCCAGCAACATGTTGTAGGACAAACAGGCAATGATGGCAATGCCCATCTGCGCCAACATGGTGCCAGATAAATTACTGGTGAAAACCAAAGGTGCAGAAAGAAGAACAATGGCAAACAGGCTCCAAATGACCCATCTGCCGACGTTGTATGGTTTGAATTTATAGGTACTCATCACATCATCCTTCTCGGGTACCCAAAAGTCCCTTCGGACGGAAAATCAAAATTAAGACCAAGAACAAATACGGCAAGATCGGTGCGACTTGCGATACGGTCAGTTTTAAAACAGAGTTGTTGGCCAGTGCATCTGACAAGGTGAAGCCCAAATCTTTGGCCACACTGACAAAGGAATAATCAAATGCAATGGCAAAGGTTTGGATCACGCCAATCAAGACAGAGGCTAAAAAGGCGCCAGACAATGAGCCCATGCCGCCGACAACCACCACCACAAATATGACGGAACCCACCGTAGCGGCCATGGCCGGCTCTGTGACGAATGTACTGCCCCCAATGACGCCGGCCAAGCCTGCCAAGCCAGTACCTGCACCAAAGACCATCATGAACACACGGGGCACATTGTGTCCCAATGACTCTACCGTTTCTGGATGGGTCAACGCAGCTTGAATGACCAAACCAATGCGTGTTTTGGTAAGCAGAAGCCACAGTGAAACAAGCATGAGCAAAGCCACCAACATCATGAAACCACGTGTAGCAGGGAATGGTGTACAAATGAGCCGGATGGCGGCATCTGTGGTTTGACACATCTCAACTGGCGCAGCGCCCCAAACCATTTGCAAACCTTGAACAGAGTGGTTTACCAAGGTAAAGGCCGAGCCTTTGAGCAAATCTGGCGGGACAAACTCAACGGCAGTTCTGCCCCAAATGAGTTGGACCAACTCGTAAACAATGTAGGACAAGCCAAATGTGACGAGCAGCTCGGGCACGTGGCCAAATTTGTGCACCTTGCGCAAGGTCAGGCGTTCGAACAGAACCCCGACGCCGCCAACCAAAATGGGCGCAATGAGTAAGGCTGGCCAAAAACCAATCACACTGGTGAGGGTGTAGCCGAAATAGGCACCAATCATGTAGAAGGATGCATGGGCAAAATTCAAAACGCCCATCATGCTGAAGATCAAGGTTAAACCCGAGCTGAGCATGAATAACAACAACCCGTAGCTCAATCCATTGAGCATGGAGATGATGAAGAACTCCATAAAACCACTTTCCGCCACCAATGGCAAGTCACACAAAACAAGAAGGGCCCGACCCCCAAAGGAGTGGGCCCTTCCGAAGACTCACAAATATTAAGCTGGACGCTTCATCTGGCAGCTGGTTGGCGTGCTTGAAATGTAGGAAGGAAACTCCTTCACTGGCACCAAAGTCATGCCTGTGTTCTCTACGCTGTAGTTGTATTTTTTGTCAACTTTGCTCCAGACTGTGAGGTACAAAGGTTGCTGCAACTGGTGATCAGATTTTCGCATTTCAACTTCACCATTGAACAAGCTGGTGCTCTTGATGCCCTCTAGTGCAGCGGCAACTTTGACAGGGTTAGTCGATTTGGCTTTGGCCATTGCATCGCCCAATGTTGCGAAAATGCTGTGGACTGAACCTGTGTAGAAGTCGTCATTGAACTTGGCTTTGAACTCATCTTGCCACTTGTCCATTTGACCACCCATTTTGTAGTGGCCGTAGGCGATTTGGAAGACGCGACCTTCGCCGCTCTTACCCAAAGCAGTGGGGGTGCCTGTCACGCCCGTATAGTATGTGTAGAAGTTGCCTGTGTAGCCACCTTCGTTGGCAGCTTTGACCAGCAATGCCAGGTCGGAGCCCCAGTTGCCGGTAACAACGGAGTCAGCACCGGATGCCTTGATTTTGGCAATGTAAGGTGCAAAGTCACGAACTTGTGCCAATGGGTGCAAATCTTCACCGACGATTTGAACGTCGGGACGCTTGCGATTGATACCTTCTTTGAAGAACTTGGCCACCTGATGACCGTGTGAATAATTTTGGTTCAGCAAAAAGACCTTTTTGGTTTCTGGCCGATCCTTCATGAAGGTGGTCAGCGCTTCCATCTTCATTGACGTGTCTGCGTCAAAGCGGAAGTGCCAGTAACTGCACTTGCTGTTGGTAAAGTCTGGGTCCACTGCAGAGTGGTTCAGGAAAATGATTTCCTTGCCGGGGTTGCGTTCGTTGTGCTTGTTGACAGCCTCAATGAGGGCGCCAGCAACGCCAGATCCATTGCCTTGGGTGATGTATCGAATGCCTTGGTCTGTGGCGGCCTTCAAAACATTCAAACTTTCAGCAGGGCTGAGTTTGTTGTCGAAGCCGACCACCTCGAACTTGACGCCTGCTGCGTTGATCTTGCTGTACTTCTCAGCGAAGAATTGAAAACTTTTGAGCTGGTTGTTGCCCACAGGCGCCATCAAACCAGACAGAGGGTCAATCCAAGCGATTTTGACGGTTTCACCCTTTTGAGCGAATGCACCAAATGCACACATTGCCAACGAGGCGACGGCGATAGAACGAACTGCAAATTTCATATTTAGCTCCAACTGTTATGAAAAACTCTTACGGTGTCAGCGTAACTGTTTTGTAAGTTTTATCGGTCGGGGTTTGCCCTAGGCGGTATCGCCGACGTGACTCACACACGGGTCCTGATTTTGAAGCAATTAAAGCGCGGGCAGTTTGTAGCCGACCAATTGCTCTCGGAGTTTGGTTTTAAGCATCTTGCCAGTGGCCCCCAACGGTATGGCATCTACAAAAATTGCGTCGTCAGGAATCTGCCATTTGGCCGTTTTTCCTTCGTAGAATTTCAACAGATCGGCTGCCGTGAGTGAGCTGCCTGGTTTTTTCACAACACACACGATCGGGCGCTCATCCCATTTGGGATGTGGCATGCCAACACATGCTGCCATTGCCACATCAGGGTGCGCCATTGCAATGTTTTCGATGTCGATGGAGCTGATCCACTCGCCACCAGACTTGATCACATCTTTACTTCGATCGGTAATTTGCATGAACCCATCTTCATCAATGGTGGCCACATCACCCGTTGGAAACCAACCGTTCACCAAGGGCGAAGGCCCTTCTTGTTTGAAATACTCTCGAATGATCCAAGGTCCTTTGACCAACAAATCGCCGTAGGTTTTGCCATCGTGAGGCAGTGTTTCGCCGGCGTCGTTCACGATTTTCATGTCGACGCCAAAGATAGAACGGCCCTGCTTCAAGCGCAATTTCATTTGCGCTTCTGCAGGCAAATTTAAATGCTTGTTTTTCAAGGTGCACAAAGTACCCAAGGGACTCATTTCCGTCATGCCCCAAGCGTGCAACACATCTACACCGTAGTCATCACGGAAAGCGTCGATCATGGCAGGTGGGCAAGCGGACCCTCCAATCACGGTACGCGTCAGTGATGAAAATTTCAAATTGGCAGGCTTCATATGGCTTAACAACATTTGCCATACCGTTGGGACGCCTGCCGCAAAAGTGACCTTCTCTGCCTCGATCAATTCATAAACAGATTTACCATCGAGGGCGGGCCCCGGAAAAACCAATTTAGCCCCCGTCATAGCGGCGCAGTAGGGAATGCCCCATGCATTGACGTGAAACATCGGCACCACTGGCAAGATGGCATCTTTTGCAGAAATACACATCACGTCAGGCAAGGCTGCTGCATAAGCGTGCAGCAGCGTGGAACGATGGCTGTAAAGCGCTGCTTTGGGATTGCCAGTTGTGCCGCTGGTGTAGCACATGCTAGATGCCGTGTTTTCATCCAGATCAGGCCAATCGTAGTGATGCGCGTGTTTCTCAATCAATGCTTCGTAGCAAGTTAAATTTGGAATACCCGTATCGGTTGGCAAATTGGCTGTGTCACACAAGGCAACCCAGTGCTTGACTGTGGTACACCGCGCATGGACCGCTTGCACCAGAGGCAAAAAAGTCATGTCAAAAAACAAAACTTGATCTTCTGCATGATTGGCAATCCAGACCACTTGGTCTGGATGCAAGCGCGGATTGAGTGTGTGCAAGACACGGCCGGAACCACTCACACCAAAGTACAACTCCAAATGTCGGTAACCATTCCATGCCAGCGTGGCAACCCGATCACCCTGCGCAAGTTGAAGCGCATCAAGGGCATGGGCCACTTGTCTAGAACGATCAGCCACCTGTGACCATGTGTAGCGGTGAACATCACCTTCAACGCGCCTTGAAACCACTTCGCCATCGCCATGGTGGCGATCGGCAAATTCAATCAGGGATGAAATGAGCAATGATTGCTGCTGCATGAGTCCGAACATAACGACCTTTACTTCTGACGTAGAACACCCCTCTTTTTAGCACGAGACATCTGCTAACGGTGTAAACCCTGTGTCCTGATGGGTGCATCAAAAGACATCGACAATCTGTAAATGACATGGATAAACAGCTTTGCCAATTTAGGGCCAGACTTCTCAACGGAAGTACAGCCGACACCCGTACCCGCACCCTCTTGGGTGGCTCAAAATCATGATCTATTGGCCACTTGCGACCTTCCGCCCCATTGGTTAAGCACAGCTGAAGCCTTGTCGGTCTTCAGTGGCAATGGACTTTGGGACGGCATGGCGCCCAGCGCAAGCGTTTACAGCGGGCATCAATTTGGGCATTGGGCGGGCCAATTGGGTGATGGCCGGGCCTTGAGCTTGGGTGAATATGCCAGCGCGATGGGCAATTTTGAAATTCAGCTCAAAGGTGCCGGAAAAACGCCCTTTTCCAGAATGGGCGACGGGCGCGCCGTTCTCCGTTCCAGCATCCGTGAATACTTGTGCAGTGAAGCCATGGCTGGTCTAGGCATCCCCACAACCCGTGCGCTGTGTCTCACCGCATCACCCTTGCAGGTCATTCGAGAGGAAGTTGAGACCGCTGCTGTTGTAACCCGGCTAGCGCCAAGCTTCATTCGATTTGGACATTTTGAGCATTTCGCCAATCAAGCCTCCCAAAATGGTGCGCTGAAAAAACTGGCCGACTTCACACTCGCTCACCATTTTGTCGGGCAGGCCGAAAGCCTTGGCAACCCCTATGCCGATTTGCTTTTAGAGGTCAGCTTGAACACCGCACAGTTGGTCGCGCAGTGGCAAGCCGTTAGCTTCTGCCATGGTGTGATGAACACCGACAACATGAGCATTTTGGGTTTAACCCTTGACTATGGACCCTTTCAATTCATCGACGGCTTCAATCCGCAGCACATATGCAATCACTCCGATCATCAAGGCCGTTATGCCTATGACAAACAACCGCAAATTGCATACTGGAATCTCTTTTGCCTTGGCCAAGCCCTGATGCCTCTGATAGGCGAGCAAGAGCTGGCCATGAAAGCGCTAGAGCCTTACAAAGCAGCATTCACTTCACATTGGACACGCAATTTTTCGATGAAATTGGGACTTTCTCAGTTGCACATCGACGAAATGCCAACGCAGATGGGATTGATTCAAGATTTGTTGCAACTCATGGCGGCAGAAAAAACAGATTTCACCCTCTTCTGGCGTCTTATCAGCCATGCCGCGCCAAAGACGAACCAGGCAGATGCTGCTTGGCAAACCGTCAAAGACATGTTCATTGACACCGGGCAATTCAAGCAATGGCAAAACCGTTACATGGCACAACTGCAAAGTCAAGCGGACCAAGCCGCTGTCGCCAATATGTTGGCTGTCAACCCCAAATACGTTTTGCGCAATCATCTGGTTGAATTGGCCATTCAAAAATCAAAAAAAGGCGATCACTCAGAGGTAGATACACTCTTTCAATTGTTAAAGTCGCCCTTTGATGAGCAGCCTGCGTTTGATCACTATTCTGAGCTGCCGCCTGCATGGGCTTCTGACATTGAAATCAGCTGCTCTTCTTAAAAATATTTCGCAAAAACCGATCATGCCAAACATTCCCTTACCGCAAACCGACTCAGAATGGCGTGAATGGTTGCGCGTCCGTAACGCTGAGCCGCTGGCTTTTGAAGTCACTCGCAAAGCGGCCACCGAACGCCCGTTTACCGGCAAATATGAAACCCATTGGGAGCCAGGCCAGTACAAATGCATTTGCTGCGATGCCGTTTTGTTTGACTCAGACACCAAATTTGATGCGGGATGCGGCTGGCCATCTTTCTACAGAGCCGCAAATGAAAATGCCATCGCACAAAGGGTAGACCATGGCCACGGCATGCGCCGTGTTGAGAGTGTTTGCGCACAATGCGGGGCCCACTTAGGACACGTATTTGAAGATGGTCCAGAGCCGACTGGCTTGCGTTATTGCATGAATTCTGCTTCCTTGAATTTTGAAAAAAAATAGTATGAAAATTGCACTCGATTTATTTCCCATCTTGCTTTTCTTTGCCGCCTATAAATTTGGCACCATCTACTTGGCCACGGGCGTTTTGATGGCTGCAACGCTTGTACAAAGTTTGTGGATGTACAAAATGGATGGCAAATTGGCCACCATGCAAAAGGCCACCTTGGCATTGATCCTGATATTTGGCAGCCTCACACTTTTCTTTCAAGACGAACGCTTCATCAAATTCAAACCCACCCTGCTTTACTTCTGCATGGGCATGGGCTTGTTGATCTCCCAGTTTTTGCTCAAGAAAAACTTTTTGAAAACCATGTTGGGTGCCCAAGTAAATCTACCAGCAGCCAAATGGGGCACGTTGAGTGTGGCCTGGATTCTCTACTGTTTCTTCATGGCTATCGTCAATGCCTATGTGGCCAGTTACTACACCACCGAAGAATGGGTCAATTTCAAAATATGGGGCTATGTCTTTCCGTTGGCATTTATTGTGGGCACCGGCATTTACATTGCAAAAAATATCCCCCCTGAGACTGCTTCGGCAAACGATCAATCTGGTGATTCACAACAATGACATACGCTCTTACTCTCGATACCCCATGGCAACCCCTGATGGAAGCGCTGCTTCGGCAGCGATTTGAGCCCCTTTTTTTAGAGGTCATCGATGAAAGTGGTCAACATGCGGGGCACGCCGGCGCATCCGACCGTGGTATGAACACCCATTTCAGGGTTCGAATTGCGGCGGCTCAATTTGAAAACCTAAGCCGCGTTCAACGTCATCGGCTTGTGTATGATTCGCTCCAAGAATTCTTGGACAACGGGCTTCATGCCTTGGCCATCGAATTTCGATGAATTTTTACTGATTTGCAATTGAGGACACTGATGAAATTTTCCAAATTGGCTTTGAGCTTGGTCGCTGTATTGAGTTTTTCTGCAACAGCACAAAATATTGCCGTGGTCAATGGCAAGCCTGTTCCAAGCTCACGTGTTGAAGCTTTGAAACAGCAAGTCGAACGCTCCGGCCGCCCCGTTACGCCAGAAATCTTGGCGCAAATTAAAGAAGAATTGATTGCCCGTGAGATCTTCATGCAAGAAGCTCGCAAGCGCGGTCTCGATGCCAGCGAAGATTACAAAGCCCAATTAGAGTTAGCACGCCAAAGCTTGCTGATCCGTGAACTCTTCGCCAACTTCCAAAAGAAAAACCCTGTCACTGACGCAGAAATCAAAGCTGAATATGACAAGTTTGTGGCAGCCAATGGTGGCAAAGAATACCGTGCACGTCATATCTTGGTTGAAAAAGAAGACGAAGCCAAAGCACTGATTGCCGACCTCAAAAAAGGCGGGAAATTTGAAGATTTGGCCAAAAAAGCATCCAAAGATCCAGGTTCTGGCGCCAATGGTGGCGACCTCGATTGGGCCAATGCCGCCAGCTACGTGCCTGAGTTTTCAAATGCCATGGTGAAGCTGGAAAAAGGTCAAATGACAGAGGCGCCGGTGAAGAGCCAATTTGGTTATCACATCATTCGGGTAGACGACGTCCGTGACGCACAACTTCCCAAAATGGAAGAAGTGAAGCCACAAATTACACAGCAACTGACACAGTCAAAATTGGGTAAATTCCAAGAAGACCTGCGCGCCAAAGCCAAGGTTCAATAAATCCCACAAGCTGACCAGCCTCGATGCTTTGAGGTTGGCGAAAGTCTGAAAAGCACTGAACACCGTAAGGTGTCAGTGCTTTTTTTATTTAAGCCATCTGCGTGCGTTTTGCCACATGCGCAACCAAGGACTGTGTTCAGACACATTGCCCGGGGTGTAGCTCATCTGCACGTTGCGAAATACACGTTCGGGGTGCGGCATCATGGCCGTGAAGCGGCCATCAGCGGTGGTGACAGCGGTCAAGCCAGCCGGGCTGCCATTGGGATTGGCTGGATAGGTTTCTGTCGCCTGCCCCCAGTTGTCGACAAAGCGCATGGCGGCAATGGCTTGATTGGCCGCGCCACGGTAGTTGAAGTTTGCAAACCCTTCGCCGTGCGCCACTGCAATAGGCATGCGGCTTCCAGCCATGTCTTGGAAGAACAAACTTGGCGAGGGCAACACCTCCACCATCGACAAACGGGCTTCGAATCGCTCACTTTGGTTGGTGGTAAAGCGAGGCCAATCTTGCGCGCCAGGAATGATGTCGGCCAATTCAGCAAACATCTGGCAACCATTGCATACCCCCAAACCGAAGGTGTCTGAACGGGCAAAATAAGCTTTGAACGCATCTGACAAAAATGGATTGAAAGTGATGCTGCGGGCCCAGCCAATGCCTGCACCCAAGGTGTCGCCATAACTGAAACCACCGCAGGCGACCAAACCTTGAAAGTCTTTCAAACTGACACGACCACTTTGCAAATCGGTCATGTGCACATCGTGTGGCTCAAAACCTGCCTCTGCAAAAGCGTAAGCCATTTCAAGGTGTGAATTAACGCCCTGTTCTCGCAAAATGGCCACTTTGGGTTTGCGCAGACTCAACCAAGGTGCCGCCACGTTTTCCTCAGGCTTGAAACTCAATGCGACATGCAAGCCAGGATTGGCAGTTTGGCCGGCACTGGCGTGTTCGCTGTCTGCGCAATCAGGATTGTCACGTTGCTGGCAAATTTTCCAACTGACACTGTCCCAAACTTGATGCAGGTCTTCCAATTGCGCAGTGAAAATTTCCTGTGTGTCGCGCCAAATACTCAAGGCGCCGACCCCTTTTTGCACAGTCGATTGTGTGGGTCGCGTTTTGCCAATGACATGGCTGTGTTTTGACAATCCGTGTTCACGCAAGGCTTGCATCACATCGGCGCGGTCTTGTGTGTTGATTTGAATCACCACACCCAACTCTTCATTGAACAAGGCTCTAAGGGTCAGTTCATTGCGACGTGCGCTCACTTGCTGCGCCCAATTTTTGGCATCACCGTGGTCTGCGCGGCTGTCAGAAATGCCATCGCCTTCAGTGACGAGCAGGTCCAAATTGAGCGCAACACCCACTTGTCCAGCAAAGCACATCTCCGCCACCGCGCAAAACAAGCCACCATCGCTGCGGTCATGGTAGGCCAGCAGCTTGCCTTGACTGCGCAAACTGTTGATGACCTTCACGAGTTGGACGATATTTGCTGGCGTCTCCAAATCGGGCACCTGATCACCCGATTGATTGAGCACTTGACTTAAGATGCTGCCGCCCATGCGCGACTGGCCATTGCTCAAATCAATCAAAATAAGCGAGGTGTCATCTAGGCTGGCATTGAGTTGTGGCGTCAGCGTGCCGCGCACATCGGACAAACTGGCAAAAGCACTCACGATCAGGCTGACCGGTGACGTCACTTTGTGCGTTTCTCCGTTCACAGACCACTGGGTTTTCATCGACAAACTGTCTTTGCCCACTGGGATAGAGATGCCCAATGCTGGACACAATTCAAGGCCAACTGCTTTGACGGTTTCATAAAGCGCAGCATCTTCACCAGGCTCACCACAGGCGGCCATCCAATTGGCACTGAGTTTGACGCGATCAAGCTCAATAGGCGCAGCCAATAAATTGGTGATGGCCTCTGCCACAGCCATGCGGCCAGAAGCTGCAGCATCAATGCTGGCCAAGGGCGTGCGCTCGCCCATGCTCATGGCCTCGCCTTTGAAGCCTTGATAGTCCGCCAATGTAACCGCGCAATCGGCAACGGGCACCTGCCAAGGGCCGACCATTTGGTCTCTGTGCGTTAAGCCGCCTACTGTGCGGTCGCCAATGGTAATGAGGAATCGTTTGGAAGCCACGGTGGGGTGACTCAACACTTGAAGCACGGCTTCTTGCAAGTCAATACCGGTGAGATCAATGGGGGTGATGTTGCGACGCACGGTCTTCACATCTCGGTGCATTTTTGGGGGTTTGCCCAAAAGCACATTCATGGGCATGTCCACTGGTTTTTGAGCGTCGGGGGATGCAGCTTGGTCGTCTGCCAAAACCAATTGAGGGTTTTCAGTGGCCACACCGACAATTGCAAATGGGCACCGTTCCCTCTCACAAAACGCCTTGAAGGTGTCAAGTGATTCTGGCGCAATGGCCAGAACATAACGCTCTTGACTTTCATTTGACCAAATTTCTTTGGGCGACAAACCAGACGCCTCCAATGGTACTGCGCGTAAATCAAAACGTGCACCACGGCCGGCATCGTTGGTCAACTCCGGAAAAGCATTTGACAAGCCACCAGCGCCTACGTCATGAATTGCCAAGATGGGATTGTGTGTGCCCATGACCCAGCAATGGTTGATCACTTCTTGTGCGCGACGTTCAATTTCTGGATTGCCGCGCTGCACCGAATCAAAATCTAAATTGGCTGCATTGGTACCAGACGCCATAGAGCTGGCCGCACTGCCACCCATGCCAATCAGCATACCGGGTCCGCCCAGTTGAATCAGCAATGTACCAGCAGGAAATTGAATCTTTTGAGTTTGAATGTTGTCAATCACACCCATACCCCCCGCAATCATGATGGGCTTGTGATAACCACGCACCACACCATCAACTTCTTGTTCGTACTCGCGGAAATAACCCAACAAATTAGGTCGACCGAATTCATTGTTGAATGCAGCGCCGCCCAAAGGGCCTTCTGTCATGATTTGCAAAGGACTGGCAATGTGATCTGGCTTTCCATGTGGACCAGCCCATAATTTTGAAACAGTAAAACCACTCAGACCTGCTTTGGGTTTTGAGCCTCGGCCAGTTGCACCTTCATCTCGAATCTCGCCGCCCGCGCCCGTCGATGCACCAGGAAACGGTGAAATGGCGGTGGGATGGTTATGTGTTTCAACTTTCATCAAAACGTGATGCAGCGCCTGTTCTTTGACATATGCACCACCATCCTTTGCAACAAAGCGTTCAACATCATGTCCCACCATGATCGATGAATTGTCTGAATAAGCGACCACCGTGTGTTGCGGATGTTGCTGATGCGTGTGACGAATCATGCCGAACAAACTGTGCGTTTGCGCTTGTCCATCAATGGTGAACTGTGCATTGAAAATTTTATGCCGGCAGTGCTCGCTGTTGGCCTGCGCGAACATCATCAATTCAACGTCGCTGGGATTGCGGCCCAAATGCTGAAAAGAATTTAACAAATAATCAATCTCATCTTCAGCCAAGGCCAATCCAAATTGTTGATTGGCTTCTACCAAAGAGGACCGCCCGCCTGTGAGCACATCAACATGCAGCAGGGCTTGTGCATCAAGTTCGGTGAACAAGGCAAGTGCGTCTGAACGCTGCGACAAAATGGACTCGGTCATTCGATCGTGCAACAAATCGGACAACGCTAGTTTTGCATCGGCACTGAGACTTTGAACCGATTCAGCGGAGGTCAATTGAAGACGGTACTCAACCAAACGTTCAATTCTGCGAAGCTTGAAGCCACAATTGTGGGCAATGTCCGTGGCCTTGGAGGCCCAAGGCGACACCGTACCCAAACGCGGTGAAATGCACACTTGCCAATCGGCCGCAGGCGTGGTCGATGACTTGGCGGGATCGCCATATGTTAAAAGTTGACGCAGGCTGTTTTGAGCAGCACCGTCAAGGGCCGTTTCACTGGCCACAAGATGCAGAAAGAGCCCTGACAATCCAACGACATCAGGACAGATGGCCTGAAGGCGTGGCAGCAGTTGTTGAACACGGAAGTCACTGAGGGCGTTGCCGCCGTCTAAGATGAGAGTATGCAGGGTCACAGGGTGGCCTTGAGGGCTGAAGGGAAAGTGTCTCAAATGCCGCTGACTGGGGCATTGAACGAGTCACTATTTTAACCGCTGGCAAAGGCACTTTCGGCAAATATGCCGGATGAATGGGATAATCACCCCCCATGACGATCACCCCTAAAGACCCCCAAGGCGCAGAAGGCATGCGTGTCGCTGGCCGACTCGCTTCTGAAGTTCTCGATTACCTGACGCCTTTTGTGGTGCCCGGCGTAACGACCAACGAGCTGGACAAGCTGGCACACGACTACATGGTCAATGTTCAGGGAACCATTCCAGCCCCGCTCAATTACCAGCCCCCAGGCTATTCACCTTACCCCAAATCCATTTGCACCTCCATCAACCAACAGGTTTGTCACGGCATCCCCAATGAAAAACCCCTCAAAAAGGGTGACATTGTCAACATCGACATCACCGTCATCAAAGACGGTTGGCACGGTGACACCAGTCGAATGTTCTTGGTGGGCGACGTGTCGATTGCTGCCAAACGTCTGTGCAATGTCACATACGAAGCCATGTGGCACGGCATTGCGCAAGTGAGGCCTGGCGCTCGGCTGGGAGACATCGGTTGGGCCATTCAGAAATTTGCAGAAAACATGGGTTTTTCCATTGTTCGCGAGTTTTGTGGTCACGGCATTGGTCGCGTTTTTCATGAAGAACCCCAAGTTTTGCATTACGGCAAACCCGGCACCTTGGACGAACTGAAGGCGGGCATGACCTTCACAATCGAGCCCATGATCAATGCGGGCAAACGCGAGATCAAAGAGATGGGCGACGGCTGGACCATCGTCACCAAAGACCGCTCCTTGTCCGCACAATGGGAACACACCATTTTGGTCACCGAAACCGGTTACGAAGTTTTAACATTGTCCGCGGGCAGCCCTCCCATACCTGCATTCATCAAAGGCTAAAAGCATGCGCGACTTGTCGGTATTCAGAGACAACTATCGTCAAGAAAAGCAAGCGCTTTGGACTCACATCGCCAGCAGTGCTGCCAATGGCCGCGGGCTCAAGCGCAGCTTGATGCGTCTTGCACATTTGGCCGACAAGTTACTCATCCAACTCTGGAACCAAGCAGGCTTCGCGCACGGTGAGAGCCTCATTGCAGTAGGTGGTTTTGGCCGAGGCGAACTGTTTCCCTCCTCCGATGTTGACGTCCTGGTCTTGCTGCCAGACCATGCCAAGCCTGAAGAGTCAGCAGAACTTAAAGCCCGCTTGGAATCATTC
Organism: Limnohabitans sp.; assembly: GCA_030158125.1. Taxonomy (GTDB): domain Bacteria; phylum Pseudomonadota; class Gammaproteobacteria; order Burkholderiales; family Burkholderiaceae_C; genus Limnohabitans_A. The sequence goes on along the minus strand of JAOATL010000002.1, from coordinate 15,144 downwards.
ATTGGCAGCTGCTGGGACAGTGGTTTAGAAATAGGCTCAAGCGTTCGAAACTTGCGTGACTGTATTGACGAGTCTGCCAAAGACATTACGGTTCAAACTTCTCTACTTGAGAGTCGCTACATCACTGGCAGCAAAGATTTATTCGCGCAGTTCCAAAGCAGTTACCAAGCGGCCATGGACCCACAGGCCTTCTTTGTGGCCAAGTCTTTGGAGCTCAAACAGCGCCACAACAAATTCGAAAATACACCCTACTCCTTAGAACCCAATTGCAAAGAGTCGCCGGGTGGTTTGCGAGATTTGCAAATTATCTTGTGGGTGGCAAGGGCTGCAGGGCTTGGCAGCACATGGGATGATTTGGCACAAAAGGGCTTGGCTACGCCACTGGAAGTCAAGCAAATCAAACGCAATGAAGCCGTTTTGAGTCTCATTCGTGCAAGGCTTCACTTGTTGGCCAAACGGCGTGAAGACCGCTTGGTCTTTGACTTGCAACATGCGTTGGCCGAAAGCTTTGGCTACAAGGCGCAAAGCACCCCAGAAGGCAAGCACACGCAACGTGCCAGTGAAGTTTTGATGCGTCAGTATTACTGGGCTGCCAAAGCTGTGACGCAGTTGAATCAAATCTTGATGCTGAACATTGAAGCCCATTTGCAATCGCAACGCGGTGACATTCGCATAGAAGTGCGCGCTTTGAACGCGCACTTTTTTGAGAGAAATGGCTTACTGGAAGTGGCACAAGATGATTTGTACCAGCAGCATCCCCATGCCATTCTTGAAACGTTTTTGTTGTACCAACAGACGCACGGCGTCAAAGGTTTGTCCGCCAAAACGCTGCGTGCACTTTACAACGTGCGCACCGTGATGGATGCTAAATTTCGCCGTGATCCCGTCAACAGAAGTACCTTCCTCAAAATTCTTCAACAAGGCCAAGGCATTACCCATGCACTTCGCCTGATGAACCAGACCTCGGTCTTGGGTCGATATTTGTGGGTCTTTAGGAACATCGTGGGTCAGATGCAGCATGACTTGTTTCATGTTTATACCGTGGACCAACACATCATGATGGTGTTGCGAAATGTGCGGCGCTTCTTCATCGCAGACCATGCCCATGAATATCCATTTTGTTCGCAACTGGCAGCAGGCTGGGACAAGCCTTACATCCTGTATACAGCAGCCTTGTTTCATGACATCGCTAAAGGACGAGGTGGCGATCATTCAAAATTAGGTGCAATTGAGGTCAAAAGTTTCTGCAGGCAACACGGCATTCCCACTGAAGATGCCAAACTGATCGCGTTTTTGGTCGGAGAACACCTGACCATGAGTCATGTTGCTCAAAAAGAGGACTTGAGTGATCCCGATGTCATTGCCGGATTTGCCAAGCGCGTGGGCAACGAGCGCCACCTGACCGCTTTGTACCTCCTGACAGTTGCAGATATTCGTGGCACCAGCCCCAAGGTTTGGAATGCCTGGAAAGGCAAGCTTCTGGAAGATTTATACCGCTACACATTGCGGGTATTGGGCGGAAGAGCACCAGATGCCAATGCAGACATTGAAGCCCGCAAGCGCGACGCCTTGATTGAATTGGCTCGACACTCCCAGCCGCATGAAGGTCAAAAAGCCCTTTGGGACACCTTGGACGTGGGGTACTTTATGCGCCACGATGCGAGTGAAATTGCATGGCACGCACGGCAATTGTCGCGCTATGTGGCCAAGCCTGGCGAAACAGCGATTGCCGATTTGGCCGGCAAAAGCATTGTCAGGGCGCGCATTTCACCCATAGGTGAAGGGCTGCAAATTTTGGTGTACACCGCCGACCAACCCGACTTGTTTGCACGCATTTGCGGCTACTTTGACCAAGCCGGCTTCAGTATTTTGGATGCCAAAATTCACACCGCCAAGAATGGGTATGCGCTGGACACTTTTCAAGTGGTGACATCCTTGTTGCCAGAGCACTACCGTGAACTCATCACCATGGTGGAGTCCGGGCTCGGTACCACCATCGATCGGCAAGGCACACTGCCCGCCCCCACCAAGGGACGGGTATCGCGCCGTGTCAAAAACTTTCCAATTGCACCCAGAATCACCTTGCACCCAGATGAAAAAGCACAAAGCTGGTTGCTGGGCATTTCGGCCAGCGATCGTTTAGGCTTGCTCTACAGTGTTGCCACCGTGTTGGCCAAACACGGCATTAGCTTAAAACTGGCCAAGATCAGTACCTTGGGTGAACGGGTGGAAGACACCTTCTTGATTGAAGGCGCAGCGCTTCAGCACAACCGCGAACAAATTGCCATCGAGACAGAATTGCTGCAAGTCTTGCAGTCCTAAGCTGCAGACTTTAGATTCACTGCCTTCGCCTGAGTCGGCCGCATGAAACGCTTAGCGTTTTTTTCGAGGTGGCAAACCGGTGTGTTGCGTCAGAGTTTGGCCTTTGCGGGGTGAACCGCTCGGCGTGCTGTTTTTGCGACGTGCACTTTGATAATCCTCCGACAATGGTTGCCACGTCGGGATCAGATGGTGCTTGCCGTTGCCAATCAGGTCGGCTCGGCCCATGGCCTTCAAGGCGTCGCGCAACAATGGCCAATGATTGGCATCGTGATAACGCAAAAATGCTTTGTGCAAACGACGTCGTTTTTCGCCTTTGACCACATCGACCTTTTCGCTGTCGCGGGTGATTTTGCGCAGTGGATTGCGTGTGGTGTGGTACATGGTTGTCGCACTGGCCATAGGACTGGGGTAGAAAGTCTGAACCTGGTCCGCCCTGAAACCATTCTTTTTAAGCCAGATGGCCAAATTCATCATGTCTTCATCACTGGTACCAGGATGCGCAGCGATGAAATATGGCACCAAGAATTGCTTCTTACCCGCCTCGGCGCTGAACTTGTCGAACATGCTTTTGAAGCGATCGTAAGTGCCAATGCCGGGCTTCATCATTTTGGACAATGGCCCTGACTCGGTGTGCTCTGGTGCAATTTTTAAATAGCCGCCCACATGGTGGGTGACCAATTCTTTAACATACTCTGGGCTTTGCACTGCCAGGTCATAACGCAGTCCCGAGCCAATCAAAATTTTCTTGATGCCCTTCAAACTGCGCGCCTTGCGGTACATCTGCACCAAGGGTCCATGATCAGTGGTGAGGTTGCTGCAAATGCCAGGATAGACACAGCTGGGTTTGCGGCATGCAGATTCAATTTCGGGGCTTCTGCAGCCCAGTCGGTACATGTTGGCTGTAGGACCGCCCAAGTCTGAGATCACGCCGGTAAAGCCTTTGACTTTGTCGCGAATTTCTTCAATTTCACGCAGAACTGACGCTTCACTTCGACTTTGAATGATGCGCCCTTCGTGCTCCGTGATGGAGCAAAACGTGCAACCCCCAAAACACCCACGCATGATGTTGACAGAAAAGCGAATCATTTCCCATGCAGGAATTTTGGTGGCGCCATCGTGCGAACCATTGGCATCGGCATAGCTGGGGTGCGGACTGCGTGCATAAGGCAAGTCAAACACAGCATCCATTTCGGCGGTGGTCAAGGGAATGGGCGGCGGTGTGATCCAAACGTCTCGCGCCGTATGGTCTTCACCATGGGCTTGGACCAGACAGCGTGCGTTGCCTGGATTGGTTTCGAGGTGCAACACACGATTGGCATGGGCATACAAAACAGGATCGCTTTTCACCTGCTCGTAGCTGGGCAAACGAATCACACTTCGATCACGTGGCGGAACTTTGTGCAAGCCCTTGCCTTTCAAAGCAGGCATGAGCGGATTGGACACAAATTGAAGGGGCTGCACAGTTGCCAAAGCAGTTTTGGGCGCACTTAGATTTTGCTGATCTGCAACAGCTTGAGCCTCATCCTCACGGGCGCAAGTGGCACCATTGTTTTTGGCCTGTTCTGAGATCATCAAATATGGATTGACATGCGCCTCCACATGGCCAGGCGTGTCAACCGATGACGAATCGATTTCAAACCAAGCCTCAGGGGTATGGCGCCGCACAAATGCCGTACCCCGCACGTCGGTAATGTCTTGCACAGGCACTCTGGCAGCCAAACGATGGGCAATCTCGACCACTGCGCGTTCGGCATTGCCGTAGAGCAACAAATCACATTTACTGTCAACCACAATGGAGCGACGAACTTTGTCAGACCAATAGTCGTAATGCGCAATGCGGCGCAACGAGCCTTCAATGCCGCCCAAGACGATGGGCACATCTGGAAATGCTTCACGGCAGCGTTGGCTGTAAACAATGGCAGCACGGTCAGGACGCTTGCCCCCTACATCTCCGGGCGTGTAGGCGTCGTCCGATCTGATTTTTCGATCGGCTGTGTACCGATTGATCATGGAGTCCATGTTGCCAGCCGTCACCCCCCAGAATAAGTTAGGCTTGCCCAAAGCTCTGAAGGGCTCGGCACTTTGCCAGTCGGGTTGGGCAATGATGCCCACCCGAAAACCCTGCGCTTCCAACATGCGACCAATGACGGCCATGCCAAAACTCGGATGGTCAACATAGGCGTCGCCTGTGACCAAAATGATGTCGCAGCTGTCCCATCCCAACTGTGTCATTTCTGCCCTGCTCATTGGCAAAAATGGAGCGGTGCCAAAGCGCGACGCCCAAAACTTTCGATAAGTGTTCAGGGGTTTCGCTTCACGCGGAAAAAAGGAGACATCGACAAAGGCGTTCATGGACCGAAATTCAAAGGAATCCCCGAGTTTAGAGCCTTGACAGGTTTTGTGTCATTTGAAAGGTCTTTCTGATCCGATAATGAGGGCATGCCCATGACTTTGTTAGCCCAAGTTGACCACGAATTGGTGATCAAAAAAAGCCGTTTTTTGGCCCGCGTTCAGCCAGTTCAAAACCGCGCAGAAGCGCAAGCCTTGGTTCAACAACTGAAACAGGCCCACCCCGATGCTGTTCACGTCTGCTGGGCCATGTTGGCAGGCGGTGATTCAGCCGCACAAGACGATGGCGAACCCAGCGGTACAGCCGGGCGCCCCATGCTGGAGGTTTTGCGTCACCAAGACCTTGAAAGCGTAGTGGCCACTGTGGTTCGCTATTTTGGGGGCGTTAAATTGGGCGCCGGCGGTTTGGTTCGCGCATACACCGATGCAGTGGCGCAGGCACTCTTGTTGGCCAATAAAGTGCCCATCGTGGTCAAGGCGCAGCTGATGTGCCTGGTGCCCTACGACATGGAAGGTTGGCTGAGGCGACAAGCACAGCTCGCCAACGTCACCATTTTGAGTGTCAGTCACCAAAGCTTGGTTCAATTTGCGTTTGAATTGCCTCTCACACAATCGACAGCATGGCAAAAAGCCTTGAACGACATTGGCCAAGGCAAGTTGGTCTGGGTGGCAAGCCCAAATTGAACAGGCACTCAGCGATAATCCTCACATGGCCATTGAAGAATCCGAACTGCGTCAACCGCAATCTAAAACAGAGTTGTTCATTGTTTTTACATTGCTAGCCCTGCAAGGTGTCGGCGGTGTGTTGGTCATTGTTCAACACGAATTGGTTGAACGCAGAAAATGGCTGACGCAAGCTCAATTCGTAGAGGAATGGTCTGTCGCGCAGGTCATGCCTGGGCCCAATGTGGTCAACTTGTGTCTGATGCTGGGGGGTAAGTACTTTGGCTTAGCGGGTGCCATGGCGGCCCTTTGTGGCTTGCTATGCGGCCCACTGCTACTGGTTCTAAGTTTGGCCATTTTGTTTGGTGGCGTCTCCGACAGCCCCGTGGCACAAGGTGCCCTGAAGGGCATGGGCGCGGTGTCTGCAGGATTGATCATCGCCACAGGTTTAAAACTCAGCACCACCTTGCCACAAAATTCCATGGGCCTTTGGCAGTCCATTGCATTTGCAGCCTTGGCATTTACCGCTGTCGGCATTTTGAGAATTCCCTTGATATGGGTTTTGCTGTGTTTGGGCAGTCTGGCTTATTTTCTGGCTTACCGCGCCATCGACTCAACACCGCAATTGGCGCCAAACAGCAAGGAATCACCATGACGTTGATGTTGAATTTAAGCGCACAGGATTGGTTTGATTTATTTCTACATTTTTCAATGCTGTCGCTGCTCGGCATTGGCGGCGCGATTACCACGGCACCTGAAATGCATCGCTATCTGGTGGACGAAAAGCAGTGGCTAACCGAAGCCTCGTTTTCGTCATCCATCGCACTGGCGCAATCTGCACCCGGTCCCAATGTGCTGTTTGTGGCATTGATGGGCTGGAACGTTGGTTTGAATGCTGGGGGCGGCTTGTCAGCCGGCCCTCATGCATGGCGCTTGGGTTTGCTGGGCGTACTGGTCACGATGGTGGGCATCATGTTGCCCTCGTCCATCCTGACTTACAAAGCCACCCAATGGGCCCACAAAAATAGAAACTTAAGATCTGTGCGCGCTTTTAAAACGGGCATGGCACCCATCGTCATTGGCTTGTTGGTTTCAACGGGCTGGCTGTTGTCGGTAGCGCACCAAGATTTTTCCCAGGATTGGAAACTGTGGCTGGTCACAGCTGTAGCCACCCTCCTCATGATGAAAACTAAAATCCACCTACTGTGGTTGGTGGCTTTCGGCGGCATTTTGGGTGCCGCCGGTTTGCTTTAAACCAAACGTTGACGAACGGCTTCGAACAGACACACACCACTGGCCACTGATACATTGAGACTTTCAACAGCACCCTGCATGGGGATGCTGACCAATTCGTCACATGTTTTACGCGTGAGTTGTCGCATGCCTGGGCCTTCTGCCCCCAGCACCAAGGCAACAGGTGCTTTGAGATCGACTTGGTATATGTTCTTGGGGGCATCACCACTGGTGCCGATGATCCAAATGGCACGCTCTTTCAACTCACCCAGGGTGCGGGCCAAATTGGTCACCATGAAATATGGAACCGTTTCTGCTGCGCCACTGGCCACCTTGGCGACCGTGGCATTGATACCTGCCGCATGGTCTTTGGGGGCAATCACTGCATGGGCACCCGCACCATCGGCCACACGCAAACAAGCACCTAAATTATGTGGATCGGTGATGCCATCCAAAACCAACAAAAGCGGCGGACCTTGAACTTGGTCGAGCAAGTCGTCCAAAGAGTGCGCTTGCGGCAAGCTTTCGACACGCGCCGCAACACCTTGATGGCCATGACTGCCAGCCAACTTGGCAAGACGCATGCTATCGGCCTCTATCAAACGAACGCCCGCCTCTTGGGCCCGTTCGATGAACTGTCTCATGCGCGCATCGCGGCGTGTGGCTTCAAAATAGATTTCGACAATGGATTGGGGCGCCGTTTTCAAACGAACACCTACGGCATGAAAACCGAAAAGAACTTTGGGAGATGACATGACCCGATTATCCTTGGGATATGAGCTGTCCGGCCTGCAAAGTGAGTGTTCTGTTGCAACGCATCGCTAATTTTTGATCGTGCGTGACCAAAATGAGGGTGGTACCACGTGCTTGGTTCATGGACAACATCAAGTCCATGATGCTTTCTCCTGTTTGCGCATCCAGGCTGCCTGTGGGTTCATCGGCCAACAACAATTTGGGCTGCACCACAAAGGCTCTGGCCAACGCCACGCGTTGCTGCTCACCGCCGCTGAGGACTTTGGGGAAATGATTCAAACGCTCTGCCAGTCCCACCTGTTGCAAGATGGCCTTGGCCAGCTGTGAGGCATCTTTGCGACCAGACAACTCAAGAGGCAACATCACATTTTCAAGCGCTGTGAGATGCCCCATCAGTTGAAAGTTTTGAAATACGAAGCCAAGTTGTTGCCCACGCCATGCGGCACGCTCGTCCTCCGACATCGCAAACAAGGATTGACCCGCCAAAACCACTTCACCCGTGCTTGGCAAGTCAAGCCCTGCCATGAGAGACAGCAGCGTGCTTTTGCCTGAACCGGAGGCACCCAAAATGGCCACAGTTTCCCCAGCGTTTACGGAGAAATCAATATCACGCAAAATAGACAAGCTTCCACTGACATCTTGCACAGACTTGCTAACGTGCCGAATTGAAATGATTGTTTCTGACATGCACCAACCTTTTTTAAGACTTCATCACTTTAACCGCCTTGTGGTGGGCCTGTGGGTCATGGGTATTTGTTTCTTTCTCAGCTTTGCTGCATTGGATGCAAACGCATCTCAAACCGCCACGAAAGCCCAAAAAGTGCTAATCGTAGGTGACTCATTGAGTGCCGAATATGGCTTAACGCGTGGCACGGGTTGGGTCGCGCTCATGTCAGAGCAAGCTCAAAAGGAATCAACGTCTGTGAGATGGATCAATGCCAGCATCAGCGGCGACACAAGCTCTGGTGGTGTGTCACGATTGCCGGCCCTTTTAAAAATGCACCAGCCTCACTTGGTGGTGATTGAACTTGGCGGCAACGATGCACTGCGCGGCCTCGACATGCACATGACCCAAAACAATCTGTTAACCATGGTGAAAGCCAGTCAGGCGACAGGCGCCAAGGTATTGATCATTGCCATGCAAGTGCCACCCAACTACGGCACCAAGTATTTACAACAAATGACGGCTGCCTACCAAATGGTTTCGAAGCGCACCGGCGCGCAATTGAACCAGGTGTTTTTAAAAGGCGTGGCCGACGATCCAGATCCTCTGAAATGGTTTCAGGCCGATCGAATACATCCAAATGAGAAAGCCCAAGGCATGATGATGCGCAACGTTTGGCCGCAGCTAAAGAAAATGCTTCTTGGACTGCCTTGAGCCTTGGCTCTCATCAGGGCTGATGAGGATCGGGCTGCAAACCATCAGACGCAAGGTCGTCTGGCGTATTGAGGTCACTTGATTCACCGTCCGGTGAATCATTTTTACGCTCGGCCTTGGCTTTGAGCTTGTCTTCTTTCTTGCGCTTCTTCGCCAATTCTTTTTGACGTTTTTCGTAGCCGTAATTGGGAGTTGCCAAGATATTACTTTCTGATGAATGGCATCCACTGTATCAGCTTGCCATCCATCTCTTGAGCATTTGTTTAAATATTCAGGCAATGCGTCACGGCTTGCTGCAAATCTGCAATGAGATCTGTGGGTGATTCAAAGCCTGTAGAGAAACGAACCAAATAACCCGCTTGCAAATGAGAGGGCCACTCAGACCGCATGCTGGCGATGTCATAAGGGACGACCAAGCTGACGGGCCCACCCCAGCTGTAGCCGATTCGAAACAAATTCAAGGTGTCGCAGAAGGAATCGACTTGTTTTTGTTGAAGCTTTGGACTGAGCATGACACTGAACAGTCCTGCTGCAAGTCCCTGGCCACCGTTTGGCGCACACAAGGCTTGCCAATTGGCGTGACCCGGGGAGCCTTCGATGGCGGGGTGCATCACCTGCACACACGCTGTTTGATTTTTCCACCATGCCGCCAGTTTGCGTGCCGCTTGGTCTTGCGCCTCATAGCGCAAGGTGATAGTGGGCAAGGAACGCAAAATAGTTTCAACATCGTTTGGACCGACGCAAATGCCCAAACGCATCATGGTGAGCTTGAGCTTCAAGGCCAAGTCGTCGTCGCGAGTCATGACACTGCCCATGAGCACGTCACCGCCCCCACTGGGGTACTTGGTCAGTGCATGCGCGGTGAGATCGACTGACAAACTGCCATCCCCAGTCAAATCAAATGGTTTGAAGGCCAGGCCAGCACCCCATGTATTGTCGAGCGCCGTGACCACAGATCGATCCTTGCAAATTCGGACCAACTGAAGCAAATCGGGAAACTCCATGCTGACTGAACCCGGCGCTTCGAGCCAAACCATTTTGGTATTGGCTCGCAATTTGGCCATCAAGTCTTGTGGGTTTAAAGCATCGTAGTAGGTGTGCGTAATACCGAAAGCCTGCAACTCACCCTCCGCCAAGCTTTTATTAGGGCCGTAGGAGTTGTCTGGCAACAGCACATGGTCGCCCGTTTTCAGAACTGCAAAGGCAGCGACAGCGAGTGCCGACAGCCCGCTGGGCGTGAGCACACAGTGTTTGCCACCCTCTAAAGTGCACAGGCGTTCTTCAAGGATGAAGGATGAGGGGGTACCGTGGGTGCCATAGGTGTAGGCCGATTTGTCCTTCCACTCGCGCTGGCGCATGGCGGCCACATTGGGAAAGAAAACCGTTGAGGCTTTGAAAATACCCGGCTGAGGTGCTTGGAAATCAGCCGGTGGCGTGTAGCCGTGATGAATCAGTTGGGTAGATGGATGGGATGCAGTTTTTTCAGTCATCCCAACATCCTAACTTCAGACCTTCCACTTTTCCATTAATTTTTGTGGATTGAGGCTGTCATAGCCTTCAAAGGGTTGATGAATCCAAGGATTGGTGGGCAAATAATCCACTGAATAATCGGGCTGAAAACCTGACAGTCCCTTGGTCCAAATAACCGCACTGCGCAACTCAGTGATGGGTTTGTAGTTTGTTTTGAGCATGCTGACCACGGCATTCAGCGTGTGACCAGAGTCAGCCAAATCATCCACCAACAAGACGCGGCCTGCAATTTCGCCCTTGGGGGTGGTGATGAAGCGCGCGATGTCAAAATGGCCTTGTACTGTACCTGCATCGGCACGGTATGAACTGGTGGACATGATGGCCAAGGGTTTGTCAAAAATGCGTGACAAGATGTCGCCAGGGCGCATGCCGCCGCGAGCCAAGCACAAGATGGTGTCGAACTCCCAACCAGACTGATGCACCTTGATGGCCAATTTTTCAATCAGGTTGTGGTATTCGTCGTAACTTACGTACAGGTGTTTGCCGTCTTCAGTCAGCATGAAAATTCTCCAAAAGTTGAAACACTGCACACCACTGTGCAATGAGATGATGAAATTGTCTTAAAGAGGCGCCACAAAAGGATGGTGCATCAAAATTGTATGGTCGCGATCGGGGCTGGTTGACACCATGTGAATGGGCACACCTGTGACCTGCTCAATGCGCTGCAAATACAAACGTGCATTGACAGGCAGTTTGTCCAACTGCGTCACGCCCACCGTACTGTCTGTCCAACCCTCAATGGTTTCATAAATGGGTTGGCAGCGTGCAATGTCATCAGCGCCCATTGGCAAAATGTCGACCGCTTCACCATCCAGCTGATAACCTGTGCAGAGCTTCAATTCTTTCAAGCCATCGAGCACATCCAGTTTTGTGATGCACAAGCCAGACAAACCATTCACTTGCGCACTGCGCTTTAGCAAGGCGGCGTCAAACCAACCGCACCGACGACTTCGCCCCGTGGTCACGCCCTTTTCGGCGCCCACAGTGCTCATGTGCCAACCAGGCGTGCCTTCCTTTTCCCATTCCAGTTCAGTAGGGAAAGGACCGCCACCGACACGTGTGCAATAAGCTTTGGTAATGCCTAAAACGTAGTGCAACATGCCTGGACCAACACCCGAACCGGCGGCCGCATTGCCTGCAACACAGTTGCTGGAGGTGACATAGGGGTAAGTGCCATGATCGACATCCAACAGCGTACCTTGTGCACCTTCAAACAACAAATTAGCACCCAGGCGGTGTGCATCATTCAGTTCGCGCGAAACATCGGCCATCATGGGCTTGAGCAATTCAGCGTGTGCCATGGCTTCTTTGTAAACCACATCAAACTGCACTTGGCCATTTTGGATGTAAGGCGTGAGAGCGTCACCAAAGGTGAACTTTTCAGAGCCCAAGTAAGTGGTCAGTACGTGGTTGTGCAGATCTAACAGCTCTTTGAGCTTGCCTGCAAAACGTTCTGGGTATTTGAGGTCCTGGACACGCAAAGCGCGTCGTGCAATTTTGTCTTCGTATGCTGGGCCGATGCCGCGGCCTGTGGTGCCAATTTTCTCGGTGCCCCCTTGCTCGCGTGCAGCTTCGCGAGCAACGTCAAGCGCGGCATGAAAAGGCAAAATTAAAGGACAAGCTTCGCTGATGCGCAAACGCGAACGCACTTCAACACCCGCTTTTTCAAGTCCAGCAATTTCCTCAAACAATTTGCCAGCAGAAAGCACCACCCCATTGCCGATGTAACACTTCACACCAGGACGCATGATGCCACTGGGAATTAAATGCAATGCAGTTTTGACACCATTGATGACCAATGTATGGCCTGCATTGTGACCCCCTTGAAAACGCACAACACCTTGTGCACTTTCAGTGAGCCAGTCCACTAATTTGCCTTTGCCTTCGTCGCCCCACTGGGTGCCTACAACGACAACGTTTCGTCCTTTGGTCATGTTCATTTTGCTTTGTTTTCAATGGCTTTAACTACCCACTGCCCCGCCACTTCCGTGAGCTGGCGATCGCATTGGAATTCATCAATTTCGCTGTCGTGTCCTGGTAGATGGCAGACAACAGTTTCGCCCAATTGGCGAAGTTTGGAAATGGCCGTCCGCAGGTCAGCGGAGATTCCCCATGGTGCGCGAATGGCGGCCTTTAAAGACAACTGAGGGACCACACCGACCCATTGTTTCAAATCCAGACTGAAACCAACCGCAGGTCGGTCACGGCTGATTTCGTGTCCGAATACGGCACCGACGCCGTCATATCGCCCACCACGAACCACCGCATCACTGGCACCTTTTGCGTAGATGGCAAACCGCAGCCCACTGTAATAGGCATAACCGCGAGCATCGGCCAAGTCAAACTTAAATTGAACGTCCGGCAACTGCTCACTCAACCATTTCAATTGCTCAATGGCCAATTGGATTTGCGGCTTGGCAGGCAACTTTTCGAGGGCAAGACGCAAGACGGCGGCGTCGCCATACAGATCGATCAGGTTCATCAAACCGACCTGAATGTCTGCGGGAAACTTTTGCGAAAGCTCAGCCAAAGCAGAAGCGTTTTTAGAGGCCAACGCGGCATAAACTTCGCCGCGCATGTCGTCTGTTAGAGACAAGCCTTCTAGCAGGCTGCTGACAATTCGAGCATCGGCCAAGTCGACCAGAACCTCACCCATTTGGGCAGCTTGCAGGCAGTCAAGGGCCAACTGCAACACTTCCAAATCGGCTTCCAAACCGGCGTGGCCAAAAATTTCGGCACCCAATTGAAGCGGTTCACGTGTGGCATGCGGTCTGTCGGGTTGGGTGTGCAAGACAGGGCCGCAGTAGCACAAACGCGTCACGCCTTGTCGGTTCAAAAGATGCGCATCGATGCGGGCCACTTGCGGCGTGGTATCGGCCCGCAAGCCCATCATGCGACCTGAAATTTGATCCACCAATTTGAAGGTTTGCAAATCAAGTGCTTTGCCTGTCCCCGTCAACAGGGACTCAATGTGCTCAAGCAACGGCGGTGACACCAACTCAAAACCGTAGCTTCGGGCAGTGTCGAGTAGCAATCTTCGGAGTTCTTCGATGTGCCTTGCTTCTGAAGGCAAGACATCGGCGATGTGATCCGGCAGGACCCAAGCGGACATGGCAAATAAGGGGGCTGTTAAAACAGGGATTTTACCGGCTCAAACAGGTTCTAAATGAGCCAAAGCAAAAGAAAGAAGCCCAGTAAGACGGTGGTCAGTCCAAAAAATCGGATTTGACCATCTTCAAGTTGGAGAAGCTGAGAGAACATCTCTCGCCATCTGGTCGGCGAAATGAGGGGCAAAAGCCCCTCAAAAATCAAGACAAGGGCCAATGCCCCCAAAAGAGATGGCCAAAAACTCACTTATTTCTTATTGGCTAAATGAGCCCATCCCCTCGAAAAGGTAAAACGAGCGGATTTCTCCTCTGAGGAATGGAATTCAAGGCCCGAAACGTAGACCCGCTTTGGGCTGTTTGCTGCCGTTCCACAAAAAGCTGGAAACTCCATTGAAATGGAATAGCTGACATCCGATTTCGCGGAATGCAGTCGCTCGATCAAGATATTGCTTTTTGCGAAGTTCATCAGGCCTGTTGACCATTTTGTGCACTACAAAGCAGTTTTTGTGCGGTTCCAGACCCAACAGGTACTAGCTTCAAGACGAGATCGCAGCGTGGGCAACATCGCCTCCAGAATTCCTCTCTGGTGAGATACCCAACTGCCTAGTTGGAACCCTTCATGCATGCATCCGACTGGGAAGTGGGAGCTGCCATGCTCGGTAATGTGGGCCTTCTAATGGGCAACCAAATCTTCCATGAAGGCGTCTACTGTGGGAGTTTCCAGCGCCACATTGGCAAAGACTCAAGATGCAAAATTCGATCAAGAGGCAATGAGTGGTGACGCGATCTCTGTGAAGCCAGGAGATGATTGTGGTGTCAGGAGATGGGACGCGATCCATGCTTCGGTGTCTTGTCGAGCTCCATGGCAGCAGCAGTATGCTTGCGTGAAATGCTGGCATGCATCGCCGCCTGCCGATCGTCTCCCATTCGGAATAAGCGCTCAGCTTCTTGCCCGTGCCTTGCTGCTCTTCGGAAGTGATGAGCACTGTCATGACCGGCTTCATGACTCATCACTATTACATCTTTTGCAGGGCTGTAAATCGTATCCAAACTTTGTTTCCTCTAAACCTTTCAAGTGGTAGCAGCGCTAATAGCACTGTGCCGGTGAACGGATTTTGCTATCCGGGTTGCAAGTCAGTCTGTTCGTCTGCGCACAAGCAGGATGCCGTCAGTTATGGTTTGCGGCCATCCGCTTGATATCTGACTGAATCACCACACCACTCTGTTATTCCCAATCGTGCTTCAGTGTGCAGACAGGTAGTCCATATGGATTCAAAGTCTTGCCTGTCTCAGTCCATGTTTTTGAAGTTTCAAATGTTCAAAGGAATTGAATCGGAGGCAACTACCGTTTGAAGCCGTTCGTGGCACGTGTCATGTTGCCATTCCGGATGGATACACCGTTTTGGCACATTCCGGCAAGGCCCAACTTTTTACATAAATCTTCGGTACTATCAGAGGTACCTCATTGGTAGTAATCACTTGATGCGCTTGAATCATGATGTGGCGCCGGTTAGTCTATGGTCATGCAAAAGCAGCACTCACTCTCCACTAAACTTGTCACCATTGGCGCTGTGCTTCTGTTCGTAGCATTGCTTTCCATTGGGCTAACCCTATGGGTCACCTGGCAGCTCGAAGGTGGGGCGGCGGCTGTCAATGAGGCTGGACGGATGCGGATGCAGATATGGAGACTCAACAGCACCGCACAATCGAAGCATTCAGAGAAGGCCGTTGCTGACTTGGTCAACGAGTTCACCAACTGAATCGCCCCGGGTTTTGAGGAGGCTCCAAACTCTGAGAAGATTGAGCCAT
>JAOATL010000001.1 GCA_030158125.1 Limnohabitans sp. | reverse complement strand
AAAGCTTGTCGGCGTGTAGCGCAGCCTGGTAGCGCACTTGCATGGGGTGCAAGGGGTCGCGAGTTCGAATCCCGCCACGCCGACCATTTACAAAGTTAAAAGCCCTTGAGAGAGGATTCTCTCAAGGGCTTTTTTTATCCGCTGACTGGCGTCATGGTGGGTGTGCTGCTTGGTGTGCCAGCCGCTGTGATTTCACCCTCAGATTGAATGTTGATGGCCATGGGTCCCTTGGGGCCATCGGTTAACTCAAATGTGACCCTTGCGCCTTCTTTGAGGCTTTTAAAGCCCTCCATGGCTATGGCTGAGAAATGCGCAAATGCATCAGGGCCGCCGCCATCAGGCTGAATGAATCCAAATCCCTTTGCGTCATTGAACCATTTGACTGTTCCGTTGGGCATACTTGTCTCCATTGATTAAAGCTGTATGGAACATTTAAAGCACGGAATGGACAGTTGTCAATTTAAGGTTTACCCGACTGAAGATGAATGTTGCAGTGCCACATAAGGACTTTCTGCAAGAGGATGTCGGAAGGGACTCCGGCATCGATAGAATGAAAACATGGCGACAGAGAAACCAAATCAACCAAAAAGCCCAAGTTCAGTAGGCGAGCCTTCACGCACACCAGGAAATGGTGATTCTGTGGTTTTAGAAAGACGTCCAGCCAAGCTCGGACCTCCGCAGATGTACCAAGTGGTGATGTTGAATGACGACTACACCCCCATGGAGTTTGTGGTTTTGGTGCTTCAAGAGTTCTTTAACAAAGACCGAGAAGCAGCAACTCAAATCATGCTGAAAATTCATTTGGACGGCAAAGGTGTGTGCGGCGTTTTTACGCGCGACCTTGCTGCAACCAAAGTTGATCAAGTATTGGATGCCTCCAATCAGGCGGGACACCCCTTGCAATGCATCAGTGAGCCCGTCTCATGAATGAAGCAAGCTTGATACAAGAATGTGGCATAAACCAGTTGAAATTCAACAAATTTACCCAACCTAATATTTTTCACATCCGCAAGGCATTTAAGGAAATCACATGATTGCCCAAGAATTGGAAGTCAGTTTGCACATGGCCTTCGTTGAGGCGCGTCAGCAGCGTCACGAATTCATTACTGTGGAACATTTGTTGTTGGCATTGCTGGACAACCCCAGCGCAGCAGAAGTGTTGCGCGCATGTTCAGCGCAAGTTGACGATTTGCGTCAATCGCTGTCGTCATTTATAAAGGACAACACCCCTCAAGTAGCGGGTACCGAAGAAGTCGATACGCAACCTACCCTGGGTTTCCAGCGTGTGATTCAACGCGCCATCATGCATGTTCAATCGACTGGAAGCGGTAAGAAGGAAGTGACCGGCGCCAACGTGTTGGTGGCCATTTTTGGCGAAAAAGATTCGCATGCTGTTTACTACTTGCACCAGCAGGGTATCACCCGTTTGGATGTTGTGAACTTCATCGCACATGGCATTCGCAAGAGCGATCCACCTGAAGCCACCAAAGGCAGTGACGCTGCCCCTGCACCTGAAAGTGAAGAGGGAACAGGCGCTGGCGAGCGCAGTGAAAAGGCATCCCCTCTGGAACAGTTCACGCAGAACCTGAATCAGATGGCCAAAGACGGCAAGATTGATCCCCTGATTGGCCGTGAATATGAAGTTGAACGAACCATTCAAATTTTGTGCCGCCGCCGTAAAAACAACCCCTTGTTGGTGGGTGAAGCTGGCGTCGGTAAAACAGCCATTGCAGAAGGTTTGGCATGGCGTATCACGCAAGGTAGCGTGCCTGAAATTTTGGCCGAAGCTGTGGTGTATTCACTCGACATGGGTGCGCTGTTGGCCGGCACCAAATACCGGGGTGATTTTGAACAACGTCTCAAAGGTGTTTTGAAAGCACTCAAAGACAAGCCTCACGCCGTTTTGTTCATTGACGAAATTCACACTTTGATTGGTGCAGGTGCGGCTTCTGGTGGTACTTTGGATGCCTCCAATTTGCTCAAGCCCGCACTGTCCAGTGGCCAATTGAAATGCATTGGCGCAACCACCTTTACCGAATACCGCGGCATCTTCGAAAAAGACGCAGCCCTGTCACGTCGCTTCCAAAAGGTCGATGTGGTGGAGCCTACCGTGTCCGAGACGGTGGACATTTTGAAGGGATTGAAGTCCCGCTTCGAAGAGCATCACAGCGTGAAGTACGCGAATGCGGCGCTGCAAGCCGCTGCTGAGTTGTCTGCCAAGTTCATCAACGACCGTCAGTTGCCCGATAAAGCCATTGACGTGATTGACGAAGCCGGCGCTGCACAGCGTATCTTGCCGCCTTCCAAGCGCAAGAAGACCATTGGCAAGGCCGAGATCGAGGACATCGTGGCCAAGATTGCCCGCATTCCGCCTGCGAATGTGTCCAACGATGACCGCAGCAAATTGCAGACCATTGAACGCGATTTGAAGAGCGTTGTGTTTGGCCAAGACAAGGCCTTAGAAGTTTTGTCCTCAGCCGTCAAAATGGCGCGCTCTGGTTTGGGCAAAACAGACAAACCCATTGGTGCTTTCTTGTTCAGCGGCCCCACGGGCGTGGGCAAAACAGAAGCTGCCAAACAGTTGGCTTACATCATGGGCATTGACCTCATTCGCTTCGACATGTCGGAGTACATGGAGCGGCATGCGGTGAGCCGACTCATTGGTGCGCCTCCCGGCTATGTGGGCTTTGACCAAGGCGGTTTACTCACTGAAGCTGTGACCAAGAAGCCGCATTGCGTGTTGCTCTTGGATGAGATTGAAAAAGCGCACCCCGACATTTTCAATGTCTTGTTGCAGGTCATGGACCATGGCACTTTGACGGACAACAACGGCCGCAAAGCCGACTTCCGCAACGTGATCATCATCATGACCACCAATGCCGGTGCCGAGACCATGAACAAGGCCACCATTGGCTTTACCAACCCGCGTCAAGCAGGCGATGAAATGGGCGACATCAAGCGCTTGTTCACACCAGAGTTCCGCAACCGTTTGGACGCCATGGTCAGCTTCAAGGCTTTGGACGAGCAAATCATCATGCGCGTGGTTGACAAATTCTTGCTACAACTTGAAACACAGTTGTCAGAGAAGAAGGTGGACGTCACGTTCAGCGACAAATTGCGCAAGTTCTTGGCCAAAAAAGGTTTCGACCCACTCATGGGTGCGCGTCCTATGCAGCGTTTGATTCAAGACACCATTCGCAAGGCTTTGGCCGATGAGTTGTTGTTTGGTCGTTTGATCGACGGCGGTCGCTTGAGTGTCGACTTGGACGACAAAGACGACGTGTTGCTCGACATTCAGCCTTTGCCTAAAAAGGAAAGTCGAAACTCAAAGGCTGAGCCGCATGAGCCTGAAGAGGTCGCGGCCAACTAAGGCCCTGAATATGTGACTCAATGAAAAAGCCGGATTAATTTCGGCTTTTTTCTTTTGCGCAGATGCGAAAAATGCTTCAAACAGCAGACTTTTGCATGTTTTGCAACCTGGCGATTGGGCCGGAAAAAGCCCTCCCAACTGGGAAAGTAAAATCTCTCACAGTAGATTAAATCAACACCAAGGAATTTGAGATGGCTGGCCACAGTAAATGGGCAAATATTCAGCACCGCAAGGGCAGGCAAGACGAGAAACGGCAGCGCATTTGGACTCGCGTGGTCCGAGAAATCATGGTGGCGGCCAGAACTGGCGGGGGAGACCCCACGGCCAATCCCCGCTTGCGTTTGGCCATTGAGAAAGCAAAAGCGGCCAACATGCCAGCCGATACAGTCAAACGCAACATCGACAAGGCCACGGGCAACTTGGAAGGTGTGACCTACGAAGAAATTCGTTACGAAGGCTACGGCATTGGCGGTGCGGCCATCATTGTGGACACCATGACTGACAACCGTGTGCGCACGGTGGCCGAAGTGCGCCATGCTTTCAGCAAACATGGCGGCAACATGGGCACAGAAGGTTCTGTGGCTTTTCAGTTCAAGCATTGTGGCCAATTGATTTTTGCGCCTGGCACCTCAGAAGACAAGGTGATGGAAGTGGCTTTGGAGGCTGGGGCTGAAGATGTGATCTCGGATGATGAAGGTGCTATTGAGGTGTTGACTTCACCTGCAGATTTTGAAGTTGTTAAAAACGCACTTGAAGCAGCAGGTTTGATCGCAGAGATGGCAGAGGTCACCTGGCGCGCTGAAAACACCATCGACTTGTTGGATGACGATGCTGCCAAAATGCAAAAACTCTTGGATATCTTGGAAGATTTGGACGATGTGCAAAACGTTTTCCACAACGCAACCATTTCTGAATAAGGCTTGATCGATGAAAGTATTGGTAATTGGCGGTGGCGGACGAGAACACGCACTGGCCTGGAAGTTGTCTCAGTCTGAGCGCATTCAAAAAGTTTATGTGGCCCCAGGCAATGGCGGGACAGCCCGTGACCCCAACTTGGTGGACGTTCCCATCACCGATGTCAAGGCATTGCGTGAGTGGGCTCAGCAAGAAAAAATTGAACTGACTGTGGTGGGTCCAGAAGCACCTTTGGCGGCTGGTGTGGTGGACGAGTTTCGTGCGAATGGCATGCGAATTTTTGGACCGACACAGGCCGCAGCACAGTTGGAAAGTTCCAAGGCGTTTTCAAAAGCCTTCATGCAACGCCATGGCATTCCGACGGCCATTTATGAAACCTTCACGGATCCCTTTCAGGCCCATGCCTACATCGACAAGATGGGCGCCCCCATTGTGGTGAAGGCCGATGGCCTGGCGGCAGGCAAGGGTGTGGTGGTGGCCATGACCGCTGCGGAAGCTCACGAAGCCATTGATTTCATGTTGCTCGACAACCAACTGGGTGTGGTGCACAACGCCGGCGCAGATGGTGCGGCGGTCCCGCGCGTTGTGGTTGAAGAATTCTTGCAAGGTGAAGAGGCAAGCTTCATCGTGTTGTGTGATGGTCAAAATGTGGTGGCCTTGGCCACCAGTCAGGATCACAAGCGTTTGCTGGACCACGACGAAGGCCCCAACACTGGTGGCATGGGTGCTTACTCACCTGCGCCCGTGGTCACAGCACAAGTCCATGCGCGCGCCATGCGCGAGGTCATCTTGCCCACCATCAAGGGCATGGAAAAAGATGGCATTCCCTACACGGGATTTTTGTACGCGGGTCTGATGATCGATGCGCAGGGGCTGCCTAAAACTTTGGAATTCAATTGCCGCATGGGTGATCCAGAAACACAGCCCATCATGATGCGTTTGAAAACCGATTTGGTGGAAGTGATGTTGGCCGCGACCAGCGGCAAGCTCGACACCTTGGAATTAGAGTGGGACCGACGTCCTGCTTTGGGCGTGGTGATGGCTGCGGCCGGTTACCCCATGAATCCTCGCAAGGGAGACGTCATCACCGGCTTGCCCAAAGATGAACTCGATGCCATGGTGTTTCATGCAGGCACAGCTGCCGTTAATGGTCAAACCGTGACCTCTGGTGGTCGCGTGTTGTGCGTTACTGTATTGGCCGATTCTGTGAAGCAAGCGCAGCAAAAGGCCTATGAGGTGGCCAAAGGAATTCACTTTGACGGACAGCAGTACCGAAAGGACATTGGTTACAGGGCAATCAAATCGTGAACCAACAAGACGCCCAAAATTTGCCGCAACCCGAGTCAATCCCTGGCCCGTATGCCATCAAGTTCAAGGGGCATGCATGGGCAGCTTGGCTGTTAAGGCTGATCGGCTGGCGTGTTGATTTTCAGGGCTTGCCCGCCTTGCAGGGCGTGGCCATTGTTTACCCCCACACTAGCAACTGGGATTTTTTGACGGCCATGCTCTGTAAATGGACCATGGGTTTGCCTGTGTATTTTTGGGGCAAAGATTCTTTGTTCAAGTGGCCTTTGATTGGACGCTGGATGCGATGGATTGGCGGCTTGCCCATTGACCGGTCTTCATCGCGGGGCGTTGTCGGCGCCATGCTGGAGGTTTTTGCTGAGCACCAGCGTGCCAACAAATTTTTGTGGTTGGGTTTGTCTCCAGAGGGTACACGTCAACATACGCAAGGTTGGCGCAGTGGCTTTTACCAACTGGCGCTGAGTGGCAACTTACCTCTGGCTGTGGTTCGCCTTGACTATGCTCAAAAGGTCTTGAAGTTTGAAGGCTTCATCAAACTCACGGGCAACGTGGAGGTGGACTACGCCTGCCTTCGCAAAATGTACGCGGGCGTGGAAGGTTTCCACATAGACCAAGCGGCACCGATCAGGCCGTTGCCCACCAAAGAAGCTAAAAAATAAAGGACGCCAAAGGCGTTAAGAGAAAGTCAAAGCATGAACGTGCAACAAGCTCAAACAGTACGCGAATATTTGATCCATTTGCAATCGAGCATTGCGAAAGCATTGCACGAAATTGATGGCACCGCCTTTGTGGTCGACCCCTGGCGCAAGTCTGAAGGCGAGATGCTTCAAGGCGATGGCATCACGCAAATCTTAGAAGGTGGTCCCGTTTTTGAACGAGCTGGCTGTGGTTTTTCGCATGTGAGTGGCCCCAAATTACCACCCTCTGCTACTCAGCATCGCCCAGAATTGTCGGGTGCACCCTTCGAGGCCATGGGCGTATCCCTGGTGTTTCACCCTCGCAACCCCTACGTGCCTACTGTGCACATGAACGTGAGAATGATTGTGGCCAAACCAGAGGGTAAAGAGCCTGTGGCATGGTTTGGCGGCGGCATGGACTTAACGCCTTATTACGGTTTTGAAGAAGATGCTGTGCATTTCCACCAAGTATGCAAAGATGCCGTGACGCCATACGGTGCTGATTTGTATCCGCGCTTCAAAAAATGGTGCGATGACTACTTCTTTTTGAAACACCGCAATGAAGCCCGCGGTGTCGGTGGTATTTTCTACGACGATTTTTCGGAGCTGGGTTTCGACAAAGGCTTTGCCATGATGCAAGATGTGGGCAATGGTTTGCTTAAAGCCTACATGCCCCTTGTGATACGTCGCAAAGACATGCCTTATGGCGAGCGCGAAAGGCAATTTCAGTTGTATCGCCGCGGGCGGTATGTAGAGTTCAATTTGGTATGGGATCGCGGCACGCATTTCGGCCTGCAATCTGGCGGTCGGACCGAGTCCATTTTGTTGTCAATGCCGGCATTGGTCAGCTGGTCCTACAACCGTGTCGATTTGCCCGATTCCGCTGAAGCCCAATTGGCCACCCAATATTTAAAACCAAGGGAATGGGTTTGAGACAAAAGCGCATTGGTATTTTGGGCGGGTCGTTTGACCCTCCGCACAATGCCCATGTGGCCATGGCTGAAGCTGCCTTGGCGCAATTCCAATTAGATGCCTTGCACATCATCCCAACAGGTGATGCGTGGCACAAGCCGCGAAATTTAAGCAGCGCCTCACATCGCGCAGAGATGGCTCGGTTGGCCTTTGGCCACATGGCCGGCGTGACGGTCGACGAGATGGAGTTGCAGCGGCAAGGCCCCAGTTACAGCATCGACACGCTCAGAAGCCTCCAATTGCAATATCCTGATGACCAATTTTTCTTATTTGTCGGGGAAGATCAGGGTAAAGCCTTGGGGACCTGGCGAGAAATCGACGAAATTGCACGGCGGGCTATAATTTGCGTCGCTGAACGCGAAATGCCTGGCATGCCAGACGCCACCGTTCCCAGCCATGACATTCCCACGCAAGCCTTGAAATTACCCCAATTGCCGCACAGTGCAACGGAAGTTCGAGCACGGGTAGCCCATGGCCAACCCATCGACGCACTGGTTCCCAAGACCGTTGCGCTGTATATTTACCGCCATCACCTTTACCAGCCTGCACGATGACCGAAACCTCTGCCAAAAAAGACACCCAAAAACTGCAACGCGCCATTGTGGACGCTTTGGAAGATGTGAAAGCGCAAGAAATTGTCGTGTTTGACACCGAGCACATGTCGCCCTTGTTTGAGCGCGTCATCATCGCCTCAGGTACTTCCAACCGCCAAACCAAGGCGCTGGCCGCCAGTGTGCGCGACAAAGTTCGTGAAGCGGGCTATCCCAAGCCCCGCATCGAAGGTGAAGACAATGGCGAGTGGATCATTGTGGATTGCGGCAGTGCCGTGGCTCACATCATGCAACCTACCATTCGCTCTTACTACAACCTCGAAGAGATTTGGGGTGATAAGCCAGTTCGTTTGAAGTTGGGCGCGCCTAAACCTGCCGAGCCCGTGCGCAAACCTGTGGCCAAGAAAAAAGCCACTGTGAGCGCTGGCCGTACACCTACACGCCGAGACTCCGTGCCTGTCGGCCCTATGGGTTCTGAAGCACTCAAGCCCACGCGCAAGCCGCCAGCTAAAACAGCGGCTAAACCTGCTGCCAAGACTAGCAAGCCTGCTGCAAAAACGGCAACTAAGCCAGCAACTAAGCCAGCAACTAAGCCTGCAACTAAGCCAGCAACTAAGCCAGCAACTAAGCCCTCGGCCAAGCCCGTTGCTAAATCTGCAAGCAAGCCAGTCGCCAAGGCCGCAAGCAAGGCCAAGCCCAAGGCTTAACACGCATGAAACTGCTGATTGTGGCAGTGGGGCAGCGCGTCCCCGATTGGGCTCAAACAGCTTGGGATGATTACGCAAAGCGTTTCCCCCCCGAGCTGAAAGTAGAACTTAAGGCGGTCAAAACCGAACCGCGCGGTTCCAAAACATATGAAACCTTGGTGGCCGCAGAGCGTCAACGCATTGAGGCTGTCATTCCACGTGGTACGCGCATTGTGGTGCTCGACGAGCGGGGCACTGCCTTGCGCACCATGGCCTTGGCACAACGCCTTAAAGACTGGCAATTGAGTGGGGATGATGTGGCGCTCATCATTGGTGGCCCAGACGGTTTAGAGCCTGCGTTTAGAGATGCAGCCCAAGAGCGCATTCGCTTGTCTGATTTGACCCTGCCACACGCCATGGCGCGAGTGCTTTTAATTGAGCAGCTGTACCGTGCATGGTCGGTCAATGCAAACCATCCCTATCACCGCGAGTAACACGACATGAAGAGTTTTGTGTATTTGGCATCTCAAAGTCCACGTCGTCGCCAACTGCTTGAGCAAATCGGTGTACGTTACGAATTGCTTCTGCCATCCCCTGACGAAGATGCCGAGGCCTTGGAGCTGCTGTTGCCTGGTGAAGCGCCCCTGACTTATGTGAAGCGTGTGACGCAGCTCAAATTAGAAGCGGCCATGGCACGTCTAAGGGCCAGAAACTTGCCAAAAGGGCCAGTGCTGTGCGCAGACACAACGGTGGCTTTGGGGCGAGAAGTCTTGGGCAAGCCTGAAAACACACAAGATGCTTTGCGCATCCTGAAAAAACTTTCAGGCAACACACATCGTGTCCTGACGGCAGTTGCCATCGGTGATGGCAAACGAAGGGTTTCAAGTGTCTCGATTTCCACGGTCACCTTTGCCAGCATGACACCTTCGCAGCTAAAAGCCTACGTTGCCAGTGGCGAGTCCATGGGCAAAGCTGGTGCATATGGTGTGCAAGGATTGGCGGCCGCTCATATTTCTGCTATCAAAGGCTCATACACCGGCATCATGGGGCTGCCACTTTTTGAAACGGCCGCACTTCTTCAGCAAATTTGAAATTCAATAGCATGTCTCGCACATTCCAACTTTCCACCCAAGTCATTCAAGACTATGCCCAACTGGGGGCCGTGGTTTTGCGTGGTGTTTTCAATGCGGATGAGCTTCACACCTTAGAGCAGGGCATTGAGCACAACTTGTCGCACTTGAGCCCATTGGCGCAAGTGGCCAGTCGTGCTGAAGATCCAGGCCGATTCATTGAAGATTTTTGCACTTGGCAAGCCAACCCCGCTTATGAAAAAATCCTGCGGAGCTCAGCTTTGCCGCATATTTCTGCGCAGTTGATGCAATCTGAAACGGTTCGCATCTATCACGATCATTTGTTGGTCAAAGAGCCAGGCACCAAGCAGCCCACACCTTGGCACCAAGATCAACCCTACTATAACGTCAGCGGTCGACAAAATGTGAGCTTTTGGATTCCCGTTGATCCAGTTGCTGAGGCCAGTACCTTGCGCTTTGTGGCCAAGTCGCATCTGGGTACATGGTACATGCCGCGCACGTTCCGAGACCAACAAGCCAAATGGTTTCCTGAAGGTAGTTTGGCTGAGTTGCCGCCGATTGAGGCTGAACCTGAGAACTACCCGCAATTGGCGTGGGCATTGGCTCCCGGCGATTGTGTGGCGTTTCAAATGTTGGCCTTGCACGCCTCCAGTGGCGTCGGACCCAACGCAAGACGTCGGGTGTTTTCTGCCCGCTACTTGGGCGATGACACTCGCCACGCTGTTCGCCACTGGCGCACTTCACCGCCCTTTGAAGGTTTGGCCTCGCGTTTGCCTGATGGCGTGCCAATGGCCGATGATTTGTTTCCTAAGGTGTGGGGTTAAAGCCCAAAGCTGCGCCATCGCGGCGAGGATCCGCTGCACCGATCCAACCGCCAGCAGATCTTTTGAGGAATCCCAAACCGCTGTTCATGGGGACGACGTCTACGGTGTGTCCTTTGGCTTGTAAGGCCGCCTTCAAGTCTGCGACGGCTGTGCCTTTTTCCAATTGCACGCGCTGCGCAATGGCGGTTGAAACATGACCTTGCGACAGTGCTTCGAACGGTGTGTTTTCCGCCGCAAGCATGCGCACCAAATTAGCGGTAACGTAGTCCACAATTTGGCCGCCACCGGCGGAACCACCCAGGGTGACCAACTGATTTTGTTCATCAAAAACCATGGTGGGCGCCATCGAAGTTACAGGTCGTTTACCGGCCTCCATTTTGTTGGGTGAAACTTCACCTGGTTTGGGTTCACTTGCGAAGTTGGTCATGGCGTTGTTGAGGACATAGCCTTGCACCAGCAACCGGGAACCAAAATTGAGATTGTTGGTGGTGGTCATGGTCACGGCGTTGCCTTCTGCATCGACCACGGCCAATTGGCTGGTGGCATCTGCACTGGGTGCGGATGCCGTGATGCGCATGCGCTGGTCAAGAGCCGTTTGTGGGCTCTTCGCGACCTGCCCGGCAGGGTAAGTTGGCAATGTTTGCGTTTGAATCAGTTGAGCGCGTTGCTTGACGTAGTTGGGCGCAACCAGTGCCTGGGCTTCAACTTTGAAAAAGGCTGGGTCGGCGACGTAATGACGCCTGTCACTCTGGGCCAGCTTGCCTGCCTCTGCAAAGATGTGGACAAATGCCGGCTGGTTGAATTGGGCAACATGGGTCACTTTGGCTTCAATCATTTGCAGCATTTGCAAAACGACCACCCCTCCAAATGATGGCGGTGCCATGACGCAAACCTTGTAGCGAAGGTAGGGGCCACACAAAGGCTGACGCTCTTCGACCTTGTAGCCCTTTAGATCGTCTAGCGTCATGAGGGATGGTTTGTCCCCCTTTTGTAGCCCTGCCATGAAGGCTGCGCCTTGTTCCCCTGTCCAGACGGCTTCAGGACCCTGTGCAGCAATCTGCTGAAGGGTTTGGGCGTAGGCTTCATTCACGATGAGGGAGCCGATGGGTTTGACCTGTTGGTTGAGGTCAAAGTAGAGTTTTAGAAATTCAGGATGCGCTTGAGCTGCACCAGGTGCAGCCAATATTTGATGCATGTAGGCTGGCATTGGAAAACCTTTGGTGGCAGCTTCAATGGCTGGCATCAACAGGCTCTGCCAAGGCAGTTTGCCAAATTGGCGATGAACCTTGGCCAAGAGTGGCAAGGTACCCGGTACGCCCACGCTTCTAGCGCCCCGAGAGACAGATGCATAGGGCAGGGCGCCGCCGTCAACATCTCTTGTAAGGGATGTCGTCACGCTTTGAGGTGCCGCAGCCAGGCCGTCATAGCTGGTGAGCGTTTTGGCGCCAGCTTGCCAATGCATGAGGAAGCTTCCACCCCCCAAGCCTGAGGACTGTGGTTCGACCAAGCCCAGCATCAATTGGGCTGCAATGGCGGCATCTGTCGCACTGCCACCTTGTTGCATCATTTTGAGGGCGGCTTCTGTGGCCAATGGATGGGCTGTGGTGGCGGCCACCGCGGCAGTGCCCTGGGTGAGATTGAGGTAATTGCTTTGCGCAAAACTTGTCAGCGTCCATGCGGCCAACCCCAGGCAGAGGCAAGCGTGGGGCAGCAATTGAAGCGCCCGTGAGGCTGGGATGCGAGGCTTGTTGTGAGGTTTCATACTGCGAAGTCGACCCAATGTCTGTTGAAATGAGATGGCCCATTTTGAGTGATCTGAGGACTTGTGGCCAGCCAGGTGTGCCACTAAGTGCAAAATACAGGGATGCGAGCTCACATCCCCGATCCCATTTACCTCACAGCGGCCTTCTATAAATTTGTGCATCTGCCTGACCATGCAGATCGACGCCCTTCCTTGTTGGCATTTTGCGAAGCCCACAACGTCAAAGGCTTGATCTTGTTGGCGCAAGAAGGCATCAACAGCACCATTGCAGGGGCCCCCGACGATGTGCATGCCGTCTTGGCTTATTTGCGCTCGGACCCGTTGCTTGCAGATTTGGAGCACAAGGAGTCTTTCGCAAGCAAGCCACCGTTTCATCGCATGAAGGTTCGGCTTAAAAAAGAAATTGTTACTTTGGGCGTACCGGGTATCAGCCCGACACACCGTGTTGGCCAGTATGTGAAGCCAGAAAATTGGAATGCGTTGATCTCTTCGCCGGATGTGGTGGTGATCGACACGCGAAACGATTACGAAGTTGACATTGGGACTTTCAAAGGCGCACTGGATCCCAACATTCAAAGTTTTTCTCAACTGCCCGATTGGGTTCAAAAGGCCAAAGCGCTTGAGGCAAGGGATGGCAAGAAGCCCAGGGTGGCCATGTTTTGCACAGGTGGCATTCGTTGCGAAAAATCGACCGCCCTGATGCTGGAAAACGGCTTTGAGGAGGTCTTTCATTTGCAAGGCGGCATTCTGAAATACTTGGAACAAGTGCCGCCCGAGCAAAGTCTGTGGGAGGGGGAGTGTTTTGTTTTTGACGAACGCGTTTCCGTGGGACACGGCCTCAAGCCGGGATCGCATGAACTTTGTCGATGCTGCCGTGAACCTCTGCCAGCAGGCGCCAAAACATCTCAGGCGTTTGAGTTAGGGGTGAGTTGTCCGCGATGTTTTGGTCAAACAACAGATGTTCAAAAGAACAGTGCGCGAGAGCGGCAGAGGCAATGGGAAATTGCCAAAGCTCGTCAAATCAATCACATTGGTACCCCGCAACGTCAAGAAAAGGTGGCTGCTTTGTTGCCGCAAGACGCGCCCATTTTGTATTCTTTCCGTCGGTGTCCTTATGCCATGAGAGCGCGTTTGGCGCTGCTGGCCAGTGGCATTCGATGTGAAATGCGCGAAATTGCTTTGTCGCAAAAACCTGAAAGCATGCTGTCGGCTTCACCGAAAGGCACGGTGCCTGTATTGGTCTTAAAAGACAAGGTGTTCGAGCAGAGTTTGGACATCATGCAGTGGGCGCTTGAACAAAATGATCCAAGCCATTGGTCAACCGTTGGAAAATCCCATCATGCGCAAGCCCTGGAATGGGTGAGTTCATGTGATGGCGAATTTAAGAACAACTTAGACCGTTACAAATATCCCAACCGCTACGAACTCACAGACGGTTTGCGCCACCGTGAAGCCGGTTCTGTGTTCTTGCAACAACTGAATACCCGTTTGATGTCAAGCGCCTGCCTGATGGGCGAGAAATGGACTTGGGTCGATGCAGCCATTGCGCCTTTTGTAAGACAGTTTGCCAGAACCGATCGCGAATGGTTTGATGCGCAGCCTTGGCCAGCACTCAAGGGGTGGCTTGAAAATTTTGAGCAGTCAGCTGCCTATTTGGAAGTGATGCACAAATACAAAGTGTGGCATCAGGGGGCTAAACCAGTCGCCTTTCCGGCCACACCTGAAATAAATTGACACGTGACCTCAGCCTGCGTCACAGGCAGCATGTGACCGCCACTGATGAGGGTCAACTGCGTGCCTGACAGACGCTGAGGCAAATCTTCTCCGTTGAGTTTTGCGCTAAGAATGCGATCTTCACGGCCATACAAGACATGCACAGGGGTGGTCATGCTGGCATAGGCTGCTTCAATGTTGGGCATGCTCCATGCAACGTTTTGAATGTCACTGGAAGCGGTAATGAACGTCTGTGGTTTGAGTGCCATGATGCCGCCTCCACGAATGGCGAAATCTCGAGGCGCTTTTTCTGGACCAAAAATAATCTTCAAACTTTTAGACATGCGGTACAGCGTGCCAGGAATGGCAAAAGTCCATCCGACAAACTGTCGAACACTGGGAGATGCAATGTCGAGCGCCTTAAAAACAGGCAAGGTTTCCTCGGGCATGTGGGTGAGGGGGGCAATGAGGGCCAATGCTGTGATGCGTGCGGGATGACGCTGGGCCGCCGCCAAAGAAATAGCGCCTCCTAAGGAGTGCCCCACAAACACCGCCGATTCAATGTTCAGGTGGTCGAGAAGTTCTACCAAGGTATCGGCTTGCGCCTCTAGGCTGGCATCTGCTTGAGAGTCTCTTGTAGAGTAACCGCAGCCTGGACGGTCCACACTGATCACGCGGTAGTTTTCCGAAAGTGGCGTTGATACCGCGTAGGTGAAATTGTGCAAGTTGCCAGCGAGTCCATGCACCAGCACAAGGACAGGCCCTTGGCCTTGATCGACGTAATGAAGTCGGGCTGTTTTCAGTTTTGCAAATTGCCCAGATGGCGGTAAGTATTGTTCGGCTTTTTTGTTTGAAAAACTGGCAAACAAAACCAAGCCCGCCAAACCCATGCATACCAAAAACAAAAGCCATAACACTAGCATTGCAAATACCTCGAACGCAGCCACTAACTGAATTGCATGACGCCATCGTTCAGGCGCCCATACTTGATTAAAAGGATGTCTTTTAAATAATTCTGATTCACTTGCCAAGGTGCCTGTGTGCCTTGCTTAGGCAATACAGCGCTTGCCCTTTTCACATAGCCCGACGTGAAGGACAAGTAGTCAGCTTCTTGCACGTCAGCGTCTTTGACAGGCACCGCTTTTTGAAAGCCCTTCTTCTTCATGTAATTGAGAAGACGACAGGTGTAAAGGGCTGTGAGGTCAGCCTTCAGCGTCCAAGAGGCATTGGTGTAGCCAAAGGTCATGATGGCGTTTGGCAAGCCCGAAAGCCACATGCCGCGATACGCCATTTGATCAGAGGCCTTGAACGGCAGGCCATCCACTTCAATGTGAATGTCGCCTAAGATGTTCAACGACAAGCCTGTGGCAGACACAATGATGTCAGCCTCCAGTGTTTGTCCACTGCTGAGTTGAATGCCCTTAGGCAAAATGCTTTGAATGGTGTCGGTGACCACGCTGGCTTTGCCATGCCGAATTTGTCTGAACAAATCGCCATCGGGCACCACACACAAGCGTTCGTCCCATGGCTTGTAGCGCGGGGAAAAATGTTGGGCTGTTTGATCCGAGCGCAATTGACGCGCCGCCATTTTGACCAAATAGCGTCTGACAAATGCAGGTTGCCGTCTGGCCAGTTGGTAGGTGAGCATGCCCATCACAACGTTTTTGGTACGGGTGAGCTGATAAGCCCCCTTCATGGGCAAATACTTTTGCAACCACAGTGATGCATGGTCTTCACCTGGCCGAGCAATCACATATGTGGGTGACCTTTGTAGCATGGTGACATGCGCTGCGGTTTTGGCCATTTCAGGGACTAGGGTGACAGCTGTGGCACCGCTTCCGATGACCACTACTTTTTGTCCGTCGTACTTCAAGTGTTCTGGCCAAAACTGGGGGTGCACCCATTGCCCTTGAAAGGATGCTTGCCCAGGAAACTCGGGTTGGTAGCCCTTTTTGTAGCTGTAATAACCACAGCAAAAATACAAAAAACGCGTTTTAAGAATGACGGCATCTGACGTCTGAGTGCGATTAGCGGTGACGGTCCAACACGACTCATCTGTGGACCAACTGGCGTGCGTCACAGCGTGACCATGCTTGATGTGTGCTGAGATGCCGTTTTCGTCAGCCGTGTCTTGGATGTACTGGCGAATGGTTTTGCCATCGGCAATCGACTTGTGGTCAATCCAAGGCTTGAATGAGTAGCCCAGGGTGTACATGTCGGAGTCGGAGCGAATGCCGGGGTATTTGAACAAATCCCAGGTGCCACCTATGGCTTCGCGGGCTTCCAAAATGCACCAACTGGTTTGGGGGCAATGCATTTGCAAATGCCTGGCCGCACCAATGCCAGAAAGACCGGCGCCCACAATGAGCACATCCATGATGGCCGACTCGCTAGCAGATTGTGACTGTTGCGAGTGCCTCATGTTTCAGATCCCTAAGCTTTCCAAAGTAACCAAGCCTTTGGGGGTTTGCAGTGTGGCAGTGATGTTTGCGGGCCCTTCGGTGACACCGACATTGGCAAGCCCAATGGCATCGTAAGCATCTTGCAATTTGCCAGCACTGGCATGACTGACTGACAAACTTTTCAGTGAAATGCCAGATCGAGGCAAATGATTTCGTGGATGCAATTTCATGGGGTCAGCTGCCTCGGGCTTGCCCCATTGAATGAGGGTAGGCAGCGTGCCGTTGAACAAACGCTCGCCATCGGGACGAACGGTAATCTGCCACTGCAGCATGCCTTTAGGCGTCTTGCGACTGGCATGAATGATGGGGCCACGATCAATGCTTTGAGCCTTCCATGCATGCCGTGCATCTTGAATGTTTTCGGTGTTGGCCACAAAGTGAATGAGCCTGGGTGACTTGGCCAACTCAAGCTGAAGTGCTTTGCTGTCTAAATCAAACCACCGAGTAGGCGCTGGTTTCTTTTCAATCACGGCATCGGGGTTGATGGCAATGATTTCTAAGTAGGCCACTGGAAAGGTGGGGGTGGCAATTTTGAACAGGCGATTGTGTGTGCCGTATTTCTCGTGTTCGCCGCCCGCTGCAGGCGTGATACCCAACACAGACTCACACCACTCAACGCCTTGTTGCAAGCTATGGGCTGCTACGACCAAATGGTCAACTTGGCTTTTCATCAAGCAGCTTCAAATTCGATTTGAACTTTCAAGGACTGCGATTTGTCGCAAGCCAACTCAAACGCATCCACCGCTTTGTCCATGGGCAAAATGCCGGTGATCACGGGTTTGCCATTGATCAAGCCAGAATTGAGAAATTGAACGGCGTTGGCAAATTCTGCGTGAAAGCGGAAGGTGCCTCGCATGTCAACTTCTTTGGCCACCAATTGCGTCATGGGAATGCTCATGTCGCCACCCATGCCAACAGACACCAAGACACCTCGCGGCATGATGACATCCAAGCCAGCACGCAAAGCGGGCTCACTGCCAGAGGCTTCAAAGACGGCCTCAAACTGGCCTTTGTCTACTTTGTATTTGTCAAGCAACTCGGGCTGGGTTTTGAGGTTGATGGTTTCGTCGGCTCCCATGTCCTTGGCGCATTTCAAGGGCAAATCGGCAATGTCGGCGGCCACAATGCGGGCGGCCCCGGCACGACGCAATGCGCCGATTAACAAGGAGCCAATAGGGCCGCAGCCAGTGACAAACACTTGCTTGCCCAGCACGCCGCCTGCACGTTGAATGGCGTGCAAGCCGACAGACAAGGGTTCTGCCAGGGCAGCTTCAGACAAGCTAAGGTGTTGACCAATAGGGTGGGCCTGATAGCCTTCAATGATGAGTTGTTCAGCAAACGCGCCTTGAATGTGTGGGAAAGGCATGGCGCTGCCAAAGAAACGCATGTTTAAGCAATGATTTTGCTGCCCCAGTTGGCAAAAGCGGCATGAACCGCAAGGACGGGACGGGGAAATGGCAATGCGTTGGCCTACGGCCAGGTGCTTCACATTGGCGCCCAGACCATCTACCACGCCTGAAATTTCGTGTCCCAAGGCCATTGGCTGCTTGATGCGGACCGTGCCAAAACCACCATGTTGGTAGTAATGCAAATCGGAACCACAAATGCCACCAAAGGCAACTTTGACACGAACTTGATCGGGCCCCATGGCTGGCAATTCAGTGGTTTCAATTCTTAAATCTTTGGCAGAGTGGCAGATCAGAGCGCGCATGTTTGAGCCTTATTGGGAATCTTCGTTTCAATGCTTAGAGTGTAGCCGTGACGCCACCATCCACGTACAGGATGTGGCCATTGACAAATTTAGACGCATCGCTGGCCAAAAAGACGGCTGCGCCTCCCAAATCTTCAACAACGCCCCAACGTCTGCTGGGGGTGCGTCCAATCAGCCAGGATGAAAACTGCGGGTCGTCGACCAGTTTTTGGTTCAATTCAGTTTTGAAATAGCCGGGGCCAATGCCATTGACTTGAATGCCAAATTGACCCCAGTCGATGGCCATGCCTTTGGTGAACATTTTGACGGCGCCTTTGGAGGCCGTGTAGGGCGCAATGCCTGGGCGGCCTAATTCACTTTGAACCGAGCAAATGTTGATGATCTTGCCCCGACCACGTGGAATCATTTGTTGGGCCACCGTTTTGCCGACGTAGTAAACGCTGTCGAGGTTGGTCCGCATGAGGGTGTGCCAATCGTCGTCGTTGTATTCATGCAAGGGGCCCCGAATTTGCATGCCAGCGTTGTTGACCAAAATATCAATGGCACCCACTTGGGTTTCTATTTGGTTCACCGCATCTGCGACCGATTTGGCGTCGGTCACATCAAAGATGGATTCACTGACCGTGATGCCCTCGGCTTTCAGTGTTTGGGCTGCGGCAGAAACTTTTTGCGCATTGCGACCATTGATCACCACATGGGCACCTGCTTCACCCAAAGCGCGCGCCAAGGCAAAACCAATGCCGGCAGATGAGCCCGTGATCAGGGCTAATTTGCCGTTCAATTGAAAGGAGCTGAGAACTGTCATGACGTATTCAAATTAACTTGATAACCATTTAAGAGGACCCATCACCAAGATGGGGAAGGCAATTAAGAGACCCATGACCACGACTTGAGATATTAAGAAGGGCATGACGCCGCGAATCACTTCGTGCATGGGAATACGGCCTACACCGCAAACCACGTTGAGGACCGTACCCACTGGGGGTGTGAGCAAGCCGATGGCATTGTTGATGATGAACAAGACGCCAAAGTAGACGGGATTGATGCCTGCTTCACGTACCAAGGGCATTAAGACTGGGGTCAAAATTAGCACGGTGGGTGCAAAGTCGAGAGCCGTACCCACCACCAACACCACCAGCATCAACAGGATCATCAGTAAGGTTGGGTTGTCGATGAAGGGCCGCAGCATTTCAACCACTTGCGCTGGGATGTTGGCAATGGTAATGAGCCATGCAGACACCAAAGCGGCGGCAACTAAGAACATCACCACAGAAGAGGTTTTGGCCGCTGCCAGAATGATGCCGTACAAGTCTTTGACTTTGATTTCGCGGTAAACAAACAGGCCAATCAGAAGCGAGTAAACCACCGCAACGACGGCGGCTTCTGTGGGTGTAAAGATGCCCATTTTCATGCCGCCAATGATGGTGATGGCCAAAAGGTAGCACCAAAATGCATCGATTGAAACGCGAATTTTTTCTTTCATGGGAACGCGTTCAGACACTTTGACATCGTCTTTTCGCGCGACAACCCACCATGTGATGAGCAAGGCAACGCCCATTAAAATGCCTGGGAAAATACCAGCCATGAAAAGTTTGGAAATGGACACGCCGCCAATTACACCAAACAAGATAAAGCCGATCGACGGTGGAATGACGGGGGCAATGATGCCGCCAGCGGCAATCAGGCCCGCTGAGCGATCCATGCGGTAACCCGCATCGCGCATCATGGGCATCAACACCGCGGCCAAAGCCGCTGTGTCAGCAACTGCAGAACCAGACAAGCTGGCCATGATGATGGCAGCAAACACAGCCACATAACCCAAGCCGCCTTTGAAGTGTCCCACCCATACCAATGCCGAATTAACGATGCGTCGGCTCATGCCGCCAGCGTTCATCAATTCGCCCGCCAGCATGAAAAATGGCACCGCCATCAATGGGAAGTTGTCGGCGCCATTGATTAAATTTTGAGACACAATTTGCGTGTCAAAGTTGTCGAGGTGCAGCATGAGTGCAACACCTGAAACGATCAGTGAGAAAGCCAGTGGCATGCCCAAAGCCATGGCGGCCAATAATGAGCCGATGAAAACAAGAACGGTCATTTGGCAGACTCCTGCATGTGTGGCTTGGCATCTTCTTCAGAGTCTGTCACTTGGATCAGGTCTGCTTCGCTGAAGTCACCTTTGGCCAGTCGAACCAATTTGCCGACGATCATCAGGCCCATTGCAATGCTGGTGATGTAGCCCACGCCATAAACCCAGCTCATGGGTAGTTCTGTGACACCAGAGCGAGTGGTTGCATTGATGCCGTGCTGTTTGAAAGTGCCATAAAACATGAGCGCGCAGCAACCGAGCATCAGCAAATTAGAAATACCAAAGGCCATTTTTTTGCCATTGAGACTGAGCTTGCGAACCACAGAGTCGAGTCCAAGGTGCGCGTTGTCACGCATCGTGACAATGGCGCCCAAAAATGTGATCCAAATGAACAAGAACCTCGACAATTCTTCGGAGCTGATGATGCCGTCGTTAAAGCCATAGCGTAAAACAACGTTGCCAAAAACCATGATGACCATGGCAGACAACATGATCACCAAGGTGAGTTCAGCAAGTCGAAAAAATAGATCGTTGATTTTTTTCATAGGGTTCACACATTAAAAAGCCCTCTTCCTGAGAAGACGGCTTTCAAAGCTCAAGTTACTTGGTCTTTTCGATGGCTTGCAACAAGGCTGGACCGTTCTTTTCGCCAAATGTCTTGGCAATTTCAGCCGAAACAATTTTCTGGAACGGGGCCATGTCAACATTTTCAACGATGTGCATGCCAGACTTTTTCAGGTCTGCAATCACTTTGCCTGCGTTGGATGCATTCAGATTACGCTGGTACTTGGCGGCTTCGCGAGCTGCATCAACCACAATGGTTTGGTAGTTGGCGGGCAGTGAATCAAACTTGCCTTTGTTCATGGCCACAACCAATGGTGAGTAAACGTGGTTGCTCACGGTTAAGTGTTTTTGCACCTCATAAAACTTAGATGACCAAGTCACATTGATGGGATGTTCTTGTGCATCAAAGGTGCCTGTTTCCAGCGCTGTGTACAGTTCTGCGATGGGCATTGGTGATGGG
This sequence comes from Limnohabitans sp., assembly GCA_030158125.1. Classification (GTDB taxonomy): domain Bacteria; phylum Pseudomonadota; class Gammaproteobacteria; order Burkholderiales; family Burkholderiaceae_C; genus Limnohabitans_A. The sequence continues at coordinate 78,466 of JAOATL010000001.1, read as the reverse complement.
TTCATGCCAAGCAGTTTGAAAGCTTGAATGTGATAAGGGTTTGGTGTGGAGCGAATCTTCAAGCCCTTCAAATCTTCTGGCTTGTTCACCGGACGCTTGTTGTTGGTGAATGAACGCCAGCCGTTTTCCCAATAGGCCAAACCTTTCATGCCATGGGGTGCCAATTCGTTTAGCACGCCAGTGCCAACTGCGCCATCCAAAACGGTGTATGCATGTTGGGCGCTGCGAAACACGAAGGGCAATTCCATCGCGGCTGTGTTGGGCACAATGCCATTGAAGTTGGATGCGCCACTTGACACGATGTCAATCGTGCCACCGCGAACGCCATTGATCATGGCCGCATCGTTGCCCAACTGATTGGCTGGGAAAATGGTGATTTCAACGTCGCCATTGGTACGCTGCTTGACCAGCTCTGCCAATTTCAGGGCGGCAGCATGTTGGCCGTCCGTGGTGTTCACGGCGTGACCCATTTTGAGGTTGAACTTGGCCGCGAATGCGGCCGAGCCCATGCTAGCGATCAAGCAAGCAACGAGAATGCGAGAAATTTTCATGGTGTTGACTCCTGTGGTTGTTTTACGGGTTGAGAAAAATTAATCTGTGGGCAGTGCGTACTCATCGGCACTGAATACGGTATGGAACACGGTGCCATCGAACATGGCGATCAGATCTTTTGAAACCTCCCGGCTTTTGAGGCGTACTTCAGAGGCCAAGGCAATTTCGATAGATTCACGCGTGGGATAGCGCACTGACAAAACCATGCCGAAGTGAGGGTCTGCAACATCACTCTCGACTTGACGCAAAACACGCACTTCCTGAGCGCCCGGAAAGCGCGTCCAAAGTGGCACAAGTTCTTTGCGGATGTAGTCGTTGAAGGCTTGCTCTTTGCCGGGTTTGACATTGCCTTGAAAAAATGCGCAGCGAATGAACATGAAAATCCTATGTTGTTTGTAATTCAGGGGAGGGCTTGAAGCGTAGGCGTCTTCAAGTTTGCGAGTGCCTGTTGAAGAATTTGCGCAACAGGTTGATCGATGGACAGTGTGATGACATCGTGCTCATCGGGGGTGGGTTTTTCAAGCGTCTGAAGTTGGCTGTCCAACAAGCCCGCCTGCATGTAGTGACCCACACGTTGTTGCATGCGCTGACGAATGAGTTCTGGGTGACCGTCTAAAAACAAAAACAGCACAGGACCTGCTTGTTTGCGAATCCGATCACGGTAGATGCGTTTGAGGGCAGAGCAGGCTACGATGCCGCCGGGCGAGTGGCTGCCTTCAGTCGCTGTCAGGTATTGCGCAATGCGGTCTAACCAAGGCCAACGGTCTTCGTCTTGGAGCGCAACGCCAGCACGCATTTTCTCTACACTTTCTGGCAAGTGCAGTTCATCTCCGTCCTTCATTCGCAACTGAAGGGTTTGGCTCAAACCTTGAGCCAAGGTTGATTTGCCGCAACCAGAGACGCCCATCACGATGATTCTCAGTGCTTGATCTTCGGTGTGCATGGCGTGATGAGATTTTGTCAATGAGGACAGCGCTGTCCGAAATGTAAAAAAAAGAGAAATTATAAAATTTCAATTTTTCATTAGGGAAATCGATGGCTGAGTGGTTTTGATTTTTGCTGTTAAATTCTTTGGATAGCGCTATCCTAGCTAAATTGAATTCAGTTTCCCTACGGAAAAACCCTTGAAAATGTCGCCAAACCGACCCAAAAATCACCGTTCTACAGGCCGCATCACCTTGAACGATGTGGCCCATGCTGCGGGTGTCAGTCCCAGCACGGTTTCACGTGCGCTGAGAGGTGAGAGGGCCGTGGACCCAGAGTTGGTCGAACGGGTGTTGTCTGTTTCTGACAAGTTAGGGTATGTGCCAGATCCGGCTGCACGTGCACTGGCTTCACAGCGCAGTGATCATGTGACCATCTTGATCCCCTTGCTGTCGAACACATTGTTTGTGGATTTGCTAGAAGCCGCGCAAAGAACCTTACGCGCCGCAGGTTTTCAAACACTGATGGGTGTGACCCATTACAACACCAGCGAAGAAGAACAACTGTTGCGAGAACAGTTGCACCACCGACCCGCTGGCATGCTCATCACTGGTTTGGATCACAGTCCAACCACTCAAAAACTCATGGCACGCAGCAATGTGCCTTGCGTGCATTTAATGGACCTGCCTGAAGTCAATCACCCCATACCGCCGGATGTTTTAGAGGGGGGCGCAGCAGACGCCGGCCCCTATTGCGTGGGATTTCGGCAAACCGATGCGGGCGAGGCAATGACGCAACATCTTCTGTCCCAAGGTAAACAACGCATTGTCTTTGCTGCCGCACAACTTGATCCACGGGTGATGCAGCGGTTGCAGGGGTGGCGCAAGGCGCTTAAAGCCCAAAATTTGTACGACCCAACTTTAGAGTGGCTCAATCCTGCTGCATCCTCGCTGGCTTTGGGGGGGGTGATGTTTGAGCAAATCATGAAGCAAAGCCAAGCCGTTGATGCCATTTTCTTTTGCAATGACGACTTGGCTCAGGGGGCATTGCTGGCGGCGCTGCGATTAGGCATTGCCGTGCCGCATCAGGTGGCCATTGCGGGTTTCAATGATTTGACTGGCAGTGATCAAATGTGGCCACCATTGACCACTGTGAGAACACCGCGTGCGCAGGTTGGTGAAGCGGCTGCCCAAATGCTGTTGCAATTGATGCATGGTGAAACACCGGATCAACCACAACTCGATTTGGGTTTTCACATCATTGCAAGACAGAGCACTTAGTGTGTGTGCAGTGCCAACTTAGCTGATTAAATTCAACAGTGGTTGGCCTTCGCTCAGGCGATTGATGTTGTCCGCAATGGTTTGCCTGCGTCTTTGCACAGTACCTTCTGTCCAGCCAGACATGTGCGGTGTCATGAGAACGTTGGCAAGGCTGGCGAAATCAAATTGCGAAGGGGCGCAGACAGCCTTGTCAGTGTTGGGGTATTGGTACCAGGTGTCAATGATGGCGCCCCCAATTCGCTGCTTTAGAAGTGCCTCATGCAGCGCGGATTCATCAATGACCGCGCCACGTCCTACATTGACCAAGAGGGCGTTGGGGCGCATGCAATCAATGGCTTCAGCATTGACCAAGCTGCGCGTGTTGTCGGTAAGAGGCAGTGTGATCACGGCTGCATCACATGCAGCCATGAAGTCGGAAAGCTGCGAAAGTGAAAAACTTTGATCGACATCTGGGCTGTTCACGGCACTTCGGTTGGCCACCACGACGCGCATGCCAAAGGCCTTGGCACGGTGGGCCAATGTTTTTGCAATGTGGCCAAAGCCAAGCAGGCCCAGCGTTTGAGCGCCTAATTCGGTTCTGAGTGCGCCTGGACGGCCTGCAAAATAATGCCATTCGCCTTGACGCAATGCACGATCGGCTTCCAGCAAAGGGACATGCCGCGCCAATAGAGCTGCCATGACATATTCGGCAATGGCGTTTTCATGGCCGAAGCAATTTGCCAGCTGTGCCTTTGACGGCAGGCAATTGCGTTGAATGCCATCGGTGCCGGCCGCTGGTGCTTGCAGCAAACGCATGTTGTGGGGAGTGGGCATGTCTGTGTTTAAGGCAACGCCCACCACCACATCTGCGGTTTCGAAATGTTCTTTTTCACCCGCTTGGTCGATCCCTTGAGAGACCGACACAATTTGATGTCGATGGTGCAGCAAGTCCTCTAGTCCTGTTCGAAAATTGGCGGCATTGTCGCCATGGAAAACGATTTTCAAAGAAGAACTCATATGACTTTCAACTGGCAACTGGCGGGTGACTTCATCAGTCGGCTTTAGCGCCTGAGGCTTTGACAATGGGCCCCCAACGCTGAACTTCAGCCTTGTTCATGTCGGCCATTGTCTCAGGACTTGTGCCGTAAATGATGTAGCCCAACTCGGTCATGCGTTTGACGAAGTCGGGTGATTTGCTGCCCTTGACCACTTCAGCATTGAGTTTGTTGACGATCTCTCGAGGTGTGTTGGCGGCCACCATCAAACCAAACCAAACACCAGATTCGTAACCGCTGAGGCCAGCTTCTGAAATGGTGGGAACATCTGGCAGTGAGGGATCGCGCTTGGCACCGGTCGTGGCCAAAGCTTTAAGTTTGCCTGCCTTGATGTGTGGCAACGCAGATGGAATGTTGTCAAACATCATCATGACTTGGCCGCCTAGTAAATCATTCATGGCGGGGGCGCTGCCTTTGTAGGGAATGTGCGTCATGGGGATGTTGGACAGTGCGCGAAACATTTCACCCGACATGTGCGTGCTGGTGCCACTGCCACTGGACGCATAGTTAAGGGCGCTAGCAGGATTCTTGCCCAGTGCAATCACTTCACTGACAGAGTTTGCTTTGACGGATGGGTGCAACACCAGCACATTGTTCAGGGATACCAACGCAGAGACAGGCATCAGGTCTTTGCTGGGGTCGAAGGGCATTTTGGCGTAAAGGGCTGGATTGATGGCCTGGATGCCGCTGGTGGTCATGAGCAAGGTGTGGCCATCAGGGCTTGAGCGTGCAACTTCAGCACTGCCAATGTTGCCGCCTGCGCCGGGTTTGTTGTCGACCGTGACGGGCTGACCCAGCGTTTTGGACAGTTCGAGCGCTATGGCGCGGGATGCAATGTCAACGGCACCACCTGGAGGGAAAGGGCACACCAGTCGGATGGGCTTGCTGGGGAAACTTTGAGCGAGCGCGGCAGGGGCAGACATCAACATGCCGGACAGGCCAAGGGCCAGCGACACGCCCGTGAGCCATGTCAGGCGGCGACGGTTGGAAAGCTTTTTCTGAAAGGATGTCATGTCTTACTCCAAATTTGAAATGTAGGGCTAGCCTATGAGAATTTTTCAAAATCATGCACAGGATATTCCCTTGCTTGCATGTGTGCCGGTCACCTAGGCGCCACCAAATCGCGGTTTAATTCAACTTGGACACCATCTAAGAGACCTCATGCCAAAAATTGCATCTTTGCTGTTGAACGTGGGCCACGCGCTCGATCATTTGTTTTTATTAATTTTTGCAACGGCTGTGGGCGCCATTGCCAATGACTTTGGCGTCGGTCGTTGGGAAGACATGATGCCCTATACCGTGGGTGCATTCGTCATGTTTGGCCTGGGCTCCATTCCTGCCGGTCGCTTAGGTGATCTGTGGGGGCGGCGACAAATGATGTTGGTTTTCTTTTTTGGCATGGGCCTGTCCGCCATGGCCGTTTCCATGACTCAAACGCCTGAGCAGATGGCCATCGCTTTAACCGTACTTGGCATTTTTTCAGCCATTTACCATCCGGTGGGTATTCCTTTGTTGGTGCAAAAGTCTGTTCGCCCCGGCCTGACCATCGGGGTCAATGGCTTGGCAGGCAACTTGGGTATTGCCATGGCTGCATTGTCAACTGGGTTGTTGGTGGCTTGGCAAGGGTGGCGCGTGGCATTTGTGGTGCCGGCTTTGGTGTCCGTCTTGTGCGGTTTTTTGTTTGCATGGTCTGCGCCCACTGAAACGTCTGCGCCGTCCAAAAAGAAATCAAACGTGGTCCAATTGCCCAAACATCTGGCTTGGCGCACCTTTGCCGTCATGGTGGCCACCTCAACCACGACGAGCTTGTTGTTCAACATGACCACCAACGGCAATGCGCAATTGTTGGCCGAACGACTGGATGGCTTGGTGTCCGATCCCACGCGTTTAGGCATGTTGTTGGCATTGATTTATGCGGTGGCATCGTTGGCCCAATTGGTGGTGGGTCGATTGCTCGACTGGTTGCCCGTAAAGCCTTTGTTTTTCAGTGTTTTGTTTTTGCAAATTGTGAGCTTTGCCTTTGCATCACAATCTTCGGGCTGGGCTTGGTATGTGGCTGCCATTGCGTACATGGTGATGGTTTTTGCGGCCATCCCATTCAGTGACACCATGGTGGTTCGCTACATTGACGATGCCATGCGCTCACGCGTCAGTGGCACGCGGATTGCCATCTCGTTTGGCATCAGCTCAATGGCTGTGTATGCCCTGGGCCCGTTTGTGAAGGCTGCAGGCTTTACCTCTTTGATGATGGCGGCATCGGGCGTAGCCGCACTGGGCGCTCTGATTGTTTTGTTTTTGCCCAATGAATCCCAAATGAAGCAGTCTGCCGTTTAAATGGCAGCAGTGGCCACCACTTCCAAGCGCCATTTGGGAGAAGCCAGGTTGGCTTGCACGGTGGCCCTGGGGGGGGTGTGGTCAGGTACCACCCACGCATCCCAAACGTTGTTCATGCCCTCAAAGTCTTTCAAGTCCACCAAGAAAATTTGGACCATCAGCAGTTTGCTTTTGTCTGTGCCTGCGCGCGCTAACAATTTGTCAATAGCATTCAAAACTTGTTGAGTTTGGCCTTCGATGCCCAAGTTGGGGTCTTCTGGAATCTGGCCCGCTAAATACACCACGCCATTGTGTATGGCCATTTCGGACAATCGCGTGCCAACATCAAATCTTTGAATCATGTGAATATGCTCATGTGTGAGGTTTTGGAATATGACGCATTTTGCCATTGCGTGCGACACTAAAATGAGTTTTCAAATCTGACTCTTGCTGAGGATACCAACCCATGAAACTGCCGAACAGTCTGCGTGCCCTTCAGCACCGGAATTTTCGCTTGTTCATTGTGGGGCAGGGCACCTCTCAAATCGGCAACTGGGTTCAATTGATTGCCACCAGCTGGTTGGTCTACCGTTTGTCCGACTCTACCTTGATGCTCGGTTTATCGGCCTTCAGTTTGCAAATTCCCATGTTGGTGATCACCCCATTTGCCGGTGTGCTCATTGACCGTTTGGATGTGCGCCGTGTCTTGTTTGCCACCAATGCATTGGCCATGATGCAGTCTCTGGTGATGCTGGCTTTGATGCTCAGTGGGCACATAGAGGCGTGGCATGTGGTAGCAGGCAATGCGGTTCTGGGTTTGGGCAATGCTTTTGATGCGCCTGCCCGGCAAGCCTTAATTTCCAAATTATTGCCTGACCGGCAGGTCTTGACCAATGCCATCGCGCTGAACTCTACGGTCATGAATGGTGCACGCTTCATTGGCCCGATGCTGGGTGGGCTGGTCACGGCTGCTTTTGGCGAGGTGTGGAGTTTTGCCACCAATTGCACCTTGCGTTTGGCCGTTCTGTTTGCCTTGAAGGCAACGCACATCGCCAAACATGTGCCGCGCAAAAGCCAGGCTGGCATCGTCAAGCAGTTGATGGTGGGAGTTTACTATGCCTACGGATTTTTCCCGAGTCGCTGTGCCTTGGTGTTATTGGCCATCAGCAGTTTTTGCTTGCAATCCTATGGCTCCCTGATGCCTTGGTTTGCAAGCCAGCGTTTTCATGGCGATTCTCGCACCTTGGGTTTACTTTACAGCTCTGCCGGATTGGGGGCTGTCTGTGGCATGCTTTATTTGGCCTCTCGCACCAACATTCGTGGCTTGTTCAAGGTCATCGGATGGAGCGCTGGTGTGGCCAGCATCACCTTGATCGCATTTTCTTTTGCGCCCAGTTTGTGGCTGGCATTGCCAATGTTGTTTATCTCTGCAATGTGCATGATGCTGACAGCCGCATCCACCAATACCGTGCTGCAAAGCATCGTGCCAGATGAGTTGCGTGGCCGTGTGGCGGCGCTTTATGTCATGTCATTTTTGGGCATGTCCCCAGTGGGCTCATTGTGCTCGGGTTGGCTGGCCGACTGGATGGGCAGTCAATTTGCACTGGCCTTGTTTGGCATTGTGGCGCTCATTGCTGCTTGTGCCTATGCCTATTATTTCAAACGCATTCGTCAGGAAATACTGCCACTTTACGAGTCGCTTCACATACCGCATCACGTGTCTTAAAACGCAATGCGGCATGGGGCTCGTCAAGGTGTGTGCTGCGCCAAATAGGCAATGGCTGCCGCCAAGCCATTGGGACCGTAAGGCACTTTTTGCACGGTCATGGCGGCCTCAATGCCCGCCAGAGCGCCCAGAATCATGGGTTCGTTCATGTCGCCCAAATGGCCAATGCGAAAGACACGACCTGCCAACGGTCCCAGTCCACCCGCCATGGCCACTTGAAACTTTTCGCGCGCAACAACACGCAGCGCCTCTGGGTCAATGTCTTTGGCAACTTCAACGGCTGTGACCGAGGAAGAAAACCCCTCTGGGTCTTGGCAATGCAGTTTGACGGCGCCTGCAGTTGCCCAGCAGCGCACGGCCGCCTGCACAGCGCCACCCAAGCGTTGGTGTCTGGCAAATACCGCGTCCAAGCCTTCGGCTTTCAGCAAGCTCAGGGACACCTCAAGCCCTGCCAAATGGGCGAGGGGGGGTGTGCCACAAAACTTGGCAGATTGGTTGTCTGTGCGCCGCTCCTGCCAGCTCCAATAAAAGCGAGGTTTTGCGTGTTGGTTTGACCAAGCAAAAGCTTTGGCGTTGGCCGCTACAAACCCCAAACCGGGCGGCATCATGAGTCCTTTTTGCGAACTGCCTAAACACACATCGACACCCAAAGCATCCATGTCAAAGGGCGCGGCAGCCAAGGAGGCCACCACATCGACCACATAAAGTGCGGGATGGCCTGTGCGGTCGATGGCTTGTCGTATGGCTGCTAAGTCACTGGTCATGCCGCTGGCTGTGTCGGTGTGCACCGCCATCACCGCTGCGATGCGGTGTGCCGTGTCTGCTCGCAATGCCGCTTCAATGGCCGCTACATCAATGCGCTGGCCCTGCTGATGCGCTGTGCGGATCACAGACAGGCCTAGGCCTTCAGTTTGAATGGCCCATTGATCAGAAAAATGACCAGAGCCCGCAATCAGCAGGCTGTGTTGGTCGGAGCCTAAATTGGCCGCCACGGCTTCCCAAACACCGTGACCATTGCTGGCATAAAAGTACACATCAGATTGGGGAGACTTGAGCAACTCTTTCATGCCTTTTTCACATGCCGCAATGAGCGCGGCCACTCGCGGATCGGCCAAATCTGTCATGGGGCGCTGCATGGCATGCATGACTTCATCGGGCACACGCGTCGGACCTGGCGAGTGAACAAAGCGAATGCCAGGCAAACGAGGGGTAATGGAGGAGCTCATGTGCAGTACTTTCTTTTCAAGACTTCAAAAGAAGTGAGGTCGACGGCCAGGGCGCTGACCAGGTGTTCTCATGGTAGCCTTTTTCTGAGTCATGTTCGCGAACAGCGGCGGTGAATGTGAACGATAAGATCAAACAGGGCGCAGGTCTAGAAAAATACTAAACTTGCGGCCAAGTTCAAATTCGCATGGAAGGTTTGCATGACTACGCGCTCAAAGAGCTCTATGCCGGCATCGCGCAAAGCCTGGGTCGTGGTGTGGGCAACATTTGTTTGCCTGGCCATTATTTTTGGTGTTTCCTATTCATTCGCCGCATTTTTTGAAAACTTCGCCAACGAGTTCGATGCCCAGCGGGCGGATGTGTCTTGGATATTTGGTCTGTGTGGGTTGGTGTACTTTGTGATGGGCGCATTTGGCGGTATGTTGGCCGATCGCTGGGGCCCTCGCATGGTTTGCATGTTGGGCATGGCCGTCATTGCGATTGGCCTTTACCTGACCAGCCAAGCGCAATCAATTGTTGGCCTTTATCTCAGCTATGGCCTGCTGGTGGGTTTGGGCATTGCACTGGTGTACACGCCTTCTATCGCTTCAGTTCAGCCCTGGTTTACACACCAACGTGGTCTGGCATCGGGTATTGCCAGTTCTGGGGTTGGTGCTGGCACGCTTGTACTGCCTGTGGTGGTCAGCTATTTGCTGACAGAAATGACATGGCGAGATGCCCTCCAAACTTTGTCTTTAGGGGTGGCTTTCATTGGCTTGTTGGCGTCTTTCCTTTTGGAAAGAGCACCACCTTCTGGCTCGGGCGGACATTCTGTGTTGGCGGGTTTGTCGCTAGGCCAGGCCTTGAAAACTCCATCATTCCGTTGGTTGTACTTGGGGACGCTTTTTGGTGCACCCGTCATGTTCATTCCCTTTGCTCACATTTCGGCTGCTGCTCGCGACGCGGGCGTGCCTGAAGCACAAGCTGTCGGCTTGGTAGGGTTGATTGGAGTCGGCAGTTTGGTGGGGCGCTTTGCCATCGGTTGGTTGGCGGACAAAATAGGCCGCGTCAAGACCCTCATGCTGATGCAATGTCTCATGGGCATGTCCTACCTTGTTTGGGCTGGCGCCCAAGACCGCTGGACTTTTGCGGTGTTTGCACTTTGGTTTGGCTTGAGTTATGGCAGCATCGTGTCACTGTTGCCTGCCATTTGCATGGATCTGTTTGGCGGGCGAGCAGTTGCGGCCATCATTGGGACGCTTTACACGGGGGCTGCCTTAGGCAACCTGTTGGGTCCGGTTCTTGCCGGCAAGGTGTTTGACATCACGGGGCAATACCATTGGGTCATTTGGATCACCCTGGGCATTGCTTCTTTTGCCACCTTCAGTTGCTGGCGCATTTTGAAATACCCACAACAGTCATATTGAGCCGCTAGCTTGCGGCCGCTAAGGGACAACATGGAATTGAATCAGTATTGGGTGTTGGCCAGTGTTGCCGCATTGCTCATTGGCATGTCCAAAGGGGGATTGCCACTGGTGGGCATGATGTCTGTGCCAGTGTTGTCTTTGGTCATGTCGCCGGTGAAAGCCGCCGTGCTTTTGCTGCCTCTCTTTGTTATATCGGATGCGGTTGGCGTTTGGTTGTATCGCAAGCAATACAGCCTAGTGAATTTGAAAATCTTAGTGCCTGCCGGGGTTGCGGGTGTCATGCTTGGGTGGCTCACTGCGGCTTTGATTTCCGAGCACACCATCAAATTCCTCATTGGTTTGGTGGGCGTTAGCTTTTGTTTGCAAACATGGTTTAAGCGCGGGCAGGCAGAAAAACCAGTTGCGGCGTCGGTTCCCAAGGGCGTATTTTGGGGTGGGGTGGCAGGTTTCACCAGCTTCATTGCTCACGCTGGCGGGCCGCCTTTTCAAGTGTTTGTGTTGCCCCAAAAGTTGGTCAAAGCAGAATTTGCGGGCACCGCCACCATCTTGTTTGCCATCATCAATTTGGCCAAAGTCGGACCTTACCAAAACCTCAGCCCCTACGGTGAAGCTGAATTTTGGCAGATTGCCGTCTTGGTGCCATATGCCTTGCTGGGTACGTTTCTGGGTGCCTACCTCACGCGACGGATCGCTGATGCGTGGTTTTTCAAATGCGTCCAAGTCGGCCTATTTTTGCTGTCATTGAAGTTGATTTGGGATGCTGTACACATCTAAGTGCCCGTTATGTAACATATTGTTAGGCTTCTAGAAGATGTTCAACCGCATGTTGTTTGGCATAATGTTACTCAACCTGCCGTTTAACAACTAGACTTACGCATGAACAAAGTTATATTGCGCGCCATCACAGCATATTCAAGAACAGACATGAAGGCCTCTTTGAATGGGGCTTTGGCCATCAAAGGGCGAGAGATTGAATGGCTGGGAAAAGCCTATGTTTTGCTGGAGGATGAATTGACGCAAGGGCTTTTGGCTGTTTACCGGTGCATGAACAGGGGGGAGTTAAAGCGCCTGAAGAGATGGCCCGTCGAAATGACCCGACCTGCAGCGTCACCGGCAACCCTGAAGCAGCCAAAGGCTTCTTCGGTGCCTGCGCTTTTGGAGTTGTCTCCCATCAAGGACCCCAAAGGGGGGGCTCAAGTTGTCAAACCAGTTGCTAAGCCGAAGATCAAACAAGCAAACGTGAGTCAGACGGACCTTTTTGAATAAAGGTGCACTTGTGATCGAAAAAAAAGCCGCTTTTAAAAAGCGGCTTTTTGAAGGAGGTCATGGGACAGCCTGTCAATAGGCTGTCATGACTCACATCGTCAACACTTAGGCTTTGGCCGATTGGATGATGGTATTGAATGTGGTGCTTGGGCACATCACTTTTTCAAGCAATTCAAGCGATGGTTTGTAGTAACCACCAATTTCAACGGGCTTGCCTTGAACCGCCTTCAACTCGTCAACGATTTTCTTCTCGTTTTCGGTGAGTGCTTTGGCAAGAGGCGCGAACTTGGTCTGCAAATCCTTGTCTGCTGTTTGGGCGGCAAGTTCTTGGGCCCAGTACATCGCCAGGTAGAACTGGCTACCGCGATTGTCAAGCTCACCTGTTTTGGTGGAAGGGTTTTTGTTATTGGCAAGCAATGAACCGGTGGCTGAATCCAAGGTTTTGGCCAACAATTTGGCTTTTTCATTGCCAGTCTTGATGCCTAAGTCTTCCAGCGAAACCGCCAATGCCAAGAACTCGCCCAAAGAATCCCAGCGCAAGTGATTTTCTTCAACCAGTTGCTTGACGTGCTTTGGCGCTGAACCACCGGCACCAGTTTCGTACATGCCACCACCCGCCATCAAGGGCACGATGGACAGCATTTTGGCGCTGGTGCCCAATTCCATGATTGGGAACAAGTCGGTCAGGTAGTCACGCAGGATGTTGCCAGTGGCACTGATGGTGTCTAAGCCGCGAACGACGCGCTCGAGGGTGTAACGCATGGCGCGCACTTGACTCATGATTTGGATGTCCAAACCATTGGTGTCGTGCTCGTGCAAATACATCTTCACTTTGCGGATCAGTTGGGCTTCGTGGGGACGGTAAGCGTCCAACCAGAAAACAGTGGGCATGCCTGAATTACGGGCACGGTTGACGGCCAATTTAACCCAATCACGAATGGCCGCATCTTTGACCTGACACATGCGCCAGATATCGCCAGCTTCAACGTTTTGGCTAAGCAATACTTCACCCGTTTCGAGATCTGTGATGTTGGCCACGCCGTCTTCTGTGATTTCAAAGGTTTTGTCGTGCGAGCCGTATTCTTCGGCTTGTTGCGCCATCAGACCGACGTTAGGCACTGTGCCCATGGTTTTGGGATCAAATGCGCCATGCCACTTACAGAAGTTGATCATTTCTTGGTAAATGCGCGCAAAAGTTGACTCAGGCATGACCGCCTTCACATCTTTCAAACGGCCATCGGCACCCCACATTTTGCCGCCATTGCGAATCATGGCGGGCATGGATGCGTCAACGATCACGTCGTTGGGGGAATGGAAATTGGTGATGCCCTTGGCAGAGTCGACCATGGCCAACTCTGGGCGGTGTTCGTGGCAGGCGTGCAAGTCACGCATGATTTCTTCACGCTTGGATTCTGGCAAGGTGGCAATCTTGTTGTACAAGTCGACCATGCCGTTGTTCACATTCACGCCCAGTTGGTCGCACAGCACTTCTTTGTGCTTTTCAAACGCTTCTTTGTAAAAGATTTTGACGCAATGTCCAAAGACGATGGGGTGCGACACTTTCATCATGGTCGCTTTGACGTGCAATGAGAACATCACACCAGTTTTGTGTGCGTCTTCGATTTCTTTTTCGTAGAAAGCTTCTAGTGCTTTCTTGCTCATGAACATGCTGTCAATCACTTCACGGTCAAGCAACGAGACTTTGGCTTTGAGCACAATGGCTTTGCCGCTCTTGGTCAGCAACTCCATCTTCACGTCACGGGCTTTGTCCAACGTCATGGACTTTTCACCGTGGTAAAAATCGCCATGGTGCATGTGCGACACGTGCGAGCGGGATGCTTGGCTCCATTCAGCCATGCTGTGTGGGTTTTTGCGCGCAAATTCTTTCACGGCGCGAGGTGCACGGCGGTCAGAGTTGCCTTCACGCAAGACGGGGTTGACAGCTGAGCCCGTGCATTTGGTGTAGCGGGTTTTGATGTCTTTTTCTTGGTCGTTCTTTGGGTTCTCAGGGTAGTCAGGCAAGGCGAAGCCTTTGGACTGCAACTCTTTGATGGCATTGACCAGCTGTCCAACGGAAGCGCTGATGTTTGGCAACTTGATGATGTTGGCTTCGGGTTTGAGCGTCAATTTGCCAAGCGCCGCCAAGTTGTTGGGAATGCGCTGAGCTTCTGGCAACATGTCGGAAAACTCACCCAAGATACGTGCAGCCACCGAAATATCGCTGGCTTCAATTTCAATGCCGGCGGGTGATGCAAACGTGCGAATGACGGGCAAAAAAGCAGCTGTTGCCAGCAACGGTGCTTCATCGGTCAATGTGTAAATGATTTTGGATTGTTGGTTAGCCATTTGCGTCCTTGTGATGGGTGGTGCAGCTGTAATTTGTGCAAGCCGTTATTAGATCTTAAAAGTGACGTCTGACGCCGCACTGATATGAGAGAAATTCGAAAAAACCGGACAAAATTTCGCAGGGTGAAATATTGCCTGTTCGCAATTTATTGAACCGCCAGCAGTTCAACATCGAATACCAAAGCCGTATTGGGCGGAATGACACCGCCGGCCCCAGAACTGCCGTAACCCAAAGCGCTGGGAATGATCAAAGTGCGCTTGCCGCCCACTTTCATGCCCACCATGCCTTGATCCCAGCCAGCAATGACTTGCCCGGCACCCAGCTTGAAGCTGAAGGGTGTTCTGCCAACGGATGAATCAAATTGTTTGCCATGATTTTGCGCTGCGGTTGCGTCGTAGAGCCAACCTGTGTAGTTCACGCTCAATGTATTTCCCGGGGCCGCTGTTGCGCCTGTACCGACCAAGGTGTCGGTCGTTTGGAGAGCCGTGGGTCCAACAGGTGCACTGGCAACGCCATTGCCACCACCGCAAGCGGTGAGGAGGGTTGCCAGAGTTATGCAAAGGGACAGTAGAATTTTTTTCATGGATTACTCTGGTCATTGAAAGAAGAGAGGTTGATCAGGCCTTGCGCACAAACTCAGTTTTGAGCTGCATGGCACCAAAGCCGTCGATTTTGCAGTCGATGTCATGGTCGCCATCGATCAGACGAATGTTTTTAACTTTGGTACCAACCTTGATGACACCGGAGGAGCCCTTGAGTTTGAGATCCTTGATCAGCGTGACTGTATCGCCATCTTGCAGGATGTTGCCGGAAGCGTCCTTGAACACCTTTGCGGTTTCGATCTCTGTCAATGCCTGCTGCGGCCACTCGTGCGCACATTCGGGGCAAACAAAATTCTCACCATCTTCATAGGTGAATTCAGATTGGCATTTGGGGCAATTGGGGAGGGACATTTCTTTGGAGGTGAATTTCAACAGACCTGAACTTTAGCACCTGGCATTTTTAACCCCGCGTACCCGCCTTGCTGCCGGCATTTCAGGGGTAACGTTTGTACCGGCTGTAGCCGCCTAAGTCACGTTCAACAGGTTTCAACACCATCACGGTTTGCGCTGGTACGGTGACGCTGATGAGTCCGGGCCCCATGGTTGCGACGTGTTGATGAGGGTCTGCACCCATGAGGTCCACCAAGGGTGTGTCATCCATCAAGCCGGCATTGGTCACCAAGATTCTTTCTGTGATCTCGGTTTTTCCTGGGTTTGCCAAAACCAAACGTGTCTCAAGCGTTTTGTCGGTGTATCGTTCAAAGGCAAACAAACGGTCGGTTTCAATTCGGCGAAAGTTGCCGACGCGCAATGCGCGGTTGTGTTGGTGCAAGCTGATGAGCTTTTTCATCCAGACCATTTCTGGGTGTTGCGCGCTGACCCAATCCCAACGCATGGGGTTTCGATTTTCTGGGTCGCCGCCGCCCGTCATGCCAAGCTCACTGCCGTAATACACGTTGGGCGATCCTGGCAGGGTGAATTGCAAAGTTTGCACCAAGCGACGCTGTTTGGCCTCCGGCACCTGGGTGGCAATGCGGGGGATGTCGTGGTTATCGATCACGTTCCAAGATTTCAACAGGGGCTCAATGCCGGTGTCTAGCACCAGCCGTTCTGTCATGCGTGTGGCCACCGCAGGATTGATTTCACCCTGGGCTACGCTCAGAATGATTTGCCGCAAAGTAAAGTTCATGACGCCGTCCATGGCGGTGAGCCATTGATCGGGATAATTCACAATTTCACCCACAACCAAAGCGTCTTTTTTCTCTTGATGGGCGGCTTTCGTCAGCGCGCGCATGTACGGAAGCCCCAGTTCGTAGGCGGTGTCTAAGCGCCAGCCGTCTGCGCCATCGCGCAGGTAACCACGCACCACCGAGTCGGGCGCTTCATAGAGGTACTTTCGGACGGCGGGGTTGTCTAAATTGAGTTCAGGCAAATTTTGAAATCCTGTCCAAACCCTTGCACCACCTTTGTAGGCAGACCCAATGACAAACCAATTGCGCCAAGGGCTTTGGGGATTGGCCATGGCATCTTTGAACTGCGGGGAGTTGCGACCCATGTGATTGAACACGCCATCTAACACGACCTTCAAGCCCAGTTGGTGGGCTTGCGCGGCAAATCGTTTGAAGTCATCGCGATTGCCATATTCAGGGGAAATGGCTTTGTAATCGAAGGCGTCGTACTTGTGATTGGTCCACGCCAGGTGTATGGGGTTCAAATAGATGGCCGTGGCCCCCAGATCCTTCACGTGGTCTAACCGGGACTGTGCACTTTGAATGTCACCGCCCCAAAACTCCAACTCTTGGCTGTTGAGTTTTTGGTCTTCGAGTTCGACGCCGCGCAGAGGTTGCTCATGCCATTCGCGCAAAACCTTGGGTGCCGGGTACAAGTGTTTTTTGGCGGCCAAATTGGCCGAGGGTACAAAGCGGTCCACCAGAATTTGGTACACGATGGCACCATTTCGCCAGTCTTTTTCGCGTGCGGCAAATACCTTGGCATCGGGCTGAAGGGGGGTGGCTTGCGCTGTTATGGCGGTGAAAGCCAGCAGGTAGGCGGCCATTTGTGACGGTTGAACATTGCGCATTTGAAAAATCCGATTGTTTTTCGAATTATCTGGGGCATTCAGCTGAACTTTGCACGCTTCGGGTTCTTTTGGATTACCAAATTAGATTTGCGATCGAAAGGCTTTGGGTGAAATGCCCGCATCTCGCGTGAAGACGCGTGAAAAATAGGCGGGATCTGAAAAGCCCAGTGTGTAAGCAATGGTGGCGATATTCAAGTTGGTATAAGCTAAATTTCGGCGTGCTTCTCGCATCAAGCGGGCCTCGATCATGCGCAATGCGCTAGTGCCGGTGGTGGCACGGGTCAGTCGGCTTAAATGTGTTGGGGAGATTGACAAGGCGATGGCGTATTGGCCCACAGACCAATGTTGGGTGAAGTGTTGCTCAATCAGCTCTTTGAAGCGCTGCACGATCACAGAGTCCGAAACCTTTGATTCAGGCGAGGCGGGCAGGGCAAGCTGTCTGGCGACCCAACCCAGCATCACACCACTGAGCCCTCGCAGAACCAGGGCGCGGGCTTTCTCTTGAGACGAGAATTCCACCCAAATTTGCTTAACTGTTTGGGTGATGAAGGTGTCGGCAGACAACACGCAAGCCTGATCTAGTTCTGAACGAAGGGTGCCGACACCTACCAGCAGTTCATCCAATAATTCGTCTGCCAAGGTGGTGACCCATCCTCGCGTGTCTTTTTCAAATCGAAATGCATGAACATGGGCTGGCGGCACATTGACCAATGAACCCTTGACCAAGGCATGGGTTTTTCCGTCTAGGGTGACTGAACCGCCGCCAGCTTGCACCAACAAGACTTGGTGCAAGCGCGCATGTCTGTGAGGCGCCAATTCCCAGTCGTGCAAAACCGATCGATCCGCGATGGTTTCACAATGCAATACGTCGGGTAAATGTGTAGATTCTCCAAATAAGCTGTAGCTCTGTACATAGGCGAGTTGTTTTTCCATGTTCGAAATGTACAAGTTTTTGCCAGTTTCAGCCATTCCTGTTCGAAGTCTTTAGGCGTATCTTAGACATTGAATTGGGCCAATTGTCCAAGTCATAGATCATCGGAGACCTTAAATGAAAACTCAAGTTTGCATCATTGGCGGCGGCCCCTCTGGCCTCATGCTGTCTCAATTGCTTCACCTCAAAGGCATTGAGACGGTTGTTTTAGAGCGCCAAACGCGTGACTATGTGCTCAGTCGCATTCGAGCGGGTGTTTTGGAGAATGGCTTTGCCAAACTCATGCGCGAAGCCCAGTGTGGTGAGCGCATGGACCGAGAGGGCGAAATTCACGATGGCTTCTTCTTGGCGCATGGCGGCAAATTGAACCGTGTGGATTTGCACAAGTACAGCGGCGGCAACTCCGTCATGGTGTACGGTCAAACTGAATTAACACGTGATTTGTATGAAGCGCGTGACCGAATGAATGGCATCGTGATTCATAGCGCAGAGGATGTGCAGCCCCATGATGTGAAATCAGAAAAGCCCTACGTGACTTACAGTGTCGGCGGAGAAAGCAAACGCATCGATTGTGATTTCATCATTGGGGCAGACGGTTTTCACGGTGTGAGTCGCAAGTCCATTCCCAGTGATGTGATCAAAGAGTACGAGAAGGTGTACCCCTTTGGTTGGCTGGGCGTGCTGTCGCGTACCAAGCCGGTGTCCCCTGAATTAATTTACGCCAAGCATCCTCGCGGCTTTGCCCTGTGCTCATTGCGCTCACAAGTTCTAAGTCGCTACTACATTCAAGTGCCTCTGACGGACTCGGTTGAGGATTGGTCGGACGAAGCTTTCTGGACGGAATTGAAGCGACGTTTGCCCGCAGAAGTCGCGGAGAAATTGATCACAGGTCCAACGATTGAAAAGTCGATTGC
Organism: Limnohabitans sp.; assembly: GCA_030158125.1. Taxonomy (GTDB): domain Bacteria; phylum Pseudomonadota; class Gammaproteobacteria; order Burkholderiales; family Burkholderiaceae_C; genus Limnohabitans_A. Next base: position 59,927 of record JAOATL010000001.1, on the reverse strand, counting down.
ACCCCTGCGCTCCTTTGTTGCCGAACCTATGCGCTACGGCAACATGTTCTTGGCGGGTGATGCGGCTCACATTGTGCCGCCCACCGGCGCTCGAGGCTTGAACACCGCAGGCTCTGACATTTACTACCTGTACCACGGCTTTGTGGATCACTACCAAAAGGGCGACAGCAGCGGCTTGGACCATTATTCGGAAAAAGCACTGGCCCGCGTTTGGAAAGCGCAACGTTTTTCATGGTGGCTGACCACTCTGTTGCACACCTTCCCAGAGGCCATTGATTACGATCAAAAGTTGCAAGAGATTGAAATGGCTTATTTGTTTTCTTCCGATGCAGCTCAAAGTTCGTTGGCAGAAAATTATGTCGGCTTGCCTTTCTAAGCTGAAATTAAAAGGCTTGTTCTTCGCCCAAGGTGGCCTGGTCGCCAAAGAGCTTGCGCATCAACTGACGCAGCCATCGGTGACCAGGATCTCGATGCAGGCGACCATGCCAACACTGCTGAATGGGGCTTTCTTCAAGCTTTAAGGGCAGGTCTCGCATGACCAGGTCGAAAGGCTTCACAATGCGTTGGGCAAACCGCTCTGGCACCATGGCCACCAGGTTCGAGTGCTGAAGCACATCGCCCAATGCCACGTAGTGCGGCACTGTCAAGCGCACGTTGCGATTGTGTTTTTGCTTGTCTAAAACTAAGTCGATACGACCGTGCCCAGTACCTGTGGCCAAGACCCGAACATGTTCGGCCGAAAAAAGGGCGGATACGCTGACGGTTTGCCGGGTTGCCAAGGGGTGTTTTTTGCGCATCAAGCAGATGTATTGCTGCTTGAACAAAGATTGCTGGAAGAAGCCAGCCTGCAGTTGCGGTAAGAGACCCATGGCCAGGTCGACCTTGCCCGTCGACATGTCTTCTTTCAGTGACGTCTGTGCCACACTGACAATTTGCAAGGTCACGCCTGGCGCAGCCGTTGCCAAGGCATTCACCAGCACCGGTAAGAAGTACATCTCGCCAACATCGGTCAGCGCAATGGTGAAGTTGCGTGTGCTGGTTTTGGGATCAAACGCACCGCGAACGTTCAAGGCTTGTTGCAACACATCCAGCGCCACTGCCACAGGCTCGGCCAGTTGCAGGGCGTAGGGTGTGGGCGTCATGCCGCTTTGTGTTCTGATGAACAACTCGTCATCTAAGCTGGCGCGCAGTCTGCCCAATGCACTGCTCACGGCGGGTTGACTCATGCCCAATATGTTGGCCACAGTCGAAACGCGTTTGACGATCAATAAATGATGAAATACCAGCAATAAATTCAGGTCCAGTTTGGCCAGTTCCATGCGTCTCTCAATATTTGAATTTTGAATAATTATTATATGTAAATTAAGATTTACTAATTGGATGCAGGTGGCATGATGCAACTCAAGAATCTTGTGGAGACACATGCACATGCAAGAACATCCAATTCACTGGGAAACATCAGGAACACACCGCATTCCCTTTGCGGTCTATACCAACCAAGACAGTCACCAAAAGGAACTGGCGCGTTTTTTCTACAAAGCGCATTGGAGTTATGTGGGGCTAGAGGCTGAAATTCCCAACCCCGGAGATTTCAAACGCACCGTCATTGGCGAGCGATCGGTCATCTTGACGCGTGCGCAGGACGGTCAGATTCATGTGGTTGAAAATGTGTGCGCCCATCGCGGCATGGCTTTTTGCCGGGAGCGTCATGGCAACAAAAAGGAATTGGTGTGTCCTTATCACCAATGGAGCTATGCCTTAGACGGAAAGTTGCAAGGCGTCCCTTTTAGACGCGGCGTGCGACAAGAAGGCAAGGTCAACGGCGGCATGCCCGCAGATTTTGATCCCAAAGACCATGGCCTCACTGCGCTGAAGGTGGCCTCTCGCGGCGGCGTTGTATTTGCTTCATTTGACCACGAAGTGGAGTCGCTTGAAGATTACATGGGGCCCACAATTTTGAAGTACTTTGATCGCCTGTTCAATGGCCGTCAACTGAAGATTTTGGGCTACAACCGACAACGTATTCCAGGCAACTGGAAGCTCATGCAAGAGAACATCAAAGACCCTTACCACCCGGGTTTGTTGCACACCTGGTTTGTGACCTTTGGCCTATGGCGTGCCGACAACAAAAGTGAATTGCGCATGGATGACAAACACCGCCATGCAGCCATGATTTCAACGCGTGGATCTGCCGGACAGGCCACCGGCGGCGCTGCAGATGTGACCCAAGTCAGCAGTTTCAAAGCCAGCATGGAACTCAACGACCCCAGTTTTTTGGACATCGTGCCAGAGGCTTGGTGGGGTGGCCCTACAGCCGTCATGATGACGCTGTTCCCCAGCGTGATTTTTCAGCAGCAGGTGAACAGTGTGTCGACGCGCCATATTCAGCCCGATGGTCATGGTGCCTTTGATTTTGTGTGGACGCACTTTGGCTTTGAAGATGACACGCCAGAGATGACTGAGCGTCGTCTGCGACAAGCCAATTTATTTGGTCCCGCAGGATTTGTCTCAGCCGACGATGGTGAAGTGATTGAGTTTTCACAGCAAGCCTTCGAGTCCAAGCAACACCACCGTGCTGTTGCTGAATTGGGGGGGAAAGATGTGGGTGAAACTGATCACATGGTGACCGAAACTCTCATCCGGGGCATGTATGACTATTGGCGAAAAGTGATGGAGGATTGATGATGGTTGACATGCAAACATGGTTTGGCATCCAGCAACTTTATGCCGATTACGCCAGTGCCGTTGACAGCGGTCAGTGGGCGCTGTGGCCAGAGTTCTTCACCGAACAATGCGTCTACAAACTACAGCCACGTGAAAACCACGAACGAGGATTTCCATTGGCAACCTTGTCTTTGACCAGCAAGGGCATGCTGAAAGACCGTGTGTATGGCATCAGTGAAACCATCTTTCACGATCCCTACTATCAACGGCACGTAGTGGGCGCACCCATCGTTCGCAAAGTTGAAGAGGGCCGAATCTACAGTGAGGCCAACTACGCCGTGTTTCGCACCAAGCTAGACAAAGAAAGCACCGTGTACAACGTGGGGCGTTACCTTGACATCATTGTGTCTACCCCCGATGGCTTCAAGTTTGCTGAACGTTTGTGCGTATACGACAGCGAGATGATTCCCAATTCTGTCATTTATCCCATTTAAATATGAGCAACTGGTTTGACGTGGCCGCAGAGGCCGACTTGTTTGAAGGCGCGGGCATTGCTGTCACGCCTCAGAATCACGACATCGCTATTTTCAAGATAGACGAGGGCGTATTTGCCATCAACAACGACTGCAGCCATGGCAACGCCAAACTTTGTGATGGTTTTGTGGAAGGCAATCACGTGGAGTGTCCATTTCATCAAGCCATGTTTGATGTAAGAGATGGCACAGTTCAATGTGGACCGGCGACCGAGCCAGTCAAATCCTGGCCTGTCAAGATCGAAAACGGCCGTGTCTTCTTAGACCTCGGCACTTAAGCCAAATTTTTGTCCCTAGGGTTATCGCGGATAGGCGAGTTGTTTTTTGATTTCATAATATTGTTAACAATCTTTAAATTAACATATGTTGAAACTTAAATCTGAAGTCACCGGTACAGTTTGGAAAGTCTTGGTCAATCCGGGTCAAGATGTGCAGGCGGATGAGGTCCTGATCATTGTCGAGTCAATGAAGATGGAGATTCCCATTGCAGCCGAGCGTGCGGGGCAAGTGTCCGAGGTTTTTGTGGCGGAGGGTGAGCCCGTTGCAGAAGACCAAGTCGTGATTCACCTGGAGTAGGCCATGCGCGTCAAAGACTTACCAGTCGATGCCTATCAGGCTGCAGAAAGTACAGTCGCCTTTCGTTTGTTTGCCGACCAAGACATACCGACCTTGACGGTGCCAGAGCAAATAGCCGCCAAACTCGGTGATCGAATCTTGGCGAGTGTCATGTTGGCAGGTGCTCGAATTGGTGAGGCGGAGCTTAGCGAAGAGTTCCGGGTAAGCCGTGGTCCCATTCGAGATGCTTTGAGGATTTTGGAGCGGGAAGGTCTGGTCACTTTGTTGCCAAGGCGTGGCGCCATCGTGACAGAGTTGAATGAGAAAGAACTTGATGAGTTGATGGAAATTCGTGCAGGTTTGTTCGAAGTGGTGATTCGAAAAATTGGCAAACAACCATCAGCAGAATGGCTTCAAATTTTAGCCTCTGGCACCGACAGACTTGAAAAACTGGCGTCCGATCCGCACAGCGGTGACGATTATGCCGAAACCACTTATCGCCTGATCCTTTTGTGTGCACGGTTGGCTGGCAATCAAAAACTTCATCGACTGCTGACGGGCCTGTCTTTGCAAACCTTGCGCTATAGCAAATTGGGTTTGGCCACCGTTGAGCGGCGTCAGCGTTCAGCCAGTTTATGGCGCCTGGCATTGGATGCACAGCGCAAAGGTGATGTCGAGAGCTTGGTGGCATTGGCCCGCACACGCATCTATGAATCCAGCCTAGAGTCAACACGTCAAATGGCGGCAAGGGCCAAAGTCAAATCAGGAAAATTAAAATGAGCGATGACAGTGTGATGCAACCCACAGGACCGTTGCGTGGCCTGAGGGTGATTGAAATTTGCTCCACCATTGCCGGTCCAGCTTGTACTCGGTTGATGGGAGATTTTGGCGCTGAGGTGATCAAAATTGAACCGCCCGAAGGTGATCCCGTTCGACAAATGGGCCAGCACGTTGACGATGTTTCTTTGTATGCTGCTTCACTGCTGCGGAACAAAAAATCGGTGGTGCTGGATCTCAAGAATCCCGATGACTTGCGTGTCGCCAAGGCCATGATTCAAAGCGCCGACATCTTGGTCGAAAATAATCGGCCAGGTGTCATGGAGCGACTGGGTTTAGGTTTCGAGGCGTTGTCTCAAACCAATCCTGGTTTGGTGATGGTTCGCATCAGTGGTTTTGGGCAAACTGGTCCCTACGCCCCCAGGCCTGGGTATGGCGCCATTTGTGAGGCTGTCGGCGGTGTGCGTCACATGACCGGCGATCCCGATCGACCACCGGCCCGTGTGGCCTTGGCTACGACCGATTATCTGACCTCCACCTATGCGGCGTTTGGCGCGTTGGCCGCTTTGCGAGATAAAGACAAGACGGGTTTGGGGCAAGTGGTGGATGTGGCCTTGTACGAAACGGCATTTACGCAGATGGAGCCGATCGTGCCTGCTTATGAAAAACACGGCACCGTGCCCAAGCGAGAAGGTGCTAATTTGCCGCGCATGGCACCCAACAGTTTGTATCCCACCCAGGATGACAGTTACATTTTGATTGCGGCCAATAGCAATCCTACATGTGAACGCCTGATGCAAGCCATGGGGCGGCTCGACTTGATGCAGGTTCCAGAGTTCGCCAACATTCGGGCCAGAGGGGAGCCAGCCAATGCGAGGGCGCTGGACCAAATCATTGCTGAATGGACTTGCCAGCATGCGTGCCAAGATTTGGCGGTCATGCTCGAAGCGGTAGGTGTCCCCAACACGCGTGTGTACACCATCGCCGATATTTACCAAGATGCACATTTTTTAGAGCGAAACATGTTGGTCAAAGTGCCGCATCCCAAAATAGGGCACACCACGCAAATGGGGGTGGTGCCGCGCTTGTCTCGCACACCCGGAGCCATCAGGCATACAGGCCATGAGTTAGGCCAAGACACCGCTGATGTGTTGGCGGCATTCAAACCCTCTTAACGACAACAAACGGAGACACAGCATGAACTTACAACGACGTGAATTTGCAATGGCAATGGCATTGAGCGGCATGGGCTTGAAGGCTTCAGCGCAAAGCAGCAGTTGGAAACCGACTGAACGAATGACGTATGTCCTGGGCGTCACCCCTGGTGGCTCTGTGGACATCTATGCGCGGGGTATTCAAGATGCTTTAACCCAACTGAATTTGATCCATGGTCAAACCATGTTGATTGATTACAAGCCGGGCGGTGCGGGCATCATCTCTTTGCAACAATTGCAACGCAATGCTGGTAACGCGCATTGGTTGGGGACTTTCCATACCAGTACGTTGGTGGCCATTGCCGCAGGCATGTTGAAGGCTGACTTGAAAGAGTATCCGCCGGTGGCCATGATGGTGGAGGAAACGCAAATGGTGGCAGTGCGTGCAGATTCGACCCTTAAAACAGGTACCGATTTGGTTGCAGCGCTTCGCAAAGATGCCACATCACTCAAAATTGGCGTGGCGCCTGCATTGGGATCTGGCACGCATTTGTCGATTGCTAAACCGCTGAAGGTTGCGGGCGTGGATGTGAAAAATTTAACAGTTGCCCCATTCAAGGCGTCCAGTGAAACAATGGGCGCACTGCTGGGTGGTCACATCGACGTGATTTCGGCAACAGCACCGGTCATCATGCCGCAGGTAGCCGCTGGCAAGGTTCGAGTTCTGGCCAGTGCATCCCCCACACGCGGTACTGGCCCCCTGGCTCAAGTGCCTACTTGGCGGGAGCAGGGCATTGCTGCTGATTTTGTAACGTACAACGGTTTGCTCTTGCCGCCCAACATGTCATCGGCCCAGATTGCCTTCTGGGAAGACGCGCTGCGCAAAGTTGCACTGCATCCGGCGTGGGTGGCCTTGGTCGAAAAAAATGGTGGGCGACCTGTTTTCAGAGACCATGCAGATTCCATGAAATACATGTTGTCTGAGCAAAAAGCCATCGCAGAGTTGGTTCAAGAATTGGGATTGGGTGCAAAGTGACTAGCATTCAACATCCTGTCCGTTTTAAGCCTGAGGGTGCCTGGCAAACCGAGTTAACAGAACTGGAAAGCCGTCGAAATCAAGCATTGGCCATGGGCGGGCCGCAAGCGCTCGCCAAGTTGCACGGCGCCGGACGCATGGACGTGCGGCAAAGAATTGCTGGCTTGGTGGATGCGCACAGCTTCCAAGAGATGGGCTGCATTGCTGGCAAAGGCCATCAAGATGCTGATGGGCAATTTTTTCAATTGGATCCTACCAATACGGTCACAGGAACAGGCCGAATTGACGGCCGAAAAGTGGCCATTCATGCGGATGATTTCAGCATTCGCGCAGGTTCGTCTGAAGCAACGGTTGCCGAAAAATGGATATACATCGAAAGGTACGCGCACCAAATGCACATGCCGCTTGTGCGCTTGGTTGATTCAGCAGGTGGCAGTGTCAAGTTGTTGATGCAATTGGGCGGAACTAAAATTCCTGGTTATCCCACATGGCCTGCCAACGAGTTGCTCAAGACGGTTCCTGTGGTCGGCGTTGCATTAGGCTCATGTGTGGGATTGGGTGCCATCAAAGTTGTGTCGTCGCATTTCTCCGTTTTGGTCAACGATCAAGCGCAAGTGATGGCTGCTGGTCCGCATGTGGTGCGTCAGGCTTATGGCGTGGAGATCGATAAAAATGATTTAGGCGGCTATAAAGTTCAGCGCAAGAATGCAGTTGTACACAACGAGGCGGCAGACGAAGCAGATGCCCTGCAACAGGTGCAGAAATTCTTGTCGTACATGCCTAGAAGCATTCACCATTTGGCGCCGGTGACAAGCTGCAGCGATTCTCCCAGCCGCGCTGACGACTGGTTGAAAGATGCTATTCCAAAAGATCGTCGTCAAATTTTTGACCCGCGAAAAATACTGAAAAGTATTTTTGATCTTGATTCAGTATTTGAAATTGGCCGCTATCAAGGCGGTTCTGTGATCACCGCTTTGGCAAGGCTGAATGGCTATCCTGTGGGCATTGTGATCAACGATCCAAAAGTGCAGGGCGGTGCAATGACTGTTCAAGCAGCTTACAAAATGGAACGACACGTGAACATGTGCAGTCAGTTTGGCTTGCCTGTCGTCAATTTGGTGGATCAGCCAGGCAATGCAACTGGACTTGAGGCCGAATTGGCCGGCACCTTGTTGGGTGCAACGCGTGTGGGCCAAGCTGTTCATGAATGCCAATCACCCTGGGTCTCCATCATCATTCGTCGCTGTTTTGGCATGGCAGGTGGTATGCATGCACCTAAATATGGTGAAGCCTTGAACCACCGGTATGCGTGGCCCTCTGCGCGCTGGGGGTCGATTCCCATTGAGGGCGGTGTGATGGCTGCTCACAAAACAGAAATTGAAGCTGCCCCAGATCCACAAGCCAAGCGACTTGAACTTGAGAAGTTCTATCTCAACCTGACCTCGCCCTTTAAAACGGCTGAAAAATTTGGCATCTTGGACATCATTGATCCACGGGAATCGCGGGCGGTGTTGTGCGAGTGGGTGGCGGATGCGTGGGAGCTGGTCAAAATTAAAAGATTACTGGCCTCGTAAAGATGGCTTTCGTGACGCCGCGTAGCGAACGGCGTAATACAAACCACCCAAGCAGCCGCAGGCCATGCTCACAAGCAATTGCGTCAAACCAAGTGGAGAAAAGCTGAGGTAATGTGCCAGCACAGGGGTGTACTGCGCGGCCAGTACCAAACAAAGGGTACCGCCGGCAATCAGCAGTGCCGTTTTGTTCCAAGGCCGGTTGTGTTGCCATGCAAGGTGATGTCTAGATTTCGCCATGAAAATGAGAAACCCATTGGCGGTGACAAATGCCAGTATGACCATTGACCTGGTCTGATGAACCGCATCCCCCGAGCCTTGGATATATTGGGATGCCCAATACGCGCAAAGTGCACTTGCCAGGACCCAAAGACCCAAGCCAAAAGCCTCCAGCATGGCGGGCAATCCAAACAACGGCGCTGTGGTGTCCCGCGGTGGTGAGGTCATGCAATCGGGGCTTTCAGGTTCGCTTTCAAATGCCAAAGAACATGCCGGATCGATGATCATTTCTAGCAAAGCGATGTGCAGCGGTAAGAACAACGGTGGCAATGCAAACAGCATTGGAATGATGGCCAGCCCTGCGATTGGAATGTGAATGGCAAAGATGTAAGCCATGGAGCGTTGAAGATTCGTGAATATGCGTCGGCCTGTGCGTATGCCGCGCACAATCGACGCAAAGTCGTCGTTGACCAAGACGAGGTCTGCCGCTTCGCGTGCCACATCGGTGCCCCTAGCACCCATGGCAACCCCCACATGCGCCGCGCGCAAGGCCGGTGCGTCGTTCACGCCATCACCCGTCATGGTGACAATGTCGCCATTGTGTTGGAGTGCTTGAACAATGCGCAGCTTTTGATGTGGCGAAATGCGTGCGCAAACATTCACTTGTTGCATGCGTTGCCGAAGTTCGGTGTCGTTGAGTGATTCAACTTCGTCGCCCGTCAACAAATCACCTGACGGCATACCGGCCTGTGATGCAATCACACGCGCTGTTTTGGGGTAGTCGCCTGTGATCATCACCACACGAATACCTGCTTGGTGGCACTCAGACATGGCGGCAGGCACTTCATCGCGAATTGGATCCGACAAGCCGATGAGACCTAGAAATTTAAAATCAATCTCATGCGAAGTCGTGGGCCAAGCGGTGCCACTGTGATGACCCTCAGCGACTGCCAATACGCGCAAGCCAGTTTCAGCCATGTGTCCAATGGCCGTTTCCCAATGGGTTTGCTGCTGCGGCGTCATATGGCACAAACGAATGATCGCCTCCGGCGCGCCCTTGGCTGAAATAACATGTTGCGCTGTGTTGGCAACTTGCCAAATATGCGACATGGCACGCAACTCAGAACTTAAAGGATAGGTTTGAACCAAGGTCCAATCCGCGTGCAAGTGCTCAGTCCCGCCTAACCAAGATTGACCAAACTGGTGAAATGCCATTTCCATGGGGTCGAACGGATTGGCAGCGCTTGCCAAAATGGCATGCTCAACCAGTTCGTGAAACTGTGCAGAAAATTCGCTGGGCTCAATGCGGGAGGGAACTTTGAAAAGTGCCCACTTGTCAACCTCGTCGGGCACCATCAAGGCCTGCACGGTCATTTGGTTTTGGGTGAGGGTACCTGTTTTGTCGGTGCACAAAACAGTGGTGGCGCCGAGAGTTTCGATGGCATTGATACGCCGTGTCAAAACGCCTTGTTTGGCCAGTCGATGCGCACCCAAGGCCGGAAAAATGGCGAGTACAACCGGATACTCTTCAGGGAGCATCGCCATGGCCAGCGCAATGCCAGACAAGATGGCTGGTAGCCACTCGCCAGTTCTGAAACCCAAAGTCAGCACCATGGCCGTGCAAAGAACCAGACCCAAGCTGCTGAGTATTTTGACGAGCTTTGCAGTTTGTCGATGCAGCGGTGTTTCTTCATCGCCCAGTTGGTTCAGGCTGGCACCGATTTTCCCAATTTCAGTTCGCGGTCCGGTGGCTGTGACTTGCACCAGGCCTTGTCCTCGGATAACGTAGGTGCCAGAAAAAACGAAAGTGCGTTCTTGTTGGTTGTTGCGCAGCTGTTTTTCAACCGGTACAGATTCACCCGTTAAAAGTGATTCATCGACTGTGACATTGTCGGCTTTCACCAAAAAACCATCTGCAGAAATACGATCGCCTTCTGAAATGATGAGTAAATCGCCTTTGACAATCTCGACCGAGGGCAGCTTGATGATCACGCCTGCACGAATCACTTGCGCAGTGTGCTGACTCAATGCCCTGAGCGATTCGATGGATCGATCGGATTTGCCTTCTTGGTAGAGCGTGAGGCCCAACACGGCCAAGACGAAAATGCCCAGCGTTAGCCCTTCGCTTAAGTCACCCAACACCAAATAGATTGCCGCTGCAGCAATTAACAAGACAAACATGGGCTCATGGCTCATGTCCCAAATTCGATCCACCCAGTTGCGGCGATGACTTGCAGCCTGCTCGTTCGGGCCGTCTTCCTTCAGTTGTTTTGCTGCTAGTTCGGGAGAAAGCCCGTTGATGTCGAAGTTTTTGTCATCAATGTCAATGGTCATGCCTCTAACTGTAACCAATTTGCATTTATTTTTTTAACCACCCCAAACCATGGGCATGCAGGCTTTGAATGTAAAGGCGGTCTTTGGTTTCAGTGACACCCGTCGATTCGGGGTAGCTACCACTGGGGTCTTGCATGTCTTTTAAGACTTTGCCATTTTCGTCAAAGGCCATGACATGGCCATAGGCCTTGGGGATGGGCCATAAGGCTCGGGGCAGTCTAAGCGTCAAGGATCGAAGCCATGGCTTGTCGGCAAATGCGTCAATGGTTGGATTGCGCGGTTTTGCAAAGCCCAACCAAATCTTGCCATCCAAACCTCGCATTAAATTGTCTGGGTAGCCTGGCAAGTTATCAAACAAGACTTCTGCGCCGGCGGGAACCTTGTCATCACCCAGTTCAAGGTTTTGGGCGGTGAGGGCGATTTTCCAGACTTTGTACTTGCCGGTTTCGTTCACAAACAAGCTGGTTTCCGCTTGATTCAGGGCAACACCATTGGCAAAGCTGAGGCCTTGCGCCAGAATTCGCGTGGTTTGGGTGTGGGGGTCGAACTCCAGCACGCGGCCGGTTGCTGATTGCTCCAAGATGTCCAAGATACTGGCTTCAAAGGTACCACCCCATTCTTTGGGACTGAAGCGAGTCGAAGCATCACTGAAATACATCTTGCCACTTTTTGCAACAACCACGGCATCTGCGTAGCGGATGGGGTCGTTGTTGACTTTGTCCGTTAGGACCTTGACTTCGCCTTTGGGATTGATGGACAAGAGTCCCTTGAATGCATCGGCTGCAATCAAATTGCCCTGTGCATCGAAGTCAAAGCCCAATACACGCCCACCAGTATTAGCAAACGCCTGCTGTGCGCTGCCATCTGGATTCATTTGCAATATCTTGCCACTGGCCACTGTGGTGTACAGCTTGCCATCCGGCCCCATGACGATGTGCTCTGGGCCTTCTTCGCCTTGCATGTCCAGCAGGTTCAACTGTGCCAATTTGTCGTTCACGGCGTGCGGCCCTTGATATCCCGGCGCTTTGGGCGCAGCCCAAGAAACTGGCTTGATAGGGGTAGGCCAAGTCAGCAAATAAACTGCACACAGCAGCAAAAATGTTCCAACCAATTTAATCGCTGATTTCATAGAATTTTGGGGTGCTGAATGGAGATGGTCCAGTTTCAAGCATTCTCATGTTCAAAGCCAGCGCAATTACCCTGAGCTTCGTTGGCACTTGCTTTGCACACGATAATCCACCCATGTCCGAATCAGCACCATTGCCTCCTGCCATTATCCTCAGCACCCTGAACGCCAAGTACATTCACGCGTCATTGGGCTTGCGTTACTTGATGGCCAATATGGCTCGCCATGGCAGTCAGGCTTTGGCCGATCAAACTGTGTTGATCGAATTCACTTTGGCCAAGCCATTGGCAGACATGGTGTCGCATCTGCTTGCTACTTTGGGCAAGCCCCAACCAGGTCAAGTGCAGGTGATCGGATTTGGCGTTTACATCTGGAACGTCGTGCAAACCACCGAATTGATTCGTCTGCTGAAAGCACAACGTCCCAGTTTAAAAATTGTGCTGGGCGGTCCCGAAGTGAGCCACGAGACCGATCAGCAAGAAATCGTGCAGCTCTCTGACCATGTGATCACGGGGTGGGGTGATGTGAGCTTCCCCAAACTCTGTATGCAATTGGTCCATGGTCCCCAGCCGCTGATGAAAGTGATCGCCGGTGAGCAGCCCCCCATGGATCAAATCGAGTTGCCCTATCAGCAATTCTCAGATGCCGACTTGGCTAACCGCCTGCTGTATGTAGAGGCTTCGCGCGGCTGTCCTTTCAAATGTGAGTTTTGTCTTAGCGCCTTAGACAAAACGGCGTGGGCTTTTGAATTGGCGCCATTTTTGAACGAACTCAAGCTTCTTTACGAACGGGGTGCGCGAAATTTCAAATTTGTAGACCGTACTTTCAATTTGAAAATTGACGCTTCAGTGCAAATACTCCAGTTCTTTTTAGACCGATTGAGGGTGCCAGGTGCTGGGGGTTTGTTGGTTCACTTTGAGGTCATTCCAGATCATTTGCCCGACAAACTCAAGGCCTTGATTGAACAGTTTCCACCCGGTGTCTTGCAGTTTGAGGTGGGAATTCAAAGCTTCAATGAAACGGTTCAAAAACTCATTTCGCGACGGCAAGACAATGCCCAAACCGAGGCCAATTTGCGATGGCTGATCAATGAGTCTCATGCGCACCTTCACACCGATTTGATTTTTGGTTTACCTGGTGAAAGTTTGGACAGCTTTGCCGCGGGGTTTGATCGCCTATGGGCCATTGGGCCGCAAGAAATCCAACTGGGCATTTTGAAGCGTTTGCGCGGCACCCCCATCTCACGTCACACAGTGCCCTTTGACATGATCTACGACGATCAGCCCCCTTATGTGGTTCGTCAAACCAAAGACGTAGACGCTGCGACGCTGAAGCGCTTCACGCGACTGGCCAAGTATTGGGATTTGGTTGCCAATTCAGGTCGATTTAAATCCAGTTTGCCTTTGATTTTGCAAGCACCTGGGCCTGCGCCCTCTGCGTTTTGGTCTTTCTTGGATTTTTCTGATTACCTTTGGTTGTCTACCGCCAAAACCTATGGCCTCACACCTGAGGCCCTGGTTGATGCTGTGTTTCACTATCTCACTGTGACCCGCGCGCTGGATGTTGAATGGGTGCGTCGCTTGTTGCTTCAAGATTACGTGGCCAGTGGTGCGCGTGCCCGACCCTTGTGTCTGGCAAATGAAAATTTACCTTTGGGTGGTAGAGCCTTTGTAGAGATAAAAGACGCGGCGCGCTCAGGGCTGCGCGATCGACAAAACCGACATACGGCGCTCAAGCCTTCGTAGGTGGCTTTTTGCGCATGGCCCGGCTAAGCAGGATCACAGGCAACAGTCCCACACATACCAGGGCCAGACTGGGTAGCGCGGCTTCACTCAATCGCTCGTCTCTTGCCAATTGGTAAGCCATCACAGCCAAGGTGTCAGTGTTGAAGGGGCGCAAAACCAATGTCGCGGGCAATTCTTTCATCACATCCACAAAGACCAGCAATGTGGCTGCAAAAATGGACCGCTTTAACAGCGGTGCATGGACCTGCGTCAGTAATTTCAAACCAGAGATACCCAGCATGCGCGATGAGTCGTCAAGGCTTTTGGGTATGCGCGCGTAGCCACTTTGAACCGATTGCAGAGCAACCGCGCAAAAGCGAACCAAGTACGCCCATACCAATCCCAAACTTGTGGCGGTTAGCCAAAAACCCAATTGCGTTTCTGGCCAGTGAAGCTGTAACCATGTGACAGGCAACAGCAGCCCCACAACCACCACAGCGCCGGGAACGGCATACCCCAAGCCAATCAGTGAGGTCGCTGTGCGCGTGAACACATCTTCTTGGCGCCTCAAACTGAACGACAGTAGCAATGACACCATCACGGCCAACACGGCTGTGATGGCACCCAACCGCAGGCTGTTGAAAGCCCAGTCAATGAATCGGCCCCATGGCACTTCTACTTCAGAGGACAGCAAGGGTCTGAGCATCAAAATCACAGGCAGCACAAAACCCAAGATCAAGGGCAGGGCGCACCACGTGGTCATGGTCAGTCCTGAAAGTCTTGTCAAAGTGGTGGGCTGGGCATCGGCCGACGACGCGATGCCCGAGCGCAAGCTGGCAAATCGCATGCGTGATTGCGCCATTTTTTCGACTTGCAGCAAGAGCAGCACGGTACCCAAAAGCACGCTCGCCAATTGCGCAGCTGCAATGCGGTTGTCCATGACCAGCCAAGCTTTGTAGATGCCCGCTGTGAATGTTTGAATGCCAAAGTAGCTTGAAACACCAAAGTCCGCCAACGTCTCCATGAGGGCCAGCGCGACACCTGCGGCCACAGCCGGCCTTGCCAAGGGGATGGCCACTTCCAATATCCGCCTTTGAAGGGGCGCACCCAACATGCGCGCGGCTTCCATCAATTGGGGGGCGCGCTCGCTGAATGCGGTGCGCGCCAATAAATACACATACGGGTACAAGGCCAGTGAAAATACCAAGATTGCACCGCCCAAACTTCTGACTTCTGGCAGCACACGACCTTCGAGGCCCGTTTGGCTGCGAATGAAGTTCTGCAGGGGCCCACTGAATTGCAAGAAGTCTGTGTATGCATAGGCCACCACATAGGCTGGGATGGCCATGGGCAACAGCAAGGCCCATTCAAAGAAGGCCTGCCCTGGAAATCTGAACAAGGTGACAGCCGCTGCGGTACTGGTTCCCAAGACAGTGACGCCCAAGGCAACACCCATGCAAAGCAACAAACTGGTGATGGCATAGTCCGGCAGCACGGTGTCCAGCATGTCCCGCAGGACTTGTGCTGACGCCGCATTCCATTCCAACCATGCGCTGATCAAGGCGACAACCGGTAGACAAATGATCAGGGCCATCAGGCTAAACAAGACCGAACGAATTCGGAGAGCGGGCATGGGGGTATCCAAGGTGAAGGCTTTGGCGTTGCTGCGGCATGAAGGCCTCAGCGTCCTTGGAATTGTAAGGAGGTTGGGGCCCACTTGAATGCCAACCGAGCTGGCTGTCCTTACAATCTGCATTATGTTTTTGACCCTTCATCAAGTTGACGTCCGTTATGCTGGCCAAGATATGCCGGCCGTGCAGGGCGTATCGTTGACCCTACAAGCCGGACAGATCGGGGTGCTCATTGGTCCCTCCGGTTGTGGCAAAACCAGTTTGTTACGCGCCATTGCAGGGCTTGAACCCGTGACGGCTGGGCATGTTCAGTTGTCCGATCGGGTGGTCAGTCAACCGGGTGTGACGGCAGCCCCGGAAAACCGTCGAATGGGCATGGTTTTTCAAGATTACGCCCTGTTCCCACATCTCACGGTGGCTGGCAATATTGCGTTTGGTTTGCATGGTCAGAGTGCAGCTCACAAATCTGTGCGCATCCAAGAAGTGCTGAATTTGGTTGGACTTGAAACCGTACAAGATCGATACCCGCATGAGCTATCGGGAGGGCAGCAACAACGTGTTGCGCTGGCACGTGCATTGGCACCAAAGCCTGAATTGTTACTCTTAGATGAACCATTTTCTAACCTTGACGTCGATTTGCGTGAGCGCCTTGCTTTGGAAATTAGAGGCATTTTGAAGGCTGCCAATGCCACAGCACTGTTTGTCACGCACGACCAAATGGAGGCGTTCGCCATTGGTGATGTCATTGGTGTCATGCAAGACGGGCACCTTGCGCAGTGGGACGATGCCTATCATTTGTACCATCGGCCCGAATCGCGCTTTGTGGCCGAGTTCATTGGCCATGGTGTTTTCGTACCTGGGCAACGTTCGTTGGTGAATGGCCGTGTAGAAGTGCAAACCATTTTGGGATTGTTGACTGACGAGATCAACCCCGCCGACATTCCGACACCCTTTGAAAGTGCTTGCGACGTGCTGCTTCGGGCCGATGACATCGTTCATGACGATGCCGCTTCTGTCAAAGCTCAAATTGTGCGAAAAGCTTTTCGGGGATCGGAATTTTTGTACACATTGCGCTTGGCGTCGGGTGACATGGTGTTGGCACATGTACCCAGCCACCACGATCACACATTGGGTGAATGGATAGGTATTCGCGTTGAGGTTGATCACGTGGTGACCTTCAAGCAAGTCGGGGCATGAGACCCTGGATCTGAGAATAATTTTCCATTTGCAAATGCGAATCATTCTTATTTGATGTAGAATTTGCTCATTCAACCAATCAGCGAGGTTCAAATGAGCAGCCGATCCATTCACCAAGGTCTTACCAAATACGCACTGCTGGGCTTGGCAGGCATGGGTGTTGTCATGCACAGCGCCCATGCGCAGGCGCCCATGACAAGCCTGAACATTTACTCAGCGCGTCACTATCCTACCGATGAAGCCTTGTACAGTGATTTCACCAAAAGTACAGGAATCAAAATCAACCGTGTCGATGCCGACGATGCCGGAATTTTGAACCGTCTGAAAGCTGAAGGTACAGCGTCGCCTGCCGATGTGATCTTGTTGGTCGATGCAGCGCGATTGTGGCGAGCAGAGGTCGATGGCTTGTTTTTGCCGATCAAATCCAAAACTTTGGAAGCCGCCATTCCTGAGAATCTCAGAGCCAAGCGGTCGGACACCGGAGGCATTGCCTGGTTTGGTTTGTCGACTCGGGCGCGCGTCATTGTTTTCGATAAATTGAAATTCAAGAAGTCGGATGTCGACACCTATGAAAAATTGGCCGATGCACAGTTCAAAGGCAAGTTGTGCATTCGGTCGGGCTCACATCCGTACAACCTGAGTCTGTTTGGCGCCATGACTGAACATCTCGGACCGCAAGCAACCGAAGCATGGTTAAAAGGCTTGGTGGCCAATATGGCCCGCAATCCAACGGGGGGTGACACGGATCAAATTAAGGGGGTGGCCTCTGGTGAATGTGGCGTCGCTGTCACCAACTCCTATTACTTGGCTCGGATGATGCGTTCGGCCAATCCGGCTGACAAGGCGACGATTGAAAAGGTGGGGGTGGTGTTCCCAAATCAGGGCACTTGGGGCACTCATCTGAACATCGCGGGGGGTGCTGTTGCAAGGCATTCAAAGCACACAGACAACGCCGTGAGGTTCTTGGAGTACTTGGCCAGTGCATCTGCACAAAATCATTTTGCGAATGGCAACAACGAGTGGCCAGCAGCCAAAGGCGTGAGTTTTGACAACGCCGCATTAAAAGCGATGTCGGGGGGCAACTTTAAAAGCGAAGTGTTACCCATCAGTGCAGTGGGCATGAATCAAATCAAGGTGCAGCAAATGCTGGACCGTGTGGGATTCCGGTAAACCACAACACTTGCCGTGCACCTGTGTTGCGCGGGCATTGTTCAGCCAGCCATTCGCCTCAAACGGTGATAGCCAGCGATTGAAATTTCGACCATCTGGTCGTTCAACATCATTCTTCTGAGGCTACATCATGCATTCATGCGAGCGACATTCATCTGTTTTTTCCAATACGGGCCCACTGCTGCCATTGGCCGCCATGCTCATGGCCGGATCCTTGACGGTTCAAGCTGAAACTCAAGAGACGCCGTTTAACAAAGAGCTGACTTTGAAAACTGTCGTCGTGAAAGACCTTTTGGAATCACCAATCTCGGCAAAAGACAATTTGTTGGTGAAGCAATCGGGCATTGCAAAGGGGCAACAGTCTTTGAAAGACATTCCCCAAACTGTGACAGTGCTGACAGAAAAATTAATGGACGACCGCAACTTAGATGATTTTAGGGAAGTGATGAAAATCACCGCGGGTGTGACGTTCCAAGCTGGGGAAACCGGTGAAGAAGATGTCCGTATGCGTGGTTTTTCATTGGCGCAAGCTGGGGATATTTATGTCGACGGTTTAAAAGATGCGCCTTTGGTTGAGCGCAACATGTTCAATGTGGACCGTGTAGAGGTTTTGAAAGGTTCTGCCTCCATGCTCTTTGGCAAAGGATCGACAGGCGGCGTTGTGAATCAGGTTTCCAAACAAGCTTTTTTAATGGACCAAAGCGAGGTGAATGTCACGCTGGGCAGTGGCCAGTTGCAACGCATCGCTGCTGATTTCAATTTGCAAACAGGCGATTCCTCTGCGCTTCGAATGACAGGCGTACTGCAAACTGCCGACAACTGGGGGGCGGAACAAAGACAAGGCGGCCTTGCTTTGAATTACCGATGGCAAATTGGTGAACGCGATGAATACAGCATCAGTGTGTATCAGTTTGAGTCCGATGGGCGGCCACTCTACAGCCATCCGTGGTTATTGAGCGCGGCATCAGGGCCGGCCACTGTGTTGCCGCAGTTGAAGGCCAATGCATTTTACGGTTTGGCAAGCGACTATTTGCACACTGAAACACAACGTGTGACCTTGTCACACAAATACCGTTTGGATGCCGACTCAGAACTCACAACCCACATTCGTCATGGCCAATACGAACGAAATTTACTGGGAACCCAAGTTGGATGGGCCAGTGGTACCACTTTAGGCAATCTGACTGATTCGACGGTCATCAGGCGAATCGCCTCGAAATCCCGCCACGGTAACAGCACGGTGACGCAAGTTCAGAGTGATTACGCGACAAAGTTCAAAGCGCTGGGGCGCCAGCATGAGTTGTTGGCTGGGCTCGATTATTTTTCTGAATCTGCCAATCGAAATAACTCAGCAACAGCAGGTTTAACCTCCTTGGCGTCAATGAGCACTACCGTGGGCGCACCCAACGACGGTGCTTCGATCGCAACGAACCGCGCGATTCCTATGAACCATTTCAAATCGCATACCCTGGGGATGTACGCGCAAGACAGCATGGCCGTGTCTGCCGATTGGAAATTGATCGGTGGGCTTCGGTGGGATCGTTTTGAAGCAGCCTATGTAGACGCGCAGCAGCGGGAGTTTTTGATGGCAGAGTCGCTGTGGAGTCCACGCCTGGGTGCCGTCTGGCAGCCCAACGATCGGTCAAGTTATTACTTGTCCTATGGCACCTCTTACAACACATCTGCCGATACCTACCAATACGCTGTCAATTTGGGCCTGACAGGGGCGCAAGCCACTTTGGCCAACACACCACCGGAGAAAAGTCGCAATGTGGAAGTGGGTGCCAAATGGGACATTTGGAATCGCAAAGCCTTGTTGGGTGTGTCGGTGTTTCGCTCAGAAAAGTTCAACGAAAGAAACACAGATGTGGACAGTGTGGGCAATCAGTTTTTGCTGTCAGGAAAGCGCCATGCCGCGGGCATGGAGTTCAATTTGGCTGGACATTTGACGGCTGCTTGGGACGTTTTCTACAACCACACTTGGATTCCCAATGCACGGATCGACACCAGTAGTCAGAAGCTCAGCGCTACTGGTGCTGGCGCACAAGTGCAGGGCGATCGGCCTGGCTTAACGCCGCATCACAGTGCCAGCTTGTGGAGCACGTACCAGATCAATTCCCAATGGCGCGTTGGTGGCGGTCTCAATCATCGCGGCGCACAAAACCCAGACGGGCAACGCACATTGACGGCGCAGGCGTTTACCACCGCCGATGTGATGTTGGAGCACACCTTGAACGACACTGCCTTGGTCAAACTCAATGTTTCCAATTTAAGCAACAAACTTTATATCGATCAACTCTACCGGGGTTTTTACATTCCCGGCGCAAGTCGCCGCATGGAGTTGAGTTTGAAGAAGTTTATATAAGGTCAATGAAACATGTTGTTGCATCTCCCCAAAGTTCTGAATGCCGAGCAAGTGACGTTGGCCCAAAGTTTGTTGTCTGACGACGCCCCCTGGTTGGCAGGCCATCGCAGCGCAGGCTCACAAGCTGCAACGCAAAAAAATAACCATCAACTGGCACAAAGCAGCGCTCAATCTCAGCAACTACAGCGCTTGATTTTGCAAGCCCTGAATCAAGATTCATTGTTTTTCACGGCCACGTTGCCGCTGCGAATTTTGCCCCCTCTGTTCAATCGTTATGGGGGTGACTGCAACTTTTATGGCCCCCATGTTGACGGTGCTGTTTTGAAAATTCCCGCGACAGGGGACTGGCTGCGCTCGGATGTGTCGTGCACTGTTTTCCTGGCGGATCCTGCCAGCTATGACGGCGGCGAGTTGTTGGTTCAAGATACCTATGGCAGCAGAGGTGTGAAGTTTGCAGCAGGCGATGCGGTGATTTATCCAAGTACCAGTGTGCATCAAGTGACCCCTGTGACCAGAGGCGTTCGCATTGCCTCATTTTTCTGGATCGAAAGCATGGTTCGTTCAGACGAACAAAGACGTTTGTTGTTTGACTTGGACATGAACTTGTTAAAGCTACGTGACAAGCACGGCGAGACACCAGAGACGACGGCCTTGACCGGTGTGTATCACAACCTTTTGCGGCAATGGGCCAGCACATGAAAGGCCCCCACAACTGGCATGCAAAGTTGGGCGTGTTGTTGCTGCACCTTGCGCTGTTGTGGGCGGTGTCGCAATTCCAATCGCCGCAATGGATCCGTCCTGCGAAGGCAAGTATTGCAGTGACTTTGCTCAGTGCCGATACACACACCTTTGCCCCTGTCGCCCCTGTTGCCACATTTGCATCTGCGGCAGAGCAAGCGCTGAAGGCGCCAACGACCACCCAAGCCGTGACACCCAACCAACCCAAACCCGCATCGGAGGCCATTGCTGCTGGCCCTGTCAATTTTGTTGTCAGTGCGTCTGTTGCCGCCCCTTCTGTGACGAGTGGTTCGCCACTTGGTCCTAGACCTACTCGCCTCGAATTGCCGTCTGCTGAGGCTGATTATTTGAACAATCCTGCGCCCATTTATCCCCGGATGAGTAAACGATTGGCAGAGCAGGGGACTGTGATTGTGCGAGTGCTCATTACGCCTGAGGGTCTTGCTGGTCAGGCAGAAGTGATCAAAAGCAGTGGTTTCGAACGCTTGGACCAAGCGGCTTTGGATGCCGTTCGAAACTGGCGTTTTGTTCCGGGTCGGCGCATGGGCGTTGCCGAGGCGATGTGGTTCAACGTGCCTGTTCGCTTCGTACTGAATGCGTGAATCAGTCCACAGAGATGGCCCATGTCAAATACGACCAAGCGTTCAAGCGTCCGTGCACTGCCAGCTGACAACACCTTGTCTTCATCCTTCAAGCAAAAAGATGCAACAGTTCAGGATGCACGTACTCTGACTGTCATCAAGCAAGGCGCCCACTGGCTGATTCAGAGTCGTGATCTGCTCCAGTCACAAAACCTTGTGCTTGTTGAGCACGATGGGGCGATCTACAGGCTACAAACGACCCGATTGGGTAAACTGATTTTGACCAAATAACATTGTCCGAGCGTCAAATCTGTGCATTCAACTAGGGTTTTCCATAGACTTCGCTTGGTTTAAATTGTATACAGTTCGGTGTGCAATTAGAGGTGATTGTTTGATCACCCAAGCTCAAGACCTTCAAAGTGGGAGAAAAAAATGAGTGACTTGTCCAATCATCCTGTCGATGAAAAACTACCATCAGGCAAACTTGCTGCGCTAGGTTTGCAGCACGTGTTGGTGATGTACGCGGGTGCCGTGGCGGTGCCCCTGATCGTGGGCCGCGCGCTCAAGCTCAGTCCGCAAGATGTGGCTTATCTTATTTCGGCCGACCTGTTTTGCTGCGGCTTGGTCACGCTGATTCAATCACTGGGTGCCACCCAGTGGTTTGGCATTCGATTGCCAGTGATGATGGGGGTCACCTTTGCCTCTGTGGCCCCCATGGTGGCCATGGCCAATGCCAATCCGGGGCCAATGGGCGCACAGTTGATCTTTGGTTCTATCATTGGTGCCGGTGTGATTTCGATTCTCATTGCGCCTGTGGTGAGCCGCATGTTGCGGTTTTTCCCACCTGTCGTGACCGGCACCATCATTGCCGTGATTGGTATCAGTTTGATGCGCATTGGCATCAATTGGATTTTTGGCAATCCCGTTGGCCCCACGGCTCCCAGCATCGTCAATCCTGAGCACAAGCAATGGTTGGACGCAGCAGCTGCAGCAGCCAGCGCTCCCGGTTCAACCTTGCCTGCTGTGCCCAAAGATCTGGCATTGTTGCCCAAGATGCCCAATCCAAAATATGCAGATCTGACGGGTGTGGGCATTGCAGGCTTGGTGTTGTTGTCCATCATGCTCATCTCAAAATTTGCCAAAGGCTTCATCGCCAACATTTCGGTTCTTTTAGGCATTGTGATTGGTGGTGTGGTGGCCACGGCAATGGGTTTGATGAACTTTGACAAGGTGAGCAAAGCGGCTTGGTTTGACGTGGTCTTACCTTTCCACTTCGGTATGCCCGTGTTTGAACCTGTGCTCATTTTGACCATGACCTTGGTCATGATCGTGGTGATGATCGAATCCACCGGCATGTTTTTGGCATTGGGTGAAATGACCGATAAAAAAGTCGATCAAGATGCCTTGACCAGAGGTTTGCGCACAGACGGGTTGGGTACGCTCATTGGCGGTATTTTCAACACGTTTCCCTACACCAGTTTCTCGCAAAACGTGGGCTTGGTTGCGGTCACCGGCGTGAAGAGCCGTTTTGTCTGTGTGGCAGGTGGTTTGATTTTGGTGGCGCTGGGTTTGCTGCCTAAAATGGCCGCCCTGATTGAGTCCTTGCCCACAGTGGTGTTGGGGGGGGCCGGGCTGGTGATGTTTGGCATGGTCGCTGCCACGGGTATTCGTATTTTGAGCAACGTCGACTTCAAGAACAACTCATTCAATGCCATGATCGTCGCCATCTCGATTGGCATTGGCATGATTCCCCTGATCGCTCCCAACTTCAAACAATGGATGCCGCACAGCTTGCACCCTCTGATTGAGTCGGGTATCTTGTTGGCTTCTATCAGTGCCGTGTTGTTGAATCTTTTCTTCAACGGTGCGAGGGGCGATACGCGTGATGCCGTAGAGGCGGCAAAACAAATGGATGCACATTGAACATCCCGTGATTTGAACGTCGTCAAAAAAGCCAGCAAATTGCTGGCTTTTTTCTGCGACAAAATTTAAAAGGTTTGAAAACCTTCCAACACATTGACTGTGTTGATGCCAAAGTCGGCCACGGCATACCCGCCTTCCAAGGTGAAGACAGTGGGCAATCGCAAAGAGGCAATGGCTTGTCCTATTTGCAGGTAATGCGCCGATTTCAATTTGAAGCCACTGATGGGGTCGCCTTCATAAGTATCCAAACCCAACGGCACGACCAAGGCTTGCGGGCCATAGTCGCTGATCACTTGTAAAGCCTTTTGCATGGCGGCAAACCACACCTCAAATTCTGTGCCTCTGGGCAAAGGCAAGTTCAAGTTAAAGCCTTGCCCCTCATCGGAACCTCGTTCATCTGCATGGCCTAAAAAGAACGGATATTCAGTTTGCGGATCACCGTGAATTGACAGTGTGTACACGTCAGCCCGCGTATCAAAAATGGCCTGAGTGCCATTGCCGTGGTGGTAGTCAATGTCTAGGACAGCGACACGCTGAAGGCCTTGTTCGATTAATTGCTGGGCTGCAACGGCCGCATTGTTCAGGAAACAGTAGCCGCCCATGTAGGCAGGGCCTGCATGGTGGCCAGGTGGCCGTGTGAGGGCAACCGTTGCTGACTCGCCAGACATCAGAGCGTGTGCTGCAGCGACTGCACATGCGGCGCCTTCTCGGGCAGCTTGCCATGTGCCAGCCATCAAGGGCGTGCCTGCATCAAAGGCATATTGTCCTAGACGGGCCGCAAAGTTGAGGGGTGGTTTGTCCATCCGAAACGCATGATGCCCTGGCAACGGCCAAACAGAGGGCAGGGCATCACGGTTTGCATTGTCGGGATTTAATTTCACCCATTCCTGCCATGCGGTGGCAAGGAACGCCAAGTATCTAGATGTGTGTACGCTTTCAAGCGCGGCATCTACATTCAGATGCTGGGGCGGCTTCAACAATTGCCCGACGGGTCGCCGTGCCAATTCAGCGAGAACGTGGTCAAGTCTCTGCGGCACTTCGTGGCAATCGACCAAGCGGCCTCGGAACATTTCTTGTTGGCCACGATGCAAATGGTGATGTGTGTTGCTGAATATTTTCATCACGTTTGAAGCTTAACTTCACAAAAGGCGAAGTGATTGATTTCCTATTTGATGGGAATGTACAGTGTAAAGCCGATGGCGTGTTGGGTGACGTTTGGCAGGATCAGGTATTTGTCTGCGTACCAAGCGCCAAGCGCAGATCCTAAAGCGTGCGCCACCATGTCCAGTTGTTGACTGGATCGACGGCCATTTTTGCGTATTTCGTAGTTTTGTTCGGCAACAATGAAGGCCGTGCTGATGCCAAACCCTATCCATGCACGATGGTCAGATTCGGCATAAATGTGCGTGATGTATCCCGCCATGGCTGCACCACTTGCCAAGTGGCTGAACTCACTGGTGAAGCTGTCGCTTGCTAAGCAAGACGAAGCGTTGAGTGTTGCCACACAAAACGCACAAGCTGAAATTGCCTTTTTAAATCCAATGGCTTGCGTCATGATTTTGTGCTTTGCTGTGTCATCGAATTTCTAACTTGTTCCAGATACGCGTTGAAATCAAAATCGGGGCCTTGCTCAAATGCAATGGATTGCCAGTGTCGATGCGACTCGGCCAGTTTTTTTTCCTTGTGTTTGATGGGGCAAAAATAAGCCTCCGTGGCTTTGATAATTTCATGGACGTAGCCAGACACGCCTACGCCATAAGCGCAGTAAGTGCAGTGGAATTTTGAAATCCAGTCCAAGTATTTGAGTTCTTGGCGATCAAAAATAATGAAATCTTTGCGTGAAAATTTTTGAATCCCATAGATGGGAAAACAAGTCCATTGATAAAACGAAACACAAATGTCGAGCAGCACAATGGGTATGACCATGCTGTAAATGATGGGGCCAGTGATGAGGTTGATGGGCCTTGAGCGCTTGATGAGTGCAATGAGGCCAATTTGATGGTTTGTTTTCACAGTAGGTCTCGCATTCAAAAGGTGACGTTTCGCAATGGCTAACGAGGTTTCAGTTTAGGTATTCATCTAAAGCTGATTCTTGATCTGAGTCAAGTGTTTGCGGTCTGACTGTGCCACCCAGCGCAAACACTGCATGAATTTTTCAGTCGATTGATTGACGTTTTGTCCCTGTAAGGTGATCAAACCTACGGGTGGTAAATCCATCGCTAAGACAATCGGCAATATTTTGAAGAATCCTTTTTGTTCAAAGTGTTTGCCAACCGCTTGTGCCACAAAACCAACCGCCTCTTGGTCCATTACGGCATTAAAGATGGCCAAAAACGAGGCGGTCTCTACCAAGTCTTCTGGTGGATTGAGCCCATGTTGGTGGAATGCTTGGATGAGTTTGGTTCTAGAGGAAGCCCAGGCCGGTGGAACCACCCAAGCCGTTTGCGTCAGGTCAGACCACGTTACTTTTCTTTTTTTGGAGAGGAGGTGGGCTTTGTGAACAACCAAGCACATGGATTCGTTGTAGAGGGCCTCCGTTTTGAGGTCTGGCGCTGCATAGCCCGGCTCGAGTCGGCCAACCAACAAGTCCAGTTCTCCCCGGCGTAACCTTGGCAGAAGTCTGGTCAGGTCACCTTCCTCCACCAAGACCCTTGTTTTGCTGGAGGTTTGCTTTAGCTTTGCAATGGCTGGACTGAGCAGCGTGGGCATGGCAACAACCATGGCACCCACATTGGTTTTTCCCGAGGCACCCGAGAGCGTGTCTTCCAACTCTTCTTTGGTGCGTTCGAACTCGCTCAAAACAGTTCTGGCAAATCGAATGATGCTTTCACCATAGGGGGTAGGTTCGGTGCCCCGCGTCGAACGATTGAAGAGGCTGAGGTCAAACATTCGCTCAATTTCGGCCAAGGTTTTAGAAACTGCGGGTTGCGTGATGGCTAAAAACTCCGCTGTTTTTCCCAGATGTCTTAACTGGTCTAGGGCAACCAGTAATTGCAAATGTTTGAGTTTGAGGTTGGAGCGTAGAACCCGGTCAATGCTGTACATGCTATTTCATTACATTCCAATAAGGTTATGAATATAGTACAAATATTCATTAGATCGTTATGTAGAAGCCGGCAAAAATGAATGAACTAAAAAAGGAGACATCACCATGCGTCAATCTCGTCGTTCATTTGGACAAAAAGTCTTGGCGGTTGCCGCCAGCCCCTTGGCCCTGTCCATGCCTGCATTTGCCGCAGCATTTCCAGAAAAGCCAATCACCTTCATTTGCCCTTGGCCTGCCGGTGGTACCGCAGATCAAACCATGCGGGCGCTTTGCGCTGCGGCCAGCAAAGACTTAGGCCAGCCCATTGCCGTTGAGAACAAGGTAGGGGCATCCGGCATGATTGGCCTCAAGGCCATGGTTTCAGCCAAGCCTGACGGTTACACCATCGGACAAATTCCGATTTCTGTCACTCGATTTTCTCAATTGGGATCAGTCGCCATTGATCCGCTCAAAGACCTGACCTACATTGCCCGAACTTCTGGCCAAACTTTTGGCATGGCAACTTTGTCTGGTAGCCGTTGGAAAAGTTTGCAAGAACTGGTGGCAGAAGCACGTGCCAATCCGGGCAAGATCACCTATGCCCATGCGGGTGTGGGCGGTGCAACGCACGTCGGCATGGAAGAATTTGCCATGGCTGCTGGCATCAAGTTCAACCACATCCCTTTCAAGGGCGGGGCAGATGCTTTGCAAGCGGTCTTGGGGGGGCACGTGGATGTCTTGGTTGACTCCTCCTCTTGGGCGCCACACGTAGAAGCTGGCAAGATGAGACTTTTGGCAACCTGGGGTGAGCAGCGCGTCGGTCGATTTAAAGATGCACCGACACTGAAAGAGGCAGGTTTCAATGTGGTGGTTGATGCGCCCAATGGCATTGGCGCACCCAAAGGCCTCGAGCCGACCGTGGCCAATCGCTTGCGCCAAGCTTTCCGTGTCGCTGCAGCCAGCCCAGAGTTCAAGCAGGCTTGCGACAAAATCGACGCCCCTGTTTTGTATTTGGACGGTCCCGATTATGAAAGCTACGTGGCGCAGATCTACAAAAAAGAAACCTTGCTCATTGATAAATTGAAACTCAAAGAATTGATCAAGAGCTAATCAAGAAGCCATTCATGCCCCTCATTCGCCTCCATTCCAATGACAACGTTTTGATTGCCAAACGGCCCCTGGCCTTGGGTGAGAAACTGGCTACCTGGCACCTCAAGACGCGTGCGCAAGTGCCTGCGGGTCACAAAATTGCAGCCACTGACATTGCAAAGGGTGCGCGAATATTGAAGTACAACACCGAGATTGGTGTGGCCACGCGCGACATTGCAGCGGGTGAGCATGTGCATGGCCACAACTTGGCACTGGCCGAGTTCTATCATGATCCCGCTTTCGGTGCTGACGTTCAACCTGTTGAAGTCTTGTCGGAAGCGCAACAAGCGCGGTTCATGGGGTACGTCAGACCCGATGGCCGTGTTGGTACACGCAACTTCATTGGCTTGTTTTCTTCAGTCAATTGCTCTGCCACCGTCATTCACAAAATAGCAGCGCATTTCACGCCCGAGCGTTTGACGGCGTATCCCAACATCGATGGGGTGGTGGCTTTTGCGCAAACCACAGGTTGTGGCATGGCGTCGCCCAGTCCGCACTTCGACTTGCTTCGCCGCACCATTGCCGGTTATGTCCGTCATCCCAATTTGGTAGGCGCACTCATTGTGGGTCTGGGTTGTGAGCGCAATCAGGTTGCCGACTTGGTGGCTTCGCAAGAACTTCGTGCCAGTCAACTCATGCAGACGCTGGTGATGCAAGAAGTAGGGGGTACGCGTGCCACCATTGAAGCAGGTATTGCTGCAGTGGAGAGCATGTTGTCTGCTGCCAATGATGTGCAACGTAGTTCGGTACCAGCCAGCCACTTGTCTATTGGCCTTGAGTGCGGGGGGTCGGATGGGTTCTCGGGAATCACATGCAATCCCGCTTTGGGCGCTGCCATGGATATTTTGGTGAAGCACGGCGGTACTGCTATTTTGTCTGAGACACCTGAAATTCATGGTGTAGAACACATGTTAACGCGTCGTGCAATTTCGCCTGAAGTGGGACAAAAATTGCTGGACAAGTTGGCATGGTGGTCTGACTACACACGCGGCACCAATGTACAGTTCAACGGCGTGGTGGGTCACGGCAACCAACAGGGTGGGCTGGCCAATATTTTTGAGAAATCCCTGGGCTCGGCCATGAAGGCGGGTTCTACGCCCTTGCAAGCTTTTTACGAATATGCCGAACCCATTGCGCACAAAGGGTTTGTATTCATGGACTCACCGGGGTACGACCCTGTGGCCGTAACAGGTCAAATTGCCAGCGGTGCCAATTTGATTTGTTTCACCACAGGTCGTGGCTCCATGTTTGGTTCCCGGCCCGCGCCCACCATCAAACTGGCCAGCAACACAGCCATGTACACGCGCCTAGAAGAGGACATGGACATCAACTGTGGTCTCATTTTGGACGGTGAAGTCAGTGTGCAAGAAATGGGTCAACGGATTTTTGAAGACCTCTTGCGACATGCTTCTGGCCAAAAAACCAAAAGCGAACTTTTGGGTTTAGGCGATCACGAATTTGTACCGTGGCACCTTGGCGTGGTGAGTTAGTGCAATTTAAATTCGGGCTGGCCCAGGCTGCACCAGGACATTGATGGCGTCGATTAATGAGGGCGCCGCGTGCAAGTCTTGCGCGCGGTTGTTCGCGAAATAAGTTCGTCCACTGGGGAGTAAGTGCAACTGCACGCCCAGCAGTTCTAGCTTTTCTTGCGATTCGATTTCTTCATAATTTGAAATCATGCGTCGGCCATCCACAATGGTGACTGAACCGTCTCCAATCACTTCAATTGATTTGTGCATTTGAATCAAAAGTCCAGTGTTCTCATCAATGCCAACACCCAAGACATCGGGTCGCTGCGCCAATGCGGAGAGGAGGCGCGTCAATCGCCGTCTTTGTGAAAAATGTTGGTCAATGATGGCGCGGTTGACCAAACCCAGTCCAATGTCAAATGACACAACATCTTTTTCTGGAATGAGGGTGGCCTGACCTTGGGCAATCATTTGCCGTGACATGACGGCCGCGCCTGCACTTGTACCTGCAATGCAAACGCCTTTGATGTGAAATGCTTGATGAATGGCTTGAAAGGACGGTGTTTCCCACAGTTGCGCCATCAACCGACTTTGATCGCCGCCTGTCATAAAGATGCCATCAGACTCGAGAATGCTCAAAATAACTTCAGGCTGATTGGCATCTTCTCTGGTTAAAAGTGGAATGGCCTCGACTTGCGTTGCACCCAGTTCTTTGAACACCTTTGAGTAGCTCTCCCATACCGATGTGGGGTCACTGCTAGCTGTCAAAATAAATTTAAGCTTTGCAGACGGGCCGCCTGAAATTTCTACGAACTTTTTCAAAATGACGCGATCGTTCAGTCGATCTTCTGCGCCACCAATGATCAGTAATTTGCCATTGCTTGAACTCTGCCCATAGGCATTGGACAGAAAGGGGGCCAAAGCCATGCCGCTTGCCAACTTGGTGAAACTTCTTCTGTTGAGCTTGCTTTGATTCATCGAAATTCCATCAATTGTGTAGCGCATGCTGTTTGAGGATCAATCGAATGTCTTTATAGATGTGGGATGCCGCAATCACAACAAGAGAAAGTGACAGCGGTATGACAGACTGATATCCCAGCTCTTTGAAACTCACGGCGCCGACAATTGCGCCTGAAAAGAAAGCGCTGAAAATTAACAAGTGAGTTTTTAACTTAATTCTGTTCGCCATCACAGTTCCCCTTGCATTGGCTTCAGTCGACCGGTTCCAATAAAACAGTTTCCCAAGTTCGATGCCGATGTCGGTCACAACGCCTGTCATGTGGGTGGTTCTAATTTCTGCGCCAGAAGCCTTGGTCATGATGGCATTTTGAAGCCCCATGACAAAACAGAGCAGCAGTGCAATGGCTGGCATGGTGAGGTGCAAATAGAGATTCAGATTGGCCCCCACCACGCCAAATATTAAGAGCAGGGCCGCCTCGACCAACAATGGCAAGGCAAACTCACTTTGAATTTTGCGACGTTGCCCCCAGTTGACCAGCACTGCCGTGGTGGCAGCACCGGCAATGAATGCAATCAGCAGAGTCAGGGCGCCCAGTACGGCGGCAAGGTCACGCAAAGCCAAATCGTCGCCAATGCCCGAAATGATGCCACTCATGTGTGACGTGTAACGGCTGATGGCGAGAAATCCGCCCGCATTGACAGCGCCAGCCACAAATGCCAAGTATGCCCCCAACTGGATGTTGGTTTTGCGAGACCGTCGGTTGCTGCTCAGGCGGTGGAAGAATTTAATCGGCATAAGCTTCTCATTCTATTGAAGTCGCTTGCGCAATATGGGGCATGTCACAATTTAGTCATTTATTTCTAATAATATTGAAAGATGCAAGTCAAAGACGTCATCAAATCCTTGGTGGCCCAGTGTGAATGTTAATGGGTTATTTCAAATGAACACCGATACCAAACCTTTGAATGTCCTTTTCTTATGTACCCACAACTCGGCCAGAAGCATCTTGGCCGAGGCCATGTTGAATCATTTGGGCAAAGGGCGATTTAAAGCCTATTCGGCGGGCAGCAGTCCTCGAGCAAATCAGAAGCCCAACCCCATGGCCATTGAAACGCTGCGCAAGGCAGGTTTGTCTGTGGAGGGCTTGAGTAGCAAAAACTGGGACGTTTTTGCGCAAGCCGATGGACCCCAAATGGACTTGGTGATCACGGTGTGTGACAACGCCGCAGGGGAGGTCTGTCCGTATTGGCCAGGCCAACCAGCCACTGCGCATTGGGGCTATGCAGATCCGTCTGACGTGCAGGGTGACGACGCTCAAAAGCACGAAGCCTTTTTGCAAACATTGCACCTGATTCGCAAACGCTTAGAACTATTGGTTAACTTGCCCTTGAGCAGTTTGACTCGACTGTCCATTGAAAAGACAGCGCGCGATTTGGCCAAAGACTGAAGATTCCCAAATGAAGCAAGATCAACAAGTTGCACCCATGAGTGTGTTTGAACGTTACCTGACTGTTTGGGTTTTCTTGTGCATCCTTGCAGGGATTGCTTTGGGTCAGTTCTTTCCTGTTGTGTTTCAAGCCATTGGAAGCATGGAAATTGCAAAGGTCAATTTGCCAGTGGGTTTGCTGATTTGGGTCATGATCATTCCAATGCTGATTAAAGTGGATTTTGGCGCTTTGCATGAGGTGCGTCAGCACGTCAAAGGCATTGGTGTGACCTTGTTTGTCAACTGGCTGGTAAAGCCGTTTTCAATGGCCTTGCTGGGTTGGTTTTTCATTCGGTATTTATTTGCCCCCTTGTTGCCTGCC
This sequence comes from Limnohabitans sp., assembly GCA_030158125.1. GTDB lineage: Bacteria > Pseudomonadota > Gammaproteobacteria > Burkholderiales > Burkholderiaceae_C > Limnohabitans_A. The sequence continues at coordinate 28,217 of JAOATL010000001.1, read as the reverse complement.
GAGCAAATTGACAGCTACATTGCTGGCTTGATTTTGCTGGCCGCTGCACCTTGCACGGCCATGGTGTTTGTTTGGAGTCGCCTGACAGGCGGCGACCCATTGTTCACCTTGTCGCAAGTGGCGCTCAACGACAGCATCATGGTCATCGCCTTTGCACCTTTGGTGGCTTTTTTGCTTGGCTTGTCTGCGATTACCGTGCCATGGGACACATTGCTAACTTCGGTGGTACTGTACATCGTCATGCCAGTGATCTTTGCACAGTTGATTCGCAAAGTCTTGTTGGCCAAAGGCGCGCAGGCTTTCGACGCTGTCATTTCAAAAATTGGCCCCTGGTCTATTGCAGCTTTGTTGGCCACTCTGGTGCTGCTGTTTGCTTTCCAAGGGGAAGCAATTTTGAATCAACCACTGGTCATTGCGCTTTTGGCCGTGCCCATTCTCATTCAGGTGCTTTTCAATTCTGCGTTGGCTTACTGGCTCAACCGCGCTGTTGGTGAGAAACACAACATCGCGTGTCCTTCTGCACTGATTGGCGCTTCTAATTTCTTTGAGTTGGCGGTTGCGGCGGCCATCAGTCTGTTTGGCTTTGAATCAGGGGCTGCATTGGCCACAGTGGTGGGCGTTTTGATTGAGGTGCCATTGATGTTGTTCGTGGTGTACATCGTGAACAACTCCAAGGCTTGGTATGAGCGCGACGAGAAATCTCGGCTCTGAAGTGCTCTAAGCATTGCCAATTAATTGTGATCTGACCCCAATTAATGACCCCAATTAACGCTGGTCCAGTGGACTGATGGGGTGGCACGGATGGGAGTTTGACTTAAGTCAAGTGTTTTTCAGGCGATGTCTGCACAATCAACGCATGCTGTTCCACTGACAGCACGTTGTTCTGCCCATAGAAAGATCGCATGAAAAAACTCCCACAGCTGACGCCAAAACACATCGCCGTGGCATTTGTCGGGCTGGCCTTGTTGTCTTTGCTTTCATTTGTTGCATTTCGGATGGGACCTTTGGCGCCCGTCCAAATCACATCTGCGCGCGTAGAAAATAAAGCGCTAACACCTTCTATTTATGGTGTCGGTACTGTCGAGGCGCAACAGAGCTGGTTGTTGGGACCTCTGGCGGCAAGTCGCGTGCTGCGCGTTCATGTCACGGTCGGTCAGCATGTGAAAGCAGGCCAATTGCTGGCAGAGATGGACCCGTTAGACCTTGATCAGCGTGTCAAAAGCCAAGAAGCTGCCCTGGCCAAAGCTGAAAGTGTATTGGCCACTGTTCAAGCGCAACTTGAAGACGCACAAATGCGGCGTGCCGTGGCCAATGCCAATTGGCTGCGTCAAAAAGATCTCGCTCAACAAAGCTTTATCAGTCAGGGTGCGCTAGAAAGCCGGGAGCAAGAATGGGTCTCTGCCAATGCTGGCTTCAAGGTGTCGCAGGCCAATTTGATTTCTGCCTTGCAAGACATTCAAAAAATTCAGGCCGACAAGCATGCTGCGGCTCTGCAACGTCAGTCCATGCGCTTGTTGGCGCCAGCCGATGCTGTCGTGATCAGCCGGGATGCCGAAGCAGGGAGTACCGTTGTGGCCGGGCAAGCCGTGCTGCGTTTGGCGCAGCCCCAGAGTCTGTGGGTCAGAATGCGCATAGATCAGGGGAGATCACTGGGCTTGGCTGTTGGATTGCCCGCTAGCATTGTCTTGCGCGCAAATCCACATCAAACATTGGCAGGCAAAGTGGCTCGTGTGGAATGGCAGTCTGATGCTGTGACAGAAGAACGAATTGCACAAGTGTCGTTTGATCATTTACCTGCCAATGTTTCAATGGGTGATACGGCCGAGCTTACTTTAAGTCTGATGGCCACTGCGCCCACTTTGCAAATACCGCAAGCCAGTGTTCAGCAGTATCAAGGACGGTCCGGGGTTTGGAAACTTCACGCCAATCAACTTGAGTTTGTCGATGTTGAGTTGGGTGCATTCAGTTTGGATGGCTGGGTTCAGGTCCGTCAAGGTTTGAAAATCGATGATGAAGTGGTTGTCTACACAGAAAAATCTTTGACGCCCAATACGCGTTTTAAGCGGGTCAGTGCGTTGGTCAAGAAAGCGCAACCATGATCAGTCTGGCAGCCAGGGACATTGGCCACAACTGGGCCAAGTTCGTGTTGACAGGTATCGGCCTTGGTTTGTTGATTGGGGTCACCCTCACCATGGCGGGTGTGTTTCGAGGCATGGTCGATGATGCACAAGCACTGCTTACAAACAGTGGCGCTGACCTGTGGCTGGTGCAGAAAGACACACAAGGGCCCTATGCCGAGGCCTCAAGTTTAAAAGATGATATTTTGCGTAGCGTTGTGGCTATGCCTGGTGTGGCGCAGGCGGCCAACATCACTTATTTCACCATGCAGGTGAAAGTGTTAAAGACCAGCGATGCGCGCGAAACACGCAGCATGGTTGTGGGCATCGAGCCCAACGCATTGCAATTGCCGGGGCAGCCTGCTTATTTAGTAGCGGGTAGACACCTGGCTCGCAGTCATTACGAAGCCGTTGCCGACGTCAAAACAGGATTTGCTTTGGGCGATCGAATTCAAATACGACGGCACGTTTACGAGGTAGTGGGTTTGACCCAAAGAATGGTGTCCTCGGGCGGCGATCCCATGGTTTTCATACCGCTTAAAGATGCGCAAGAAGCTCAATTTTTGAAAGACAACGACGCCGTGGTGAACGACCGGCTGCGCACCGCCGCCAACCCCGCCTTCAATCGGCCATCGGTGCCAGGATTGCTGGAGGCCGTTCAAAATTTGCAAACCAGTAGTCGAAATGTGAATGCTGTTTTGGTTCGCGTATTACCGGGTTGGCATCCCTCGCTTGTGGCAGAGCCTATTCAGCGTTGGAAGCACTTGACGGTTTATACCCGTGCGGACATGGAAGACATTTTGGTGAAAAAACTGATAGCCACTTCAGCCAAGCAAATTGGCATGTTCTTGGTCATTCTCGCCATTGTCAGCGCTGCCATTGTGGCTTTCATCATTTACACCATGACGCTTGGCAAGATCAGAGAAATTGCCGTGCTCAAGTTGATTGGAACGACCAACGCCACCATTGCTTGGATGATTTTGCAGCAAGCTTTGGGATTGGGTGTGATTGGGTTTGTCGTCGGCAAAGTGTCCGCAACATTTTGGGCCCCGATTTTTCCGAAGTTTGTGTTGTTGCTGAACCAAGATGCACTGCTTGGTTTTGTGCTCACGATGTTGATCTGCGCACTTGCCAGCACCTTGGCAATTCGTGCAGCATTGCGTGTTGATCCGGCGCAGGCCATTGGATAAGGGGCCAGTCATGAACTATGCATCGGGTGGCATCACCATTGAAAATTTGAGAAAAGTCTATGGTCACGGTGACACCGCGGTTGAGGCTTTGAAAAACGTCAACATGAAAGTCGCGCCGGGAGAAGTGGTTGGGCTGGTTGGCCCTTCTGGTTCCGGCAAGAGTACCTTGCTGAAGTGCTTGGGCGCTATCATCGAGCCGACTTCAGGCCGAATGACCTTGGGTGATGAGCTCATTTATGACAATGGCTGGATCCTGCCAGATTTGCGTGCCTTGCGCAGAGATCGCATCGGCTTTGTTTTTCAAGCGCCTTACCTCATTCCATTTCTAGACGTCATGGACAACGTTGCCCTGCTGCCCATGCTGGCAGGTGTGCCCAATGCGCAGGCCAGACTTCGTGCCATCGAGTTGCTCACTGCGTTGGATGTGGTGCACCGCGCCAAGGCTGCGCCATCTCAATTGTCAGGCGGCGAACAACAAAGGGTGTCGATCGCCAGGGCATTGGCCAATCGGCCACCTGTTATCTTGGCAGATGAGCCCACAGCACCCCTAGACAGCGAACGCGCGCTGGGGGTGATGCGCATCCTTCATGCAATGGCCAAGCAGGCCAACACCGCCATCATTGTGGTGACACACGACGAAAAAATCATTCCCACATTTGAACGCATTTATCACATCCGAGACGGGGAAACACACGAGGAGCGAGGGGAGGGGAGAAGCCTTGCTTAAAACAATTCAAAGAGTGAATAAAGCGCCCATGAGCCAATCATGTATTTGGGTGTCTGGCATTGGCTGAAGTTGGGTGAATTCTTTGGATGGGCGCAGCATTGACTGCAATGCTTGCACGTTCTTGGGCCTTTTGCATCAAAGCTTTTGCATCCCAATCAAGGGGCCAGCCTTGCCATAGTCGCATTTTCCCTTGTACAAAGACAGCTTCAATTTGGCTTCTGTTGGCCAATCGAACCAATTCCCAGCCCAAGTCCCACGAAGGTTTTAACTCGGGCACATTGATGTCAACCAGCAAGAAGTCAGCTTGCAAACCTGTTGCGATTTTGCCCGTTACATGGCTGAGGTGCGCCGCATCGGCGCCCCATGCACTGGCCATTGCCAACCATGTCCATCCAGCACCCACAGAAAAGTCGGCAACACTCATGCCCAGGGTAAGGCGTTGAGCCGTTTCTGCAGCATCGAGCAATCTAAAACCGTCACCTCTTGTCCCGTCTGTACCCAGTCCAATTCGGATGCCCATCGTGGCCATTTGTAATGCGGGTGCAACTGCGTTTCCTTTCCAACTGCTGGCGACAGGGTTGTAACTGACTGCTGATCCCTTGTCTTTCAACATCTTCAACTCATTGGGCGTCACAAGGGTAACGTGTGCAGCGAGCAATTCTGGACCCAACGCGTTCGCATGCTGCAGCACTTCAAGCGGCCGCCTTCCGCGAGTCACCAAGGAGCGTTCAACTGAGGCAACATGTTCGTTGACATGGACCTGAAATGCCACACCAGATTCGCGGCAAAGATGGGACACCGTGTGGAGCATGTGATCAGAGGCTGCTTCTGGAATGGCGATGGCCAATGAAGGATGGATCAAGCCATCGGATGGGTAACGCGCTAAATGCTGTGATGCTTGTTTTTCTAGCTCACTTGTTTGTGCTGGACTTTGCCCCAGATCGTGACAAATCTTTGAAAGAACACATCGCATACCAACGGTATTGACCGCTGTCTCAATGGCCTCTAGCCCAGCCTCCGAGCGAGTGCCCGCGTCACAAACAGTGGTGAAGCCACCACGCATCGATTCGAAAGCAGATAACTGAGCTGAAATTTCTAAGTCTTCAACTGTGAGGTGCTGTTCAAGTGGCACCCAGATTCGCTTGAAAATTTCCGAGGGCTCGCCAAATGCCAAGGCCTTGCCATAGGACTGTGTGAGATGGTTATGGGTGTCGATGAAACCAGGCATGAGCAATCGACCCGGCAGTTCAATGGCCTTCAAGTGCGGATGTCGGGATTGAACTTCTGCAAACAACCCCAGGTCTGTAAACCGGCCCTGACGCACCACGATGCCCATACCGGCTTGAGGTATTTCATCAAGCAATGTCAGTTCAGGTTTGAGCAATAACTCGTTGGCTTGCAAGACGTCTAAATTGTTCATGAGGTGAGAGTGTGTCAATTTGCAGGAAACAAAAACCAGACGCCTGTGATGATCAGCAGAACAGACGTGATAATTTTCAGTACACGGATGGCGTATCGTTGCGATAATTTCTTTCCAAGCACCGCGCCACTCAGCAGAAAAAATGCCACCAAAAAGCTCATCTCCCAATTGATCCGATTTGCGGATAAGTGTGCAGCGGAAGCCGCAAGTGCAATTGGAATTTGTATCAATTGTGCGGTTGCAATCGAGCGCTCAATGGGACGCTGTGTGAGGCTTAAAAATGGCAACAAAAGAACAGGTCCACCCGTACCCGAGAGGGACGACCCTGCACCAACAAAAAAGCCAATGCCTACTTGAGCAACCTTTGAGGGCCAATGATGGTGTGCGGTATTGACATCCCCTTGCTTCATTTGAAGCAGGCTGTAGATGCCCGAGGCCAGTGCCAGGCATCCTACCCACAATCGGCCCCATTGGATTGGCACAAGGTCCGCGCCGTACGCACCCATGAACGCACCGACCAACGCCGACATCATAAGCGGTGCATTGGCCAACAAAGTTGACAGGCTGTTTGACTTTTCATGCAGGAGGGCCCAAAGCCCTGTGGCCAGAAAAGCCAAACTGGACACGGCCAGCGCCGTTGGCAAAGTCATTGCCAACAGGGCTGTGAGTGCCGGGACCACAATCACCCCGCCAATGGAAGTGGCGCCAATGGCAATTCCCGCCAAGACTATCAGCAACCATCCGCCTATCAACGCCAGCATGCTTATTCCGGCTTGATGCCCGCTGCTTTAACGGCAGCGACCAGGTTGTCCCGCTCTTTTTGCAAGAGGTTGGCAAACGCCGCGCCATCAACGCTCATGGGCTTAAGTCCTGCTTGCGTCATTTTTTCTACCAAGACGGGATCTTTTAAAGCATCACGCAAAGCCGTGGCAATTTTCTCAACGATGGCCGCGGGTGTCCCAGCAGGCGCAAGCATGCCATACCAAGAATCTTCGTCCAACTTTTGAAGACCTTGTGTTTCAGACAGCGCAGGTATGCTGGGCATAGATGGCCATCTGTTTTTGGAAGTCACACCGATTGCCTTGACTTTTCCGTCCTTGATAAATGGCTGCGCCAGTGAAATGGGCATCACAGCAAGTTCGATTAGGCCTGCAGACAATTCGGTCAGGACTTGTGGGCCGTTTTTGTAGGGCACGTGTAGCACATCAATGCCAGCGTTGAGCTTGATTATTTCAGCGGTCAGATGCATAGACGTGCCAACGCCGTCTGTGCCGTAATTCAATTTACCGGGTTCTTTTTTGGCCAGGGCCAACAATTCAGCGGCATTGTTGGCTGGCAGCTTGTTGTTTGCAATGAGCACAAAGGGGGAACTGGCGACAGTGGCAATGGGTGTGAGCTCTTTAAGCGCGTTGTATTGAACCATCGATGGTTTCACCACGGGTGCAACATTGATTGGACTGGCAACTGCAAACAACAATGTATAACCATCGTTGTTTGCGCGCACAACTTTTTGCGTACCAATCGTGCCTGCGGCGCCCGCCACATTTTCTACAACAAAGGATTGTTTGGTTCGTTCACTCAAGGATTGCAGCACCACACGTGCAGCAGAGTCAACGCTGCCGCCTGCTGCGAATGGCACAATCACGGTGACGGGTTTGCTTGGATAATTTGCAACTTGCGCAGAAGCAACGGTACTGGTTACTGCAATCAACAGGGCAAGCGCCGAACGGCGGGTTGGAAAACCAAAAGAGGGCATCAGAAACTCCTAGTCTGAAGGAAAAGGCACCAAAATGGCGAGCGATCAACACGTTATAACATGTCATGACAAGTAAAGCAAAAATCGTTCCTGCGAATCTAAGTGATGCTGGCTTGACCCTTAGCAGTCAATTGCGTGAGTTCATTCGCAGTCAAATTCATGCTGGAGATTTGAAAACGGGAGATCAATTGCCCAGTGAAAATGAACTGGGGAAAATGCATGGCGTGAGTCGCATCACCGTGCGCCAAGCCCTGGCCGATCTAACTGCAGAAGGATTGATCGTCCGAATGCAAGGAAAAGGCGCGTTTGTTTCTCCAGGAAAAGTGCGGCAGGAGCTCACGCGATTGCAAGGTTTGACCGAAGCATTGGGGCATCAGGGGATGCAAGTGCGTACGCAGGTGCTCATGTGGAAAAAATTACAAGCCCCGCCAAGCATTCGTACCCTTTTGGGGTTAGGCGCTAAACAGCACTGCATGGCACTTCAAACTTTGCGCTACGTGGACAACAAGCCTTTGTCTATCAATCACATCTGGCTTAACCCAATGGCGGCGAAAGGCTTGACACGCGATTCATTGGAAACAGCCGACTTGCTAACGCTTTACGAAGCAACACATGGCATTCGGTTGGCGCGTGCCTCTGTAGAAATTACCTCTGCTTTGGCAACGCCAGTGCAAATTCAACAGTTGGGTTTGACATCGCCTGCTGCTGTTCTGAAAGTGGAAAAAACAGTGTTTGCCCATGACGAACAAGCCTTGCATTGCGAGCAAAGTATCTACAACCCGGCGATGTTCAGGTACAACATTGACTTGTCTCGGTGAGCTGCGTTTTACGTTGGTTTTTATTTGCAGCTCAATGCATCTCTTCAACTAAATGAAAATTTGGCAAGAGTTTAGAAAGCTGCCCGCTGTTGACTAGGATGGCCGCTGCCTCAATATCAGGTGATAACCAACGATCTTGATCCATGAATGAAACTTGCTTTCTCAAAATACTCATTGCATTTTCTAGCGCTTCTGAAGTTTGCAAAGGCCTCAGAAACTCTATGCCCTGTGCAGCAGCCAGCCACTCAATACTGAGGATATAAGCCGTATTGCTAACCATGCTTTGCAGACGCCTTGCTGCAAAGGTGGCCATGCTGACATGGTCTTCTTGGTTTGCGCTGGTAGGCAAGCTGTCCACGCTAGCAGGATGTGCCAATGACTTGTTCTCTGATGCTAGGGAAGCAGCGGTCACATGAGCAATCATGAAGCCACTGTTAAGTCCCGCATCTTTGGTTAAGAAGGGGGGAAGTTGCGAAACATTGCTGTCAATCAGCATGGCAATGCGTCTTTCTGCTATTGCCCCAATTTCTGCAATGGCCAACGCCAGGCCATCGGCAGCAAGCGCAACCGGTTCAGCATGAAAATTACCGCCAGACAACATCACGCCGTCGTCGGCAAAGACAAGTGGATTGTCTGTGACTGCATTCGCTTCGATGGTTAAGATTTTTATGGCGTGCTTGATTTGATCAAGGCAGGCACCCACCACTTGTGGCTGACATCTGAGGCAGTAAGGGTCTTGTACCCGATCATCGCCTTCGCGGTGTGAGTTTCTGATCTCACTGCCAATCAGTAGATTTCGGTACACCCTGGCCACTTCAATTTGTCCGAGTTGTCCGCGTAATTCGTGAATACGTGCGTCGAAAGGCCCATCACTGCCGCGCGTAGCATCGATGGTAAGAGCGCCAATCAGCAAACCGGCATCAAATACAGGTTCAAAACGAAAGAGGGCATGCAAAGCCAATGCAGTTGATGTTTGGGTGCCGTTGATGAGGGCCAAACCCTCCTTGGCTTCTAAGGTTAAGGGTGCAATGCCCGCCTCATTGAGTGCATCAAGTGCAGGCCTTTTGATGCCATTGACCCAGATATAACCTTCTCCGAGTAATGCCAATGTCATGTGCGCAAGCGGCGCCAAATCACCAGATGCACCGACAGAGCCTTGCGAAGGTACGTCAGGTATCAAACCTGCATTGTGAACAGCTAATAGCGTATCGATGACGATGTCTCTAACACCTGAATGGCCGCGTGCCAAGCTGGCTGCTTTGGTTGCCATCATGAGTCGAATGATGGGTGCAGAAAGAGGCTCACCTACACCCACGCTGTGTGAGCGAATTAAGTTCAGCTGCAAGGTCTGCAGTTGCGCTTTGTTAATTCGTTGGTTGGCCAGTTTGCCAAAACCGGTGTTGACACCGTATACGGGGTCATCACCATTGGCATAAGCTTCCACCAACAGTTGACTCTTGCGAATGGCCGGTCTGCAGCCATCTTGCAATGCAATGAACTGCTGATTCTGATGAATTAACTTCAGTTGCTCAATCGTTAGGTGTCCTGGCGTTAAAACCAATGGGTGACTTGTAGATGAAATCATGATTAGCGCCTTCAAAGCAAGAACACAACAACTGTCACCGTGACTTATTCGAGCCCGCTTGCTCGCCTAACTTCAATGCGAATTTCTTCTGTCAGCCTGGCTTTGAGTTCTGAAAACATTGGGGAAGTCTTGACCGAATAATGGCGAGGGTAGGGTAGGGCAATAGGTAAATCGCATTTGATGCGACCTGGCCTTGCACTCATCACCATGACACGATTTCCCATGAAGATGGCTTCATCAATGTCGTGGGTGACAAATAAAACTGTTTTTTTCTCGGATTGCCAAATATCCTGGAGTAACTCTTGCATCAATTCTCGTGTTTGATGGTCGAGGGCGCCAAAGGGTTCATCCATCAGCAAGATGCGTGGGTCATTGGCCAGTGCACGTGCCAATGCAGTTCTTTGCTGCATGCCACCAGACAGTTGTTTGGGATAGTGATTTGCAAAGTCTTGCAGGCCCACTTTTTTTAAGAATTGATGCGCAATGTCATGCTGCTCTGAAATAGGCAAGCCTTTTTCACGCAATCCAAAACACACGTTTTCTAAAATGTTCAGCCATGGGAAGAGGGTGTAGCTTTGAAACACCATGCCGCGATCAGGGCCAGGCCCAGTGACTCGAACGCCTTCTAGTTCTATTTCACCCGATGACGGCGTATCTAGACCCGCAACCATCCGCAGTAGAGTCGATTTGCCGCAACCAGAAGGCCCCAGTATGGTAATGAAATCATTTTCTTCAACAGTCAGGTCGGTAGCCGTCAGTGCTTGTGTCACTGAACCTTGCGTGTTGAATGTTTTGCTAACTTGAGAGATGTGAAGGATGGACATTTTTTAACTTAAACGTGCCCATGGGAAGAGCCACCGGTTGAAGGATTTGAAGGCAATATCTGTGATCAAGCCGATCAAGCCAATGACGATGATTCCAAAAATAATTTGATCAGTGGCCATTAAAGCTTGGCTATCGGTGATCATGTGACCAATGCCGTTTGAAGCGCCAATGAGCTCGGCCACAATGACATAAGTCCATGCCCAACCCAAAACCATTCTCAAGGTTTCGGCCAATTCTGGGGATGCACTTGGTAATAGCACGCGTGTTACGACACCGCTGTCTTTTGCGCCAAGCGTGTAAGCGGCTTCAACCAAATCACGCCGGGTGTTGCCCACAGAGACCGCAATCATCAGGATCAATTGGAAGAATGATCCAATGAAGATGACCGCTAATTTTTGAGTTTCACCAATGCCTGCCCACAAAATGAGGAGTGGAATAAAGGCAGAAGCAGGAAGGTACCTGGCAAAGCTGACGAAGGGCTCCAAAAATGCTTCGATGGGTTTGTAGGCGCCCATCAAAACACCAATTGGAATGGCCAGAATGGCCGCTATAAAAAAGCCGCCCAACACACGCCAAACAGTCATGCCAATGTCAAATCCAAATCCTTGGTTGACCAAGAGATCAATACCCGATCTGACCATCGTGATCGGATCAGCCAAAAATGTCTTTGAAACGTAGCCCCCCAATGTGGCAAATGCCCACACAGCGAAGAACACAACAAAGAATGAAATACCCAGCGCCACTTTGGCGCCAGGTGATACAGGTTGCAATGGGCGCATGTTTCTTATTTGATAAAGCGCGTATCAGCCAATTTACTCATGTCGGGTAATTGTTTGATGATGCCTGCTTCTAAAAGTAAATCTGCCGCTTCTTTGCTGAATTGCGCATGCTCGCCACTGAAAAACTTCAGATTTGCAGCACGATCTTGCCAGCGCAAATACTTCTGACTGGCTTCAAATGCCTCTCCAGTTTGTTTCACATCAGCTCCCATGATCGCAAAGCTTTTCTTAGGTTCTTTGCTGATCATTTCAATGGCTTCGAAGTAACTGTCTGCAATGGCTTTTGCAGCCTTGGGATTGTCAGACAAGAATTTAGGCACGCAGCCGAAGGTGTCCATGATCATGGGGTAGTCAAGTGTTGTGGCAATGATCTTGCCGGCTTCAGGCTTTGCACGCACAGCGCCAAGGTAGGGCTCATACGTCATGGCGGCGTCAATGCCAGCATTGCCTGCAATCATTGCGTTGGCTGCTGGTTGTGGCTCTAAGTTCACAATCTTGACGTCTTTGGTCGACATGCCATTTTTTTTCAGCATCCAGGCCAGTGTGAAGAAGGGGGCTGTTCCAGGGGCGCTCGCTGCAACTGTTTTGCCTTTGAGGTCTGTAATTTTGGCAATGTCGTTTTTAACAACCATGCCATCGGCACCGAAGCTCTTGTCAAGCTGAAAAATTTGAGTTGTGGCAACGCCGTTGGCATTCCAAGCAATCCACGTTTCAACTGTAGTGGCTGCGCATTGCGCATCGCCTGACGCCAAGACCAAATGACGATCCTTTTGTGGCACTTTTTTCAAGGTGACATCCAGGCCATTTTTCTTAAAAATGCCAGCTTCTTTGGCAAGCGTCAGCGGGGCAAACCCCGTCCAGCCAGAGAGCGCAATGCTCACTTTGGTTTCTTGGGCGAGTGCAACACAGCTTAGGGTTGAGGCCAAAGCGAAGGTAACGAGTTGTTTCATGCGAGCTCCTTGGTAAATAAAAAATGAAAAAAAATACGGCGGGAAAATGAATCAGAAAAAATCAGATCAACATAGGCAATTGCAAATTGTTTAATTTGGCCGATTCTTTGGCCAGGTCATAACCTGCATCGGCATGGCGCATGACGCCTGTGGCGGGGTCGTTAAACAAAACCCTTGATAGCTTCTCATCAGCTGCCTGAGTGCCGTCACAAACAATGACAACGCCCGAGTGTTGCGAGTAACCCATGCCGACACCACCGCCGTGGTGCAAGCTGACCCACGTGGCACCGCTGGCTGTGTTTAGAAGCGCGTTCAATAAGGGCCAATCACTGACAGCATCACTGCCATCCATCATGGCTTCTGTTTCTCGATTGGGTGAAGCAACAGAGCCACTGTCTAAATGGTCTCGGCCGATGACTATTGGCCCCTTGAGCTCGCCATTGCGAACCATTTCGTTAAAGGCCAACCCTGCCAAATGTCGTTCGCCTAAGCCAATCCAGCAAATGCGCGCAGGCAAGCCCTGAAAACTGATGCGCTCTTGTGCCATATCTAGCCAACGGTGTAAGTGCTTGTGATGGGGAAACAACGCCTTCATTTTGGCGTCGGTTTTTAAAATATCCTCTGGGTCGCCACTCAGTGCAACCCAGCGAAATGGACCGATGCCTTGGCAGAAAAGAGGACGAATATAAGCAGGTACAAAGCCTGGATAGTCAAAGGCGTTCTCGACACCATAATCTTTGGCAACTTGCCTTAAGTTATTTCCGTAGTCAACGGTGGGAATGCCCATTTCATGAAATGCCAACAAGGCCTTTACATGAGTGGCACATGACTCACCTGCAGCCTGCGTGAGTTCTGCATGGCGGCTAGGATCTTTTTGCGCTGCACGCCAGTCTTCTAGGGTCCAGCCAAGTGGCAAATAACCGTTAATGATGTCATGTGCGGATGTTTGGTCAGTGACGATGTCGGGGCGCATGCCGCCCTGTTTGGCGATGGCAACCAGTTGAGGCAATAGTTCGGCCGCATTGCCGCACAACGCAATAGACACGGCTTCTTTGCGAGCCGTATGGTATGCAATCATGTCAAGTGCCTCTTGAACTGTGGCGGCTTGTTTGTCGACATATTTTGTCTTTAAGCGAAAGTCGATACGCGATTGCTGACACTCAATGTTCAGTGAACATGCGCCTGCAAAGGTGGCGGCCAAAGGTTGTGCGCCCCCCATGCCACCCAGGCCTGCTGTCAAAATCCATCGACCCGATAAATCGCCATTGAAGTGTTGCCTGCCGGCTTCAACAAAGGTCTCGTACGTGCCTTGAACAATGCCTTGACTGCCAATGTAAATCCAGCTGCCGGCAGTCATTTGGCCGTACATCATGAGTCCTGCACGATCGAGTTCGTTGAAATGTTCCCAAGTAGCCCACTTGGGCACTAAATTTGAGTTGGCCAACAAGACACGTGGTGCACCAGTGTGTGTTTTGAAAATACCTACGGGTTTACCCGACTGAATGAGCAGAGTCTCATCCGGCATTAATTTTTTCAGCGACTCCAAAATGGCTTCGAAGCAATCCCAGTTTCGGGCTGCTTTTCCAATGCCGCCGTAAACCACCAATTCATCGGGATTCTCTGCAACTTCGGGATCGAGGTTGTTTTGAATCATTCGATAGGCTGCCTCAATTTCCCAACTGGCGCAACTGATTTCAGTTCCGCGTGGTGCTCTGACGGGGCGTGCTTTTCTGAGTGGAGGGTTCGTTTTTGTAGAGGCTGTCATGGTGAAAAAGATTATCAATTTGACTGAAAGTAAGTTCATCCTAGTTGTCTATACAACTTCTGTCAATCGTAGTATTCTCTAGAATATGAATCTTGAAAAAGTACCCATTTACGAGCAAGTCAAAGTTTTCATTTGCACCAAAATCAAGAATGGTGCATGGGTTGCTGGTGATCCTGTGCCCAGCGAAAGTGCGCTCATGCACCAGTTCAGTGTCAGTCGCATGACCGTGAACCGTGCGCTGCGAGAACTGATGGCAGAAGGTGTAGTTAGGCGCGTGCAGGGATCCGGCACATTTGTCGCTGAAATTGACCAAGTCTCTTCAAAGCTTGAAATTCGTGACATTCAAGAAGAGATTGAAGAACGAGGTCATGTGCACGGCACAGAAGTCATATTTGTTGGGAAAATAAAGGCCAACAAGGCGCTTTCGACTTGCTTCAATCTGCCAGATAAAAGTTTGTTATTCCACACCATCATGGTTCACTTAGAAAATGGGGTTCCACTCCAATTTGAGGATCGCTACGTCAATCCAGAATTGGCGCCTCACTATTTGTCCACTGATTTTTCTAAGACGACACCTACGCGTCATTTGTTGGACGTGGTTCCGGTCACCAGTGCGGCATATTCAATTGAAGCAGCTTTGCCATCTGACTTGGAAGCACAACATTTGAAAATTAAAACGTCACAAGCCTGTTTGGTCATGGTTCGAACCACTGTCAGTTCTAATCAGGTCGCATCATTGGCTCGCCTTGTTTATCCTGCTAGTCGTTACAGTTTTAAAGGTGCCTTTCAATGACGCGCCTGCAAGATTGGCATGAAGTAAGGCTTCGGGATGTTCCCGCGAGTCCCTGGAAAAATGGCGGTGGTACTACGCAAGCTTTGGTGTGTTGGCCTAATTCGTCGGAATGGGTTTTTAGAATGTCTGTCGCACGGATTGACAGCGATGGGCCGTTTTCTGAATTCAAAGGCGTAGACCGGTGGTTTGCTGTACTCAACGGTGCCGGTGTTACTCTGGCGTTTCCCAATCATAAAATTGACTTAGGGCCCTTGGATCCCGTCATTCAGTTCTCCGGCGATACGCCCTGTGATTGTTCTCTCACAGCCGGTCCCACCCTGGATTTCAATCTCATGGTTCAGGGTGCAACAGCCAACATGGCCCGGATCAACCGCTTAACTTTTGCCCAAAAATTCAAGGCAAAAACCACTTTGGCTGTCTTTGTTGTAGAAGAAGGAGGACATTTCGTGCTCAATCAACAAAGACAAGAATTGAACAAAATGTCTTTGTATTGGGTCACACTTGAGCAGGACGTTCAGATCGAATTCCATGACATGCATGTGCTGTTGATTCAAATGGAGTGTTCACCATGAGTTTTGAGATTTGGGAAAACGCACGACTTGCAACCCTGCAAGCAGGCCAAGATGCTAACTATGGTTTGATTGATGATGGCGCGCTCGTCATTGAGGGTGAGTATTTGGCATGGGTGGGGCCCCGCACAGATATGCCTGCTCAATACCGTCATGGTGCAGCGATACACGACGCACGCAATGCACTGATAACACCCGGTTTGGTTGATTGCCACACACATTTGGTCTATGGCGGACACCGTGCCAATGAGTTTGAATTGCGTTTGAATGGCGCAAGCTACGAAGACATTGCACGTGCTGGTGGTGGAATTAAATCTACAGTCGAAGCCACACGTTTGGCAACGGAAGCGCAACTCTACAAATCTGCGAAAAAACGTCTGAACCATCTTCTGAACGAAGGCGTGACCACACTTGAGATCAAATCGGGCTATGGCTTGTCACTGGCGGACGAAGCTAAGTGTTTGCGAGTTGCACGGCAACTTGCAAAGGATAACTTGGTTCAAATCCAAAATACCTTTTTAGGGGCACATGCCGTACCGCCAGAATTTCAAGACAAATCAGATGCGTACATCGATGCCGTGGTCGCCATGATCGAACCCCTGAAGGCTGAAGGTTTGATCGATGCTGTCGACGCTTTCTGTGACCGAATTGGTTTTACGTATGCACAGACTGAAAAAGTCTTTAAAGAAGCGCAACGATTGAATTTGCCTGTGAAGTTACATGCAGAACAACTGACAAACAGTCGCGGCGCATCCTTGGCTTCACAGTATGGTGCATTGAGTTGCGATCATTTGGAATGGCTGAACGAGGAGGGCGCAGCTGCGATGGCCAGGGCGGGTACTGTGGCGGTGTTGTTGCCCGGTGCTTTCTACTTTATTCGTGAAACCAAACTGCCGCCCATAGAGCTTTTGAGGCAACACAAAGTACCCATGGCAATCTCTACGGATTCAAACCCTGGTAGCTCACCCTGCACATCTCTATTGCTGATGTTGAACATGGCATGCACCTTCATGCGCTTGACGCCACAAGAAGCGTTGGCTGGGGTGACTCGAATAGCCGCTCAGGCATTAGGGTTGAAAGATCGTGGCGTATTGTCTGCAAATCAATGTGCCGATTTTGTTTTGTGGGATGTCAGTCATCCCGCCGAGCTGGCCTATGCATTTGGATCCAACCCGTGTTTGTCAACTGTATGGGGCGGACAGATTCGCGCAACAACTTCGAACACACACATATTTTAAAAATGACACCGACATTTTATTTGCACCAAGGCACATCGCCCTTACTTGTGAGCATGCCCCACTTGGGAACCAGCTTGCCAGAAGCGTTAAAGCCTAACTATGTTCCACGCGCGCATTTAGTGGAGGACGCAGATTGGCATTTGAACCATTTGTACAATTTTTTAACAGACATGGGTGCCAGTATTTTGACGCCCGTATTTTCTCGGTATGTGATTGACTTAAATCGGCCCCCTAATGATGCGCCCATGTATCCAGGCGCATCCAACACAGAGCTGTGCCCCACACGCTTTTTCACGGGTGATTTGCTTTACAAAGAGGGCCGCGAGCCAGATGTCGCAGAAAAATTGCGTCGCCTAGAAACATACTGGCAGCCTTATCACCAAGCCCTTGCAATGGAATTGCGCAGGCTCCGTTCATTGCACTCTAATGTTCTGTTGTGGGATGCGCACAGCATCAGAGGTGAAATTTCGTGGCTGTTTGAAGGCAAATTGCCAGATTTGAACGTGGGTACGGCAAACGGTTTGGCCGCTGCGGAGTCTGTTGGGCAGGCCGTGATGAGCGTCTGCGAACAGCAAGACCAATTTACACATGTTCTCAATGGACGCTTTAAAGGTGGCTACATCACACGTCACTATGGCAATCCTCAAGGAGGCATTCATGCCGTTCAACTTGAAAAATGTCAATCTATCTACATGAGCGAACTGCCGCCTTATGACTACCAACCCCAATTGGCAGCACAAGTTCAGCCCCTGCTGCACAAGATGATGCTTGCGGCACTGAACCAAGTTAAATCATTGAATCTATGAAATACAAAGCGAACTGGGCTTGGGTTGATGGTGCCTGGGCTGCCAATGTACTTTTAGAGTCGGATACGCAGGGTTTCTGGAAGCGTATTCAGCCGAATGCAGCCCCGGCAGAGACTTCTGGTGCCGAGCAGCTTGGGTGTGTCGTACCAGGCCTGGTGAATGCGCACAGCCATGCGTTTCAAAGAGCCATTGCTGGATTGACTGAACACAGTTCGCAATCTGGTGATGATTTTTGGAGTTGGCGTGATCGCATGTACCGAGTGGCGCTGCGCGTTGGGCCTGATCATTTGGAGGCAATCGCCACGTGGCTTTATAGCGAAATGCTGCAAAGCGGCTATACACATGTCTGTGAGTTTCACTATTTGCATCGCAACCCAGATGGGCAAAATTACGCCGATGCTGCTGAGATGACTTGGGCCTTGGTTCGCGCTGCTGAAAAGGTGGGTATTGGCTTAACCATGCTGCCTACACTCTACATGAATCAGGGCTTTGGTCAGCCTGGTTTGAACTCTATGCAAAGGAGGTTTGCTTCCACGCCAGAGTCTATTCTGGGCATACAGCAATCCGTCATTGAGTATGCCAACGCAAGCGGCAAGCAAGCTTGCTTGACCTCTGGTGTTGCAATTCATTCGCTTAGAGCTGTTGCTGAAATAGAGATTCTTAACTTAACTTCTAGTAGTGGTACTGCACCAGTGCACATTCATGTGGCCGAGCAAACGAAGGAAGTTGCAGATTGTGTTGCGCACACAGGTCTGCGCCCAGTTGAATGGTTGCTTGCGCACGCCAATATGGATGCGCGGTGGAATCTGGTTCACGCCACACATACCTCCGTTCCAGAAATAAGAGGCATCCAAGTGCAGCAAGCTTCTGTCGTTTTGTGCCCCACCACTGAAGCAAACTTGGGTGATGGTTTATTTGATCTACCCGAAGGCCTTCTTCAAAAAATGCGATGGTCTATTGGTACAGACAGTCATGTCAACCGCAATTGGGCTGAAGAACTTCGTTTGCTAGAGTACGGATGTCGATTGTCATTGCGCAAACGCAATGTCAGTTTGCTGCATCTCAATGGGCTCGGCTCAACGGGTCAAGTGTTGTTTGAAAATTCCGTTCAAGGCGGTTCACAGGCTGCTGGTTTGCCTTTGTCAGGTATCGCTTTAGGCCAACGTGCAGACTTGGTAGAAATTGACTTGGATTCGCATGCGCTGCTGGGTGTGCCGGTTGAACGTTTGATGGATGCAATGATTTTTTCTACGCCTTCATTTGAAGTTCGCAATTTATTTGTGGCGGGTAAAAAATGTATTCAACAAAAAATGGAATGGAAAAGCGCATTCTTGAAAACCATGTTGGAACTTTGATTTGTTTGAACAATGACAAATGCCCTGAACGATTACTCGGGGTTCTTTTAATGGCCCCTCGACCTTGGCTTGACCCAGTTACAGATAAAAGTTTTGATGCCTAAACGCAGTACGTGCATTGATACAAACCCTAGTGCCTGACCCAAATTACTTCTGCAAATGTTAAGGTTAGGAAT
This sequence comes from Limnohabitans sp., assembly GCA_030158125.1. Classification (GTDB taxonomy): domain Bacteria; phylum Pseudomonadota; class Gammaproteobacteria; order Burkholderiales; family Burkholderiaceae_C; genus Limnohabitans_A. Next base: position 9,348 of record JAOATL010000001.1, on the reverse strand, counting down.
GTTTATTTCAATTTGATGGACCATGGCCAAAGACTTTAGTGTGATGGAAGACAGTAACCTCTCTTCAAATCTAAGCATTCATGAGGTGATTGAAACTTCTAAAAGGGCTTTTCTAAAAGGCGGCGTTGTTGTTTCATTGGCATCGGTCATGGCGCCCTTGGCGGGCTGCGCAGTGCTTTCAGGACCTCAAAAGAAACTTGGATTCAAGCCCATTCCAGCTGGTATGGGCGATAAGTTGGTCGTGCCAGAAGGCTACACGGCGATGCCTTTGGCCCCTTGGGGTGAGCCCGTGGGCATAGCAGGTCGTATGCCTGCCTTCAAAATGGATGGCAGCAACACGGCAGAAGATCAGGCTGTGCAAATGGGCATGCACCACGATGGTTTGGCGTTTTTTCCTTTGCAAGGTTCGACTCGCGGCTTGCTGGCGATCAATCATGAGTACACCGACGACGGCTTGTTGCATGTCGGCGGTTTCAACCAGATGAATCCAGAGAAGGTGCGCAAAGCCCAAAACGCGCATGGTTTATCGGTCATTGAAGTTGAAATGAAAAACGGCCGTTGGGACATGGTTCGCCCATCGCCCTATGCGCGTCGCGTGACGTTGAGCACACCCTTTAGAGTGGCTGGACCCGCGGCAGGACATGCCTTGATGCGCACATCGGCCGATCCACAAGGCGTTACGGTTTTAGGAACTTTGAACAATTGCGCGAGCAGCAAAACGCCCTGGGGCACTTATCTGTCTGGTGAAGAAAACTTTGCTTTTTATTTTGGAGCAGGAGACAAGCCGACCAAAGATCAACAACGCTGGGGGGCACCCAAGTCTGGTTTTTACGCTTGGGACAAGCATGACCCAAGATTTGATTTGCAAAAAAATCCAAATGAGTTTCACCGATTCGGATGGGTGGTTGAATTGGACCCTATGGATCCAAACAGCACACCTGTCAAACGGACGGCATTGGGTCGCGCTGCGCACGAAGGTGCTTGGGTGGGTGTTACAAAAGATGGTAGAGCCGTTGTTTATTCAGGCGAAGATGCGCGCTTTGAGTACATTTATAAATTTGTCAGTCGCGACAAAATTAAACAAGCTGGCAATGGCATGACTCAGGCTCAGGCCAACAAAGATTTGCTAGACCATGGCGTGTTGCATGTCGCAAGGTTTGATGCCAATGGCAAAGGCCAATGGATTCCCATGGTGCATGGCCAAGGCCCTCTCACTGCCGCCAACGGATTTGCAGATCAAGGTGAAGTGCTCATTAAATCAAGACAAGCCAGTGACTTGTTAGGCGCTACCAAAATGGACCGTCCTGAATGGCTCACCATTGATCCACAATCTGGTTGGGTCTATTGCACCCTGACAAACAACAGCCAACGAGGTGCCCCTGGCAGACCTGGTGTCGATGCAGCAAACCCTAGGACAAATAACGTGATGGGACAGATCATTCGATGGAAGGATGAGAATGATTTTGACGGTCGCACATTTGAATGGAACCATTTGGTTTTGGCTGGTGACCCTAACAACCAGCGAACCGACGCAAAAGGCAATATCAAAGGCGATATTTACGCATGTCCAGATGGCATCACATTTGACAAGCAAGGTGTTCTGTGGATTCAAACCGATGCTCATGCAACACAAATGTACAAAGGTGAGTTGGCGCGGATTGGTAACAATCAAATGTTGGCTTGTGACACCGCTACGGGCGAAACCCGGCGATTTTTAACAGGGCCAACCAACTGTGAGGTGACGGGCGTTGCTTTAACCCCGGACAGCACCACCATGTTTGTCAGCATTCAACACCCCGGGGAGACGCCATCCGATCGAAGCGATCCTGCCAACCCCACCCAATATTCCAATTGGCCTGACTATGCGACCAATGGGCGCCCACGATCATCTTTAGTGGCCATTCGAAAAATCGATGGCGGTATCGTTGGATCTTGATCATTTAGAAAGAAAAAATGCAGAATTCAACTTTCATGGATTATCGTAATTCTGAGTAGTCATTCAGTGCCTATGGCAGTAACATCATTTTTTTCAGTCAATCTTTATAAGTCCCGCTAATGAATTCAAATTTAATCTCGCAAACTATTTTGGCCGCAGCCCTGACACTGCTGGGTTCTGGCGCTCAGTTAGCAAACGCCGGAACTGTGACTGTTATCACCTCATTCCCTAAAGAGCTGACACAAATCTACAAGTCAGCCTTTGAAAAAGCCAACCCCGATATCAAGATTGAGATCTTGAACAAAAACACGGTGCAAGGTATTTCATATGTTCGCGAATTGCCTGTAGGCCAACGACCCGATGTGTTCTGGGCCTCCGCACCCGATGCCTTTGAAGTAATGTCTGGTCTTAAATTGCTTGAACGCATTGGCGACTTGGCCAACAAAGCGACTCCCGCCAAAGTGGGCGCCTATCCCATCAATGCGCCCGACAACATGTACCTAGGCCAAGCCTTGGCCGGTTATGGCTTGATGTGGAACACGCGTTACATGGCGGCCAACAAAGTGCCCGCGCCAAAGCAGTGGGCCGATCTGATCAAGCCCGAGTATTTTGGCCACGTGGCCATGAGCTCACCCTCACGTTCTGGCACCACCCATTTAACCGTCGAAACACTTTTGCAAGGTGAAGGTTGGGAAAAAGGCTGGCGTCAATTGCTGCAAATTTCTGGCAACAGTGCGGCCATCACCGAGCGCAGTTTTGGTGTGCCCGATGGTGTCAACAATGGCCAGTTTGGCATTGGCCTGGTGATTGACTTCTTTGGCTTGGCTGGCAAGTATTCCGGCTTCCCAGTGGAGTTTGTGTACCCCGATGTCACTGCAGTTGTGCCAGCCAATATCGCCTTGGTTGCAGGTAGCAAAAATGCATCTGAGGCAAGAAAGTTCATCAGCTACACCGTGTCACAACAAGGGCAAGAGTTGCTCTACAACCCCAAAATTTCTCGCTTGCCCATCTTGCCACCCGAAGCCATGGGCGGCAAGACGCCAGCGGGTTACCCAAACCCCTTTGAAATTGCCAAGCGTGCCAAGGTTCAGTTCAACTCCGACTTGTCTGAAGCCCGCTACAACGTGGTCTCTGCCTTGTTTGACCAAACCATCACCTTCCGCTTGAAAGAACTGCAAGCCGCAACCAAGGCCATTCATGCCGCTGAAGCTGCTTTGGCCAAAAAGCCCAACGCCAATGCAGCAGATCTCATCAAGCAAGCCCGTGAAGCTGCTTTCAGTCCTGTGGTCAATGCACAGAAAGCGGCTGACAAAGAATTCTTGGCTTTGTTTGCCGCCAACAAAAAGGATGCGGCCGTCAGTAAAAGCGTGACGGGTTTGGAAAACTACTGGAACAACAGTGCACGCCAAAACTACGAGCGTGCAAAGAGCTTGGCAGATCAAGCCTTGGCCGCCGTCAAGTAAGCCCTAGGTCCACACCATGTCGATGAATGGGCAGGCGGCCATGAAGCCGCAAGGAACAGCACGGCCTCAAACTGGGTGGGCTGATGTGCGACCAGGTGTTTGGCTGGCCGGTGGCTTGGTGTTGGTTTTCCTGCTGCTGTTTTTTGCATTGCCCGTCACGCGGGTTTTTATCACGGCTTTTTTAGACGGCGACAACAGTTTCACACTCGGACATTTCAGCGCATTCTTTTCGCAAGACTTGATGCGTGAGTCATTCATCAACAGCCTGTATGTGGCTGTGATGTCGGCTATTTTTGCCGCGCTGATTGCAGTTCCTTTGGCCTACTTCACAGTTCGGTTTGATTTTAGAGGCGCGCTTCTCATTCAAACCTTGGGAGTGCTGCCACTCATCATGCCGCCCTTTGTGGGCGCTGTGGCACTGCAACTCATTTTTGGACGCTCGGGCACCTTGAATTTATTGCTCAACGATGCGTTTGGTTTTACGCTGCCCATCATGGAAGGTCTCAATGGCGTCATCTTTGTGGAGGCCATTCATTACTTCCCCTTCATTCTCATGAACCTCACCGTTGCCCTGCGCAACATTGACGGCGCCATGGAAGAGGCTGCCATGAATCTGGGATGCAAAGGTTGGCGCTTGTTTTGGCGCGTTATTTTTCCGCTCGGACTGCCAGGTTTTGTGGCAGGTGCGTCTTTGGTATTTGTCAAAGTGTTTGATGATTTGGGCACGCCCTTGGTGATGGGGCAAACCAACATGCTGGCACCTCAAGCCTACTTGCGCATCACACAAGTGGGCCTAGAAGACCCGATGGGCTACGTCATCAGCGTGCTCATGATTGTTTTTTCAATTGGCGCTATGGTCACTTCTGCCAGAGCATTGAAGGGTCGCGATTTTTCCACCTTACAAAAAGGGGGCGCTAGCATTCAGCGCCGTCAACTTTCACCCTTCGAAAGTGCACTGGCTTACCTTTGGATTGGCGTGATCTTGCTCATCACCTTGTCTCCCCATCTGGGTGTTTTGTTGTTGTCATTTGCAAAAGTTTGGAGCTTCTCGCCTTTGCCCGACGCCTACACACTTGAACACTACGCCACGGTGTTTCAGGATGCCAGCGGCATGATTCAAAACACCTTGATTTACTGCGGACTGGCTGCAGGGCTGGACGTGTTGCTGGGCGTCACCATTGCTTATTTGATCTTGCGCACACAACTGCCTGCTCGCCAATGGCTTGATTGGATTGCTACTGCATCGCTGGCGGTGCCTGGCATTGTGTTGGCCATTGGCTTCTTGCGCATGTTCAAAGGTGTCACGGTGCCTGGCACCGATGTCTTGCTCACGGGTACTTGGGTGGCCATCATGTTGGCCTATGCGGTACGCCGATTGCCTTATGCCTTGCGCAGTTGCATGGCCGCTTTGCAGCAAGTTCACATCTCCCTAGAGGAAGCCGCCGAAAGTGTGGGTGCCAACAAAATGCGCAGCATTCGAAGGGTACTGGTGCCACTGATGACGGGTGGCATCTTGGCTGGGTTTGTCACAAGCTTCATCACAGCCGCTGTTGAGTTGTCGGCCACCATCATGCTGGTATCGGCAGACTCGCAAGCGCCTATGAGTTACGGTATTTATTTGTACATGCAAAGTGTGGCGGGTCGTGGACCCGGCGCGGCTCTCGGTGTACTGGCCATCTTGGTGGTGGCCATTGGCACCTATTTGTCACACCGCGTGGTTGAGCGGACTGCAAGCCGCTTGGCCCCTCGCAAGGAACATTCATCATGAAAAAAGTCAGCGTTCAATGCCGCAACATCCGTTTGGCTTATGGAAGCACGGAAGTGCTCAAAAACGTCAACCTCGACATTCAACCCGGTGAATTTTTTGCATTACTGGGTCCGTCAGGTTCTGGCAAAAGTACATTGTTGCGACTGATTGCAGGTTTTAACAAGCATCAACACGGTGAATTGTTGGTTGATGGTCGCGACATTGGCCAACAAGAGCCGTGGGATCGCAACATTGGCATGGTCTTTCAAAGCTATGCCTTGTGGCCTCATTTGTCTGTGTGGGACAACGTGGCTTTTGGTTTGGTTGAGCGTAAAGTAGACAAAGCCACTCTCCAAAGCAAAGTGGCTGCAGCACTCGAGTTGGTCGGCTTGTCGGCCTTTGGTCAGCGCAAACCCAACCAACTTTCGGGCGGACAACAGCAGCGCGTGGCATTGGCACGGACCATTGTGATTGAACCGCAGGTTTTGCTGCTGGACGAGCCCTTGTCTAACCTCGACAAAACATTGCGGGTCCAAATGCGCCAAGAGCTCTTGGCCCTGCAACGTCGCTTGGGCATTACCACCATTTTCGTGACGCACGACCAAGAGGAGGCCATGACCACCGCCGACCGCATGGCTGTGCTTGATCAAGGCGTGGTGCAGCAAGTGGGCTCTCCCGTCGAACTCTACGATAAACCCGTGAATGCTTTCGTGGCCAACTTTGTAGGCACCATGAACATGCTGGATGCCAAAGTTATTAGCCAACACGCAGACCACTTGGAACTGGATGTCATGGGTGTTGGGCAGGTTACGCTGCCCGTGGCCTCCGAAGTTGCCCTAGACTCTAAAAAGTTTGCCAACGGGCAGTCTGTTCAACTGAGCTTTAGGCCGCACGCCGTGAAATTGGACGTGAACACGTCGACTTCTGATCAGAGCGCCATTCGCATTCAAGGCACGGTTGAGGCCAGCGAATTCATGGGCGAGTCGACGCGTTATCGCGTGCGGGTGGGGCAGCAGTCTTTGTCTGTCGACCAAGCACACTATGCTGGCTTGCCTAAATTGGCTGTGGGCACACCCTTGAATTTAAGCTTGCCGCCATCCCAAGTCAGACTTTTTGCAGTTTGATTTTCCGATTTCCATTGCAGTACACCCCATGAAACAACTTAATTTACAAGCCGTCATGATTGACCTAGACGGCACCATGGTCGACACCATCGGTGACTTTGAGGTTGCCTTAAACCGCGCCCTTGCAGACGTACAAGTCCCCACAGCAAACCGCACGCTCATTGAGCGCAGCATTGGCAAAGGCTCTGAACATCTCATTCGCACGGTGCTCAAACACCAACTGGCATTGCCTGAAGTGGCTGGCAATGCGCGCGAGGTTGAGCAATTGTTCACGCCAGTGTGGGAGCGCTATGAACACCATTACCTCAGCATCAATGGCGAGTTCTCCAATGTATTTCCTGGCGTCATGGAAGGCTTAGAACATATCAAAGCAATGGGTTTGCCCATGGCCTGCCTCACAAACAAGCCCGTGTCATTTACCCTGCCTCTCATCAGAGACAAAGGACTGGCGCCTTACTTTTCAAAAGTATTTGGTGGCGACAGTTTTGAGCGTAAAAAACCCGACCCCTTGCCGTTGTTAAAAACCTGTGAGGCCTTACAGAGTCAGCCAGCACGGACCCTGATGATTGGCGATTCCAGTAACGATGCGCAAGCGGCTGATGCGGCAGGATGCCCTGTGGTGCTCATGACCTATGGTTACAACCATGGTGAGCCCATTCAAAATACGCCTGCCTTGGCGTGGTTAGATTCATTGGTGCAGTTGAAAATCTAAAATTCTGAATGAGCCTGTTCAAAGTTAATAGACTAGGATTGCAATGACACGTGAAATGTTAAGTCGCCGTGCGTTTTTATCTGTCTTGCCAGCGTTGTGCAGCTTTGACATGGTTCATGGGCAGAGCGTCGGCTTTAAAACTCTGAATGGTCGACCTCCTTTGCTCATTGCACACCGGGGTGCTTCAGGGTATCGCCCCGAACACACGTTGGCGGCCTATGCCCTTGGGATTGATCAAGGTGCTGATTTCATCGAGCCCGATCTGGTTCTTAGCAAAGATGGCGTGCTTCATGCAAGGCATGAACCGATGCTTGCCAGAGTGCAATTGGAGGCTGACGGACTCACCATTAAGCGAAGCGCCGATGGAAAGCCGGCGCTGCATCGCAGTGATACAAGTACCAATGTCTGGCAACTTGATAAGTATGCAGATCGACTTGTAATTAAGCAGCTTGATGGTAAGCCGACCGCTGGCTGGTTTGCAGAAGACTTTACAGCTGCAGAACTTCGCGCAGATGTCCGCGCGCAGGAGCGCTTGCGTGACTTCCGACTAGCCAACAATTCTTTCAACGATCAATATCCCATCCCGACACTGGCTGAGGTCATTGAATTGGCTCAGCGGCGCAGCCATGAATTGAATCGCACCATTGGCATTTATCCGGAAACAAAGCATCCTAGCTACTTCAAAAGTTTCACCGATGCCAAAGGCTTGCCTCGCATGGAAGACCTGCTTCTAACGCAGTTGCACGCCGCATATGGCAACAAACGAGATGCGGCGGTCTTCATTCAGTCTTTTGAAGTGAGCAATCTTCAGTATCTCCGTACTCGTACGTCGATGCGGCTGGTTCAGCTTCTGAGCGCCAATGGAAAGCCTTACGACTTTCAGCTCACTGGAGATTCGCGTGGCTATCAAGACTTGGCGCGTTCAGCGGGCTTGGATTTCATCAAGGGCTATGCGGATGGCATAGGCGCGCACACTCAACTAATCGTGCCAACCGATGGCCGACGCTTACTGCCATCGACTGAGTTGATGAAGGAAGCTCACGCGCGGGGCTTGCTAGTTCATGGTTGGACGTTTCGCGCCGAAAACCAGTTTTTGCCTTCAGAACTGGCCAGGGGATCGGGTCCCTCAGCAAAAGGTGACATGACAGCACAACTGAGAGCCTTCATTGAGGCTGGCATGGATGGCTTCTTTACCGATCATCCAGACTTAGGCCGAGAGGCCCTCAGCACCATGGCTCGTTAGGTCATCGATGGCATGAGGGGCCCAAAGAAAAACCCCTTGAGCATTGCTGCTGAAGGGGGTCTTAATTTTGGCTCCTCGACCTGGGCTCGAACTTAGCTCAATGGTGTGACTGCTGTGCTTCTTGGTCACGCATCTTGATCAAATCAGCTGCAGTCAATTCAACGTTCTTGCCATCAACAGCAACAACAATTCCGGTGTTAGTTTTGATAGCAAGATCTTGAGCTGCACGGGCTGCTCGTTCCATGGCCGCGTATGAGCCTGCCAAATCTGGATCAGAGGAGGTGCGAATGTCTTTGGTGTTCATTTGTTACTCCAGTCAATTAGTTTAGGGTGCATGCCTGAGCTGTCATAAAAAGCCCATGAGTTCACAACCTTGCGGTATCGCTCATGGAAGTTATCGAGGCCTGCCACAAGGCTATCTTTTTCAAATACGTCAAACCGGACAGCGTGGTTTCAAATGCAAAGCTGTGACCAGCATCCACGCACTCATCAATTTCTTCCAACATCAGGCGGCCAGCCTTGAAGGCTGCTGATTCAGGATTGAACGGAGCCAAGCCCGCAGCGATCAAGTCTGCGTTGATGAACCTTAGCGTTTGGGCTTCAGCCGGCAAAAAGTCACGAGCAAAAGTGGTTTTGCCAGCGCCGTTGGGTCCTGCAATGATGATGATTTTTTTCAAATTTAGCTCGCGTTTCGTAGATTTTATGTTCCATAGGGCTACTTGCCAACCTAAAGATCTGGACTGCATTTGTCCGAATATCGGTCCTGCTCGAGAAAAAGAAAGACTTGCTTGACTTCAATTCAATCAATCAAAGTGACCCATTTATGGGTCAATTGGCTCAATTGTTTGACGACAATTATCGTGTCCGGTTGGCGTCAAGCACTATTTGCATTGCGCGTGCTGTTGGCGGTACACCAGAGAGCTGGCTTTGTATGCAAAAAGCCTTGGATCTTTGGGCTGCCGAGATGAAGTTCAAGAGTAACTCCAAAATTGCACCGAGAGCATTGGGTGCTTGATCTCTTAGCCCAAAGAAAAACCCCTTGAGCATTGCAGCTGAAGGGGTTCTTAATTTTGGCTCCTCGACCTGGGCTCGAACCAGGGACCTACGGATTAACAGTCCGGCG